>NZ_PCQI01000005.1:0-343879 GCF_002980075.1 Pseudomonas sp. MYb13 | reverse complement strand
GCCCCAACACTCGGCACCTCGCCTAGGCTCGGTGTGCCCGTAATCCGACAGTGATTTGGGGGGCCGCCGCCACGCGCCCTCCATGGCGCGGGGCGGCTAAACCGGCATCCCTGCCGGTTTACCCCCCAAATCCCTGTCGAATTCCGGCCAGCGTGTTTGATGGGGCGCCTGAGATCAGGATCAAGAGCAAGAGCGGCTCGCTTCGCATCGTGGTTAGGGGGTGACAGCGTTGTGTAGATACCTGTGCTTAACGCCGGCTCCTGCAGGGGAGGTGGTGTTAGAACAGTCTCGCGAGCAGGGCGGTGACGGCGGTTTCGACGCGCAGGATGCGTGCACCGAGCTGCACGGGCTGTAATCCGGCTTTGGCCAGCAGGTCGACTTCGTAGGGGATCCAGCCGCCTTCCGGGCCGATTGCCAGTGTCACTGGCTCCTCCAGCCCACGTGGGCACGCGGGGTAATCGCCCGGGTGGCCGACCAGGCCCAGGGTGCCTTCGGTCATGGCCGGCAGGCGGTCTTCGACGAACGGTTTGAAGCGTTTTTCGATGACGATCTCGGGCAGAACCGTGTCCCGCGCTTGTTCAAGGCCGAGGATCAGTTGCTCGCGAATCGCCTCGGGCTCCAGGAACGGGGTTTGCCAGAAGCTCTTTTCGACCCGGTAGCTGTTGACCAGTACGACCTTGGGCACACCCATGGCGGCCACAGTCTGCAGCACCCGACGCAGCATTTTCGGGCGCGGCAGGGCCAGCAGCAGCGTCAGCGGCAGCTTGGCGGGCGGGGGCTGGTCGAAACTCACCTGCAGTTCGGCTTCACGGGCTTCCAGGCGCACGAGTTGCGCATTGCCCATCAACCCGCCGATGCGGCCGACGCGCAGGCTGTCGCCGACGGCCGCGCGGTGGACTTCCTGCATGTGCACCAGGCGCCTATCGCGCAGCACCACGCGGTCGGCCGCGATAAAGTCGGCCTCTTCCAGCAGCAGCAGGTTCACGGCTGGGTCGCTGGCGGCTGGTCGTCGTCGGGCTGGTCATCCGGGTGTTCGCCGCGCTTGCTGATCAAGCCGCTGAACAGGATGCCAATCTCGAACAGCATCCACATCGGCACAGCCAGCAATGTCTGGGAGAAGATGTCCGGCGGCGTGAGGATCATGCCGACCACGAAGCAGCCGATGATCACGTACGGACGGATCTTCTTCAGGTACTTCACGTCGACCACGCCGATCCATACCAGCAGTACCACGGCCACCGGGATCTCGAAGGCAACGCCAAAGGCGAAGAACAGCGTCATCACGAAGTCGAGGTAGCTGGTGATGTCTGTCATCATTTCCACCCCGGCCGGGGTGGCGGCGGCGAAGAACTTGAAGATCAGCGGGAACACCAGGAAGTAGGCGAACGCCATGCCGGTGTAGAACAGCAGGATGCTCGACACCAGCAACGGCACGGCGATGCGCTTCTCATGCTTGTACAGGCCCGGTGCGATAAAGCCCCATATCTGGTGCAGGATCACCGGGATCGCCAGGAACAGCGAGACCATCATGGTCAGCTTCAACGGCGTGAGGAAGGGCGATGACACATCGGTGGCGATCATCGTCGCGCCCGCTGGCAGATACTGGCGCAGTGGCGTCGAGACGAACGTATAGATCTGCTGGGTGAAGGCAAACAACCCGGCAAAGATGATGAAGATGGCCGCTACGCAACGCAGCAGGCGGGTACGCAGCTCGGTGAGGTGCGAGACCAGTGGCATATGCTGGTCGTTTTCCGGTTTATCAGCGCTCATGGGGCTCGCGGCGGCAATGTAGGGTCATGGGGCGCGGGCGACGCGGCAGGCGTCGGCGCAGGCTCGGTTGGCGCGGTTGGTGCCACGGGTGCTGCTTCAGTCGCGCCAGGCACGGCCACAGGCGCCGCCGGCTTGGCGGGCTCCTGCACGGGCGACAGGATCTTCCGTGCTTCCTGCTCCAACGACAGAATGTGTTCGTTGTGCAGTTGCCGGCGGATCTCGTCGGCACCGATTTCCCGTTCAACTTCCTGTTTGATGGCGTTGAAACTGCGTTTCAGGCGCCCGATCCATAGGCCGGCCGTGCGCGCGGCACCGGGCAGGCGTTCCGGCCCCAGTACCAGCAGGGCCACAAGGCCGACGAGGAGCAGTTCAGAGAAGCTGATACCAAACATTAGTCAGTGCTCACGAGTCTTTGCGGGTCGGCTCTTCGACTTTCTCAGCCTGTACGTCGAAGGTACGACGCTCGGTGATCGGCTGGGTGGCCTGGGGGTGCACAGGCTGCGCCGGCGGTACCGGGTTGGCGGCAGGTTCGGCGGGTTTTTCATCGTCGTTCATGGCTTTGCGGAAGCCCTTGATCGATTCGCCCACGTCAGTGCCCAGGTTCTTGAGTTTCTTGGTGCCGAACACCAGTACCACCACCACCAGAATGACGATCCAGTGTTTCCAGTCAAAAATGCCCATGCTGCAAATCCTCTAGTCTTAGTTATTCAGGCGGACGGGCGCGAGGCCTTCTCGGCATGCCCTGACAAGCCGAAGCGACGGTCCAGTTCATCCAGCACTGCCTGCGGATGCTGCCCCAGTTGGGCGAGCATGACCAGGCTATGGAACCATAGGTCGGCGGTTTCGTAGATGACATCGCTGCAGTCGCCGCTGATTTGCGCGTCCTTGGCGGCGATGATGGTCTCGACGGATTCTTCGCCGAGTTTTTCCAGGATCTTGTTCAAGCCCTTGTGGTACAGGCTGGCGACATAGGAGCTGTCGGCGTCCGCGCCTTTGCGGTCTTCGAGCACCTGTGCCACGCGGTTGAGGGTATCGCTCATGTCTAGTGTCCTGCCGAGTAGATGGCGTGCGGGTCTTTGAGCACCGGTTCCACAACCTTCCATTCGCCATTCTCGAATACGCGATAGAAGCAGCTGTGTCGGCCGGTGTGGCAAGCGATGTCGCCGATCTGCTCGACCTTGAGGATCACCACGTCGGCGTCGCAGTCGATGCGCATCTCGTGCAGGGTCTGCACGTGCCCGGACTCTTCGCCCTTGCGCCACAGTTTGCCACGCGAGCGTGACCAGTAGATGGCGCGCTGCTCAGTGGCGGTGAGGCTCAGGGCCTCGCGGTTCATCCAGGCCATCATCAACACGCGCCCGGTCTTGTAGTCCTGGGCAATGGCCGGCACCAGGCCGTCACTGTCCCACTTGATCTCGTCCAGCCAGTCTTTCATGTTCGGCTCCGGCAATTTGCGACAGTGTATAACCGGATTGGCTATCGACGCACGATCAGATAAACACCCACGGCGACCATGATACCGGCCGGCCAGTGGCCCAGTTGGTTCAGCGGGCCACCGATGGCCAGCATCACCCCTCCGACCAGGTGAGCAGCACCCAGCAGGCGCAGGAACCAGTCGTCTTTGGGCTTTTTCCAAGGCGGCGCCGGGTCCTTGGCGTGGGGCTGGGACATGCGCTCCAACAGGTCTCGGGTCATGTTGGCCAGGTGCGGCAGTTGTTCCATCTGGCTATGCAGGTTGCCCAGCACGGTTTTCGGGCTCATCCGCTCGCGCATCCAGCGTTCCAGGAACGGCTGCGCGGTGTTCCACAGGTCGAGGTCCGGGTACAGCTGACGGCCCAGGCCTTCGATGTTGAGCAAGGTTTTTTGCAGCAATACCAACTGCGGCTGCACTTCCATGTTGAACCGCCGCGCGGTCTGGAACAGGCGCATCAGCACCTGGCCAAAGGAAATATCTTTTAACGGTTTTTCGAAGATCGGCTCGCACACGGTGCGGATCGCCGCTTCGAATTCATTGAGCTTGGTTTCCGCCGGCACCCAGCCCGAATCGATGTGCAACTGCGCCACGCGGCGGTAGTCGCGCTTGAAGAAGGCGAACAGGTTGCGCGCCAGGTAGTCCTGGTCTTCCGGCGTCAGGCTGCCGACGATGCCGCAGTCGATCGCGATGTACTGCGGGCTCCACGGGTTGACGGTGCTGACGAAAATGTTGCCCGGGTGCATGTCGGCGTGGAAGAAACTGTCGCGAAATACCTGGGTAAAGAAGATCTCCACACCGCGCTCGGCGAGCATCTTCATGTCGGTGCGCTGGTCGGCCAGGGTCGCGAGGTCGGTGACCTGCACGCCGTAGATGCGCTCCATCACCAGTACTTTCGGACGGCACCAGTCCCAATACACTTGCGGCACGTACAGCAGTGGCGAGCCTTCGAAGTTGCGCTTGAGCTGGCTGGCATTCGCTGCTTCGCGCAGCAGGTCGAGTTCGTCGTAGATGGTTTTTTCGTAGTCGGCCACTACGTCCACCGGGTGCAGCAACCGTGCATCGGCAGAAAATCGCTCGGCGGCGCGGGCGAGGATGAACAGCCATGCCAGGTCCTGGCCGATGATCGGCTTGAGGCCGGGGCGGATCACCTTCACCACCACTTCTTCGCCAGTCTTGAGCTGCGCCGCGTGCACCTGTGCGACCGATGCCGAGGCCAGCGGGTCGACGTCGAAGCGGCTGAATACTTCGCTGATCTTCTTGCCCAGCTGTTCTTCAATGAGCTTCATCGACTGCTGGGAATCGAACGGTGGCACGCGATCCTGCAGCAGCATCAGCTCATCGGCGATGTCCTCGGGCAGCAGGTCGCGGCGTGTCGAGAGGATCTGCCCGAACTTGATGAAGATCGGCCCCAGGTCCTGCAGCGCCAGGCGCAGGCGCGCGCCACGGCTCAACGCCAGCTGTTTGCGCGGGAACCAGCGCCACGGCAGTACGTAACGTACCGCGAGCAGGAACCAAGGCAGGGGCAGGGCGAACAGCAGGTCATCGAGACGGTAGCGGATTACGACGCGCTGGATACGAAACAGACGGCGGACGGCGAGCAGCTTCATGCGTTATCGCTTGGATCAAGGGAACGGCTCAGGCGCTCGAAGCGTGCCTCGAGGCGTTCCAGGTCGATTTTGGCCTTGTCGAGTTCACGAAAGCGCGCTTGCGCTTCCCGCTGCCCGACCAGGGTGCGCGATTCTTCGCTCAGGTATTCGGCGAGGTTCTGGTTGAGGCTGGCGAACCCCTGCTGGTACCAGCGCGAGCGGCTGCGCAGGTGCCCGCTGATCAACTGGGTGGCCACCGGGCCGACCCAACGGGACAGCTCGTATTCCCAGTCCAGTTCCAGGTCTTGCAGCACGGCGGCCAGGTCCATCAGCACCGAACTGTCGCCTTCCAGTTCCACTTCGGCACCGTGCAGGATGGCAGTCTTGTTGCGGCTCAGGGCCAGGTGCAACAGGCTCGAAGCCGGCGCACGCAGGGTGCAGTCGGCTTCAGCGGCCCAGTCGCCCGCGAGCAGCAGGCCTTCATCGCTGGGCAGGATAAACAGCTGCAAGGCGGGGCTGCGGCAGTCGACGGCAATGATCTTGCCGTTGAGGTGCGCCAGCCGCGCCAGGGCTGTGCTGTCCAGGCGCAATACACGGTTGAGGCCGTGTTCAACGCTGGCGAGAAGACCTTTGAGCAACATCAGGGCTTGATGCCGCGGTGCAGGGCGACGATGCCCGAGGTCATGTTGTGGTAGGTCACGCGGTCGAAACCGGCTTCTACCATCATTGACTTCAGGGTTTCCTGGTCGGGGTGCATGCGGATCGACTCGGCCAGGTAGCGGTAGCTCTCGGCGTCATTGGTGATCAGCTTGCCCATCAATGGCATGAACGCGAAGGAGTAAGTGTCGTAGACCTTGGACATCAGCGCGTTGGTCGGCTTGGAGAACTCCAGCACCAACAAGCGGCCACCCGGCTTGAGGACGCGCAGCATCGAGCGGATCGCGTCTTCCTTGTGGGTCACGTTGCGCAGGCCGAAGGCGATGGTCACGCAGTCGAAGTGGTTGTCGGGAAACGGCAGCTTTTCAGCGTCGGCCTGCACGAACTCGATGTTGCCGGCCACGCCTTTGTCGAGCAGGCGGTCACGGCCGACCTTGAGCATCGAACCGTTGATGTCCGCGAGGACCACCTGGCCGGTCGGGCCGACAAGCTTGGAGAACTTGGCTGCCAGGTCGCCCGTGCCGCCGGCGATATCGAGTACGCGGTTGCCGGTGCGAACACCCGACAGCTCGATGGTGAACCGCTTCCACAGGCGGTGCATGCCGCCCGAGAGCACGTCGTTCATCAGGTCGTACTTGGCCGCTACGGAATGGAACACCTCAGCGACTTTTTCCGCTTTCTGGCTTTCCGGGACGTTCTTGAAGCCGAAGTGAGTGGTGGGTTCGGCATCGCTGCCTTTGCGCTGATCAGTCATATCGCTGTCACCAAAAGAGAATGCGGGACATGATAATCCCCAAGGCTTGCTTTGTCTTGGCAAGGCTGAAGGTAAGATGGGTGGTCACCGAGACCTTTTGCCGCATCGAAGGTATTCACATCCGTATAAAGAGGAGTCATTGCAATGGCCCGTATAACCGTTGAGCGTGCACATTCCCTGGGTAAAGAAGGGGCACGCGCAAAGGCCGACAAGTTGGCGCACAAACTCAAGGAGCAATATGGCCTGGAGCCGTCGTGGTCCGGTGATACCTTGAACCTCAAGCGTTCGGGGGTTAAAGGCACGGTCGTCGTCGCCGATGATTCGCTGCGCATTGATGTGGAACTGGGGCTGTTGATGTCGGCCATGAGTGGCACCATCAAGTCCGAAATCGAAAAAGCCCTGGATAAGGCATTGGCCTGATCCAAGTGTTCTTAGGGTGCCGATTCTAATTTTCCAGCCTACTTTGTGCCCAAGCCCTCAACTCCTGTGGGCCGTTCCTCCCCCCTATTCTGTGTGAGGTGCACCATGGCTAAAGTTATCCTGAAGAAAAAAATCGACGCCCAGACCACGACCTTGAGCGACGTTAAATCCTACGCCCGCAAGATCTGGCTGGCAGGACTGGGTGCCTACGCCAAGGTTGGAAGCGAGGGCAGCGATTACTTCAAAGAGCTGGTTAAGACTGGTCAACATGTTGAAAGTAAAGGCAAAAAAGTTGCAGTTGAACAACTTGAGGCCGCCAACAGTCAGATTGATCAAGTCAAGAGTAATGTCTCCTCTGTCAAAGGCCTGGTAGAAGTTCAGCTGGATAAAGTTGAAAAAGCTTTTGATACTCGTGTTGCCAGTGCCTTGAATCGAATCGGCATTGCGTCTAAACATGACGTTGAGACACTCTCTGCTAAGCTCGAAGAGCTGACGACATTGCTAGAACGTGTCGCGCGTAAACACTAAGGAGACATCGGGATGGCTGTTAAAAAGACTACTCAGAAAGAAGGCAGCTCGTGGGTCGGGGAAGTTGAAAAATATTCCCGTAAGATCTGGCTTGCTGGTTTAGGCGTGTACTCGAAGGTTAGCAGTGACGGCGGCAAGTACTTCGAGACTTTGGTCAAGGACGGCGAGAAGGCCGAGAAGTTGACCAAAACCACCGTGGGTAAAAAAGTTGAAGCGGCCAAGGCAACTGCCGGTTCCGCCAAGTCGAGTATTTCTGACACGTGGGGCAAGTTGGAAGAGACGTTCGACAAGCGCCTTAACAGTGCCATTTCGCGACTGGGCGTGCCGAGCAAGGCCGAGCTGAAAACGCTGCACAGCAAGGTCGATACCCTGACCAAGCAAATTGAAAAACTCACCGGCGCAAAAGTGGCTCCGGCGAAAACCGCAGCGGCCAAACCTGCTGCCAAGCCAGCCGCTAAAACCGCAGCGGCCAAACCTGCTGCAAAAACTGCCGCCAAGCCTCTGGTAAAAGCTGCCGCCAAGCCGGCTGCCAAACCTGCGGCCAAGGCGCCCGCCAAAGCGGCTGCCAAACCCGCCGCCAAGCCGGCCGCTAAAACGGCAGCGGCCAAACCCGCCGCCAAGCCGGCTGCCAAACCTGTAGCCGCTAAAGCTGCTGCCAAGCCTGCTGCTAAACCTGCAGCCAAGGCCGCCGCTAAACCCGCCGCCAAACCAGCGGCCAAAACCGCCGCCGCCAAACCCGCTGCCAAACCGGCGGCTGCGAAACCTGCAGCCAAGCCGGCCGCTGCCAAGCCTGCGGCAAAACCAGCCGCCGCGAAGAAACCCGCAGTGGCGAAAAAACCAGCAGCAGCCAAGCCTGCCGCTGCGGCAAAGCCTGCTACTGCTGCGGCGCCAACCACCTCGACAGCCAACTCGGTATCCGCACCGACTCCAGCTGCCGTGAACCCGACTGTAACGCCGGCAACCCCGACGCCATCCAGTCAGTCCTGATTGTCCAGGACCTGAGAAAATGCCCGGCCTGCAAAGGTCGGGCATTTTTTTTGCCTGCGCGCCGCCTGGCTGCTGCCTCAGGCCCTGTCAGTTGTAAGTGATCGAAACGGTAACGGCGCTGGCCAGGGTGCCGGCTGTGACGGTTGCACCGGTCTTGAAGTACGTTGCCCTGAGCGGCATCACGGCCTTGTTGCTGCTGGTCGCGATCGTACGGCTGCGTTGGGCGACAGTACCGTTTGCGGGGATGTCTGCAATGCCACGGTGCGACAGCCAGAGGCCCGTTCCCGCAGAGGTCCCCGTGTTGCTGAACATCGCGCCGTTGCCCACCGCGGGCGTACCCGTGAACAGGAAAATCACGTTACGAATATCCGACTCGCAATCGGCGGAAATGTCGAAGTCGAGCCCTCCCGCCGCGACGGCTGAGTCGAAGTCGGAAACCTTGACCGGCGGCAGTGTCACGCTACGGTTCGCGTCACCGGCGGCCAGGTTGCACGTGCCGGCGTTGACCTGGCCAACAAAGCGCAAGGTGCCCGTGGTGGCGGCCTGCGCGGCGTTACCAGCCAGGCCCGCGGTGATGGCCAGAAGAAGGGTAAGAGGTCGGATGTTCATCAGTCAGTCCTTGTTTTTTTCAGTTGTAGGTGATGTTGACAGTGGCGGTGCTGGCCAGCGTGCCTTGGCTGACCGTGCCGTTCCTGTGATAGGCGGCACCGAGGGGCAATACCGCACGATTGCCGGATACAACCAGCGTGCGTGTGTTGCCGTTGCCACCGGGGGTAATGGTCTGGCCAATGCCATTGATGCGTGAATACAGCCACAGCGCTATGCCGCCGGCAGTGCCGGTATTGGCAAAGAGCAGGTCATTGCCGGGCGCGGGGGCACCGGTGAATTGAAAGGTGACGTTGGAGGCATCGCTGCAATTGGCGGTCAGCTCGAAATGGTGTTCGCCCGCGTACACCGAGTCTCTTAGCGCGCTGGCTTGTATGGGGGGCAGTGTGAGGGTGCGGTTGACGTCGCCGGTCGCCAGGTTGCACGTGGCGGCGGGCCTGACGAAGCGTATGGCGTTGTTGATGTTCAGCCGGAAGATGCCTGCGGGTGGGCCGATATTGCGCATGCTGTGGCTCCAGATGGTGCCGGCAGGCACTACCCCGTCCGTGACCGGCCCGATTTTGATGAACCTCGCTTCTGCATTCGTGAAGATGGGATGCCTTCCGACAGGCAGTACGGTTTCACCGCTTGTGAACGCATAGAGGCTGGTCGATGGGCGGGCATCGGTGATCGTGATAAGGATGCCTACGCCTGGTGCTTCGGTGCGCCAGGCGTAGGGGGGCGTCGGTGTCTGCATCCCGTTGTAACGCCCGTAAATCGAGACCAGGGTACTGGTGGCGCAATTCATGAAGCGTCCGGGTACAACGCCGCTGAAGGCGGTGCGGGTGATCTCAGCGCCCACGGGAAGGCTGTCGGGTACGGTGATCGTGGCGGGCAGCCTGAGCTCATGGGTAGAGTTCATGTAACTGTCGCACGCCGCTTGAACAGTGCCCGGCAGGCTCAGCACGAGCAGTGCCGAAAGAAGTGTGGTGGACTGTTTCATCTTTATTCCTGCAATAAGAAATAGGGCGACAGCAGGCGCGTGGCGCGCCTGTGTCACATCAACCGCTCGTAGGGGTTACGCACGTGCCTGCGTCCAAGTGGCGCAAACGCGGGCTGCCATCAGCCAGCGACTGCGAATCCAGGCCGTATTGCAGCCGGCAGGAGGCGCTGGCATCCGCCCCCCACTTGACGGTTAATCGTCCCTGCGTGCGGGCGACGCGTACAAAGGCTTTGCCGCCCTGTCCGACAATGCCGACGCTGGCGCCGTCTTCGTCGAATACATCCGAACCGAACGGCAGGGCACCGCCGTCCTCGCGCAATGCCGTGATCAAGATGGCCTGGCCGCTGACGGTATCGAAGTGCAGTTTCACCACCGAGCCTGCGCGGGGCGCGACGTTCTGCGCGGCGGTCTTGAGCTCGACGTCCACCGACAAGTCCTTGGGGTCCAACTCGACCACGTTCTGGCGATACGGTGTGAGGTGCGGCACGATCGCATAACCATTCCCGCCGACTTGGGCGCCGTGGTTGCCGTTGATCCGCGCCCCCTGTGCATCCGATGCCTGGACGATGCCCAGGGTGTCGCCCAGCTCTGGGGCGAAGGTCACGCCGCCGGCGTGGACGACGACACCGCCGGTCATGCCGAAGGACGCCGCACGGTGCGAGTTGCTCTGCCCATAGCCGGCAGACAGCACGCCGTGGCTGGCCTGATACTTCATGTCGGCACTCGTGGCATTACCGCTACCTTGCGTGCGTGTACCGCCGACCCCATAGGTGAATTCGCTGCGTTCACCCAGGCTGCCGCCCAGGTTCACGCGCTCGCCACTGCTTTGATTGCCGCGATACGCTGCGCTGGTCAGGGTGGGCGCGCGTGCACCGCTGCCCAGCGGGAAGCTCAGGGACAGCTCCACTTGTTTGTCGACCCGATCGCTCAGCAAGTCCTTGGTGCGTTGTGCGCTTACGGTGTAGTGCAGGCCCTTCCAACTGCTGGTGTAACCCGTGGTAAAGGTCAGGTTGCCGCTTTTGCGGTTCCAGTAGTTTTGCGAGGAGCCCGTCAGGTACACCGAACCGTTGCCCAGGCTTTGGTTGAGGCTGATGTCCATCCGGTCCCGCAGGCGCGAGACGTTGTCCAGGTTGAGCCCGTCGATCGCGAGGCCGCGAACCCGTGCGGCGTCGGCCACGCTCAGGAAACCCTCCGTGGAGTAACGATAGGCACCCAGGGCAAAGTGAGTGCCGGTGTCGGTGAAGTTCTTGCTGTAGCGCAATTGGACGCTTCGTCCCTCACGGGCTTCGTGACCGGAAAGCTTTGCGCTCGAATTGGTCAGGTCGAGCGACAGCGCGCCCAACGGGGTATTGAACGCCGCGCCCACTAACTGCGACTGGTAGTCCTCGCCCACTACCGCGCCGGTGTAGCCGGTCAGCAGGTTGCTGAGGCCATGCTGGTAGGTCGCTTGCATCAACGTGGGAGGGTGACGCAGGCCAATCTCGTCCAATTGGCCGACACTCAGGGCATAGCGGCTATAGCCCGCGCGCAGGAGGTTGGCGTTGGCGGCGAACGGCACAATGAACTCTCGTTGGCGACCATCGGCCTCGGTGACCGTGACTGTCAGGTCGCCGCCATAGCCGGTGGGAAACAGGTCGTTGAGCACAAACGGGCCGGGGGCGACAGACACTTCATCCAGCAGTACGCCGCGTTGGCGTACAGTCACCCGGGCATTGGTCTCGGCAATACCCCGTACAACGGGCGCAAAACCGGTCTGGGAATCCGGCAGCATCCGGTCATCGCTGAACAGGCTGGCGCCGCGCAGGCGCACGCTGTCGAACAGTTCACCTGGGGTAAAGATCTCGCCGACCACCAACTGTGAGCGCAGTGGGCTCAGTTCGCGCTGTACGTAAGTGCTGCTGCTTTGGTATCCCGAACCGATCGCGGTGCGGCTGAAGCTACCATTGTGGCGCCAGTGCCACTCGCCCAGGTTGAGGCCGCTGTTCACCCCCAGGTAATGGGAGTTGATGGAGCGACCATTGGCCTGTGCCGCAAAGGTATTGGCGTTGTAGCGCACAAAGGCGGCATCGACTCCGCTGTCCCAGTGTTTGGGGTCCACGTATCCCCGTGCCTGGCGTGCCAGGTAGACCTGTGGAACCTGCAGCGTCAGGCGGTTTTCGCCAGGGTCGAATTGGCTGTGGCTGCCTGGCAGGTAACTCGCGACGTCTTCGCACGCTGCAAACGGCGCGGCGGCTGGCTGGTCGACTTCAGCAGGTTGATTCAGCGGTGCGTCCAAGTCGATGCCAAACCTGACCAGTGCTTCACGCTCAAGGCACATTTGCGCCGAGTCCCGGCCTTCGACCGCCACGAAGGACAAGGTCTCGCGCCCGATCCATTGGCCATTGAGGTAGACGTCGACACGGTAACTGCCGGGCAGCACGACGTTGCCTTGGCTGAACCTGGAAACATCAACCTGGTTGCCATTCGCACCGTTCGGAAAAAAGGCAGGGTTGAACTCGACATTCTCGACACCGTGGGCGGTCATGGCAGTGGCGCCACTGAGCAGCAACAGGCAACGCGCCGTTCGCACCCAACGATGGCCTGGTAATGACCGGATTCTTACGCTGGCGCGCATGTTCAAACTCATGTTTACCATTCCCAAAATAGGCACTGTCTGAATCCGGGCATAGGGAAGCCCTGCCCGGGTAAACGGGCATCAAACAACCGTGTTCATTGAAGTGAGTGATGGAGCCGGCATTGCCTGCAAAGGTGTTGGCCGGGTGCCGCGCAGGTCGCGTCTCTAGGCCGTCATGACGAGACCTTGGCGCTGTGTGCAGTCTTTACCCCGAAGTCGTCGAGCGTCTGGAACTCGACAGTGGCCGCACTGCCCGGTGGCGCCTTGAGATCGGGCAGTTCAAAGCGGTTGCGTGCACCGGGGGCCACCATGTTTTGCGCGCCAGATTTGGCAGCCTTGCGGGCGTGGCGTTGCTGCGACTCCAGCACGTCGATCTGCTCGAAGGTCACGTGATAAGGCGTGGGGTTGTAAACCTCCAGGATTTGGCCTTGCTCGCTGGCTGCGCGACGCCACTGCAGTTTGCCCGGCGCGTCTTCGACGCCGTAAGGCAGGTTGGGTGGGCGGAAGAACAGCTTGATGCGCGAGCGGAAAGCCAACTGCAATTGATTGCCTTGTTGGCCGCCCTGGGGTTGTGCGGGCACTTCCAGCAGGTTGAACCAAAACAGGCTTTCCTGTTCCGTCGGCAACTGCTCGCCGGTGTACGCAAGGCGCACGACCTGTTGTTTGCCAGGCTCCATGCGAAAGATGGGCGGCGTAGCCACGAAGGGAATGCCCGCCAGGTCCGGCGTGGAGTGCTCGTCACCGCTGTCCAGCCAGGCCTGGATCAGCACCGGTGCCTGGTTTTTGCTTTCAAGCCGGACCGTCACCTCCTTATCGTTCTGCGGGTAGATAATCCGGGTGTTGTTGATGACAACGCTCGCGTGTGCCAAGGCTGTACCCGATAACACGGCGACCAGTGCCATGCACTTGATCGATCGATGCGACAGTGAGAGTGCGTTCATGGGAAAGGTCATCTCGCGGCCGAAGAGGTAAGCATTGCCGAATGGCGCACGCGGGCACCGTAGTCGCTGACGGTGGTGAATTCGACCTTGGGTACGCCGTTGGGGCGATCGCGCAGCTGCGGCAGCGCAAACAGCTTCACCGCGCCAGCCGGCATCAACAGGCCATCGTTGGCCTCCTTGTTTGGCGCTTTGCTGAACCGTTTGCCGTCGCTCAGCAAGTCCACCGTCGTGACGGAAATATGGTACGGCGTGGGGTTGGTCGCTTGCAGCGCGTAACCCTGGCCATGGGGCACCAACTGCCATTGCAGTTTGGCCGGGGCGCTGCCTACCGGGTAGGGCAATGCACGCGGGCGCAGGAACACACGCAAGCGGGTGCGGAATGCCAGTTCCAGGTTGTTTTGCTCGGCATTGGCTGAGCGTGGTGGGACCTCCAGCACGTTCAACCAGTACAGGCTTTCGTGGTCAGTGGGCAGCTGTTCACCGACATAGCGCAGGCGCAAGGCCTGTTGCTGATGAGGCTCAATGCGAAAGATCGGCGGCGAAAGGGTAAACGGCGTTTGTGCCGTCTGCGGTGTCGAGTCCAGTTCGCCCGTGTCCAGCCAGGTTTGCACCAGCGCCGGTCGGTCGCCTTTATTTTCCAGGCGTACGACGACTTCTTGCTGTTCGGCGGGAAAGATTACGCGGGTGCCGTAAATGATCACCCCTGCGCGGGCCGGTGTCGCTTGCAGCGAGAGCAACCCCAGCGCACAGGTGGCAAGCGCGAGGCAGGCCATTCTCTTCATAGTGTCGCAAGTCTCTTCTAATCAGGGGTGGGACCTGCCCGGATGCGGCAGGTCCGTTGCATGTGCGGCCCGCTTGCGCAGGCCCGAATGCCCCTTAGTCGGCGTACACGACCATAAAGCCGACGCGCGTCTTGACTGCTCCTTCCGTCGCGGCACCGCTGGCGTACATCTGCGCAGCCAGGGGAATGATTGCCTGGTTATCGGCGATCACCACACCTTCCGATTTTTCGGTGTAGACGTTGATCGGCGAGCCGTTGCGGTTAGTCACTTCAACCTGGACGTTCTTGGCGTTGGTGGTGTCGGAGGGGTCATCGTAGCCATCGATGTTCAAGCGACCGGTCGCCACGTCAATGGCCGGGCTGGTAGGGTCGAACGCAACCATGGCGGTACGCCCGTTGGTGCAACTGCCTTCGCCTGGCGCGCCGATGCGAATGGTGAAGCCGGTGAGGTTGGCGCGGTCACCCGGGTTCGCCAGGCGCGCAGCGGAGACGCCACCCAGGTTGACGTCCTTGACCACCGCACCTGTGCCGGGCGCAGAGCCTTCAATGGTGCAGGTCACATCGTTGACCAGTCCGGTGAAGTTAATCGTGCCGTCATTGGCGGCGTGTGCGGTGTGCGATACAGCGGCGGCCAAGGCGGTAGCGGCCGCAAGGGCGGAGAGAGCGTTGAATTTCATAGTAGTCCCGATAGTGAATTGTCCGTGACCCGCCGTTTGAAGTTGCCAGTTGGCGGAGGTCTTAATGTGGGCCGGAACGTTAAGGCTCACTATAGAAATGCCACTAGATTTGCCTCGTGATTATTTGAAAAGAGTCTATTTGATTAAAATTAATTGTATTGACCGGCTGGGTAGGACGCGTCTGTAAGACGCTACTGAAAGATAAGGACTAATTTTTTTCCTGTGTTGAATCCAGGGTACCGCTGGGATATACCGAGCTCGTAATGAATAGAGAATGCTTGTGATGAGCGGTACTCACCTGTGCGGGTTTACGGATGCCTATTTCTTCCAATATGCACACCCTCATGTTGCTTGATGATCATGAGATGGTTAGACAGGGGATCGAATTAGGGCTGGAACAAGAGGCTGACCTCGAAGTCATCGGCTCTTTCGGCACGGGCAGGGAATTGCTGGAGGCGCTGGCCCGGCGACCGGTGGATATCGTCGTCATGGACTTCAGCCTGGGGCCGTCCGACCTCGACGGCCTGGGCCTGCTCCAGACCCTGGGCCGACGTTTCGCGCAGTGCAAGCCTATCGTCGTGACGTCGCACTACACGCCCGCAGCGGTTTCACTGGCGCTGAAGGCGGGATGTTGGGGGGTGTTGGGCAAGACCCAAACGTTGACAGAGTTAATCACGGCAATACGAATGGTGGCCCAAGGCTGTATTTATTTGCAGCCTTGTATGCTGTCGGCACTTCAGGGTATGCAGCCCACTTGCGATATGGCGAACACGCGCGCGAAGAGGGAACCCTGTGCTTCAACTCCAGCAACTACCTGCCTCACGCCCAAGGAACAGGAAGTGTTGCGCTGCTTTCTGGACGGGATGTCCGTCAGTTCAATTGCGGCAAAGTTTTCACGCAGTGCAAGTACGATCAGCACCCACAAGCAATCGGCTTATCGAAAGTTGGGTATCAAGAGCGATAGCGAACTGTTCAAATTCACCCGGCAGTTTGGAGCGTCGTGACGGGAGGTCGCTGTAGGCGTTACCCGCCGGCGTCGAGCGTCAATTAGTGTTGTCCAGATAACGCAGCGCCCACCGCTCCGTCGCCTGCCGCGCGGGCGGTAACAGATGCGGCGCTACCAGCATCATGATCTGGTACACCACCACCTGCACCTCGCCTTCGCGGTCGAGAATCCGCTGGTAATCGAGGGAAAACAGCAGGGTCAGGGTGATCTGTTCCACCAGTTGCCCCAGTGCCTGGGTATCGCTGACCAATTGCCCATCGGCTTTCAATCGCGCCAGCAAGGAGGCGAGCGTGCGCTTGAGCGCGGTCAGCAGGTTGCGAATCCCCTTGGCCAGCTTCGGCAGGCGCCCTGCCAGGTTTGACAGGTCCTGGAACAAAAACCGGTAATGCGCCATGCGCTCGACGATCAGGTGCAGGAACAGCCAGTAATCCTGGGCTTCCAGTTGCGCATCCGCTGGCGGGTCGAGCAGGGGCGCCAGTTCATTCTGGAAGCGCTCGAACAGCCCCAGTACCAGTGGCTCCTTGCCATGGAAGTGATAGTAGAGGTTGCCGGGACTGATCCCCATTTCATTGGCCACCTCCATGGTCGACACGTTGGGTTCGCCCTTCTGGTTGAACAACTGCAGGGCACATTCAAGGATACGGTCGCGCGTCTTCATCCAGTCTTCTTAATGGGATCGTTGAGCTCAGCGCACCCGCACATAGGTGCCTGGTGCTGCTTCCATCGGTGGGTAGTTCTGGTTGCCCAGGGCGGTAAGGGTTTCGCGTTGCACGCCCGAGCGCTGTTGCACCCACGCCAGCCACTGCGGCCACCAACTGCCTTCGACGTGATTGGCATCGTAGTACCAGGCCCGTGGGTCGCTGCTCAGCTTGAGGTTCTCGACATAGTTGGCCTTGGGGTTGCCCGGCGGGTTGAGGATGCTCTGGATATGCCCGCTGTTGGACAGCACGAAGCGCCTTTCGCCCCCCAGCAATTGGGTGGAGCGATACACCGCGTCCCACGGCGTGATGTGGTCGTTGATCCCGGCCACGCTGAAGCTGTCCACGTTGACCTTCTGCAAATCAATGGGCGTACCGCAGACTTCCAGGCCGCCGGGGTGGCTCAATGGGTTGTGCTTGAAGAAGTCCAGCAGGTCGCCATGCAGCGCGGCGGGCAGGCGCGTGTTGTCGTTGTTCCAGTACAGGATGTCGAAGGCCGGCGGCTCCTTGCCCAGCAGGTAGTTGTTGATCCAGTAGTTCCAGATCAGGTCATTGGGGCGCATCCAGGCGAACACCTTGGCCATGTCGCGGCCATCCAGCACGCCTTGCTGGTAGGAACGGCGCTTGGCGGCTTCCAGGGCTTGTTCGTCGACGAACAACGTGGCGGGGCTGTCGATCTGGCTGTCCAGCAAGCTCACCAGGTAACTGGCGCTGGAGATCCGCCGCAGTTGGCGCTTGGCTTGCAGGTGGCCTTGCAGGGCGGCGATGGTCAGGCCGCCAGCGCAGGCGCCCATGAGGTTGACCTCGCGGGCGCCGGTGATGGCCCGGCAGACATTGAGGGCTTCTTCCAGCGCCGCAACGTAGGTGGACAGGCCCCATTCGCGATGCCTCACATCCGGGTTGCGCCAGCTGACCATGAAGGTCTGCAGGCCGTTTTTGAGGGCGTACTGCACAAAGCTGTTGGCCGGGCTCAGGTCGAAGATGTAGTACTTGTTGATCTGCGGCGGCACGATCAGCAGCGGCTTGGCGTACTGTTTTTCGCTCATGGGCTTGTACTGGATCAGCTCCAGCAGCTCATTGCGAAACACCACTGAGCCAGGCGTCGTCGCGACCGTCTTGCCCACCTCGAAGGCGTGCTTGCTGACCTGGCGCGGCAGGCCGTTGTTGTGCAGCAAATCCTCGAACAGGTTGCTGGCGCCGCGTACCACGCTGTTGCCGCCGGAGTTGAGCAGTTCCTTGATCGCCAAGGGGTTGAGCAAGGTATTGGAGGGGGATACGGCATCATTGAGCAGGGCGAAGGCAAAATGGGCACGGGCGCGATCATCGGCACTCATTGAGCTGTCATCGATCCAGTGCCGCGTTTGTTTCTGCCAGCTCAAATAGGCTTGCAGGCTGCGGCGGTACAGCGGGTTGAGGGCCCAGGTGGGGTCGGTGAAGCGACTATCGTGGGGGTTGGGTGCATGCACCGTCTCACCCAGCAGCACGCGGCCCAACTGGCCACCCAGGGCCAAGGCGTGGCGGGCAGTGTGCAGGGGGTTGCGCAAACCGTGGGCGGCGACGCTGCGTAGGGTCGACAGCAAATCTCGACCGCGCAGGCCGGTAATCGCATTTTGCGCATTGATGAACGCGGCAGGGGTGGGCGCCGGGTTCGTCACGGGTCTTTCTCGCATGAGCCAACACTCCTTCGTCAAGCCATCAACAGGCACGCCAATTCAGAACCATAGTCGGTTCTCGGCAAGTTGCGCGGCGGTGTGGTCCCTACACCGCAGGTCGTGGGTGAATCACGGCCCGCAAGCGCTCCTCCTCGAGAAATTTCATGATGATCGGTGCAACGGCTTCGGCCCGGGTGATCAGGAACAGGTGGCCGTCATCGATGATGTGCAGCTGTGCGTTGGGGATGCGCCAGGCGAGCATGCGCATATTGATCAGCGGGATCAGTGGGTCGTCGTCCCCCGCCAATACCAGCGTGGGTTGGCGGATCTTGTGCAGCCAATGAATGCTGGTCCAGCCCAGCCCCGCGAACAATTGCCAGTAATAGCCCAACTTGCCCGCCGAGCGCACTTTGCTCGCGTGTTCGGCGGCCAGTTTCGAATCGCGGCGGAACGAGCCGCCGTAAATCATCGGCGCGATCCGCACCACATGGGACGGTTGGATATAGCGGCGAGGGCTGGCCATCAGCCATAACACCTTGGGCTTGCCCGGCACCATGACCGCACCCGCCGCCGTGGCTGCGAGGATCAGTTTTTTACAACGCTCCGGGTAGTCGTAGGCAAACTGCTGCGCCAACGCGCCCCCCCAGGACACCCCCACCGCATTCACCTGGCCATAGTCCAGGTAATCGAGCATACGAGCGGTGAGCTTGGCCAGGCCGGGAAAGCGGTATGGCCGGTTCGGTGTCGACGAACCACCCACGCCGGGCACATCGAAGGCGATCACTTCAAGGTCCGGGTCCAGCGCCTGGACGAACGGAAACACCAGCTCAAGGTTGGCGCCGATGCCGTTGAAGATCAGCAACGGCGTCAAGTGAGGCTTGCCCGGGCGTACCGCCGTGCGGATGGTCTGGCCATCCAGGTCGATGGTACGGAAGATGAACGGTTGCGGCATGCTCAAGCCCTGTGAAGTGGTGCAGCCGGAGTGAGACCAGTGTGGGAGCACGCCCGCTCACACAGTTGATCCCATTTCAATCAAAAAAATGTCTGTTGTTATCGTTCATGGACATAAGTCCCCGGCGCCGCTTCCGCTGCGGCGTACGTTTTGTTACCTAATGTGGTAGGCGCTTTCTTCAATTTGCCCGCCCGCTCCGCCTGCCACGCCTGCCAGTGCAGCCACCACGAATCCGTGTGCTTGGTCGCATTCTCCTGCCACTCAAGCGGTTTGCCCGCCAGGCTGTCGCTGGTCTGGTAGCGTGCCTTGGGGTTGCCCGGCGGGTTGAGGATGCTCTGGATGTGCCCGCTGCTGGACAGTACAAACTCCACCTTGCCACCAAACAACTGCGCTGACTTGTAGCAGGATTGCCACGGCGTGATGTGGTCGTTGGTGCCGGCCAATGAGTAGATATCGGCGGTGACTTGCTTGAGGTCGATGGGGGTGCCGCACACTTCCAGGGCATTGGCACGCACCAGCGGGTTGTTTTTGAACAACTCGATCAGGTCGCCGTGGAAGGCGGCCGGCAAGCGCGTGGTGTCGTTGTTCCAGAACAGGATGTCGAACACCGGGGGCTCGTTGCCCAGCAGGTAGTTATTGACCCAGTAGTTCCAGATCAAGTCGTTGGGGCGCATCCAGGCAAACACCTTGGCCATGTCGCGACCTTCGAGCACGCCCGCCTGGTAGGAATGGCGCTTGGCCGCTTCCAGGGTCTGCTCGTCGACGAACAGCGCCACCTGGGTGTCCAGGGTGGTGTCCAGCACACTCACCAGCAGGGTCAGGGCGTTGACCTTTTTCTCCCCCAGCGCCGCGTAGTGGCCCAGCAGAGCGGTGCAGGTGATGCCGCCGGAGCAAGCGCCGAGCATGTTCACATCTTTGCTGCCGGTAATCGCCGTGACCACGTCGACCGCTTCCTTGAGCGCTTCGATATAAGTCGACAGGCCCCATTCGCGCTGGGCCTTGGTCGGGTTGCGCCAACTGACGATGAATGTCTGCTGGCCATTGCGCAGGCAGAAGCGCGCCAGGCTCTTCTCCGGGCTCAGGTCGAATACGTAGAATTTGTTGATCTGTGGCGGCACCACCAGCAGTGGGCGTTCGTGCACTTGCTCGGTGATCGGCTTGTACTGGATCAGCTCCAGCACGTCGTTGCGAAACACCACCGCGCCTTCGGTAGTACCCAGGGTCTTGCCCACTTCAAAGGCGCCCATGTTGACCTGGCTCGGCATGCCGCCGTTGTGCACCATGTCCTTGGCCAAGTGTGACAGGCCATCGAGCAGGCTCTTGCCGCCGGTCTCAAAGAAACGTTTGACCGCCGCCGGGTTGGCCGCGCTGTTGGTGGGGGCCATGGCCTCGGTCATCAGGTTGATCACGAAGTGGCCACGGCTGATGTCCTGTTCCGACAGGTTGCTGTCGCCGATCCAGTCGTGCAGTTCCTTGCGCCACGCCAGGTAGGTTTGCAGGTAGCGCTTGTAGAGCGGGTTCTGGCTCCAGGCCGGGTCGTTGAAGCGACGGTCATCGCCGTCCGGCACCAGCGCGGATTTGCCGAACATTACATTCTTCAGTTCGACGCCAAAGTGGGCGACGTGCTTGACGCTGTGCAACGGTTGCTTGATGGCTTGGGTCAGCACCATCTTCGCCGAGGCGAGTAAATCCTTTTTGCGTAACGCGATGATCGGGTTGAGCCCCAGGGTGTTTTCCGAGGCCTGGCGTTTCAAGTCATCGTTATTCTTGTTACTCATCTACGACGCTCCATTGTCCGAAAGACGAGTACCGGGTACCGCTGCGCACCAAGTTTCGATACACAACACAAGCCTGGTACTGCGACTCGGGTGACCGTTGATACCGCATCGTCAAATGCAGGGAACTTGCCAGTTCCATTGGTTACCCGAGTTTAATTTTTTTCGCAAGCGGGCCAATCGTTGACCACGAGAGAGGGCATTCAAGCAGATGAAATTAGAAAATGCCCTCTAAAGAGCGAGAGGCCTGGACTAGAGCATTAGCCGCACGACCGACTCACTCGGATCGCGAGTCTTGCCGGCTGCTTTGAGCTCCGCCAGGTAATCAGCCCACAGGGCGTCCTGACGCACGGCCAACTGATAGAGGTAGTCCCAGGTGAACAGTCCGCTGTCATGCCCGTCGTCGAAGGTCAATTTCAGTGCGTACTGGCCGGCCGGTTCAACCTGGGTCAACCGCACGTTGAGCTTGCCGAATTGCAGGATGGGTTTGCCGTGGCCCTGGACCTCGGCGGACGGCGAGTGGGTGCGCAGCAGTTCGGCGGGAAGTTGGTACACCTCGTCGGGCCCGTAGGTAAGGCCGAGGGTGTTGGAGGTTTTGTGCAGGTTTACAGCGGTGGGGAATTTGGACATTGATAATAATCCTGAAGAAACCGGCTCAAAAATGTGGGAGCTGGCTTGCCTGCGATAGCGGTGTTGAATTCACCCTAGCTATTGCCGTCAAGCCAGCTCCCACATTAAAGCAAAGCGGTCCTGTGTGAGGCTTACAGGATATAACGAGACAGATCTTCGTTCTGCGCCAATTCGCCCAAGTGGCTGTTGACGTAGTCAGCGTCGATCTTGATCACTTCGCCATTTTGCGCCCCGGCCAGGTCGCCAGCACTGAAGGACACTTCCTCCAGCAAACGCTCCAGCAGGGTGTGCAGGCGACGCGCACCGATGTTTTCGGTCTTCTCGTTGACCTGCCAGGCGATCTCCGCCAGGCGCTTGATGCCGTCCGGTTGGAATTCGATGCCCAAGCCTTCGGTTTTCAACAGCTCACGGTACTGCTCGGTGAGCGAGGCATGCGGTTCGCTGAGAATGCGCTCGAAGTCGCCTGGGGTGAGCGCCTTGAGCTCCACGCGAATCGGCAGGCGGCCTTGCAGCTCCGGCACCAGGTCGCTTGGCTTGCTCAGGTGGAACGCACCGGAGGCGATAAACAGGATGTGGTCGGTCTTGACCATGCCCAGCTTGGTGTTCACGGTGCAGCCTTCGATCAGCGGCAGCAAATCGCGCTGTACGCCCTCACGGGACACGTCGACGCCACCGGAGCTGCCGCGCTTGGCCACCTTGTCGATCTCGTCGATAAACACGATGCCGTGCTGCTCGACCGCTTCCAGTGCCTTGGCCTTGAGTTCTTCCTCGTTGACCAGGCGCCCGGCTTCTTCGTCGCGCACCAGTTTCAGCGCTTCCTTCACCTTGAGCTTGCGGCTTTTCTTCTTGCCCTTGCCCATGTTGGCGAACAGGTTCTGCAGCTGGCTGGTCATTTCTTCCATGCCAGGCGGTGCGGAAATATCGACGCCGGAGACTTCGGCGACTTCGATCTCGATTTCCTTGTCGTCCAACTGGCCTTCACGCAGGCGCTTGCGGAACAGCTGGCGGGTGTTGGAGTCCGAGGCCGGCGCGGCGTCTTCGTTGAAGCCCATGCGAGCCGGTGGCAGCAGGGCATCGAGGATACGTTCCTCGGCGGCGTCTTCGGCGCGGTGGCTGACCTTGGTCATTTCCTGTTCGCGCAGCAGCTTCAGGGCGGCGTCGGCCAGGTCACGAATGATCGACTCGACATCGCGGCCCACGTAGCCGACTTCGGTGAACTTGGTGGCTTCGACCTTGATGAACGGCGCGTTGGCCAGCTTGGCCAGGCGACGGGCGATTTCGGTTTTACCGACACCGGTCGGACCGATCATCAGGATGTTCTTCGGCGTTACTTCAACGCGCAGTTCTTCCGGCAGTTGCATCCGGCGCCAGCGGTTACGCAACGCAATGGCAACGGCGCGCTTGGCATCGTCCTGGCCGATGATATGGCGGTTGAGTTCATGGACGATTTCGCGGGGAGTCATGGACATAGTGTTTGGCGGCCTCAAGCGGGAATAAGCCTATGGCTTACTCGGCGAGGTCCTGCTCCTCAATGGTCTGGTTATGGTTGGTGAACACGCAGATATCACCGGCGATGCCCAAGGCGGTCTCGACGATTTCGCGGGCCGACAGGTCGGTCTTCTTCAACAGCGCGCTGGCTGCCGCCTGGGCGTAGCCACCGCCGGAACCCATGGCGATCAGGCCATGCTCAGGCTCAACCACATCGCCGTTGCCGGTGATGATCAGGGAAGCGTCTTTGTTGGCGACGGCCAGCATGGCTTCCAGGCGGCTGAGGGAGCGGTCGGTGCGCCATTCTTTGGCTAGTTCGACCGCGGCGCGCACGAGGTGGCCCTGATGTTTCTCAAGCTGGCCTTCGAAGCGCTCGAAGAGGGTGAAGGCGTCGGCGGTGGCGCCGGCAAAGCCTGCGAGAACCTGGCCGTGGTACAGGCGACGCACTTTCTTGGCGTTGCCTTTCATCACGGTATTACCCAGGGAAACCTGGCCGTCGCCGCCCATGACGACTTTGCCGTGGCGACGTACTGAAACGATGGTGGTCAAGGGGAGAGTCTCCACGCAGCGGGGCGAAAATGCCCTGATGGAAACTGATATGGGGATGGTGAGGGGGATTTCAACCGTAGGACGGGGGGGCGGACGAGTGGCGATTGTGTGCCGGGCTCGATTTTGAGCACGAACAAAATCAAATGTGGGAGCGGGCTTGCCCGCGAAAGCGGAATATCAGTCAAGGAATCTGGCGACTGATGGACCGCATTCCCGGGCAAGCCCGCTCCCACATGGGTTCCTCTGTGTTCGCTGAATCAGCGGCTCTGGCGTTGTTGTAACAACAGGTTGCTAAAGCCCGCGCCGGCCAATTGTTTCTGCGCCACGGTCAGCTGTTCGCGGTTGCTGAACGGCCCCACCAGCACGCGGTACCACGTCGCATCCTTCACGGTGCCGGACTCTACCGTCACCGACTGGCCCAGCAGGATGATCTGCGCACGCACGCGATCGGCATCTGCCTGTTTCGGGAACGAGCCCGCTTGCAGGAAGAACTTGGTCACCGGTGCTGCCTTGGTTTCGGCAACCGGCGGTGCTGGCGGCGGGGTAATCCCGGCCAGCGCGGCCTGGGCTCGCGCCGTGTCGATTTTCGCCGCCTCTGCAGGCGTGACCGGTGTGGTCGGCACCTGTGGTGTCGGCAGGGTTTTCTCCGGCACGGCATCGGGCGGCACGATCACTTCCGATTCCGGTAGCAACGTATAGAAGTCGTATTTCGGCTTCACCGGGGCGGTCGGGCTCGGCGCAGTCTTGTTGGCTTCGGCCATCTTCGTGGCCTTCTGCTGTTCTTGCTTGACCCGTTTGACGTCATCGCCCTGGCCTGGATCCAGTTTCATCAGGAACACGATAAACGCGCCGACGGTGAGGCCGATGGCCATCCACAACCAGCCCGGAATCGGCTTCTTCGCCGGGGCCTGGTAGCGGCTGGCGCCGCGCTTGGGTGCAGGTTTTTTCTTGGCAGCCAACTTACATACGCTCCAGAGTTTCCAGGCCCAACAATTCCAGGCCTTGCTTGAGGGTCCGTCCAGCCAGTGCGGCGAGGCGCAGGCGGCTTTGCTTCTGGGCTTCGTCGTCGGCGGTCAGGATCGGGCAGTTCTCGTAGAAGCTGGAGAACAGGCCGGCGACTTCGTACAGGTAGGTGCACAGGATGTGCGGCGTGCCTTTCTCGCCGACGCTGTTCAGCACTTCGCCGAATTGCGCCAGCTTGGCGGCCAGCTCTTGCTCGTGCGCAGCCTCCAGGTTGATCTGGCCTTCGACTTCGCTGAAGTCCTTGCCCAGCTTGCGGAACACGCCGGCCACACGGGTGTAGGCGTACAGCAGGTACGGCGCGGTGTTGCCTTCGAAGTTGAGCATCAGCTCGAAGTTGAAGCTGTAGTCGCTGGTGCGGTGCTTGGACAGGTCGGCGTATTTCACTGCGCCAATGCCCACCACGCGAGCGATGTTGCGCAGGTCGGCCTCGGCCAGTTCCGGGTTCTTTTCCTTCACTAGGTTGTAGGCACGTTCCTGGGCTTCGGTCAGCAGGTCGATCAGCTTCACCGTGCCGCCGTCGCGGGTCTTGAACGGGCGGCCATCGGCGCCGTTCATGGTGCCGAAGCCCATGTGTTCCATGTGCATCGGGTGGGTGACGAAACCGGCGCGGCGCGCCACTTCGAACACCTGCTGGAAGTGCAGGGCCTGGCGCTGGTCGACGAAATACAGCGCGCGATCCGCCTTGAGTACACCGCTGCGGTAGCGCACGGCCGCCAGGTCGGTGGTGGCATACAGGTAGCCGCCATCGGCCTTGACGATGATCACCGGCAGCGGCTCGCCGTCGGCAGTCTTGAACTCTTCGAGGAACACGCATTGCGCGCCATTGCTCTCGACCAGCAGGCCAGCGGCCTTGAGGTCGTTGACCACGTTGATCAAGTCGTCGTTATAGGCGCTTTCGCCCATTACGTCGGCCATGGTCAATTTGACGTTGAGCAGTTCGTAGATTTCCTGGCAGTGCGACAGGGAAATCTCACGGAAACGGCCCCACAGTTCCAGGCATTCCTGATCGCCGGCCTGCAGCTTGACCACCAGGCCACGGGCGCGGTCGGCGAATTCTTCGGATTCGTCGAAGCGCTTCTTGGCCGCGCGGTAGAAGTTTTCCAGGTCCGACAGCTCGTTGCTGGTGATCGGGTTCTCTTGCAGGTAAGCCATCAGCATGCCGAACTGGGTGCCCCAGTCGCCCACGTGGTTCTGACGGATCACGGTGTCGCCGAGGAACTCCAATACGCGCGCCACGCCGTCACCGATGATGGTGGAGCGCAGGTGGCCCACGTGCATCTCTTTAGCCAGGTTGGGTGCCGACAGGTCGATGGCCACGCGCTGCAGCGGGCCGGCCTTGCGCACGCCGATCTTGGCGTCGGCCAAGGCGGCATCCAGGCGGGAAGCCAGGGCCTGGGTGTTCTGGAAGAAGTTGATAAAGCCCGGGCCGGCGATTTCGGCCTTGGTCACACTCTCGTGGGACGGCAGCGCAGCGATGATTTTTTCTGCCAGGTCCCGCGGTTTCATGCCGGCAGGCTTGGACAGCATCATCGCGATGTTGCTGGCGAAGTCGCCGTGGGTCTTGTCGCGGGTGTTTTCCACCTGGATCGCCGGCGTCAGGCCTTCAGGCAACACACCTTCGTTGACGAGTTGGGTGAGGGCTTGTTGGATCAGCTGGCGAATGGTGTCTTTCATGGTGTTCTCTTTCGACCGCAAGCGGCGGCGCGCGATGCGCAGGTGGAAAAACTGGGCATTATCCGTGGCGAGGGCGGGCTTGCCAACCGTTCAGACCAGATGGCGGACCTGCGGGCCTTCGCTGGCAGGACAACTTTCGTCCCTTTCCCTTTGCAGGCGCCGGCAAGCCGGCGCCTGCAAAGGGCGGGTTAGTATAAATCTACCGGGTCTACGTCCAGCGACCATCGCACTTGCCGGCCGCTGGGCATTTGCTCCAGGGCAAGCAACCAGCTACTTAATAGCCGATGCAGGGGCGCGCGGGAGGTTGCCTGCAAGAGTAGCTGAGCACGATAGCGCCCGGCGCGGCGTTCCATGGGGGCGGGCACCGGGCCAAGCAGTTCGATGCCGCTCAGACCCAGTTCGCCAAGCAAACGTTCGGCGGCGCTGCAGGCTTCATCCAGGAAACCTTCGGCCTGCCCCGGCTTGTGAGCCTCGGCGCGCAGCAAGGCCAAGTGGGAAAACGGCGGCAGGCCGGCGGCGCGGCGTTCGCTCAACGCTTGTTCGGCGAAGGCGAAGTAGCCTTGCTCTGTCAGCTGAATGAGCAGCGGATGGTCGGCCAGGTGCGTCTGGATAATCACCCGGCCTGGTTCCTCGGCGCGGCCTGCGCGGCCAGCGACCTGCACGATCAACTGCGCCATGCGTTCACTGGCGCGAAAGTCTCCGGAGAACAGCCCACCATCGGCATCCAGGATCGATACCAGGGTTACCCGTGGAAAATGGTGCCCCTTGGCTAGCATTTGCGTGCCGATAAGAATGCACGGCTGGCCTTTCTGGATGGTGGCGAACAGCTGGTTCATCGCATCCTTGCGCGACGTGCTGTCGCGGTCAACGCGCAGCACCGGATAATCCGGAAACAGGATGCCCAGGCGCTCTTCGGCCCGCTCGGTGCCTGCGCCTACCGGACGCAGGTCGACTTTGCCGCACTGCGGACAGTGGCGCGGCACGCGTTCCACATGGCCGCAGTGATGGCAGCGCAGTTCGCCGTAGCGCTGGTGCACGGTCATGCGTGCGTCGCAGCGCTCGCATTCGGACATCCAGCCGCAATCGTGGCACAGCAAGGTCGGTGCAAAGCCGCGGCGATTGAGGAATACCAGCACCTGTTGGCCGGCGGCAAGCGTCTGGCCGATGGCTTGTTGCATTGGCCCGGAAATACCGCTGTCCAGTGGGCGGCTCTTGACGTCCAGGCGCAGGAACCGTGGTTGCTTGGCGCCGCCCGCGCGCTCGTTGAGGCGCAGGAGGCCATAACGGCCGGTGTAGGCATTGTGCAGGCTTTCGAGGGATGGCGTGGCCGAGCCCAGCACGATCGGGATGTCTTCCTGGCGTGCGCGTACCAGCGCCAGGTCGCGGGCGTGGTAGCGCAGGCCTTCCTGCTGTTTATAGGAGCCGTCGTGCTCCTCGTCGATGATGATCAACCCAGGGTTTTTCATCGGTGTGAACAGTGCCGAACGCGTGCCGATAATAATGTCGGCCTCGCCGTCCCGCGCGGCCAGCCACGACTCCAGGCGCTCACGGTCGTTGACGGCCGAGTGCACCAGGGCGATGCGTGCGTTGAAGCGCTGTTCGAAGCGCGCCAGGGTCTGCGGGCCCAGGTTGATCTCGGGGATCAGCACCAGGGCCTGTTTGCCGGCTTGCAGGGTCTCGCGGATCAATTGCAAATAGACTTCGGTCTTGCCGCTGCCGGTGACGCCAGCCAGCAGGAACGCGTGGAAACTGTCAAAGCCTGCGCGAATGGCTTCGTACGCGGCGCGTTGCTCAGGGTTCAGCGGCAGTTCCGGCTGGGCCAGCCAGTGTTCGTGGCGAGCGTCAGGCGCGTGCTTGCGGATTTCCACCTGCACCAGTCCCTTGGCCAGCAGCAGGTCGAGGCTGTCTTTGCTCAGCATCAGCTTGCTCAATAGCTGGTGCGCCACGCCATGGGGGTGCTGCGCCAGCGTGGCCAAGGCCTCACGCTGGCGCGGGGCGCGAGCGATGCGCGGGTCGTCGAGACGCGCGCCGGGTACCGTCGACCAGAAACGTTCCTGGCGCGCTTCGGCCAGTTCGCCCTGGCGCAGCAGTACCGGCAATGCCCAGCTTAGGGTATCGCCCAGGCTGTGTTGGTAATACTGGGCAGTCCACAGGCACAGCTTGAACAGTGCCGGCGGCAGCGGTGGGGTGGCATCGAGGATGGCCAGGGCGGGCTTGAGTTTCTCGGCCGGCACTTCGCTGTGGTCAGCGACTTCGACCAGAATGCCGATCATCTCTCGACGCCCGAACGGCACGCGCACGCGCATGCCCGGCTGCAACTGCGCCCGCAGCACGCCAGCCGGGGCCCGGTAATCGAACAGGCGGCGCAGGGGCGAGGGCAGGGCTAGGCGCAAAATGGCGTCGGGCACGCGAGGGGTCTCATATAAAGGCAGGCGGTGGCGCAGGGGCGGGAGCCTAGCAGACAGGGGAGGGCTTGGGTATGCCACGGTTTTCTGATGAAAGGAGGTTTTCAGCCGGAAGCGCCGCTTGCGCGATTGAAAAGGTCTGGTAGAATCCGCGGCCTAATTACGTGCGGTATTCGACAATAGTGTCGAGTGGCGGCACGCTAGCCCGAGGAAGTGCCATGAAAGCCGATATCCATCCAGCGTACGAAACCATCGAAGTAACCTGCAGCTGCGGCAACAAGTTCGAAACTCGTTCGAACCTGTGCAAGCCACTGGGTACTGACGTATGCAACGAGTGCCACCCGTTCTACACCGGTAAGCAGAAAACTCTGGACACCGGCGGCCGTGTACAGCGCTTCGCAGATCGCTTTGGTGCTTTCGGCAAGAAGCCTGCTGCTACTCCAGCAGAGTAAGGCTCAAAAGCCTTATGGGCTTTTGCCAGCTGTTGAAAAAGGCGTCCCTTGTGGGCGCCTTTTTTGTGCCTGGCATTTGGCTTTCAGTCGCCCAGGCCGACGTGATCTGCCCTGTGCCGACCGCCCCGGCCAAGGTGGAGGTGCAGCGTGTGGTGGATGGCGATACGGTGCGCCTCACGGATGGCCGCAGCGTGCGGATGATCGGCGTCAATGCACCGGAAACCGGCAAGCGTGGCCGCCCCGACGAGCCTTACGCCGTTGCTGCCCGCCTGCGCTTGCAGGCCTTGGTGGACGCCAGCGACCGTCGCGTCGGCCTGGTAGCAGGGCGCGAGAGCAAGGACCGCTACGGCCGCACCTTGGCCCACCTCTACGGCGCAGATGGAAAGAATCTTGAGGCGCAACTGCTGGCCGAAGGCTTGGGGTTTCAGGTGGGTGTCGCGCCCAATGTCGATCTGGTCGCCTGCCAGCAGGCCGCTGAAAACAGCGCCCGTGACGCGCGGCTGGGCCTGTGGCGGCAATCACCTGTACAGCGCGTGGCGCAGCTCAAGCAGTCCGGCTTTGCGTTGGTCGGCGGCCGGGTCAGCAAGATCGAACGCAATCGCGGTGGGGTCTGGATCGAATTGCACGGCTCACTGGTATTACGCATTGCACCCGCGCTTGTCCCACAATTCGACGCCGCATGGCTCAGTGGTCTGCAAGGCATGCCCATCGAGGCCCGTGGGTGGGTGCAGGATCGCGCCCGGCGTGGCGGCCTGAAAAACGGTCAGGCACGTTGGTTGCTACCACTGACCGACCCCAGCATGCTCAAATCGACGCATTGACAAAAAATTGTAGACATTTTTTTAGTCGATTGTGAACAGTTAAGCCCTTGTATCCCGTGGCCTTAGACCAAAGTACGGCACTTTGGGGCCTTGACACCTGTGACTGCCCAGTCTTGTAGGGACTTTGCGACACGCGTATCCTCGGCGGTCCGTCGACCAACAGTAAAAGCGGAATGCCGATATGTCTGATTTGAAAACTGCCGCTCTCGAATATCATGCCCATCCTCGTCCAGGAAAGCTGAGTGTAGAGCTCACCAAGGCCACTGCTACCGCCCGCGACCTGTCGCTGGCCTACAGCCCTGGTGTTGCCGAGCCCGTACGTGAAATCGCCCGCGACCCCGAACTGGCGTACAAGTACACCGGCAAAGGCAACCTGGTTGCAGTGATTTCCGATGGCACCGCGATTCTTGGCCTGGGTAACCTCGGCCCATTGGCTTCCAAGCCAGTCATGGAAGGTAAAGGCGTGCTGTTCAAGCGCTTTGCCGGCATCGACGTTTTCGACATCGAAGTCGACTCCGAAAGCCCGCAGGCTTTCATCGACACGGTCAAGCGCATTTCCATCACCTTCGGTGGCATCAACCTGGAAGACATCAAGGCACCTGAGTGCTTCGAGATCGAAAAGGCCTTGATCGAGCAGTGCGACATTCCGGTATTCCACGATGACCAGCACGGCACCGCGATCGTTACCGCGGCCGGCATGATCAACGCCCTGGAAATCGCTGGCAAGACCCTGGCTGACGCACAGATCGTCTGCCTGGGCGCCGGCGCTGCGGCCATCTCCTGCATGAAGTTGCTGGTGAGCATGGGCGCCAAGCTGGAAAACATCTTCATGGTCGACAGCAAGGGCGTGGTCCAGTCCGAGCGTACCGACCTGAACCAGTACAAGGCGATGTTTGCCCACGCGACTGACAAGCGCACCCTGGCTGACGCCCTCGACGGTGCAGACGTGTTCGTCGGCCTGTCCGGCCCGAACCTGCTGAGCGCCGAAGGCCTCAAGTCCATGGCGGCCAACCCGATCGTGTTCGCCTGCTCCAACCCTGATCCAGAGATCTCTCCGGAACTGGCTCACGCCACCCGTAGCGACGTGATCATGGCGACCGGCCGCTCGGACTACCCGAACCAGGTCAACAACGTGCTGGGCTTCCCGTTCATCTTCCGTGGTGCCCTGGACGTTCGCGCCAAGCGCATCAACGAAGAGATGAAAGTAGCGGCCGCCAACGCCCTGCGTGAACTGGCCAAGCTGCCGGTGCCACAGGAAGTGTGCGACGCCTACGGCGGTATCAAGCTGGAATTCGGTCGTGAGTACATCATTCCGAAACCCATGGATAAGCGCCTGATCACCCTGATCTCGGATGCCGTGGCCAAAGCCGCCATCGAGACCGGCGTGGCCACCCTGCCCTATCCGAAGCACTACCCACTGCAAAGTGTGGATGATGTGTTCAACGGCTAAGCCGTTGTAGCGCACCAACAAAAAGCCCCGGCTCTCACGAGTCGGGGCTTTTTGTTGGGGGGGCGATAAGCGTCAAGCCTGCGCAGCAGCAACTGTGGGAACGGGCTTGCCCGCTCCCACATTCGGTCTGCGTTAGAACAGGTCGATCGGCGCCGCCTCATCCGCTGGCAGCGGGCTGCCCGGTGCTACGCCATTGCCCAGCTCGTTGACCGATGGCGGCGTGTCTTCGCTCTTGAACAGTTCGAAGTACGCATTCGGGGTGCTTGGCGAGGCGGCGCGGCCGCTGACCGGGTCGATGCGCAGGCTGAGGATGCCTTCCGGTTCCGGCTGCGTATGCGGCGGTTTGTCCTTCAAGGCCGCGCCCATGTAGCTCATCCAGATCGGCAGCGCGACGGTACCGCCGAACTCGCGGCGGCCGAGGCTCTCCGGCTGATCGTAGCCGGTCCACACGGTGGTCACGTAGTCGGCGTTGTAGCCAGAGAACCAGGCATCCTTGGACTCGTTGGTAGTACCGGTCTTGCCGGCGATGTCCGGGCGGTTCAGCGCCAGTGCGCGGCGGCCGGTACCTTTCTTGATCACGTCTTCCAGGATGCTGTTGAGAATATAAGTGGTACGGCCGTCGACAATGCGCTCGGCAACCGCGGGCGCCTGGGGCTCGGCCGGGGTGTTATTGGCGGCCGGCGTGGTGCCTGGGGTCGGCTCGATGGTGATGCCGCCATTGCTCGGCGCCGCCAGGCCATCGGTCGCCGCCACGCCATTCACCACATCACCCGGCACGCGTGGCGGGTTGGCGGTGAACAGGGTGTCGCCGTTGCGGCTTTCGATCTTGTCGATCAGGTACGGCGCGATCTTGTAGCCGCCATTGGCAAAGGTACTCCAGCCCGTGGCGATTTCCATCGGCGTGAGGGTCGCGGTGCCCAGGGCCAGGGACAGGTTTGGCGGCAGGTCCGATTTGGCGAACCCGAAGCGCGTCATGTAATCGATGGTCTTGCCGACGCCCATCGCCTGCAGCAGGCGAATCGACACCAGGTTGCGCGATTTATACAGCGCCTCGCGGATACGGATCGGGCCGAGGAAGGTGTTGGTATCGTTCTTCGGGCGCCAGACCTTGTCCAGGTACTCGTCCACAAACACGATCGGTGCATCGTTGACCAGGCTGGCGGCGGTGTAGCCGTTGTCCAGCGCAGCGCTGTAGATGAACGGCTTGAAGCTCGAGCCTGGTTGGCGCTTGGCCTGGGTGGCACGGTTGTAATTGCTCTGTTCGAACGCGAAGCCGCCAACCAGGGCGCGGATCGCACCGTTCTGCGGGTCCAGCGACACCAGTGCACCTTGGGCCAGCGGCACCTGGCTGAATTTGAGGCTGTCGTCTTTCTGGCGTTGCACGCGGATCAAATCACCCACCTGCGCGACGTCCGATGGCTGCTTGGGCATCGCCCCCATGCTGTTGGTGTTCAGGAACGGCCGCGCCCATTTCATGCTGTCCCACGCCACATGGGCTTCACCGGTGCGGGTCAGCACCTGCAGGCCGTCTTTCTTCACTTGGGTAACGATGGCGGGTTCCAGGCCGCTGATCGGGCGTTGCTTGCTCAGCTCGGTGGTCCAGGCGCTCAGCGTCTTGCCCGGCAGGCGCGATTCAGGGCCTCGGTAGCCATGGCGCTGGTCGTAGGTGATCAGGCCGGAGTGCACCGAGGTATTGGCGATTTCCTGCAGGTCGCTCGGCACGGTGGTGGTCACGCGGAAACCTTCGGTATAGGCCTCGCTGCCGTAGCGGCCGACCATCTCGGCACGCGCCATTTCGGCGATATAGGGTGCGTTCACTTCCGGCGTCGGCACGTGGTAGCTGGCGTTCAGCGGTTCGGCGATGGCGCTTTCGTAAGCGGCTTGGTCGATCTTGCCCAGCTTGTACATGCGCCCCAGGATCCAGTCGCGGCGTTCTTTACTGCGCGCCGGGTTGGCCAGGGGGTTGAAGCGTGAAGGGGCTTTTGGCAGGCCGGCGATCATGGCCATCTGCGCCAGGCTGGCGTCACGGATGGACTTGCCGTAATAGACCTGAGAGGCCGCTTCGATCCCGTATGCGCGGTTGCCCAGGTAGATCTTGTTGACGTACAGCTCGAGGATCTCGTCCTTGGTCAACTGGCGCTCGATCTGCAGGGCCAGGAGGATTTCAGTGGCCTTGCGCGAAAAGCTGCGTTCGCTGGTGAGGAAGAAGTTCTTCGCCACCTGCATGGTGATGGTGCTGCCGCCGGATTGAATGTGTCCGCTTTTTACCAATTGAGTGGCTGCACGCACCAGGCTGCTGGGGTCAACGCCATAGTGGTTGGCAAAATTATCGTCTTCGGCCGAGAGCAGGGCACTGATGAAATTGGGTGGAATATCGGCAAAACGGATCGGTGTGCGGCGCATTTCGCCGAACTCCGCGATCAGTTTTTCATCGCTGCTGTAGACCCGCAAAGGAATCTGCAACTGGATACTTCTGAGGGCCTCTACCGAGGGCAAACCCGGACTAAGGTAGAGGTAGGCCCCGCTGAGCACGAGCAGCAGCCCGCAAACGATGGCGACAATGGAGTACCCGAAAAACTTCAGCAGACGAATCAAGGCTTTTGGATTTCCAGAGAAAAGAATGGGTTAGGCGTCGGGGCATGCATGGCAAACGATGGATCGACCCGAGCTGCAGATAAAAAGCGGGAAAAAACGCTGGGCATTAAAGCATTTTTCGACTTCGGGCGTCATTCGCACCTGCTCAACAAGTCGACCGAATGCATGGCGCCCAGCGGCAATCAGGCGGTAAGACAGGCAAAGTTTTAGGGAGTTTTATGAGAAAGGGATTTTTCACGCGCAAAGTCGACACGCTGCTGGGCGTCGACATCAATGACACCACCATTCGGCTGGTGCAGCTGGGCTGCTCGGCGTCAGGCTACAACGTCCAGGCCTACGTCACGCAGGCACTGCCTGCGCACACGGTGGTCGACAGCACGCTTCTCGATCTTGATGGCGTGGGGCGCGCGCTGCGCAGTGCGTTATCGCGGTTGTCGACATCGGCCCGAGGCGCTGCCGCTGCCGTGGCTGGGCCCTCGGTGATCACGCGGATGATCGAGATGGAGGCCGGGCTGACTGACGATGAGATGGGCTGGATGATCCAGATGGAGGCAGACCAGTACATTCCCTATCCTCTGGATGACGTGGCCATCGACTTTCAAGTGCGCGGGCCAAGCGCACTGGACCCCGGCCGTATCGAGGTGCTGTTGGCGGCGTGCCTGAAGGAACAGGTCGAAGCCAGGGAGACGGTTTTGGCTCTGGCCGGGTTGGTGCCGAGGGTGGTCGATGTCGAAGCGTTTGCATTGGCGCGCGCTTGCAGTCAGGATTTCGCCAGCTTCACGCCGAGCGATCGAGTCGATGGTGCACAATGGGCCGTGGATGCCCAAGGGATGGGAGTTGCTTGCGGGTTGGCCCTGAGGAGTTTCGCTTGAAGACACGAATCAACCTATTGCCTTGGCGCCAGGCGCTGGCAGAGCGGCGACGCAAGTATTTGCTGGCGGGTTTGCTCGCGTTCGCCTGCGCGGCGCTCGCAGCCGTGTGGCTGGCGGACCAGGTGATCGACCAGGCAATCGACCGGCAGGTGACTCGCAATGACCATCTGGGCAAGGAGATCAACGGCCTGGATTCACGCATCAGGACCATCGATGACCTGCAGGAGCGGAGCCAGCAGTTGGCGCAGCGCATGAAGGTCGTGCAAGACCTGCATGACTCTCGCTCCTCCGGTGCCCAGTTGTTGGACCAGTTGGCGCGCGCCGTGCCAGACGGCGTGCACCTGCATGAAGTGGTGGCGAAGGGTGACACGGTGAGTATCAGCGGCAGCGCAGAGTCCAGCCAGGATATCGCCCAGTTGATGCGCCGCCTCGAGGCGGCGGAAGGTGCCCATTCCACTCGACTGCAACATGTGCGCACAGATGGCGCGCGCGGCAACAACGAATTCCAGCTGATGGTGCGTCAGGGAGAGTCCTCCGAGGCTCAACCTTGAGCCTGCCAAGGCTCGATCTTTCTGCACTTACTCACAACGCTGCAAAATGGCCCCTACCAGGCAAGGCCCTGTTGGGCTGCGCGTTGGCGGGCGTAGTGTTTGTGGTGGGCGACTTCATTTACCTGAGCCCGTCGCGGCAACGGTTGCACGGGGTCGAGGCGCAGGAAGTGGTCCTGCAGCAGCAAGTCGTCCAAAAGGCTTCCCTGGTTGCCACCCTTGAGGTGCGTGCGCAGCCACTCCAGCTCATGCAGGCCAAGGCCGATGCACTGTTGCAGGCATTGCCGGGTGCGTCCGAGATGCCTGGCTTGCTGGACGACCTCGCGCGCTTGGCACTGGCCAATGGCTTGTGGGTCGAAAGCGTCACCCCGCTGGATGAGCAGGCTCGACCGTTCTATCACGAGCAGCCTGTGCAGCTCGGCTTGACGGGGGCTTACCACGACCTGGCAACGTTCCTGAGCGGCCTGGCCGGGCTCGCGCGCATCGCCACGGTGCACGACGTTGCCTTGCGCCGTGATGGCAAGCTGCTGCGTCTTGATCTGCTGGCCAAGACCTACTGGCAGGCGCAGCAAGGCGTTGGCCTGGGCGGGCGGGGCTTGCAAGGGCAGGCTTTTGTGTATGACTCCTCCGGTCTGCGCGATCCTTTTCAACGGCTTGCCGTCCAGGTCGAACATTCGCCTGGCCGGCCTGCCCGGGCGCCGGATCTCACCCGATCGCGTGGAGCCCTGGAAGGCCTTGCAATGGACCAGTTCGAAATGGTCGGCACGCTGTCCCGTGGCGTGCGGGCGTTCGTCCTGCTGCGTGCGGCAAACACGGTGTATCGGCTGGCGGTCGGTGACTACCTGGGGCCGGACCATGGACGGGTCACGGCCATCCATGAGCGTCACGTCGAACTGGTCGAGCTGTTCCCCGATGGTCAGGGTGCATGGCTGGAGCGCCCGCGGATCCTGGTGTTAAACGTCAACTCATAACGGAATCAAGCAATGAAAAGGACCTTCTCGTCCTTCGGTGTGGCGCTATGGATAGCGTTCACGGCACCGATGGCTGCTGCTGTACCCAATCGTGTAGACCTGATCCAGTTGCCACCCCCTGGCAACGCCACGTCGAGCGTCTACTCGGGTGACAAGCTCAACCTCAACTTCCAGAGCATCGAGTTGCGCACGGCGTTGCAGCAAATTGCCGACGTGGCAGGCCTCAACCTTGTGGCGAGTGATGAAGTGCAGGGGGCGATCACCCTGCGCCTCAAGGATGTGCCCTGGGACCAGGCGCTGGACCTGGTGCTGCAAGCCAAAGGCCTGGATAAGCGATTGAAAGCCGGCGTATTGCTGGTCGCACCCGCCGAAGAGTTGGCCGCGCGCGAGCTGCTGACCCTGGAGTCGCGCAAGCAAATGGCCGAATTGGCGCCGTTGCGTCGGGAGCTGTTGCAGGTCAATTACGCCAAGGCGGCGGACCTGGCCAAGTTGTTCCAGTCGGTCACGGGCCTGGAGGGTGTGACCGATGAGCGTGGCTCGGTGGCGGTCGATGATCGCACCAACAACATCATCGCCTACCAGACCGTCGAGCGACTGGAAGAGCTGCGGCGGATCGTGGCGCAGCTGGATATTCCCGTGCGCCAGGTGATGATCGAGGCGCGGATTGTCGAGGCCAATGTCGATTACGACAGAAGCCTGAGTGCGCGCTGGGGTGGGCGACTCAATCGTGGCCACTGGGGCGCTGGCGGCATTGCGAAGCCTTCGCCTGAGGGGGCTGAGCCCTCTGAGAACCCGCCCAGCTCGCCGTTTGTCGACCTGGGGTCGCTGACCGGCACCTCCGGCCTGGGCATCGCCTTTATCACCGACAACCTGCTGCTGGACCTGGAACTCACCGCCATGGAAAAAACCGGCAACGGCGAAATCGTCTCGCAACCCAAGGTCGTCACTTCCGACAAGGAAACCGCACGCATCCTCAAGGGCACCGAGATCCCCTATCAGGAATCCAGCTCCAGCGGCGCCACGTCGGTGTCGTTCAAGGAGGCGTCGCTGTCGCTGGAGGTGACCCCGCAGATCACCCCCGACGATCGCGTGATCATGGAGGTCAAGGTCACCAAGGATGAGCCCGACTACCTGAACAAGCTCAATGACGTGCCGCCGATCAAGAAAAACGAGGTCAACGCCAAGGTGCTGGTCAAGGATGGCGAGACCATCGTCATCGGCGGGGTTTTCTCCAATACCCAAAGCAAAGTGGTAGATAAAGTGCCATTTTTGGGCGATGTGCCGTATCTTGGCCGCCTTTTCCGGCGCGATGTGCTGGCGGAGAAAAAATCCGAGCTGCTGGTATTCCTGACTCCGCGTATTATGAATAACCAGGCGATTGCTGTGAGTCGTTGATTCTGTGCGAAATTTGATTCTTGTAGGACCGATGGGGGCTGGAAAAAGCACCATCGGCCGTTTGCTGGCCAAAGAGCTGCGCCTGCCGTTCAAAGATTCCGACAAGGAAATTGAATTGCGCACGGGTGCCAATATCCCATGGATCTTCGATAAGGAAGGCGAGCTGGGCTTTCGTGACCGTGAGCAGGCGATGATTGCCGAGCTGTGCGGTTGCGATGGCGTGGTGTTGGCCACTGGCGGTGGCGCAGTGATGCGTGATGAAAACCGCCGCGCGCTGCATGCCGGTGGTCGGGTGGTTTATCTGCATGCGTCGGTCGAGCAGCAGGTGGGCCGCACCGCCCGTGATCGCAATCGCCCGTTGCTGCGCACCGCCGACCCGGCAAAGACCTTGCGGGACCTGCTCACGCTGCGCGATCCGCTGTATCGGGAAATCGCCGATCTGGTGGTAGAAACCGATGAGCGGCCACCTCGGATGGTAGTCCTCGACATTCTTGAACGCCTGCAACGGCTGCCACCCCGTTAAAGCCAGGCCCGAAATGCGCTATTCTCGGCGGCGCGCCATTGCCCTCCAGGGTGTGGCGTAGAGCCATCAGGTGATGTCAGGTCTTGGCGTTGCCGGTCGTCACTACATCTTCAACGCGGGGACACATGCAGACACTTAAGGTCGATCTAGGCGAGCGCAGCTACCCGATCCATATTGGCGAGGGTCTGTTGGACCAGCCCGAATTGCTTGCACCGCATATTGCCGGGCGGCAAGTGGCGATCATCTCCAACGAAACGGTCGCGCCGCTGTATCTTGAGCGTCTGAGCCGCAGCCTGGCGGCGTATTCCGTGATCTCCGTGATCCTGCCCGACGGCGAAGCCCACAAGAACTGGGAAACCCTGCAACTGATCTTTGATGGCTTGCTGACTGCACGCCATGACCGCCGCACCACGGTGATCGCCCTGGGCGGCGGTGTGATCGGCGACATGGCCGGCTTCGCAGCGGCCTGTTACCAGCGTGGCGTGGACTTTATCCAGGTGCCGACCACCTTGCTGTCCCAGGTCGATTCGTCGGTGGGCGGCAAGACGGGCATCAACCATCCGCTGGGCAAGAACATGGTGGGCGCGTTCTACCAGCCCCAAGCCGTGCTGATCGACACCGCGACCCTGAACACCTTGCCGCCGCGCGAGTTGTCGGCGGGCCTGGCGGAAGTCATCAAGTACGGGTTGATCTGCGACGAACCGTTCCTGGCGTGGCTGGAAGCACACGTCGACGCACTGCGCAACCTCGACCAGGTGGCACTGACCGAAGCCATTTCCCGTTCCTGCGCCGCCAAGGCGCTGGTGGTAAATGCCGACGAACGGGAGTCCGGCGTACGGGCCACCTTGAACCTGGGCCACACCTTCGGGCATGCGATCGAAACGCACATGGGCTATGGTGTGTGGTTGCATGGGGAAGCCGTAGCGGCTGGCACTGTGATGGCATTGGAGATGTCGCAGCGCCTGGGTTGGATCAGCGCTCAAGAGCGTGATCGTGGCATCCGCCTGTTCCAGCGCGCCGGTTTGCCGGTCATTCCGCCTGAGGAGATGACTGAGTCGGACTTCCTCGAACATATGGCGATAGACAAGAAAGTGATCGACGGTCGACTGCGACTGGTGCTGCTGCGCCATATGGGCGAAGCGGTCGTGACCGACGATTATCCGAAAGAGATTTTACAGGCCACGCTGGGAGCGGATTACCGCGCCCTGGCCCAGCTTAAAGGTTAATAAGATCGCGATGACTAGTTTGCATGCCGACGAGGCGTTCCTCGGCCATTACCAGTTGAGCCACGACCCCTTTGCTCCACGGGTGCCTGGTTTCAAATTTTTCCCGGCCCAGCGCAAGCCCGTGCTCGGCCAGTTGCACCACCTCGCACGCTACAGCCAGCTGCTGCTGGTCGTGACCGGGCCGCTGGGCAGCGGTAAAACCCTGTTGCGCCAGGCCTTGGTCGCCAGCACCAACAAGCAATCGGTGCAGAGCGTGGTGGTGTCGGCGCGTGGTGCCGGCGATGCTGCGGGCGTGCTGCGTCAAGTTGCGCAGGCGCTGGACGTGTCCACTGCGGAGCCGAACGCGATCCTCAAGCAGGTCGTGCAGCTGGGCCTGACCGGTCAGGAAGTCTACCTGCTGGTGGATGACGCCGAGCAGCTCGACGAATCCGCCCTCGAAGCGCTGCTGGCGCTCGCAGCGGGTACGCCGGAAGGTCGCCCGCACGTGTTCCTGTTCGGTGAGTCGTCGTTGATCGCTGAGCTTGAGCAGATCAGCGGTGAGCAGGAGCTGTTCCACGTCATCGAGTTGCAACCGTACGAAGAGGAAGAAACCCGCGAATACCTGGCTCAACGCCTGGAAGGCGCAGGGGCGGGCATCGAACTTTTCTCCGCACAACAGATCTCTGATATTCACGAAAGCTCCGACGGCTGGCCTGGCACCATCAACCAGGTCGCCCGCGATGCCATGATCGAAGCCATGATTGCCAGCCGCTCTGCGGTCAAGCGTCCAAAGATGGGGTTCACTATGCCTAAGAAACACGTATTGGCTATTTCCGCCGTTGTCGTGGTCGCTGTCGCCGCCGCCTGGTTGATCCCGGGTCGCAGCAAGGCACCGACGACTGCTGGCGCGCCAACCGAACAGGCGCAGTTGCCACTGGGCAAGCCCACGCCAAACGTCGAATTCGCCAACTCTGGCCAACCGACCAACCTGCCGATGGTTGGCCAGCCGGTCATGCGTGGTCCCCTTGCCGAAGAAGCCGGCGGCATCTCCGAAGGTGACGACGGCGTGCCGGTGGAAGGCTCCAGCGCCACACCGCCAACCGTGACCACTACTGCACCTCCAGCAGGCGTGCCAGCGGGCCAGCCCGCTGCCAAGCCGACACCTGCGCCTACGGTGGCCACTGCCAAGCCGGCGCCCGTGACCAAGCCGGTTGCGCCTGCGCCAGCCGCCAAGCCTGCCCCTGCACCGGCTGCCAAACCTGCCGAGAAGCCAGCCGCCACCGTTGCCAAGGCGGGCGCCGCTGGCAGCAGCTGGTACAGCAGCCAGCCTACCGGTAATTTCGTGGTGCAGATCCTCGGCACCAGCTCCGAAGCCAACGCCCAGGCGTTCGTGAAAGAGCAGGGCGGCGAGTACCGTTATTTCAAGAAAGTGCTCAACGGCAAGCCTCTCTACGTGATCACCTACGGCAACTTCTCCAGCCGTGCCGCAGCTGATTCTGCGATCAAAACCTTGCCAGCGAAGGTCCAGGCTGGTAAACCTTGGCCACGCACTGTTGCCAGCGTTCAACAAGAACTCGCAACAACTCGCTGAAGATCCGGCGGCCTTACCCAGGCCGCCCTCCCGGCACCTCAAAAAACTACAACAGCGTGCAGCCCTGAAGGCCGCGCGCTTTGTGGTGTCTGCGTCACAGTAGCTTTTGAGTCGTAGCGGTCAGAATTAAAAAAGTTTTGACTAGCACAGCATATCGCTTTAAACCTTTCATAAATGCGACATAGATTTGCGACATTTCGTCGCTAAATTTGTGAGCGTCTGTGTCGGTGTGTACAATGACCTCCCTTTTGCCCCCGCTAAGCCGGCGTACGTTCGGCGTGGAAGGTAACCGGTTGAATTGAAAAGAAATTTGCCTCGATATAAGAGGCAGCCTGGTGAGAAAGTGTCTATGAAAGCAGGTCTGTACCAACCCGATGAATTCAAGGATAACTGCGGTTTCGGCCTGATAGCCCATATGCAGGGCGAGCCCAGTCATACCCTTTTGCAAACGGCCATCGAGGCCCTGACCTGCATGACCCACCGCGGTGGGATCAACGCCGACGGCAAGACCGGTGACGGCTGCGGCTTGCTGATTCAAAAGCCCGACCAGTTCCTGCGCGCTGTCGCAAAAGAACAATTTGCTGCCGACCTGCCCAAGCAGTACGCCGTGGGCATGGTGTTTTTCAACCAGGACCCGGTCAAGGCCGAAGCGGCTCGCGAGAACATGAACCGCGAGATCCTGGCTGCCGGCCTGCAACTTGTCGGCTGGCGCAAAGTACCAATCGACACCAGCGTGCTCGGCCGCCTGGCCAATGAGCGCCTGCCGCAGATCGAGCAAGTGTTCATCGCAGGCGAAGGCCTGAGCGACCAGGACATGGCGATCAAGCTGTTCACCTCGCGTCGTCGCTCGTCCGTGGCCAACGCCGCCGACACCGACCACTACATCTGCAGCTTTTCGCACAAGACCATCATTTATAAAGGCCTGATGATGCCGGCGGACTTGACCGCCTTTTATCCAGACCTGAGCGACGAGCGCCTGCAAACCGCAATCTGCGTGTTCCACCAGCGCTTCTCCACCAACACCCTGCCGAAATGGCCGCTGGCCCAGCCGTTCCGCTTCCTCGCCCACAACGGCGAGATCAACACCATCACCGGCAACCGCAACTGGGCCGTGGCCCGTCGCACCAAGTTCGCCAACGACCTGATGGACCTCGAAGAGCTCGGCCCGCTGGTCAACCGCGTCGGTTCCGACTCCTCCAGCATGGACAACATGCTCGAGTTGATGGTCACCGGTGGCATTGACCTGTTCCGTGGCGTGCGCATGATCATTCCGCCCGCGTGGCAGAACGTCGAGACCATGGACCCGGATCTGCGTGCATTCTACGAGTACAACTCGATGCACATGGAGCCGTGGGACGGCCCGGCCGGCGTGGTCATGACCGACGGCCGCTACGCGGTCTGCCTGCTCGACCGCAACGGCCTGCGCCCGGCGCGTTGGGTGACCACCACCAATGGCTTCATCACCCTCGCCTCGGAAATCGGCGTGTGGAACTACAAGCCGGAAGATGTCATCGCCAAAGGCCGCGTAGGCCCTGGCCAGATCCTGGCCGTGGACACCGAAACCGGTCAGATCCTCGACACCGATGCCATCGACAACCGCTTGAAGTCGCGTCACCCGTACAAGCAATGGCTGCGCAAGAACGCCCTGCGCATCCAGGCGACCATGGAAGACAACGACCACGGTTCGGCTTTCTATGACGTCGACCAACTCAAGCAGTACATGAAGATGTACCAGGTCACGTTCGAAGAGCGCGACCAGGTGCTGCGTCCGCTCGGTGAGCAAGGCTACGAGGCCGTCGGCTCCATGGGCGATGACACGCCAATGGCCGTGCTGTCCCAGCGCGTGCGCACGCCGTACGACTATTTCCGCCAGCAGTTCGCCCAGGTGACTAACCCACCGATCGACCCGCTGCGCGAAGCCATCGTGATGTCCCTGGAAGTCTGCCTCGGTGCCGAGCGCAACATCTTCCAGGAGTCGCCAGAGCACGCTTCTCGCGTGATCCTCAGCTCGCCAGTGATTTCACCGGCCAAGTGGCGCTCGTTGATGACCCTGGAGCGCCCGGGTTTCGACCGCCAGATCATCGACCTGAACTACGACGAGAGCCTCGGCCTTGAAGCCGCTGTGCGCAACGTCGCCGACCAGGCCGAAGAAGCTGTGCGCGCCGGCCGCACCCAGATCGTGCTGACCGATCGCCATATTGCCCCAGGCAAGCTGCCGATCCACGCCTCCCTGGCCACCGGCGCGGTGCACCACCGCCTGACCGAGAAAGGCCTGCGTTGCGACTCCAACATCCTCGTGGAAACGGCCACCGCCCGTGACCCACACCACTTTGCGGTGTTGATCGGCTTCGGCGCCTCGGCGGTGTACCCGTTCCTCGCGTACGAAGTGCTGGGCGACCTGATCCGTACCGGTGAAGTGCTGGGCGACCTCTATGAGGTGTTCAAGAACTACCGCAAGGGCATCACCAAGGGCCTGCTGAAGATCCTGTCGAAGATGGGCATCTCCACCGTCACCTCCTACCGTGGCGCGCAGCTGTTCGAGGCCATCGGCCTGTCGGAAGAAGTGTGCGAGCTGAGCTTCCGTGGCGTGCCGAGCCGCATCAAGGGCGCGCGTTTCGTCGACATCGAAGCCGAACAGAAAGCCCTGGCAGCCGAAGCGTGGAGCGCGCGCAAGCCGATCCAGCAAGGTGGCCTGCTCAAGTTCGTGCACGGTGGCGAATACCACGCGTACAACCCGGACGTGGTCAACACCCTGCAAGCCGCTGTGCAGCAGGGCGACTACGCCAAGTTCAAGCAATACACCGCGCTGGTGGATAACCGCCCGGTGTCGATGATCCGCGACCTGTTCCAGGTGAAGACCCTGGACACGCCGATGGACATCGCCGAGGTCGAGCCGCTGGAATCGATCCTCAAGCGCTTCGACTCCGCGGGTATTTCCCTTGGTGCCCTGTCGCCTGAGGCCCACGAAGCCCTGGCCGAAGCCATGAACCGCCTGGGTGCGCGTTCCAACTCCGGCGAAGGCGGTGAAGACCCGGCGCGCTACGGCACGATCAAGAGCTCGAAAATCAAGCAGGTGGCGACCGGCCGTTTCGGCGTAACCCCGGAGTACCTGGTCAACGCCGAAGTGCTGCAGATCAAGGTGGCCCAGGGCGCCAAGCCCGGTGAGGGCGGCCAATTGCCGGGCGGCAAGGTCAACGGGCTGATCGCCAAGCTGCGGTATGCCGTGCCGGGCGTGACCCTGATCTCGCCTCCACCGCACCACGACATCTACTCGATCGAAGACTTGTCGCAGCTGATTTTCGACCTGAAACAAGTCAACCCGCAGGCCCTGGTCTCGGTGAAACTGGTAGCAGAAGCCGGCGTGGGCACCATTGCCGCCGGCGTGGCCAAGGCCTATGCCGACCTGATCACCATCTCCGGCTACGATGGCGGCACCGGCGCTTCGCCGCTGACCTCGATCAAGTACGCCGGTGCGCCGTGGGAGCTTGGCCTCGCCGAGACGCACCAGACCCTGCGTGGCAACGACCTGCGCGGCAAAGTTCGCGTGCAGACCGACGGTGGCCTGAAAACCGGCCTCGACGTAATCAAGGCCGCGATCCTCGGCGCTGAAAGCTTCGGTTTCGGTACTGCGCCAATGATCGCCCTGGGCTGCAAATACCTGCGCATCTGCCACCTGAACAACTGCGCCACCGGCGTCGCCACTCAGAACGAGAAGCTGCGCAAGGATCACTACATCGGCACCGTCGACATGGTGGTGAACTTCTTCACCTACGTTGCCGAAGAAACCCGTGAGTGGCTGGCCAAGCTGGGCGTGCGTTCCCTCGAAGAGCTGATCGGGCGTACCGACCTGCTGGATATCCTCGAAGGCCAGACTGCCAAGCAGAACCATCTGGACCTGACGCCGCTGTTGGGCAGCGACCATATCCCGGCAGACAAGCCACAATTCTGCCAGGTGGACCGCAACCCACCGTTCGACAAAGGCCTGTTGGCCGAGAAGATGGTCGAGATGGCTGCCTCCTCGATCAACGACGCCAGCGGTGGCGAATTCGCCCTGGATATCTGCAACTGCGATCGTTCCATTGGCGCACGCATCTCTGGCGAAATCGCGCGCAAGCACGGCAACCAGGGCATGGCGAAAGCGCCGATCACTTTCCGCTTCAAGGGCACTGCGGGCCAGAGCTTCGGCGTGTGGAACGCTGGCGGCCTGCACATGTACCTGGAAGGCGACGCCAACGACTACGTGGGCAAGGGCATGACCGGCGGCAAGCTGGTGATCGTTCCGCCTAAAGGCAGCGTCTACAAGACCCAGGACAGTGCCATCATCGGCAACACCTGCTTGTACGGCGCCACCGGTGGCAAGCTGTTCGCCGCGGGTACGGCCGGTGAGCGTTTCGCCGTGCGTAACTCCGGTGCCCACACCGTGGTGGAAGGCACCGGCGATCACTGCTGCGAGTACATGACCGGGGGCTTTGTCGCGGTACTGGGCAAGACCGGTTACAACTTCGGTTCGGGCATGACTGGCGGTTTTGCCTACGTGCTCGACCAGGACAACACCTTCGTCGACAAGGTCAACCACGAGTTGGTCGAGATCCAGCGGATCAGCGGCGAAGCCATGGAGTCCTACCGGAACCACTTGCAGCACGTGCTGGACGAGTACGTCGAGGAGACCGGCAGCGAATGGGGTCGTAACCTCGCCGAAAACCTCGATGATTACCTGCGTCGTTTCTGGCTGGTCAAGCCCAAGGCTGCCAACCTGAAATCGTTGCTTTCCAGCATCCGTGCCAACCCGCAGTGATATGCGCCTGAAGAGTTTGATGAGGTTTTAACATGGCTGAACGTCTGAATAACGACTTCCAGTTCATCGATGTCGGGCGCAAAGATCCGAAGAAGAAACTGTTGCGTCAACGCAAGAAAGAGTTCGTGGAGATCTACGAACCCTTCAAACCCCAGCACTCGGCCGACCAGGCCCACCGCTGCCTGGGGTGCGGTAACCCGTATTGCGAATGGAAGTGCCCGGTGCACAACTTCATTCCCAACTGGCTGAAACTGGTGGCCGAGGGCAACATCCTCGCCGCCGCCGAGCTGTCGCACCAGACCAACACCCTGCCGGAAGTCTGCGGCCGGGTGTGCCCGCAAGACCGTCTGTGCGAGGGTGCCTGCACCCTCAACGACGGCTTTGGCGCGGTGACCATCGGTTCGGTGGAGAAGTACATCACCGACACCGCGTTCGCCATGGGCTGGCGCCCGGACATGTCCAAGGTCAAGCCGACCGGCAAGCGTGTCGCGATCATCGGCGCGGGCCCTGCGGGCCTGGGCTGTGCCGACGTGCTGGTACGTGGCGGCGTGACCCCGGTGGTGTTCGACAAGAACCCGGAAATCGGCGGCCTGCTGACGTTCGGTATTCCCGAATTCAAGCTGGAAAAAACCGTACTGAGCAACCGTCGTGAAGTCTTCACCGGCATGGGTATCGAGTTTCGTCTCAATACCGAAATCGGCAAAGACATCACCATGGAGCAACTGCTCGAAGAATACGATGCCGTGTTCATGGGCATGGGCACCTACACCTACATGAAGGGCGGCTTTGCCGGTGAGGACCTGCCGGGCGTGTATGACGCGCTCGACTTCCTGATCGCCAACGTCAACCGCAACCTGGGCTTTGAAAAGTCGCCGGAAGACTTCGTCGACATGAAGGGCAAGAAGGTCGTGGTGCTGGGCGGTGGCGACACCGCGATGGACTGCAACCGTACGTCGATCCGCCAGGGCGCCAAGTCGGTGACCTGTGCGTATCGCCGTGACGAAGCCAACATGCCGGGCTCGCGCAAAGAGGTGAAGAACGCCAAGGAAGAAGGCGTGAAATTCCTCTACAACCGTCAGCCGATCGCTATCGTCGGTGAAGATCGCGTCGAAGGTGTGAAGGTGGTCGAGACCCGTCTGGGCGAACCAGACGCCCGTGGCCGTCGCAGCCCCGAGCCGATCCCGGGCTCCGAAGAGATCATCCCGGCCGACGCCGTGGTCATCGCCTTCGGCTTCCGTCCAAGCCCGGCGCCGTGGTTCGAGCAGTTCCAGATCCAGACCGACAGCCAGGGCCGCGTCGTCGCCCCGGAACAAGGCCAGTACAAGCACCAGACCAGCAACCCGAAAATCTTCGCCGGTGGCGATATGGTGCGCGGTTCTGACCTGGTGGTAACGGCGATCTTCGAAGGCCGTAACGCCGCTGAAGGGATCCTGGATTACCTGCAGGTCTGATCCTGATCCCGCGTTGAAGTGGGGTGAAAATGTGGGGGCGGGCTTGCTCGCGAATACGGTGTATCAGTCACTCGATGTGTCGACTGACCCACCGCTTTCGCGAGCAAGCCCGCTCCCACATTCGTTTGGCAGTGCTTTCATGTCCGCGACAAATTGACCCGATAGACAAAAGGCACGGCGCATTCCGTGCCTTTTGCGTCGCTCTCTGAGAAAATGCCCGCACTTTTTTTGCGGATGCCGACATGACTGCCCTCAAGAACGACCGTTTCCTTCGTGCCCTGCTCAAGCAACCTGTGGACGTCACCCCTGTGTGGATGATGCGCCAGGCTGGTCGCTACCTGCCGGAATACCGCGCCAGTCGCGCCAACGCCGGCGATTTCATGAGCCTGTGCATGAACCCGGAGTTCGCCTGCGAAGTCACGATGCAGCCGCTGGACCGCTACCCACAACTGGATGCGGCCATCCTCTTCTCCGATATCCTCACTATCCCTGACGCCATGGGCCAGGGCCTGTACTTCGAAACCGGCGAAGGCCCGCGTTTCAAGAAGGTGGTCAGCACCCTGGCTGATATCGAAGCCCTGCCGATCCCTGACCCACACAAAGACCTTGGCTATGTGATGGACGCCGTCAGTACCATCCGCCGCGAGCTTAACGGCCGCGTGCCGCTGATTGGCTTCTCCGGCAGCCCATGGACCTTGGCCACCTACATGGTCGAAGGCGGCTCGTCGAAAGACTTCCGCAAGACCAAGGCCATGCTCTACGACAACCCGCAAGCCATGCACCTGTTGCTGGACAAGCTGGCGCAGTCGGTCACCTCCTACCTCAACGGCCAGATCATGGCCGGCGCCCAAGCGGTGCAGATCTTCGACACCTGGGGCGGCAACCTCTCGGCGGCGGCGTACCAGGAGTTCTCCCTGGCCTATATGCGCAAGATCGTCAGCGGCCTGATCCGCGAACACGAAGGCCGCAAGGTGCCGGTGATCCTGTTCACCAAGAACGGCGGCCTGTGGCTGGAAAGCATCGCCGATGCCGGTGCCGATGCACTGGGCCTGGACTGGACCTGCGATATCGGCGATGCCCGTCGCCGTGTGGGTGACAGAGTCTCGCTGCAAGGCAACATGGACCCGACTGTGCTGTACGCCAAGCCGGAGGCGATCCGCACCGAAGTCGGCCGCATCCTGGCCAGCTACGGCAAAGGCACCGGGCATGTGTTCAACCTGGGCCATGGCATCACCCCGGAAGTGAACCCGGAGCACGCCGGCGCCTTCCTGCGTGCGGTGCACGAACTGTCTGCGCAATACCACGAGTAATAAAAGAGCCCGGCTTGATGCCGGGCTTTTTAATGGCTGAACACAAATCAAAATGTGGGAGCTGGCTTGCCTGCGATAGCGGTGTTGGATTTACCACCGGCATCGCGGGCAAGCCAGCTCCCCCATAAAAAACAGTGGTGCCTCAGGCCTTCACATTCCCCAACGGCGGCAACTTCGCCAACCTCAACGCCACCAGCAACGCCCCAATCAACAGCGCCACGATAAACGCCCCAATCCCGTTCCACCCGGCAAAGTGCCAGAAGAACCCGCCCGCCGTCCCCGCGATACTCGACCCCACGTAGTAGCAGAACAGGTACAGCGACGATGCCTGCCCCTTCGCCTTGACCGCGCGGCGGCCGATCCAGCTGCTGGCCACCGAGTGGGCGCCGAAGAAGCCAAAGGTAAAGATCAGCATGCCCGGCACCACCAGCCACAGTGGGGTGAACAGAGTCAGTGCCATGCCAGTGAGCATCAGCACGATGGTGCCCCACAGCACGCGGCGGCGGCCGAGGCGGTCGGCCAGGGAACCGATTTTTGCCGAGCTGTAGATACCCGAGAGGTACACCAGCGACAGCAGGCCGACCACGGCCTGGCTCAGGTCGTAAGGATCGGCCAGCAGGCGATAGCCGATGTAGTTGAACATCGTCACGAACGCGCCCATCAGCAGGAACGCTTCAAGGAACAACCACGGCAGGCCCGCGTCCTTGAAATGCATGACAAAGCCCTCCACCAGGCTACGAGGCTTGAGGCTGCTGGCGCGGAAGTTGCGCGATTCGGGGAGGATTTTCCAGAACACCGTGGCCGCGATCAGTGCCAGGGCGCCGATGATCAGCATTGCGGTGTGCCAGCTGACGAAGTCGATCAGCACGCCGATGATCAGGCGCCCGCTCATGCCGCCAATCGCGTTGCCGCCGATATACAGGCCCATGGCCAGGCCGATGTGCTGCGGGTGGATCTCTTCGCTCAGGTAGGTCATGGCCACGGCTGCCAGGCCGCTCAGTGACAGTCCCACCAGTGCGCGCATCAGCAGGATACCTTCCCAGGTCGGCATCAAGCCGCTGGCGATGGTCGCCAGCGCGGCGCAGAACAGGGCGGACACCATCACCGGCTTGCGCCCAAGGCTGTCGGAGATCGGCCCTGTGATCAGCAAGCCACACGCCAGCATCGCCGTGGCCACTGACAGGATCAGGCTGCTTTGCGCCGCATTGATGGAAAATTCGTGGGACAGCGCTGGCATCATCGGCTGCACGCAATACAGCAACGCGAAGGTGGCGAACCCGCCCGAGAACAGCGCCAGCACCGTACGCATGAACATCGGTGTGCCTTTTTCGATGTACGCGTCGTTGAGCTGGGCCACGACCTCATCGAGCGCAGTGGGCGGGACGTCTTGAGCGAGTGGAGCGACAGCAGCTTTCACGGGGACCTCGGGGGGGAAGAGCGTGCCAGGACCGGCAATGCAAAAAAGAATATAGCTCCCTAATGATTCTTTCCAATATATTGTTCGACCTGTTTGATAGCTTTAACGACCTAATGAGGCTTGCATGGAATTGCGTCACTTGCGGTACTTCATTGCCGTCGCCGAAGAGCTGCATTTCGGCCGGGCCGCGCAGGTGCTGGGCATCTCGCAACCGCCGCTGAGCCAGCAGATCCAGGCGCTGGAGCAGGAGGTGGGCGCGCGATTGTTTGAACGGACCAATCGTCGGGTCGAGCTGAGCGAAGCGGGGCGCTTGTTTCTGCAAGAGGCACGGCTGGTGCTGGCGCAAGTCGACAAGGCCGCGGATGTAGCGCGCCGGGCGCAGTTGGGTGAGCTGGGCGAATTGAAGATTGGTTTCACCTCGTCGGCACCGTTCAACTCCAGCATTCCCCAGGCGATCTTTGCGTTTCGCCAGGCGTTCCCGGCGGTGCACCTGAATCTGCAGGAAATGAGCAGCACCGAAGTGGCTGAGTCGCTGGTCGATGAGTCGATCCAGGTAGGGCTCATGCGCCCGCTGCCGTTGCCGGATTCGCTGAGTGTGGTCGAGCTGATGCGCGAGCCGCTGGTGGCCGTGTTGAATGCCGGTCACCCGTTGGTGGAGGGCAGTGAGCGCGGTTTGCACCTGGCGCAATTGGCGCAGGAACCGTTCGTGTTTTTTCCGCGAACCTACGGCAGTGGGCTCTATGCCCAGTTGCTCAACCTGGCGCGTGATGCCGGCTTCAGCCCGCACTTTGCCCAGGAAGCGGGGGAGGCGATGACCATCATTGGCCTGGTGGCGGCGGGCCTGGGCGTGTCGGTGCTGCCGGCGTCATACCAGCGCATACGCATCGATGGCGTGGTATATCGCACGCTGCTGGACCCGGAGGCGGTGACGGCCGTGTGGCTGGTGCAGCGCAAGGGCGCGCAAACGCCCATGGCGAAGGCGTTCGTGGAGTTGCTCACGCGCAAGGCTGCTCAGTAACAACCGCGCACCTCGAAACGAAGCAGGTCGATGTGGGAGCTGGCTTGCCTGCGAGAGCATCCCCCTGGTGTACCTGATGCACCGAGGCACCCGCATCGCAGGCAAGCCAGCTCCCACCTTTAATCTCTATCATCCCTGGCGAGCGGTGAAATTCAGTTCTGCTTCGAAGTCCCCGTCTGCTCAAACAACTGCGCCGCCGTGCCCGCCTCATTCGCGCCATTGCCGCGCAGACCCGCCATGATGTCACTGTCCAGGTTGTTCACCCAGCGGTTGTAGTTGCGATGGATCTTGCCGTCCTTGTAGCCCAGCTCGCGGCTGTCGCGGTAGGTGATGGCGTAGCTGTTGCGCGTGTAGGTGATGTCGATGGCCGCGTAATACTGGTTGCGCACGGTGATCTCGGCCTGCACCCGTTGCGGGCTCAGGCGTTGAACCGTCCATTCGCGTTTTTGCAGGGCGTTGACGATCACCGTTTTCATTTTTTCTTCGCTGACCTGAGCATTGGCCGGAAGGTCGTGCTGGGTATTGAGTACCGGTTTGCTGGTGCAGCCAGCGGCGGTCAGCAAGGCCAGGGTGATAAGGGCAGCGCGAAGCAAGGAAGACATTCCGTTTTCTCCAATCGATTAAAAAGTCAGGACCAGCGACGAAAGATCAACGACGTGTTGACGCCGCCAAAGGCGAAGTTGTTGTTCATCACGTAGTCGTGGTGCATCTCGCGAAAGCCACCCTGCAGATAGTCCAGTTCGCCACACTGTGGGTCGACGGTGTCGAGATTGAACGTGTGCACGTACTGGTCGCGGTTCATCATCTCGATGCTGAACCATGATTCCAAAGCGCCGCAGGCGCCCAGGGTGTGGCCGAGGAAGCTTTTCTGCGAACTGATAGGCATGCGACTGCCGAACAGGCTGCTGGTCGCCAGCGTTTCGGCGATGTCGCCCTGGTCGGTGGCGGTGCCGTGACCGTTGACGTAGCCAATCGCCGAGGGCTCCAGCCCGGCGTCTTCCAGGGCCAGCTCCATCGCGCGGCGCATGGTTTTCTGCTCCGGACGGGTGGTGTGCTGGCCGTCGGCGTTGCTGCCAAAGCCGACGATCTCGGCGTGGATATGCGCACCGCGCGCCAAGGCATGTTCCAGCTCTTCGAGCACCAGCATGCCACCGCCTTCACCGATCACCAGGCCGTCGCGGCCGCTGTCATAGGGCCGTGGGCTGGTTTGCGGGGCGTCGTTCTTCAGGCTGGTGGCGTAGAGCGCGTCGAACACCATCGCTTCGGTGGGGCAGAGCTCTTCGGCCCCACCGGCGAGCATCAACGGCAGGCGCCCGAACTTGATCGCCTCATACGCATAGCCGATGCCCTGGCTGCCGCTGGTACAGGCGCTGGAGGTGGGGATCAGCCGACCGGTCAGGCCAAAGAAGATGCTGATATTCGCCGCAGTGGTGTGCGGCATCATGCGCACGTAGGAGTTGGCATTCAGCCCCTCTGCGACCGAGTTCAGCAGCATGTTGCCGAATGCCTTGATCTCGTCGGTGCTGCCGGTGGACGAGCCACACGCCACACCCATGCGCCCGTCCTTGATCGACTCGTCGCCGAGCAAGCCCGCGTCCTGCAACGCCTGCTCCGCTGCCCAGACCGCCAGGCGCGAGACCCTGCCCATGCTGCGCAGCTGCTTGCGTGTCCAGTGGGGGGGCACGACAAAGTCGTCGATCGGCCCGGCCAGGCGCGTGTTCAATTCGGTGAAGCGGTCCCACTCGTCCATGCGCCGGATACCGCTGCGGTTGGCGCGGAAGTTGGCGGCGATGGTGTCCCAATCGCTGCCCAGGGAAGTCATGCCGGCCATGCCGGTGACGACGACGCGTTTCATCAGCACAGGCCCCCATTCACGGCCAGCACCTGGCGCGTGATGTAGCCAGCCTCGGCCGACATCAGGAAATTCACCGCGCCGGCGACTTCTTCCGGTGTGCCCATGCGCTGCGCAGGGATCATCTTCATCAGTTCTTCCACCGGCACGTTTTCATCCAGCATCGCCGTGTCGATCAAGCCGGGGGCCACGCAGTTGACGGTGATCTTGCGCTTGCCCAGCTCGATGGCCAGGGCTTTGGCTGCGCCAATCAGGCCAGCTTTGGAGGCGCTGTAGTTGACCTGGCCGCGGTTGCCGATCAGCCCGGAAACCGAGGTGATACAGACGATACGCCCGGCCGCGCGACGACGAATCATCGGCATCATCACCGGGTGCAGCACGTTATAGAAACCGTCGAGGTTGGTGCGCATCACCACGTCCCAATCGTCTTCCGACAAGGCAGGGAACGCACCGTCACGGGTCAGGCCGGCGTTGAGCACCACGCCGTAATAGGCGCCATGTTGCTCCACATCCGCCTCGAGGATTTGCTTGCACGACGCGCGATCCGCCACATCGAATTGCAGCACCCGCGCCTTGCGGCCCAGGGCTTCAACTTCGGCCTGCACCGCATTCGCTTCGGCACGGCCGTTGCGGCAATGCAGCACGATGTCATGCCCGGCCTGGGCCAGGCGCAGCGCGATGGCGCGGCCGATACCACGGCTGGAGCCGGTGACCAGTACGGATTCAGTCATGGCGTTACGTCCTTCGATTCTTCTAAATAGTTGGCCGCCTGGGGCGGTCGAAATACATTCAAGCGGGCGCTGGCCTGGATACCCGTGCCGGTCAGGTGGCATTCGAACACACCCATGCCGTTGTCGTCTTCCAGGGAGCGCAGGCCATGGATGTTCAGCTCGGCGCCTGCCGGGAAGCACTCCACGTTGCACTCGAACTTGCGTGTGCCGAGCAGGAAGCCGAGCTCCACGGCTTCACCTTTCTGGCGCGCGTGGCAACCGGCGTAGGCGGCGACGCTTTGCGCCATCAACTCGATGCCGACCCAGGCCGGCAGGCTGCCGTCCGGGCGGTTGAACAGGCCGCCAGGCTTGACGGTGGTGCGGGTATGAACGTGCTCTTCATCGAACGACAGCACCTGGTCGATCAGGATCATGTCGCCCCCATGGGGCAGCAGTTCGGCGAGTGGCCAATCGATCATGGGGCCTCTCCGATTATCAGGCTGACATTGTTACCGCCGAAGGCAAACGAATTGCTCATCAGGCAGCGCTTTTCCAGGCTGGTGCCGGCGGTGGCCCATTGCAAGGCGGGCAATGCGGGGTCGGCCTGGCCGTCCCACACATGCGGTGGCACCCGGTCGTGAACCAGGCTCAGCCAGCAGAACGCCGCTTCCAGCGCGCCGGCTGCACCCAGGGTATGGCCGCTCATGGGCTTGGTCGACGAGCAGGCCACGCCTTGCGGGAACAGGTTGGCGACAGCCAGGCTTTCCATGGCGTCGTTATGCTGGGTGGCAGTACCGTGCAGGTTCAGGTAACCGATCTGCGCAGGCTGCAATCTGGCGCTGGCCAGGGCCTTGCGCATGGATTGCAACGCGCCTTTGCCGGTGGGTTCGGGCGCTGAAATGTGGTGCGCATCGCAACTGGCGCCGCTGCCCAGCAGGGCGATGGGCGCTGCCTCCTTGCTCATCAGGAACAGCACGGCCGCTTCGCCGATGTTGATGCCGTTGCGGTTCACCGAAAACGGGTTGCAGCGCTCGTTCGACACCGCCTCCAGTGAGCTGAAGCCGTTAAGCGTCAGCTTGCACAGGCTGTCGACGCCGCCGCAGATCACGGCATCGCACACGCCCAGGTCCAGCAGGCGCTGGGCACTCATCAACGCGCGGGCGCTGGAGGTGCAGGCGGTGGAGATCACATAGGCCGGGCCGCTCAGTTGCAACCAGTCGGCGAGGAAGTTCGCCGGCGCGCTGAGTTCCTGCTGCTGGTAGTCGTAGTCGCCAGGGAACTGGTTTTCCCGCAGAAAGTGAGCGATGCCACGGCTGGCTTCGTCGATACCCGACGTGCTGGTGCCGAGCACGACGCCAACCCGTGACGCGCCGTAAGTGTGGATCGCCTGGCGGATCTCGCTTTCGATCTGCAACGCTGCTTCCAGCAACAACTGGTTATTGCGGCTGCTTTGCTGGCCCAGCTCAACGGGAATGGTTGCCAGTTCGCCCTGTACACCGGCCACCGGCAACACGCGTTCCGGCACCCAACCGCTTTCGGCACGCATGCCGGAACAGTCACCGGCAAACAGGCTGCGGCTGACCTCGGCTTGGCCACGGCCCAGGGCGCAGATCACGCCCAGGGCGTTGAGGTAGGCGGTCATCGGGCCGCTCCTAGGGGGGTGATGCGGTAGCTCAACGGCTGCCCGGTGATGTTCACACTGAAGACCTCAGACGATTGATACACGATCTGCCAATGGCCCGGCAGGGTGCGCGTCAAGTCCATTGCCTGCGCGCTGGGGTACAGTGCGCGCACATCAGCCGGCGAGGTCAACGCAAACAGCAACGCGGCAAACAACTCGCGCGCCTGCGGGTTGGGCGGCAGCAAGCCGTCGGCCTGCCATTGGCCATTGACCAGCTTTTGCCGGGCTTGGGGGATGCCCAGCGGGTCCATCATCGACCAGCGAATGCCGCCGTCTTCGCGCTGGATCACCAGCAGCCAGTCCTGGCTCTGGCCGTCAGCCAGGCGCTGCACATGCAGTTGCAGTGGCAAGGCCAGGGCCGGTGCTTTTTCGGGCAGTGGCGGCTGGCTGGCGCAGGCGCTCAGCAGCAACAGGCAACCCATCAACAGCTTGCGCATCATGGGGCGGAGCTCGCCAAGGGTTTGCGCGCTACGCAGTTAACCAAGGTTTCTTCGCGCTGGCCCACCGGTGGCGCCTTGCGCAGGCCCCAGCGTTCGAGCAGGCCGAAGTCGCTGGAGCGGCTCCACCACAAGTAGGGGTACGAGACGTTCTGCGGGCCGAATTCAAAACCCTGCTCGCGGAGCATCTGCAGGTATTCTTCGGCGCTTTTCTGCACATGCATCGGGTGGCGGAACAGCCAGCGGATCACCCAGGTGTCGATGTAGGCTTCGGTGGATTCGGCGAACAACAAATAGCCGCCCGGCTTGAGCACACGGTAGAACTCGTTGAGCGCGCGATGCTGTTCAACCAGGTGGTGGAAGGTCTGGTGGCAGAACAGGATATCGACGCTTTCGTCCGGCACTGGCAGGGTGGCGCAGTCGCTGCCGACCAGCTCGATGGCCAAGCCCTGGCGCGCCGCTTCTTCACGGCTCAGTTCCAGGCTGTGAGGGTCGGCGTCCACACCGATCAGGCGTGCGGGGGCAAACACCTGCTGCAGCAGTGTGAAGGACTTGCCCTGGCCGCAGCCGGCGTCCAGCAGCACCGGCGCTTCTGGCAAGGGCTCGGTGAACAGGCTGCGCAGGTCGTTGATCGCCACGCGCAACACGCGGTGTTGCCAGGTGTGGCTGCGCAGGAACCATAAGCCGAACCTGGTTTCTTCGACGTAATTTTTACTCAAGTACTGACTGCTCACGCTGCATCCCCTGCACAGATTTCCGACAGCATCCGCAACCGTCGCTTGGGCTCGCTCACAAACGGGTTGCGTTCATCCCACGCATAACCGGCGAGGATCGAGCTGATCATCCGGCGAATCTCCGGCGAACTGCCCGGATGGAAGATCACATCCTGGAAGGTGCCGGCATACCAGCCTTCGACGTAGCAGCGGAAGGTGTCGACGCCGCGCTTCAGGGGGTCGGCAAACTCGGTTTGCCAGTCCACGGTTTCGCCGTTGAGCTGACGATGCAACACGCCGGCCGCCATACTCGCCGAACGCATGGCGATGGTTACCCCGGAGGAAAATACCGGATCAAGGAATTCCGCCGCGTTGCCCAGCAACGCAAAGCCTGGCCCGTGCAGGCTCTTCACGTTGGCGGCGTAGCCGCCGATGGTCCGCGCCGGCGTATCCCTGACGGCGTTTTGCAGCACACCGCACAGGCTTGGGGTTTCATCGATAAAGCCGCGCAGGCAAGCGTCGAGATCGCTGTCGCGGCCGTCGAAATGCTCTTTGGCCGCGACCACGCCCACCGAGCTGCGACCGTTGCTGAACGGGATGGTCCAGAACCAGATATCGCGCTTGGTAGGATGAGTGGTCACCAGGATCTTGGTGCGGTCGAAGCCTGGGTGTTCGATACGGTCTTCTACGTGGGTGAACACTGCCTGGCGCACCGGAAAGTCCGACGGCACGTCCAGCTCCAGCAGGCGCGGCAGCACGCGGCCGTAGCCGCTGGCGTCGAGCACGAACTTGGCCTTGAGGTGGTATTCGCTGCCGTTCTCGCGGCGTACGTGCAGGTAGCGGGACTCGCCCTTGAAATCCACGCCGATGATGGTTTCGCCATAGCGGATATCCACCCCTTGTAGCGCCGCCTGGTCCGCCAGCAGCTTGTCGAACTCGCCGCGCTGAACCTGGTAGGTGGTGGGCTTGCCGTTGCTGAAGGTGTCACCGAAATCAAACGCGCTGTAGCGCTCGCCCCAGGCGAACGCGGCACCGGTTTTCACCTGGAACCCCGCCGCCTGCACGGCATCCAGCATGCCGGCTTCTTCAATGAAGTCGATGCAGTGGGACAGCAGGCTTTCGCCAATCGAGAATCGCGGGAAATGCTGGCGCTCGATGATCAATACATCATGCCCTTTGCGCTTTAACAGCGCGGCGGCGATTGCCCCGGACGGACCGGCACCAATCACCACCACCTGGCGACGTTCCATTTCAACTGTAGGCACGAGGGCTCCTTGCCGCATGGGCGATAATCATATTCATAAGGCGTGTTTCTGTTGCCCGGCCCATGGCGCCAGCATAAAGCTGAATGCCAGGCCCAGGCTGACCGATAAGCCGAAATTGCTCACCGCCGGCGTGCTGGACACCGCCAGAAGGCCAAACGACAACCAGGTCGTGAGCGCCGCCAACAAGGTGCCCAGGAGGCTGACTGCAGGGCCGCCGATCTGCTCGCGCATCAAGATTGCGTAGTCAACGCTGATGGCCGTGACCAGCAGCAGGCCGAACAGGCTGAACAAGGTCAGCGGTTGGCCCAGCCAGCCGAGGCTGGCCAGGCTGCACAGTGCCGCCAACAGCGGCAGGGCGACAATGCGCAAGGCCCCGCCGAAACCGAACGGCAGGATCAGCAGCAGCACGATCAGCACGCAGGACATCAACTTCAATTCGGCGGCGCTGATCTGTGTGTCGGCAAATACCCGGTTCAAGTCGCCCAGGCGGTCCACCAGTGTTACTCCCGGCAAATCCAACGCTTGCACCCGCAGCAGCGCCGGGTTGTTCAGACCTTGCAGGCTGACCATCGCGGCCACCCCGCCGTCCACCGGGCCAAGCCACAGGGTGCGCCAGGGTTCGGCCAGTGGGCCTGCCAGTGCGGCGTCGATATCTTGCGTGGGCAACGCTTGCAACTGAGCGACTTCGGCGTGCAGGGCGCTGGCGGGCACGCCGAGGTCCAGCAGTGGCTGCCAGTGTTGCGCCAGTCGGTTGAGGGCATCGCGCAACTGTTGTTGCTCGGCGGGTAGGCTGACCAGTTGGTTGAGTGCCAGGTAGCCCTGGAGTTTGTCCATATTCACCAACTGATCCAGGCGTTGCCCCAGGGCGCTTTGACGCTCCAACAGCTGTTGCTGGTTGTCTGCCCGCACCAGGAAGAACTGGCTGGTGGGTTGGAATCCGGTAATGCGCGCCACGGCTTGTGCTTCTTGCAGTAATTGCGGCGGCGCGCCGATCCATTGGCGGATATCGTTTTTGCTGTTCAAGTGCCACAGGCCACCCGCGCAAAACAGCAGCAGCAACGCCAGCAGCGCCGGGCTGGGCACGCGCTTGAGCAACGAAGCACGCACCAGCCACAGGCATTCAGCGATGCGCAGCGGCCATTGCGCCGGGCGCAGTTCGACGCCTTTGAGCAGCGCCGGCAACAGGCACACCGCGCACAGGTACGCACCGACCAGGCCGGCGGCAGAGAACACGGCAATCTGGGTCAGTGCCGGGAACGGTGTCCAGGCCAGCGCCAGGTAGCCGATGCAACTGGTGGCCAGGCTCAGGCTCAATCCGGGCAGCGTCAAACGCAACGCCGGCCAACTGCGCCATGGGCTCATGCTCCAGCTTTTCGACAAGTAGTGCAGCGGGTAATCCACCGCCACGCCGATCAGGCTGGAACCTAATACCAGGGTCATTACATGCATATGGCCGAACAGCGCCACACAGGCCACCGCCCCGAACAGCATGCCCACCAGCACCGGTACGAACGCCAGCAGCACCCGCCAGCGTCGGAACGCCAGCAACAGCAACAGCAGGATGCCGAGGGTAGCGCCGCCGCCCACCCAAGTGATTTCCCGCGTGGCCTGCTGCTGCCCATTCGCGGCGTACAGCAAGCCGCTGGCGGCGAGCACGTGTGCACCTTGCCCGCTGGCCTGCTCGCGGCTGGCCTGGAGCAGGTCGGCCACCTGCAGCGGCAGTTTCATGTCGAAGGCGTTGCCAGTGGTGCGCGCGCGCAGTAGCACCCAGCTTTTGCCGTCGGCATCGGCGATCAACGCGCCGCTGCCGATATCCAGTTGCACCGAGCCGTGCTGCGGCTGGCTGTTCTGGATGCGTCCGGTCAGGCCCAGCCAGTCGTCCTGGCTCGGCACCAGGCTGAACCCGGTGAAGGGGTCGAACAGCGCTTGTACGCGCTGCTGGATAAACGCGTCGGGCTGTTCGATCAGTTGTTCGCGGTCCTTGGCCGAGAGCATCGCCAGGCGGCCGCGCAGCAATTGCTCACGCAGTGCCGGCAGGTCGGCTTGCAGGTTCCATTGCACCTTTTCGAACAGCCCGCTGGCCTGCCAGCGCTCGCCCAACTGTTGCGCCACGGCCAGCGCCTGCTGGCGGTCGGTATGGCCTACCAGCACCAGCATCTCGCGGTTCAGTGGTGCTTGCATGCGCTGTTCGGCTTGCAGTTCCAATGGGTCCGGCGTGCTGCCCGGCACCAGTTCCATCAGGTTGGCCGACAAGGGCGCGCCGTGGCGCCACTGCCAGCCGGCCAGGGCCAGCACGGCCACCAGCAGGATCAGGAACAGGCGCGGCAGCAGGCGTTCACTGGGCAAAGTCGTGTTGCTCCGCGTCGCTCAAGGGCTGGGTGGCGGTGCTGTCCTGCATGCGCAGCACGGTGCTGTCGCCCTGCGTTTCCAGCAGTTCGATGTTCTGCACCAGGTCGCCACCGTCGATATTGATCTGGGTAAAGACTTGCTTGAGCAGCAGCGAGCGCGGGACCAGCGTCAACTTCCATTGCTTGGCCTCGCCTTGCAGCTGCAATTCGAAGTCACGCTGCAAGCCACTGCTGTCGCCCTGCAGCACGGCGAGGAAGAGGCGGTTCTGTTCGGCGCCGGCGCTCTTGTTCGGCAGCAGTTGCCAGCCGCTGGCGTCACGCCGGGCAATGCCCTGGGCGCTGATGCGGTAGTCCTGTTGCAGCGGGGTTTTCAGCAGCCACAACAGGCCATGGTCCTTGGCGAGTACGAAGGTGCCTTTGCTGACCAATGGCTGGGGCAGGGCACGCAGGTGTTTCTCCTGGGTGAAGTGGCCGTGGATCACTGAAGGTTTTGCAAGCTGGTCGCTCAATTGCTGCAAGTCGAAGGCATGCGCGCTTGAACTAAGCAGCAACCCGATTAAGGTGGCAGCGGCGGTGCGACGATTCAACTTGCCCGCGAAAAACTTGAGAGCGCCGCGCAGTGTCAGGCGACCCGCGTTACCGTTGACGATTTTCGCCGGCGAGCCGGCTCCCACAGGGGATCTCATTTCAAGGCTCTCTCTACGGCGTCTGTGAATATCTTGGGGGAGGCCAGCTGCATGTCGCGAGTGGCGATTTCCACCGCCACCTGCACGGTGGTGGCACGGGTCAGGCGCTCGCCGCTGACGAGGTCGGTGATCAGGTAGTTGACCTTCAAGCGGTTCTCCCACTCCACCAGGCTGGCGCGCACGTTGATGGTCTGGCCGAACACAGCGCCGCGCACGTAGCGCAGTTGCATGTCGATCACCGGCCAGGCATAGCCCGATTCGAGCATTGCCGTGTAGTTATGGCCGATCTTGTCGAGCAGCGCGCAGCGCGCCACCTCCAGGTACTTCACATAATGCCCGTGCCATACGACGTTCATGGTGTCGACGTCGAAAAACGGCACGAGGATTTCAGTGTCGCTGTGGAATACGCCCTGGCTACGCATGCAGCCTCCAGTGTTGCTCGGCAATGCGTTGCAGGCACAGGCGCAGCTCGCCCTCCAGGGCGCGGTCTTCGATGACCGGCGGGAAGTCCTTGGCCAATTCTTCATGCATCGCTGCCAGGGCCGGCGGCAAGGGGCGCGCGTCCTCGGCCTGGGCCCGCAGCCACACACCCTGGTTGGCGGCGAGCAAGGTCGCGGCGGCGACTTGCTCGGTCAGCTCCAATACGCGGATCGCATCACGAGCGGCGATGGTGCCCATGCTGACCTTGTCCTGGTTATGGCACTCGGTGGAGCGCGAGAACACGCTGGCCGGCATGGTGTTTTTCAAGGCTTCGGCGGTCCAGGCGCTGGTGCCGATCTGCACTGCCTTGAAGCCGTGGTTGATCATCGCGCGCTCGGCCGGGGCGCCGGACAGGTTGCTCGGCAGGCCGTGGTTGTAACGCACGTCCACCAGCAGTGCGAGTTGGCGGTCAAGCAGGTCGGCGACGTTGGCGACCAGGGTCTTGAGGCTGTCCATGGCGAAGGCGATATGCCCGCCGTAGAAGTGCCCACCATGGAGTACGCGCTCTTCCTCGGCGTCAATGATCGGGTTGTCGTTGGCGCTGTTCAATTCGATCTCGATGAACGAGCGCAGCCAGTTCAGGCTGTCAGCCAGCACGCCGAGGACGTGGGGCGCACAACGCAGCGAATAGCGGTCCTGCAGGCGATGCAGGGGCGCGGTCGGTGCGTCGATCGCCAGGTCCTTGCGCAGCCAGGCAGCCACCTGCATCTGCCCGGGGTGCGGTTTGGCGGCGAACAGGCGCTCGTCGAAGTGTTCCGGGTTGCCTTGCAGCGCTACCACGTTCATCGCCGTGATGCGCGTGGCCAGTTGCAACAGGTAGTCGGCGCGGGCGAAGGCCAGGCACGCCAGGCCGGTCATCACGGCAGTGCCGTTCATCAGCGCCAGGGCTTCCTTGGGGCGCAGCACCAGGGGCTCCCAGTTCAGTTCACGGTGCACGTCGGCCGCTGTGCGGCGTTCGCCACGGAACATCACCTCGCGTTCGCCGGACAGGGTTGCCGCCACGTAGGAGAGTGGCGTCAGGTCACCGCTGGCGCCTACCGAGCCTTCCTCCGGGATCAGCGGCAGTACGTCGTGTTCGAGGAACGCCTGCAAGCGCTCCAGCAACTCCACGCGCACCCCTGAAACGCCGTGGCACAGCGACTGCAAACGCGCCGCCAGCACCGCCCGGGTGGCCTGGGCATCGAGTAACTTGCCCAGGCCGCAACCATGGAAGGTGTACAGATGACGCGGCAGGGCCTCGACGTGCTGCAGCGGCACCGCTACTACGCAGGAGTCGCCGTAGCCGGTGGTCACGCCGTAGATCACGCCTTCCTTGTCCAGCAGCGAGTCGAGGAACTGGGCGCCCTTGGCAATACGCTGGCGATAGGCGGCGTCGCCCTGCAATTGGGTCGGCGCCTGGCGGTTGGCCAGGGCCAGTACGTCTTCGATGCGCAAGGCGCGTTCGCCAAAGGTTACCGGCTCAAGATGCGTCGTCATCGGTCTTCCAGAAAGGGTAAAAGTTGAACCATTGTTGGGGCGCTTCCAGGCAGAACTGGCCCAGGCGTGCGGCATAGCGCGCGGTCCACTGGGCTATGACCTGCTCGCGGGTGTTGCGTTTCCATTCGATCAGCGGCGTGAACGGTTCGATAGTCAGGCGATAGCGGCTTTCGTGCTTGAGGCACATCAGCAGGTTCACCGGGCATTTGAGCAAGCCGGCCAGCAACCAGGGGCCCTGGGGGAAGGCGGCGTCATGGCCGAGGAAATCCACGCGCACCGTACGCCCGCCATGCAGCGGCACGCGGTCGCCGGCGATGGCCAGCCACTCGCCGTCGTCAAGGCGCTGGCTGAGCAGCAGCATGGTGGCCGGGTCCAGCTCGCTGACCTGGATCAGGCGCAAGTGGGTGGCGCCGGCTTCGCCCAGCAGGCGGTTGAATTGTTCGGCGTGCTTGGTGTGCACCAGCACGTTCATGGTGACCTGTTCACCGATCTCGGCGAGGGCACGGCACACTTCGAGGTTGCCCAGGTGCGCGCCCACCAGCATCTGCCCGCGTTCGCCACGCAGTTGCCCGCGCAATTGCGCCGGGTCGTTGATCTCGATCTGTTCCAGGCGAAGCTTGCCGTTCCACACGTCGAGTTTGTCCAGCAGTGAGTCGGCAAACGCCATGAACTGGCCGAAGACTTTCCAGTGAGTGGGGCGCAGCTCATCGCGCCCGCTCCAGTCGGCCAGGCGCTGCTGGTAGTGCCAGGCACTCTGGCGTGCGGTGCGGCCGAACAGGAAAAAGTACAGCACGATGCCATACAGGACCGGGCTCAACACGCGGCGCCCGAGGACCTTGGCGGCGAAGGCGGTGAGTTTCATCAGCCAGTAGCTGCCGCGTTCCTCGCGATCGGCCCAGTGCTTGGTGCTGTCATTCATGCTTGCCACCGTCGCCACAGGATCATCGGCGCGCGGACCAGCATGCCGAAGAACAACCGGGTGTGCATGGCCGAGATGCGCACGTTGTCGCGGAACAAGCGAAAGTGTGACAAGCCGTCTGCCGGGTAATGCACCTGGGTCGGCAGCCAGCGCATCGGCTGGTTGCGCCAGGCCAGGCGCACCAGTATGTCGGAGTCGAAATCCATGCGCGTGCCGATGTAGGCCGAGTCCATCAGCGCCAGCACCGGTGCCAGCGGGTATACGCGAAAGCCACACATCGAGTCGCGGATTTGCAGCGACAGGGTGTTGATCCACACCCACACGTGGGTCAGGTAGCGCGCGTACAAACGGCCTTTGGGCACGCTGTCATCGTATTCGGGGTAGCCACAGATGATGGCGTCGGGGTGCCTGCGCGAGGTGTCGATAAAGGTCTCGACTTCGCGCAAGTCATGCTGGCCGTCGGCGTCGACTTGCAGGGCATGGCTGAAGCCCTGGCGTGCGGCCTCTCGGAACCCGGCCATCACCGCACCGCCCTTGCCCTGGTTGTTCGGCAAGGTCAGCAGGGTGACGTTGTCCAGGGTCGCCAATTGCGCGAGTACGGCGGCGCAGGCCGGGCTGCTGCCGTCGTCGACCAGCAGGCAAGGCAGACCACTGCCCAGCAGGCTGCGGACCACGGCCGGGACGGCGGCTTCGTGGTTGTAGACCGGAATCAGGGCACAGGGGTTATGCATGTTGGGCCACCAACTGAATCCGGCCGCTGGAGCAGGCCGCGACACCATTGCGATAGGCGAAATACAACTTGCCGCGTTGCGCATCAAAGCGCAGGTGCAGTTCGATTGCATCGCCAGGACGCACCAGTTGCTGGAACTTGAGCACTTCCATGCCGGCAAAGGTCGGCGGCAGGTCCAGCCATTGCTGGCCCAGGTTGAACGCCCATTCCACCTGCACCACCCCCGGCAGCACCGGCGTGACCGGGAAGTGCCCGCTGAAATACGCCAGGTCCGGCGGCACGCTCAGTTGCAAGGTCCATTCGCCGTCGGCTTCGACGTGCTCCAGCACTTCCGGCGCCTTCGGCCGGGCTGCCAGCAACAGCGCCTCGACGTCGGCCTGGGGCAGTTTGCCTTGGCTGTTCAGGGGCAACTGTCTCAGCAAGCGCCAGCGCCGGGGCAATGCCAAGGCTTCGCAATGTTGGCTCAAGTGGTGGCGCAGGGCCTGGGTGAGCGCGCGTCGGCCCTGATTGCGCAGGGCATGCAGGCCCTCGTCGCTCAGCACCACCAGCGCGCCAAGAGAGGCGCGGTTTTCCTGCACCACGCCCAGGCGGGTTTCCGCGACCCACGGGTGCGCCATCAGCGCGTGTTCCAGCATGGGCAGGGAGATGCGTTTTTCTTCCAGCTTGACGATGCGATCCAGGCGGCCCAACAGCTCGAAACGGCCATCGGCATGAATGCGTGCCGCGTCGGCGGTTTGTTCGACATGCCCCTCAGGCAGGTAAGGCGAGGCGATGCGCAGGGCGCCCTCGGCATCCTGGCTCAGTTGCACATCGGCAAACGGCTGCCAGGGTTGTGCGCCTTGGCGCCAGGCAATGCCGCCGGTTTCCGAGCTGCCGAGGATCTCTGTCGGCCATTGCTGCAAACGGTCGTATAGGCTGGCGGCGGCGTCTACGGGCAGTGCGCCGCCGGATGAAAACACCCGCGACACCTGGCTCAGCGCGGGCCAGTCGAGGTTGTCACCCATGCGCTTGAGCAACGCCGGACTGGCGACCCAGGCGAATTGCGGGTGTTCGCGGCTGGCGCGCTGCAAGTCTTCGGGGAAGGCCAGCTGTTGGCGAACAAAGGTGCGGCCGGCGCACAGCGGCCAAAGCACCCGGAACAGCAGGCCGTAGATATGCTGGGTGGCGACGCTGCCAATGATGCAGGCGTCCTTGAGGTCCGGCCCCCACAGGGTTTCCAGGGCCTCGACCTCGTTGGCCAGTTGGCGCAGGGTCTTGTCGATGCGCTTGGGTTCGCCGCTGGAGCCGGAAGTGCACAGGCTCAATTGGCAGGTGTCCAGATCAAGCGCGGCAGCGCTCAGCGGCGCCTGGTACAGCGCATCCAGGTCCGCCGCTTCGGTCAGCCAGGCATCGACGGCTTCATCCCAGCGTTGGCGGGTCTGAGGTTGCAAATCGGCGGGCAGCAGCACGCTGACCCCGGCCCGCCAGGCGCCCAGTAGCGCAATTGCCAGCAGGCCTGCATCTTCCAGGTACACGGCCAGGCGCCGGATACCGCGGGCCTGCAAGCCTGCCGCCAGGCTCAGGGACTGCTCGCGCAACTGCGCGTGATTCATGGCAGGTTCGGTGGTGACCCAACGCTGTTCCAGCGGCTCGAGCAGCAAGTGCTCAAGTTTCAACCCATTCATACGCGGCCTCGAACCCTTTGTCGTACCAGCCATTCCACGGCAAACAACAGCCCCATCAGCCCGTAGGCGATCAGGCCGTTGTACAACGTCCACCAGCCCAGCGGCGCCCACAGGGTGAGGGCGGCGGCAAGCAGGCCATTACACAGAAAAAACACGCTCCATACCACGGTCACCCGGCGGGTATACACGATGACATGAGGCGGCAACACGGGCTCAGTCATGCGTGCCAGGCGCTCGACCACCGGCGGGCCGTACTTGAGGCTCAAGCCGAACAGCGCCAACATGAACGCACTGACCAGGCTCGGGTACCAGCGCAACAGGCGGGGGTCATCGAACCAGGCCAGCAGCAGGCAAAACACGATCACCGCCAGCGCCATCCAGCGACTGCCGGGGCGTCGCACACCGGTCAGTGCACGCAGCAGCCACAGGCCGCCCAGCAGCAGGCCGAATTGCCAAGGCGCAAAGTGCTCGGTGCCGTAATACACCGCAAAGGGGTACAGCAGCCCCGCCAACAGCAGGCCGAGGCCGATCAGCCGGCTCATGCGGCGGGCTGGACCAGACGGTACACCGCCTCAACCACGTCGCTCACCGTGCGCACCGCCTTGAATTCCTCGGCGGCGATCTTCTTGCCGGTCTGGCGCTTGATATGGTCGATCAAGTCGACGGCATCGATGCTGTCGATTTCCAGGTCCTGGTACAGGTTGGCGTCAAGGGTGACGCGTTCCGGCGGCAGTTCGAACAGTTCTACCAAGGCGTCGCGCAGGGTGTTGAAAATTTCGTCACGAGTTTGCATGGTCCGGTCTCAAGCTGCCTGTCTAGCCGTGACGAACGCCGCAAGGCTGGCCACGTTGGTGAAGTGATTGCGGGTATCCTTGGCGTCGGCATCGATCTTGATGCCGTACTTTTTCTGGATCGCCAGGCCCAGCTCCAGGGCGTCTACCGAATCCAGGCCGAGGCCTTCGCCGAACAGGGTTTGCTCGCTGCCGATGTCGTCTACGCCGATGTCTTCCAGGCCCAGGGCCTCGATGATCAGCGTCTTTATGTCGTGCTCAAGGCGGTGTTGGTCGCTCATCTTCGGCGAGCTCCTTAATGAAATAGTGATGCAGGTAATCGTTGAGCTTGCGTGAGGCCTGGGGCGCGGGGCCCAGTGTTGCGAACGCCTGTGGTTCTATATCGGCACCCACGCGCAAACTGAAGTGCACGCGGCGTTTAGGGATGCGATACCAGGGTTCGGCCTTGGTGAGGGTCGTGGGGCTGACCTTGATCACCACGGGGGTGATGATTGTCGCACCGCGCAGTGCAATCGCGGCACCGCCGCGATGAAAGGCAGGCGCCGCGCCGGGAGGGGTGCGGGTGCCTTCCGGAAAGATGATCAGTGTCTGGCCACCGCGCAGGGCATCGGCGGCGGCATCGAGCATTTCGGCGCTGCCGTCGTTGCTGATGTAACCGGCGTCGCGCACGGGGCCTCGCGTGAAGGGGTTTTGCCACAGGCTCTGCTTGACCACGCAGTTGGCCTGGCGCACCAGGCCAATCAGGAACACCACGTCGATCAGCGACGGGTGGTTGGCGATAATCATCTGTCCCGGCCGCCCGAGCTTTTCTGCACCTTCGACGCTGAAGGTCAGCACGCCGGCGCGCTGCATCAGGCGAATAAAGAACCAGAACAGCCAACTGATCGTGTGGCGAGCGCGGCGTCGGTGGTTGGCTGCGTCGCCTGGCAGGCAGCTGAGCAACGGAAACACCAGCAGGCGCAGGCACAGCCCGCCGAACCCGAACAGCGCAAAGCTGGCAGCGGTGGCGAACAGGCGCCAGTAATAGGCGTCCCGTGGTTTGTCGTTCACGGCTTGCGTTGCCAGTTCCATACTCGGTTCTTCCAGGCATGTTGGCAGGCGACCTGTTCGGTGAGCAGGGTGCGCAGCAGGTTCAGGGCGTGGGGCCACTGGGTTTGAGTGGGTTGGACAGTGCCGCGGCCCAGTTCCAGCTGCCACTCGTCGCCCGGTGTCAGCAACAGGCCGAGGGCATAGGGAAAGGGCACGTCGACGATCCAGCTGGCGTAAGCCTCGGGCGGCTGCTCTTCAGTGATCACCAGCAACACCGCCGGTGCGCCTTCGTTGAGCAGCGCGGCGGCTTCGAGCATGCCGTGTTCCAGGCCATCGCCGACGGCAGCGAGGGCGGTCATTTCGCTGGTTTCATTGCGCAGGATCGACCACAGGCCAATCACCGCGTTGTGCACCGACAGGCTGAACTGGGTGGGCGACAGCGGCTGGTCGTTGGCCAGGTCGCTGAGGATGTCGAGGGTGCGCGGGGTCTCGCCATGCCGGGAAATGAACACCAGCGGCAGGTCCTGCAGGCCCTCGGCCAATGGCCAGCCGACGCTGAAGGCCATGCGCGCCAGGCGGCTCAGGCGGCGACGCTGCATGGCTGGCAGGAATGACACATCCGGGGCGGCATCACTTGCGGGCAGCAGCACCGGGGCCTGGCACCAGGCGTGCCAGTCGTCCACGCTCTCGAGCCCTGGGGCCCAGGCGCGCCATTGGGCGATGTTGAAAGTGATCACTGAGAAGGTATCCCGCCCCTGCGGGCTTCCATGTGCGGTTTTTGGCCCCGAATACCGGGACAGGGAGCAATAGCCGAATGGCGCGCATTATCCCGGTGCCGTGGGGTTCTAGCAAACATTGGTAAAGAATTGTGCATCGCCAATTACAAAATAGTTGGAAGAATTTACAGATTGTCCTTTACCACGGACGTGATGCATTGTCGGACCGTTCTTTTTAATCTGTCGCTTGCGTATGACAGACAGGTCGCCGATGGCCTGTGATGCAGGAGTGCATGGATGAACGAGGTAGCTAACAGGCGCTTTTGCCCTCTACACTCGGACATTCATTGATACACGGAGGTTTTTCCATGCGGCGCGTGGTGTTCAATCAGAAAGGCGGCGTGGGCAAGTCCAGCATCGCCTGCAACCTGGCGGCAGTCAGTGCCAGCGAAGGCTATCGAACCCTGTTGGTGGACCTCGATGCACAAGCCAACTCGACCCAGTACCTCACCGGGCTGACCGGTGACGATATACCGATGGGCATTGCCGAATTTTTCAAGCAGACCCTGTCTTCCGGACCGTTCTCGAAGAAAAACCGGGTGGATATCTACGAGACGCCCTTCGACAACCTGCACGTGATCACGGCCACCGCCGAATTGGCGGACTTGCAGCCCAAGCTCGAGGCCAAGCACAAGATCAACAAGCTGCGAAAGCTGCTGGATGAATTGAGTGAAGATTACGATCGGATTTACCTGGATACGCCGCCGGCCTTGAATTTCTACGCGGTTTCGGCGCTGATTGCTGCAGATCGCGTACTAATTCCTTTCGATTGCGACAGTTTCTCGCGCCAGGCCCTCTATGGCCTGCTGGCCGAGATCGAGGAACTGAAGGAAGACCACAACGAAGGCCTTGAAGTGGAAGGCATCGTGGTCAACCAGTTCCAGGCGCGGGCGAGTCTGCCACAGCAGATGCTGGAAGAGTTGATTGCCGAGGGCCTGCCAGTGTTGCCGGTGTACCTGGCCAGCTCGGTGCGTATGCGCGAGTCGCACCAGGAGAACAAGCCCCTGATCCACCTGGACCCACGGCATAAACTGACGCAGCAGTTTGTGGAGCTGCATAACCTGCTGGAAAACGCGTGACCTGAAACGCAAAAAAAAACCTGTGGGAGCGGGCTTGCCCGCGAAGGCGGTATGTCAGTCAGAACATCTGTTACTGATACACCGCCTTCGCGGGCAAGCCCGCTCCCACATTTTTGATTGCGTTTCGGCAGATGGGTGTGTCCCACAGAGTCTGTAGGACGGGTCTGGCCTTGCGGCCATACAGCACGTACGCAGCGCCGGTTGTATCTCCACGGCCATCCACCCATTGAGTGGGCTGGCCGTATTTACACGCCCTGGCTACGCAACCAGCTCATTAACTGCGGCAAGGGAAACGCCCCGCTTTGGCGCGCCACTTCACGGCCGTTCTTGAACAGAATCAAACTGGGAATCGAACGAATGCCCAGCTGTGCCGACAGCTGCTGGTTGGCCTCGCTGTCCAGCTTGGCCAAGCGGCACTTGCCTTCTAGCTGCCCAGCCGCCTGCTCAAACACCGGCGCAAACGACTTGCACGGCCCGCACCACTCGGCCCATACATCCACCAGCAACGGCAGGTCGCCCTTGATCTGGCTGGCGTAGTCGCCTTGTTTCAACTCAAAAGGCCTGTTCAGTAAGACGGGTTGTTTGCAACGCCCACACTTCGGCGCATCACCCAGGCGTTCGCCGGGGATGCGGTTGAGGCCGTTGCAGTGGGGGCAGGGGATTACAAGAGGTTCGGACATGGTGAGGCTCCAACGACAGCAGTCAGTGGAGCTCAATGTGGAGTCGGGCGCAGGTGTTATCAAGTTCTAAGCGACGTTGCATATGCTCACAGATTTTTGCGCGTCGATTGCGCGTGCCTATCTAGGCTGTGAAAGCGTGTTCGACAAGGCACCACCGGTCCGATCGGCTCTATAGCAAATTGCGATAGTCAGCGTTCGAGTTTAACCTTCATAGCAAGATGCGATAGGGATGTTGCATGCGAGTGATCAGTGCGAAGCAAATACGAAATGCCAAGGAAAAATGGCCTCACTCAGCGAGTGCTCTGGATGAGTGGCATCGTAAGGTCAAAGTCATCAGCCCTGAAGATTTTGCGACGTTGAGAGCAGTTTTCACTGCTGTGGATAAAGTTGGGGCACTGCATGTGTTCAATATTGGAGGTAACAAGCTCCGCCTTGTTGCCATCGTGCGCTATCGAATGCAGCGCCTCTATATCCGGCATATTTTGGACCATCGTGAATACGACAAGGGTAAATGGAAGGAGTAATGGGAAAAATGAGTGTATTGATCGAGCAAGTCGCCGAGCATTGGCAGTTCGTGTCCCCCTTGTTGCGTAAGCCGAAAACCGAGGCTGATTACGATCTGTTGGTAGAGGCGCTCGACGAATTGCTGGATATCGTGGGGGAAGATGAAACCCATCCGCTGATGGGGCTGGTCGATATCATCGGTGACTGGGTTGAGGCCTACGACTTAGAGCATTGGCCAATACCTGAGGCGAGCGGAGTTGATGTACTGCGGTCAATGATGCAGGAGCATGGTTTGACGCAAAGTGATCTGCCTGGCGTAGGCGCTCAATCGGTTGTCTCAGAAATCCTGAGTGGAAAACGCCAGCTGAACGTTCGGCAGATTCGTTGGCTGGCAGAGTTCTTCAAGGTGCCAGTGGACATGTTCATCTGATCATGACCAAGACGGTGGGCGATCTTCTGGATACGGGTCCTTAAGACGAACAACTAATTTCCAAATGCTTCCCCCAATCCGGCGGCCGCTGTGCGTATCGCTCCATCCCCGCTTGTTCCTCAAACGGCTTGGAAAGCGCCTCGTGCAACTGCCGCACCTCGCTGTAATCGCCGGATTCGGCGGCAGCGATAGCGTTCTGTGCCAGGTAGTTGCGCAGGATATACAGCGGGTTCACCGCGTGCATCCGCGCACGACGCTGTTCCTCGCTGTAGTCACCATCCCGTGCAACACGCGCCTTGTACTGCTCGGCCCAGGCATCGAACCCGGCCGGGTCGACGAAGTCATCCCGCAGCCGCGTCACGGCCAGCGCAGCCGGCTCATCCCCCAGGCGACGGAAGAACAGGGTGTAATCCACGCCGCTATTCTGCATCAGCTTCAGTAGGCGCTCCACCAGTGCCTGGTCATCGTCCTCGGCGGTGGTCAGCCCCAAACGGCGGCGCATCAGGTCCAGGTAGTTGGCCTGGTACAGCGGCAGGTAGAGGCCGAGCGCTTCCTTCAAGGCGTCGACGCTGATGAACGGCGTCAACGCCTGCGCCAGGGCGCTGAGGTTCCACTGGCCGATCGGCACCTGATTGCTGAAGGAGTAACGCCCTTCATGGTCGGAATGGTTGCAGATGAAGTGCGCGTCAAAGTCATCCAGGAACGCGAACGGTCCGAAGTCGAAGGTGATGCCGAGGATCGACATATTGTCTGTGTTCATCACGCCGTGGCAAAAGCCATAGGCCTGCCACTTGGCGATCAGTTCGGCATTGCGCTCGACGATTTCGCGAAACATGGCCAGGTAGGGTTCAGGCTGTTCGCGGCACTCGGGGTAGTGAAGGTTGAGCACGTGTTCGGCCAGTTTAGCCTGTTGCTCGGGTTTCTTGGTGTAGTAGAAGTATTCGAAATGACCAAAGCGGATATGGCTGTGTGCCATGCGCAGCACCATCGCCCCGCGCTCCTGCTTCTCGCGCCAAACGGGCGTGTCGGAGCCAATGACGCACAGCGCGCGACTGCTGGGGATGCCCAGCGCGTGCAACGCTTCGGAGGCCAGAAACTCACGGATCGACGAACGCAACACGGCGCGCCCGTCGCCCATGCGTGAATAAGGTGTCATCCCGGCGCCCTTGAGGTGCAGGTCCCAGTGTTCTCCGGCCTCGTTGTACACCTCACCCAGCAACAACCCACGGCCATCGCCCAGTTGCGGGGTGTAGCCGCCGAACTGATGCCCGGAATAGACCATTGCCCGCGGTTCCGCTTCGGCCCACAGCTTGTGACCGCCGAACAGCTCGGCGAACACCGGCGTTTCGGCAACGGCGGGGTCGAGGTCGAGCAGGGCCATGGCGGCCTCGCTCGCCACCACGAGGCGCGGTGCGTCGAGGGGCTCAGGCAATACGTGGGTTGAGAATGCGTCGCCTAGGCGTGCGAAGCGGTTGTCGAAGGTCAGTTCGTCGAGGGCTTTCACCGGCCATCTCCAGCAGAATGTCCGAGCATTCTGCTGGGGATAGCGTCGTTAGTCGAGTTTGCTCGGCGGTGGTTCCTGCACGCCACCGTCGTTGGCGGGCTTGGCCGGAGTATCGACCTCCACCAATTTGTATTCCTGGCCATGAAGGTTCTTGAGGTAGACCTCCATCTGGCGGAACGAGATGTTGATGTGCTCTTTCTTGAACTCGCGATTGATAAAGCGGTTCACCTCGTCGATTACCGGGTTGCGGTCGCCCAGGTCGCGCACGTGCATGCGCAATTCGTGGTCGAGGGTGCTTTCGCCGAAGTTGAGGAAGTACACATGCGGCTCCGGCTCCTTGAGTACGCGCGGGTTGTCGCGGGCGGCCTTGAGCAGCAATTCCTTCACGCGGTCCAGGTCGGAGCCGTAGTCCACGCCGAGTTTGAGCGTGACCCGGGTAATGGTGTCGGTCAGCGACCAGTTGATCAGTTGCCCGGTGATGAAGGTCTTGTTCGGGACAATGATGTCCTTGCGATCAAAATCGGTGATCGTGGTGGCGCGGATGCGGATCTTGCTCACCGTGCCCGACAGGTTGCCGATGGTGATGGTGTCGCCAATGCGCACCGGGCGTTCGAACAGGATCATGATCCCGGAGATGAAGTTGGCGAAAATCTCCTGCATGCCGAAGCCCAGGCCCACTGACAGCGCGGCCACCAGCCATTGCAATTTGTCCCAGCTCACGCCCAGCGTGGACAGGGTCGACACGAAGCCCACGCCAGCGATGATGTAGGACAGCAACGTGGTGGTGGCATAGGCACTGCCTTGTGCCAGGTCCAGCTTGGACAGCACCAGCACTTCCAGTAGACCAGGCAGGTTGCGCGCCAGCGCGAAGGTAATGCCGATGATGATCAGCGCACCGAGCAAGTCGCCGATGCTGATGGGCACCATGCTGATATTGGCGCCGGTGCCGCTGGTGTATTCGTACAAGGTGACGTTGTCGAGGTAGGAAAATACCGAGATCAGGTCCGACCACACCCAGTACAGCGCCGCGATAAAGCCGCCGAGCAGGGCCAGGCGAATCAGGCGCATGGACTGTTCGTTGACTTGCTCGATGTCCAGGGTCGGCTCTTCGATCACCGCTTCGCCGTCGCCGGCTTCCTTGGCGGCCTGGCGTTTGGCCAGGGCACGCGCATAGGCCAGGCGGCGGGCGGCAACGCCCAGGCCGCGGACGAAGGTGGCTTCGATCACCAGCCAGAACATCAACAGGTACAGGGTGTTGATCAGTCGGTCGCTGAGCTTGAGCGCGGTGTAGTAGTAGCCGAAGCACACGGCGATAAACAACGCGATGGGCAGCGCGGTGAACATCAGGCCCACGGCTTTGCGGAACAGCGAGGCCTTTTCATGGGTTGGGCTGTGCAGCAGCAGGCGACCCAGCAGCCAGGCCATCAGTGCGTAGCAGGTCAGTACCACGCCGATGCCCAGCACGTCGTCGGCGAGTGCCGCCGGTTGGTGCTCGGCAATCGCCACCACGGCCACCAGGGCCAGCACCACCAGCCCGAGCTTGCGTACCCAGCCCTGCAGGAATTCGACCTGGGGTTTCTCCCAGCGAAAGTGCAGTTCGGCCACGCCGCCCGGCGCCAGGATGCGGTAGGCGGTGTAGAACACCAGCCACGCCTGGGCGATCTGCAGCAGCGCAGCGCCCAGGTTGGCATTTTGCCCACGGGCGTCGATTTGCAGCGCGTAGCCGCACAGCGCCAGGCCCAGGGACACCGGCATTGCCAGCAGGATATTGATCAGGATGGCCTGGGGCGTGTGCCACTGGCTGTCGCGCTTGAAGTGGCCGATGTCCAGGTGGACCTTATTCAGGCGCTGGTACAGGTTTTTGCGTCGCCACAGCAGCGCACCGATCAACAGCAGCAGGGGCAGGAACAGCAGCGGGCGTTGGGTCAGGCCGTCATACAGTTCGCTGACGCTGGAGGCCCAGGGCAGGGTGGCGACTTGCTTGCTCAGGTGCGCCGGCACCGTCTCCAGCCATTCGGTATCCAGCGGTTTGTTGCTGGGGATCCAGAACATCTGCTCATCCAGCGTCGCCCGCAGGGTCGTGGCAGTGCTGAGCAGTTGTTTCTGGTTCAGTTGCAGGGTGATGGATTCGTTGAGCAGCGCGCTCAGCTCGCGGCTCAAGCGTTCCAGCAGATCGCTGCGGGTAATCGCCAGTTCCAGCAGGGTGCGGCGCAATTGCGGGGTGACATCTTCCGGCGACTGGTTTGCCAGCAAGTTATCCACATAGGTGCTCGGCGAGCTGATCAGTTCGCGCTGCTGGTTGACCTCGAACTGGTACAGGCGAATGTTGGCGATATCGTCCGCCAGGTCGCGGTCCACAGTCAGGCGCGGCAGGGCCTGCTTCTGTTTGTAGAGAATCTTGGACAGCAGCAGGCTGCCTTTGAGCACGTTGATCTGCTCGTCCAGGGCTGAATCGCTCTGGGTCACGGTGTCGAGCTGCTGCTTGGTCTGCAGGTTTTTCTGGGTCAGGTCGTTGAGGCGGTCGGTGCTTTTGAGCAGGTAGTCGGACAGCTTCAGGTTCGCTGCGCTCTCGGTGGCCAGCAAGCTGCTGCCGCCGGCCTTTTGCGCTTCGATGGACTGTTGGGTCACCGTCTGTTGGGACTGGGCCAGGCGCTTCTGATTGATCAGGGTCTGCAGGTCCTGGATCTCTTGTTCCAGGCGTGCAGTTTTCTCCATCACCAGGTCGTGCTGGCTGTTGCCCAGGTCTTGCAGTTGACTGTTGCCGGCCAGTTCCTGGCGACGCAAGGGGATCAGTGCGTTCAGCGCCGCGAGTTCGGCATTGAGCTGGTTACGCTGGTCGCCGCTGAGGGTTTTACCGTTGTCCTTGCCGGCCTTGAGGATCGAATTGATCTGCAGGATGCGCGTCTGGCTGCTGCTGATTTCGGTCTGGGCGCGCTCGGGGCGGGTCTGGGCGGCGATGGAGAGGCTGTTGGCGTCGGCCAGTTCTTTTTGCAGGTCGCCTTGCTGGGTGGTGCGTTGCACCAGCAATTGCTCGAGCTGCGGCACCGGCAGGGTGGCGTAGCGCTGGGCGACCGGGATGACTTTGGTCGCCTTGAGCCGCGTCAGCTCGCGCTGGTTGTCGCCGGTCTGGCGCGGGGCGTCCTCCAGCTGGCGCTTGAGGTCGACCAGGCGCTGCTCGTACTCCTGCTTGTTGCCCAGGTACGTCAGGGTCTGTTGCAGGATCGTCTGCAGCGCCTTCATGTCGGCGTCGGGCAGCTTGCGATCGGGCAGCTTGTCCAGGGTTTGCTGGATGGCATCGGCGCTGGGCGGGTCGGCCGCGTGAACGGTGCCGACACAAAGGGTCAGGCCCAGCAGGGCAGTGGCGAGAAAAGTGCGCAGGGTTGGCATAGAGACCGGTCGAGCAAAGTGAAAAATCGGGGCAACGTCGCCCCGCAGTTTAGAGGAAGAGTCCGGGGCCCGGGCGACTTCCTTCGGGGAATCTGACGCCCACTTTGCCGATCTTGTTCCCGTCCATGACCGCGACGGTCCAGATGGTGTTGTTCCACTCCACCTGGTCGCCGACGATGGGGGCGCCGCCGACTTTCTGGGTGATGAAACTGCTCAGCGGCATGTCCGGGTCGATGCCCTCTAGTTTCAGGCCGTACAGGGCGGAGACCGCGCCCAGCTGGGCATCGCCTTCCAGTACGAAGTCGCCGAAGAAACGCAGGTCGAGGCCACGTTGCGGCGCCTGGCTGAACAGTTTGCCCAGGGCTGGAAGGTTGTGTTCGTGGCCGATCACGCAGAGCAGGTCGCCGACTTCCAGCACGGTACTACCCGACGGATGGAGCAGTTGCTGGCCACGGAACAGTGCCGCAATCCGCGTGCCTTCGGGCATTTTCAACTCGCGCAGGGCGGCGCCGATGCACCACTTTTCCGCCCCCAGGCGGTAGACGAACAGCTCCCACTCGCTGGTGACATGGACTTCCAGGGCAGCCCGGGAAATCGGCGCCGGGTCCGGCGGTACGGTGACCTTCAGCAGCTTGGCCACCCACGGCAGGCTCGTGCCCTGCACCAGCAGCGACACCAGCACGATAAAGAACGCCAGGTTGAAATACAGCTGCGCATGGGGCAGCCCGGCCATCAGCGGGAACACCGCCAGAATGATCGGCACCGCGCCCCGCAGGCCGACCCAGGCGATAAAGGCTTTTTCGCGGCCGTGGAATGCCTTGAAGGGCAGCAGGCCGACCATTACCGACAATGGCCGTGCAAACAGGATCATCCACAGCGCCAGGCCCAGGGCTGGCAGCGCGATGGGCAGCAAGTCATGGGGCGTGACCAGCAGGCCCAGCACCAGGAACATGCCGATCTGCGCCAGCCAGGCCATGCCGTCGAGCATATGCAAAATGCCATGTCGGCTGCGCACCGGGCGGTTGCCGATCACCAGGCCACACAGGTACACGGCGAGGAAGCCGCTGCCGTGCAGGGCGTTGGTCAGGGCGAACACGAACAGGCCGCCGGCGATCACCAGGATCGGGTACAGGCCGGTGGCCAGGTTGATGCGGTTGACCATCTGCAGCATCAGCCAGCCGCCACCCAGGCCGACCATGCCGCCGATGCCGAACTCGCGCACCAGGTGGGTCAGCAGGCTCCAGTGCAGGCCGGTCTGGCCGTTGGCAAGCATGTCGATCAACGTGACAGTGAGGAACACCGCCATGGGGTCGTTACTGCCGGATTCGATTTCCAGGCTGGCGGTGACGCGTTCGTTCAGGCCCTTGCCGCCGAGCAGCGAGAACACTGCCGCGGCGTCGGTTGAGCCGACAATTGCGCCGATCAATAAGCCTTGGATGATGTTGAGGTCAAACAGCCAGGCCGCCGCCATGCCGGTGAGGCCGGTGGTAATCAACACCCCCACCGTGGCCAGCGACAACGCCGGCCAGAGTGCCACGCGAAAACTCGCCACCCGGGTGCGCAACCCGCCGTCGAGCAGGATCACGGCCAGGGCGAGGTTGCCCACCAGGTAGGCGGTTGGGTAGTTGTCGAAGATAATGCCGCCGCCATCGACGCCGGCGACCATGCCCACGGCCAGGATGATCACCAGGATCGGGATGCCCAGTCGGGACGAAAGGGAACTCACCAGAATGCTCGCACTCACCAGCAACGCGCCGATCAAGAACAGGCTGTTGATGGTCGTCGCATTCAAAGGCAGTACTCCATGAGCAAACAAGACGGGGCGCAAACTGACCATGCAGTCTGCGTGCCAGCGATTCTAACCTGTTGAATTGCGGTGCTGTCAAAAAGCTTTTAAGGCGCGCACTCATCCAATGTGGGCGCTGGCTCGCCTGCAATGCAGGCACCGCGGTGGGTCAGGCTCACCGAGGGTGCGCCATCGCAGGCAAGCCAGCGCCCAGAGGAATCGCCTATAGCCGGAAGCGCCCGACCATGCCATTCAAATCCACCGCCAGGCGCGACAGTTCGCTGCTCGCCGCGCTGGTCTGACTGGCACCGGTCGCCGATTGCACCGACAGGTCACGGATATTCACCAGGTTGCGGTCAACTTCCCGTGCCACCTGGGCCTGCTCTTCCGCCGCGCTGGCAATCACCAGGTTGCGCTCGTTGATTTCGACGATCGCGGTGTTGATGGTGTCCAGCGACATTCCGGCGCCTTTGGCGATGTTCAGCGTCGACTCCGCCCGTTCGGTGCTGTTACGCATCGAATCCACCGCGTGCTCGGTGCCGGCCTGGATGCTGCCGATCATCCGCTCGATTTCGCTGGTCGACTGCTGGGTACGATGGGCCAGTGCGCGCACTTCGTCGGCCACCACCGCAAAGCCACGGCCGGCTTCACCGGCGCGCGCCGCTTCGATGGCGGCGTTCAGGGCCAGCAGGTTGGTCTGGTCGGCCAGGCCACGAATCACGTCCAGCACCTTGCCGATATCGCGGGACTCATTGGCCAGGTCACCGATGAGGGTGGCGGTGGCTTGTACGTCGCCGCTCATGCGTTCAATGGCGCTGACGGTTTCCTGCACCAAATCCCGCCCGTCACCGGCGGAGGTGGTGGCGTTGCGCGAGGCTTCTGACGTGCTGACCGCATTGCGCGCGACTTCTTCCACGGCGCTGGTCATCTCGTTCACCGCTGTGGCGGCTTGTTCGATTTCGTTGTTTTGCTGGGTCAGGCCGCGAGCGCTTTCGTCAGTGACGGCGTTTAGCTCTTCGGCGGCCGAAGCGAGCTGGGTGGCCGAGCCGGCGATGCGTTGCAGGGTGTCGCGCAGCTTGTCCTGCATCTTGGCCATCGCCGCCAGCAGGCGTCCGGCTTCGTCGTTGCCGTCGACCTTGATCGGGCGGGTCAGGTTGCCTTCGGCCACTTCTTCCGCTGCTTCCAATGCCTGGGAAATGGGCAGGGTGATGCTGCGGGTCAGCAGCCAGGCGAACAACACGGTCAGCAACGTGGCGATTACCAACAGGCTCACCACCATATTGAAGGCCGTGTTGTATTGGTCTTCGGCGTCCTGATTGGTGGCCAGGGCCATTTTGTTGTTGAGCTCCAGCAGGCGCGTAAGCACGGCATTGACCTGCTCGGAGTTGCTGAGCAATTCGGTGTTGAGCATTTTGCGCAGATCGTCGACCTGATTGGCCTGCGAGAGGCTCTTCATGCGCTCTTCAATCTGATGGTACTGACCGAGCAGGCGCACGTATTCGTCGTAGGCCGAACGCTCTTCAGCCCCCTCGATGAGTTTTTCGTAAACGGCCTGGGCGGTACGGATCTGCTGGTTACGCAGCTCGAAGGCTTCCAGGGTTTTTTGCTGGACCTCCGGCTCGCGGTTGGTCAGCAGGCGGTACGACAAAACCCGCAGGCGCAGGGTCAGTTGGGTGAACTCATCGAGGGCGCGAATGCTCGGCACGCTGGACAGCGTGATGTCTTCCGTGGCGGCGCGTATCTTGCTCATCTGATTGAGGGCGAACACACCGAGAAACAACATCAACGCGCCAATCAACGCAAAGCCGAGGAAGGCCCTCGGAGCGATATTCATATTACGAAGCGACATGCGGGAATCCTGGGGGAGAGCGCGATCCGTGCGGCCATGAGACGGTCTGTCCCTCTCTATCGGTCGTACGACTAAAGTCTAAAGGGGCCTGTGCGTTTTTGTCGCATCTGACGAGGGGCTTGGCCGATTCAGGAACCAGATCGGGTAAATGCAGTCACTAAGGCTCGAAAGTGCGGCCCGGCCCTTAAAAAACGGGCTGCGCGCCGGGGATAACCCTGGCATCCGAGGTGAATTTTCTTTATCGTCACCGCCCTTTGAAAAAGTCAGAGAAATCAAAATGTTAGAAGCATCCCTCAGCCAACTGGAACAACTGGTCAGCGACCTGGTACAGCAGAATCAGGATCTACTGGGCACCAACGAGTCCCTCAAGGCCGAACTGGCGCGTGCCAAGGATGAGAACGACAGCCTGCAACTGAACCTGATGGAACAGGAAGAGAAGCAAGGCGCCACTGCCGCCCGTATCCAGGCACTGGTTGAGCGTGTAAGCGCAGGACCTGTCAGCGCATGAGTGAAGGGATAAAGGTCGTTTCGATTCTCGGAGAGGATTACTCGATCAAGGCACCGGCCGGAGAAGAAAAAACCCTGATGCACGCGGTAACCCTGCTCAAGGCGTCCCTTGCCACCACCAAGAAAAAGTACCCGACCCTGATCGGTGACAAATTACTGGTGCTGGCGGCGCTGAACCTGTGCGCCGAGCAGATCGAAATGCAGCAGGCTCACCAGCAGGAACTCGACCGTTACCAAGAGCAAGTCAGCGCCACGGTCGAGGTGATTTCCAAGGCGATTGGGCAGGGGGATTGAAAGCTGGCTGGAAGCAATACTCCCGTATTGCTAGGCCAGCCAGAATAAGTGTGAGTGTCACTGAATGAAGATTCCGACTTTCAGCTGCCCCCCGGACATGGGGCGGTAATATTTCCCTGTGACCTTCCACGCCTTGCCCTGCCGGTCGACGTAGTCGTCTCCCGGGGCGATTGTCAGGAGGTATTCGTGGGTGTCGGCTGTCAGTTCAGGTGGGATTGGTAGCGCGAGATGGTTTTTTTTGCCGGCTGGCCTGTTGGTAGGCAGCGCGATGACCACCTCAATGTCGTAGTCATAGTCTTCTGATGTGATGATGTATTTCTTGCTCGTGACCTCGTGCTTCACACCGCCTTGTTCCCAGAGGTCACCGCGTTTTATGTAGATATCTTCAACGTATTCTCCGATGTATTTCCCGCTAGACCGGCTTTCTTGGCTCATTTTCAGTGCTCCTAGTGCGTTTTTGAGCAGGCGACTACCTGCCGCTTTCCCGTAATACGGAATTGCTCGCTCGGGTTCACTGAACTTAAGTGTTAGAAAGTGATTTGGCACCTGTCATAGTTGACAGGTGCCGACGCCCGGTCACTGGGTACTTTATCGCTGGAGGTGCTTAGAACCACGCATCCTGCATGCCCAGGCACGTATCATCGCGTGCCTCCAGAAGCGCCAGTTCATGATGGCAGCCTGGTACTTCCCAGGTCAGGAAGTAGCGCGCGGCCTGGAGCTTGCCTTTATAGAACGCCACATCCGCCGCATTGCCCCTGGCCAAGCCCTCTTCGGCGCGAATCGCCTGCTCCAGCCAGCGCCAGCCAATCACGGTATGGCCGAACACCTTCAGGTACAGAGCCGAGTTCGCCAGGCTGCTGTTGACCTTGCCCTGGGCGAGATCTGTCAGCAGGCCGAGGGTGACGCTTTGCAAACGGTTCACCAGCTGTTCCAACGGTTCGCGCAGCGCCGTCAGCGACGGGTATTGCTGGGCGCGTGCGCCCGTCTCGGCGATCAACCGAATCAGCTGTTTCAAGCCTGCGCCGCCGTTCTGCGCGAGCTTGCGTCCCAGCAAGTCCAGGGATTGGATACCGTGGGTGCCTTCGTGGATCGGGTTCAGGCGGTTGTCGCGGTAGTACTGCTCCACCGGGTATTCACGGGTATAGCCGTGGCCGCCGAGAATCTGGATCGCCAATTCGTTGGCTTTGAGGCAGAACTCTGAGGGCCAGGATTTGACGATGGGCGTGAGCAGGTCCAGCAGCTCATGGGCGTGCTTGCGCTCATCCTCGGTCTCCAGCGTGCTGGTGTCGTCAAACAGTCTTGCGGCATACAAACCCAGGTCGAAAGCCCCTTCAACATAAGCCTTCTGGGTCAGTAGCATGCGCTTGATATCGGCATGCTGAATGATCGATACCGGTGCGGTGCTGGGGTCCTTGCTGTCCGGTAAACGGCCTTGCGGACGTTCGCGCGCGTATTCCAGTGAATAGAGGTAGCCAGCGTAACCGAGCATTACCGCGCCCATTCCGACACCGATGCGTGCCTCGTTCATCATCTGAAACATGCAGCTCAACCCTTGGTGAGGTTTTCCCACCAGGTAGCCGATGCAATTGCCGTTATCGCCGAAATTAAGCGCCGTGGACGTGGTGCCGCGCCAACCCATCTTGTGGAAAAGCCCGGCCAGCAGCACGTCGTTGCGCTCGCCCAGGCTACCGTCATCGTTGACCAGGAACTTGGGCACGATAAACAGTGAAATGCCCTTCACTCCGGCCGGTGCATCCGGCAGCTTGGCGAGGACCATATGCACGATGTTTTCCGACAGCGAGTGGTCGCCGCCAGAAATGAAAATCTTATTGCCCTTGAGCCGATAAGTGCCGTCAGCAGCTGGCTCGGCGCGCGTACGAATATCCGACAACGATGAGCCGGCATGGGGCTCGGTCAGGGCCATGGTGCCGAAGAATCGGCCTTCGATCATCGGTTGCAGGAAGCGCTGTTTCTGCTCCTCGGTGCCGAAGCTTTCGATCAGGTTGGCGGCGCCCATGGTCAGGAACGGGTAGGACGTCGAGGCCGCGTTGGCCGACTGGAAGTGCGCGAAGCAAGCCTGGGACAGCAAAGTCGGTAGCTGCATGCCTCCGGCCTCGAAGCTGCGGGCGGCGTTGAGGAAGCCGGCTTCGAGGAAAGCATCCACGGCCGGCTTCACTTCCGGAATCAGAATGGCTGCGCCGTTTTCGTAGCGCGGTTCGTTTTCGTCGTTCTTGCGGTTATGGGGCGCGAAATGCTTTTGCGCGATGTGGCGGGCCGTGCTGATGGCCGCATCGAACGTTTCGCGATTGTGCTCGGCAAACCGCTCACGCTGGGTCAGGCCCTCGGCATCGAGGACTTCGTACAGCTCGAAAGCCAGATTGCGGGAACTGAGCAGCATCTCGGACATGGCGGCTTACCTTTTTTGAAGTGAGCCGAGTCTAGGCGCGGGATGGGTGCGGTGAACAGGATGATTGATGAGGGTGATGGAGGGCTAGAAAAAGGAGCTGTCGATGATAAGTGCCAGCTCCCCGAAGCGACTTTCTGCCAGCACCGATCAGTCGGAGCGCGTGGTCCGCTTGATTCAATCGGTCAGAATCTCAATCGCAAACTCATTTGGATCGTTAGTACTGCGATTCCAACGCTTGCTGACGATCACGCGAGTGACAGGGCTGCCGGTCTGGTGGCTCGTTAATTTGTCGCCGATCTGCGCATTGAGCAAGAACTCCCGGGTGTTGAAAGTCTCGACAATCTCCACATCGTTAACGATTGAAGTGAGTTTTTCCGTCTTGTTGACCATGTCTTTTCTCCATTAAGGGGTATGTAGCCCGAAAACAGCGAACGTCCATTCAGGAATGAAAAGCCTAAGTCACCTCAAGGTGTATGCCTACTGTCAGAAATAACAGGATGGGGACCGGATGTGGGAGCGGGCATGCCCCCCGATAGCAGTGGTTCGGTCAACTTATCTCTAGCTGACACACCGCTATCGGGGACAAGCCCTCTCCCACAGGCAGTTAGCCGATAGTCATCAAACTGGCGTTACCGCCGGCAGCAGCGGTGTTAACGCTCAGCGCACGCTCGATCACCAGGCGCTCCAAGGCAATTGTGGTCTCGCCTTGGGACAAACCATGTACCCCGACAATCGCGCCACCACGCTGGGCCACTTGCTGGCACACCGCACGCAGTTGGTCGGAATCACCGTGGTGCAGGACTGCGTCGAACACCACCTCGTCCTTGGTCCAGTCGGCAACCCGCTTGATCTTCGCCTGAATGTCCTTCGGCAGGCGTGGGAACAAGGCCTTGGTCAGGTCAGTTTCCGGCCAGACCGCCGAACCGCCGACGGCCAATACCGCCGCCAACTGAGTCAGCAGATCGCCTTCCACGTCCGCCAGGCACAGTACGTGCTCGCGAGGCAGGATGGCGTAGCTGTTGCGCTCGCCGGTGGGGCCGGCCAGTTGGCGAGTGATACCGCTCTGGGATTGAGCGGCGAATTGGCTGCACACGGCGCTCAATTCGCTGAACTGATTGCTGTCGGCCCAGGTTTTCAGGGCGGTCAGCGGTTGGCTCATGGCGTCACGCAGGCGTACGTCCGGTGCCGCCAACTTGTCGCCGCGGACGAAGGATTGCTCGATCGCATCAGTAGGACGGGTCGACAGCAGGCGGTACAGGTACAGCGGGCCACCGGCTTTCGGGCCAGTACCCGACAGGCCTTCGCCGCCGAACGGTTGCACGCCGACCACGGCACCGACGATGTTGCGGTTCACGTAGACGTTACCGGCATTGACGTTGTCGATCACCTTGGCGATGGTCTCGTCGATGCGGGTGTGCACGCCCAGGGTAAGGCCATAGCCGGAGGCGTTGATCTGGCCGATGAGCTGGTCGATCTCCTTGCGCTTGTAGCGCACCACGTGCAGAACGGGGCCGAAGATTTCACGCTGCAGTTCGTCGAAGCTTTCCAGTTCGATCAACGTCGGCATCACGAAGGTGCCGCGCTTGATCTCCTCACCGTCGGCAATCGCCACCTGATACACAGTGCGGCCTTTGTCGCGCATGGCCTGGATGTGTTTCTCGATACCGGCCTTGGCTTCAGCGTCGATCACCGGGCCGATGTCGACGGACAGGCGCTCCGGGTTACCCAGGCGGCATTCTGCCATGGCGCCCTTGAGCATTTCGATCACGCGGTCTGCCGAATCTTCCTGCAGGCACAGTACGCGCAGGGCCGAGCAACGTTGGCCGGCGCTGTCGAAGGCCGAGGACACCACGTCGATGACCACTTGTTCGGTGAGTGCCGAGGAGTCGACGATCATTGCGTTCTGGCCGCCGGTTTCGGCGATCAGCGGGATCGGACGGCCCTGGGCGTCCAGGCGGCCGGCGACGTTGCGTTGCAGCAAGCGCGCGACTTCGGTGGAGCCGGTGAACATCACGCCTTTGACGCGATCATCACCTACCAGGCGGGCACCGACTGTTTCGCCCTGGCCCGGCAGCAGTTGCAGCACGCCTTCCGGAATGCCGGCTTCGAGCAGGATGCGCACGGCTTGGGCGGCGACCAGCGGGGTTTGTTCCGCCGGCTTGGCCAATACCGGGTTACCGGCGGCCAGTGCAGCAGCCACTTGACCGCTGAAAATCGCCAGCGGGAAGTTCCACGGGCTGATGCAGACGACCGGGCCCAGTGGGCGGTGGGCGTCATTGGTGAAGTCGTTGCGTGCCTGCACCGCGTAATAGCGTAGGAAGTCCACGGCTTCGCGCACTTCGGCGATGGCGTTGGCGAAGGTCTTGCCGGCTTCGCGGGCCAGCAGGCCCATCAGCGGTTGGATCTCGCCTTCCATCAGGTCGGCAGCACGTTCCAGGATCGCGGCGCGCTCGGCGGGCGGAGTGGCCTGCCAGATCGGACCGGCGCTGATGGCGCACTGGATGGCGTTGTCGACGTCCTCGACGGTGGCTTCCTGCACGTGGCCGACCACATCACGCAGGTCGGACGGGTTCAGCACCGGCGTTGCAGGTTGCTCGCTGGTGGCGCAACCGAGCATCGGCGCCGCTTTCCAGTTGTTGTGGGCAGTGGCCAGCAGGGCGCAGGACAGCGAGGCCAGGCGATGTTCGTTGGCCAGGTCGATACCGGCCGAGTTGGCGCGGTCGCTGCCATACAGGTCGCGCGGCAATGGAATGCGCGGGTGTGGCAGGCCGAAGCCGCCTTCCAGCGTGGCCATTTGCTCGATGCTGGCCACTGGATCGGCCACCAGCTCCTGGATCGAGATGGACTGGTCGGCGATGCGGTTGACGAACGAGGTGTTCGCACCGTTTTCCAGCAGGCGACGAACCAGGTAAGCCAACAGGGTTTCGTGGGTGCCGACCGGTGCGTACACGCGGCACGGACGGTTCAGCTTGCCATCGGCAACCTTGCCGACAACTTGCTCGTAGAGCGGCTCGCCCATGCCGTGAAGGCATTGGAACTCGTACTGGCCGGGGTAATAGTTCTGACCAGCAATATGGTAGATGGCCGACAAGGTGTGGGCATTGTGCGTGGCGAACTGCGGGTAAATGACTTCCGGCACCGACAGCAGTTTGCGTGCACAGGCAATATAGGAAACGTCGGTGTAAACCTTGCGTGTGTACACCGGGTAGCCTTCCAGGCCTTCGACCTGGGCGCGCTTGATTTCGCTGTCCCAGTACGCGCCTTTTACCAGGCGGATCATCAGGCGATGGCGGCTGCGACGCGCCAGGTCGATCACGTAGTCGATCACATACGGGCAACGCTTCTGGTAGGCCTGGATCACGAAACCGATGCCGTTCCAACCGGTCAGTTGCGGCTCGAAGCACAGGCGCTCAAGCAGGTCCAGGGACAGCTCCAGGCGATCGGCTTCTTCGGCGTCGATGTTCAGGCCGATGTCGTATTGCTTGGCCAGCAGGGTCAGGGACAGCAGGCGTGGGTACAGCTCGTCCATCACGCGCTCGTACTGCGCGCGGCTGTAGCGCGGGTGCAGCGCCGACAGCTTGATGGAAATGCCCGGGCCTTCATAAATCCCACGGCCGTGGGAGGCTTTGCCGATCGAGTGAATGGCTTGTTCGTACGAGGCCAGGTACTTCTGCGCATCGTGCTCAGTGAGTGCGGCTTCACCGAGCATGTCGTAGGAATAGCGGAAGCCTTTTGCTTCGAACTTGCTCGCGTTGGCCAGGGCTTCGGCGATGGTTTCGCCGGTGACGAACTGCTCGCCCATCAGGCGCATGGCCATGTCGACGCCCTTGCGGATCATCGGCTCGCCGCTCTTGCCGATGATGCGGCTCAGGGACGAGGTCAGGCCGGCTTCATTGTGGGTGGCGACCAGTTTACCGGTCAGCAGCAGGCCCCAGGTCGCGGCGTTGACGAACAGCGACGGGCTGTTGCCCAGGTGCGGCTGCCAGTTGCCGGTGCTGATCTTGTCGCGAATCAGCGCGTCGCGGGTGCCTTTGTCCGGGATACGCAGCAGCGCTTCGGCCAGGCACATCAGGGCCACGCCTTCCTGGGAAGACAGCGAAAATTCTTGCAGCAGGCCCTGAACAATCCCGGCACGGCCGCCAGCGCTTTTCTGATTGCGCAGTTTTTCGGCAATCGAGGCCGCCAGCTTGTTAGTGGCTTCGGCCATCGGCGCCGGCAGGCGGGCCTGCTCGATCAGCATGGGCACCACTTCCGGCTCCGGGCGACGGTAAGCGGCAGTGATCGAGGCGCGCAGCACGGATTGCGGCAGGATGCTCTCGGCGAACTCCAGGAAGCACTGGTGAGCATGATCGGCCTGGACTTCGCCAGCGTCGTCAGTGTCCTTGCTGCTCAAACCATTGAGCTCGGTCAGGGTTGCACCACCCTCCAGTTTCTCCAGGTAATTGAAAATCGCCTGCTTGATCAGCCAGTGCGGCGTGCGATCAATGGAGGTCGCGGCAGCCTTGAGGCGCTCGCGGGTCGGGTCGTCAAGTTTGACCCCAAGGGTGGTCGTAGCCATTTTGTTATCCTCATGGGTGCCACTACCGAGTGGCATTAGCTGGCGGCAAGATTAGCTTTGCGCTAGCAGAGGTGCAACCGGGTGCAACCCATTTTCTTCATGATTTTTTCGATCGTGATCGGGAAAAAAACTGACCATCGACGGAATCCGCTTCGCCTTGGTGCATTTTCTTCTGAGATCAGCCGTTCTTGCTCCGAAAAGGAGCAAAAACACGGTGTTTTGCGCAAAACACACGTAGGTGCAACTTATTCCCAAGAAACTGGTTGCACCTTATTTGCTTTGTTGAATAGCATTCGCGCCCAAGGTGCAACCGGCTTATCGGCTCGGTTCATCGGCTGACGGCTTTCCTGGGGAAACGTCAGTCATAAATGCGCGGCACGCAGCTACGTCTACCTACTTCCAATAGGTGGCTGGCTGACAGACCGCCGCTACATAAAAACAAAGCCAGGGCGTCACTCTTATGAGCGTAAGTAATCCAACCCTGATCACGTTCGTGATCTACATCGCAGCAATGGTGCTGATCGGCTTCATGGCCTATCGCTCCACCAACAACCTTTCCGATTACATCCTGGGCGGTCGCAGCCTCGGTAGCGTGGTGACTGCCTTGTCGGCCGGCGCTTCCGATATGAGCGGCTGGTTGTTGATGGGCCTGCCGGGCGCAATCTACATGTCTGGCTTGTCGGAAAGCTGGATCGCCATTGGCCTGATCGTCGGTGCCTACCTCAACTGGCTGTTCGTCGCCGGTCGCCTGCGGGTACAGACCGAGCACAACGGTGATGCCCTGACCCTGCCGGATTACTTCTCCAGCCGTTTCGAAGATAAGAGCGGCCTGCTGCGGATCATCTCCGCAGTCGTAATCCTGGTGTTCTTCACCATCTATTGCGCATCCGGCATCGTGGCCGGTGCCCGCCTGTTCGAAAGTACCTTTGGCATGTCCTACGAGACTGCCCTGTGGGCCGGCGCAGCAGCGACAATCGCCTACACCTTCGTCGGTGGTTTCCTGGCAGTGAGCTGGACTGACACGGTACAAGCCACGCTGATGATCTTTGCGCTGATCCTCACGCCGATCATCGTGTTGTTGGCCACCGGTGGTGTCGACACTACCTTCCTGGCGATCGAAGCCAAGAACCCTGACAACTTCAACATGCTGAAGAACACCACCTTCATTGGCATCATTTCGCTGATGGGCTGGGGCCTGGGTTACTTTGGCCAGCCGCACATCCTCGCGCGCTTCATGGCGGCGGATTCGGTGAAGTCGATCGCCAACGCGCGTCGCATCTCCATGACCTGGATGATCCTGTGCCTGGGCGGCACCGTGGCGGTGGGCTTCTTCGGTATCGCCTACTTCTCGGCGCACCCGGAAGTCGCGGGTCCGGTCAACGAGAACCACGAGCGCGTGTTCATCGAACTGGCCAAGTTGCTGTTCAACCCATGGATTGCCGGCGTGCTGCTCTCGGCCATTCTGGCCGCGGTGATGAGCACCCTGAGCTGCCAGTTGCTGGTGTGCTCCAGCGCCCTGACCGAAGACTTCTATAAAACCTTCCTGCGTAAAAACGCCTCCCAGATTGAGCTGGTGTGGGTCGGTCGCCTGATGGTGCTGGTGGTGGCGCTGATCGCTATCGCCATGGCCGCCAACCCGGAAAACCGCGTGCTGGGCCTGGTGAGCTACGCCTGGGCGGGTTTCGGCGCCGCGTTCGGCCCTGTGGTGCTGATCTCGGTGATCTGGAAAGGCATGACCCGCAACGGCGCACTGGCCGGTATCCTGGTTGGCGCGATCACAGTGATCGTGTGGAAACACTTTGAATTGCTGGGCCTGTACGAAATCATCCCAGGCTTCATTTTCGCCAGCCTGGCGATCTACTTCGTGAGCAAGATGGGCGCACCGACGGCAGGTATGGTCGAGCGTTTTGATGCAGCGGAAAAAGACTACAATCTCAACAAGTAATTCGTTGGGCGTTAAGCGCCTGATGAGTTGAAAGAAGGCCCGCGTCCTACGGATAGCGGGCTTTTTTTTGCGTGCGTTTTACGCCGCTCCGAGGAGGATTCCGACGCGCCTGTGTAGGGTTTTACTGATTTGTCTGGCGCGTGCTCGGCAGCCTGGAGCAGTGATGCAAAATCGGCGCTCCACCCCTCGCAGAGAAACACCGGATGTTCGCTCCTGCCAATCAAAGTCTCTTCACCCTGTCCCTCGATGGAGAACCCAGTGAACTCAAGGTCTTCGAGTTCCGTGGGGTTGAATCCATCAGCCAGCCCTATCGTTTTGAGCTCGAGCTGGTCAGCGAGCAAGCCGACCTTGACCTGGAGGGCTTGCTGCATCACCCGGCGTATCTCGGCTTCGATGATCACGGCCAGGGTGTTCATGGCCTGGTCTACCGGGTGGCACAGGGCGATTCTGGCCGGCGCCTGACGCGTTACCAGATGACGCTTGTGCCTCAGCTTGCCTACCTGGCGCACAGCAGCCACCAGCGGGTTTTCCAGCACAAGACCGTGCCGCAGATTGTTGCGCAAGTACTGGAGGGGCAGGGCATCCAGAGTGATCGCTTCGAATTCCAACTCAGCGGCGCCTACCCCGAACGCGAGTATTGCGTGCAGTTTGGCGAGACAAATCTGGCGTTCATCCAGCGACTTTGCGCGCAGTTGGGCATTCACTATCACTTCCAGCATTCGACCGAGGGGCATTTGCTGGTGTTTGGTGATGACCAGACGGTCTTTGCCCAGGCCGACCGGCCTACGCCGTATGCCCCCGGTTCCGGAATGGTGGCGGATACCGCGGCTATCAAGCGCTTTGCGGTGCACGTGCAGACCCGCACAACCGCAGTGAACCTGCGCGATTATGACTTTCGCAAACCAGGCCTGGCGCTGGAAAGTGCAGTGGTTGGCGAGCAATTGCCGAAGCTTGAAGTGCAGGGTTATCCCGGCCATTTCAGCGATCGCGCCCATGGTAAATACCTCGCGCAGCGGGGCCTGGAGCGGCATCGCAGCGACTACTGCATCGCGCGTGGCAAAGGTGATGAACCGGCATTGGCCAGTGGCCGGTTCCTCAAGCTGAGCGGTCACCCACGCGGTGAATGGAATGACCTGTGGCTGGTCACGCAAGTGACCCACGAGGGCAAGCAACCGCAGGTGCTGGAAGAGGCGGTGACCGAGGTGGCAGGCGCGGATTTTCACCAGGGTTATCGCAATGAGTTTGTCGCCGCGCCGTGGGATGTGATCTTTCGCCCACCCCTGGATGAGCAGGCGCGCCCGGTGATCTCGGGTTATCAACATGCCGTGGTCACCGGCCCCGCCAACAGCGAGATCCATTGCGACGAGTATGGCCGGGTCAAGGTGCAAATGGCCTGGGATCGCGTCGGTGAGCATGACGATCATGCCAGCTGCTGGCTGAGGGTTGCCAGCGGTTGGGCGCATGATCGCTATGGTTCGGTGCTGATCCCGCGAGTCGGCATGGAAGTGCTGGTGGGCTTCGTCAATGGCGACATGGATATGCCGCTGGTGATGGGTTGCTTGCCCAACGCGGCGACCCAGGTGCCCCTCGATCTGCCGGCGGACAAGACCCGCAGTATCTTGCGCAGCCAGAGTAGCCCAGGCGGCGGTGGCTATAACGAGCTGCGCATCGAGGATCGCAAGGGGGCCGAGGAAATCTACCTGCGTGCCCAGCGGGACTGGACCCAACATGTGTTGCACGATCACAGGGTGACAGTGGGCGGCGAGTCGCACCACGAACTGCAAGGCCAAGAGCAGCGCATCACCCACGGCAACCGCTTCACCGACCTCAAGCAGGACGATCACCTGGTGGTGAGTGGCTCGCAGCAGATGCGTGCCGGGCAGTCGATCCACATAGGTGCAGGGCAAAGCGTTGTTATCGATGCGGGGGCGACGGTCACGCTTCAGGCCGGTGGGCAGTCGATCACGCTGTCTGCCGGCGGCATTTTCAGCAGCGTACCGATTCAGTTAGGTGGTTCGCCCGTACCCGCGGCGGCGCCATTGATGCCTGGGCTCAAGGAAGCGTTGCTGGCTGTTATTCCAGCCCCCCTCAGCCGAGTGCAAGTGGCCAGCCTGAAGCGCAACGCGCCGTTTTGCGAAGAGTGCGAACGTTGCAGGAACGGCCAATGCAACCTCACCTGAGTTCCATCTTGGGGCTTTGACCTTAAAAGGACTTGATGCCGATGTTACCCACCTTGCTTGCTGGTGAAAAAATCTTTGCGGTCATGGGGGCTGCCAGTGAGGCCAGGCCCTTGGAGGCTTGGCGTACGCTCGTCGGTGGAGCCCCGCCGCGTCCCGTTTGGGCCGGTACGGCCTATGCGACATGGGAGGAGGTGATGCCCTACGTGGGGGTCGTTGAGCCGGGCAGTCCTTTCCTCGAATGGGCCGCTTCCACTGACGCTACCGATTGGGGGTGGCTGGCTCTATCGTCCAGCCCATTGGAGGAGGTGGTTGCACACCTGCAAAGCCTGACCAAGGTGCATCTGCCCGATGGCCAGGCGGTGTTTTTGCGCTTTTGGGACGGGGCGCAGTTTCTGCCGGTCATCCAGCAGTGGGGTGCTGAAATATTGCCGGTTTTCAAGCACTACCTGGTTAATGGCCATTCGCTGACAGTTGTAACGGGGCCGGTCACTGCCGCCAAGGCGAGTCCATGGTGGCGAGTGCCTGCGGCGTTAGTGGAGCACCTGGCCGAGCAGTCGCCGCAGACCCTCATCCACAACCTGCTGCAATGGCTCGAAGAACAACGCCCCGACCTTCACACCGCCTTCGCAGCGACGACCTTGCAGCACAAGGTCGCCTACTTCATGCGCGGCCCGAATATCAGCTATCAGGCGCTGGCCGAGGCCCTGGCCTCAGAGCTGGGTTGATCCCAGTGCCTGCTGCAGGTCTTCGATCAGGTCTTCGATCGCCTCGATGCCCACCGACAGGCGAATCATTTCCGGCTTCACACCGGCCTTGGCCTGTTCCTGCTCGTTCATCTGCCGGTGCGTGGTGGAGGCGGGGTGGCAGGCCAGGGACTTGGCATCGCCGATGTTCACCAGGCGCTTGAAGATCTGCAGGGCGTCGTAGAAGCGCACACCGGCTTCATAACCGCCTTTGAGGCCGAACGAAAGGATTGCCGACGGTTTGCCTTGCACATATTTCTGCGCCAGTTCGTGGTGTGGATGGTCTGGCAGGCCGGCGTAGCTGACCCATTCCACATCGGTGTGCCCTTGCAGGAACTGCGCGACTTTCAGGGCGTTTTCAGTGTGACGCTCCATGCGCAACGCGAGGGTTTCCAGGCCTTGCAGCAGCAGGAACGCGTTCATCGGAGCCAGCGCGGCGCCCGTGTTACGTAGCGGCACGGTACGGGCGCGGGCGATAAAGGCGGCCGGGCCGAACTTTTCGGTGTAGACCACGCCGTGATAGGCCGGCTCGGGCAGGTTGAGGCCGGGGAATTTCTCCGGGTAATCGGTCCAGGGGAAGGTGCCGCTGTCGACGATCACGCCGCCCAGGGCGTTGCCGTGGCCGCCGATGTATTTGGTCACCGAGTGCACGACGATATCGGCGCCGAACTGGATCGGCTTGCACAGGATCGGCGTGGCCACGGTGTTGTCCACCACCAGCGGCACGCCACGGGCATGCGCGACGTTGGCGAGCGCTTCGATGTCGATGATATTGCCCGCGGGGTTGCCGATGCTTTCGCAGTAAACCAGCTTGGTGTTGTCATCGATCAGTTCGGCAATGGCCTCGGCAGAGTCATCGCGGGCGAAGCGCACGTCGACGCCAAAGCTGGGCAATAAATGCGCGAACAACGTGTAGGTGCCGCCATAGAGCTGTGGGGTGGTGACGATATTGTCGCCGGCACGGGTGAGGGTCTGGATCGCATAGTGGATCGCCGCGCTGCCCGCCGACACCGCGAGGGCGGCAATACCGCCTTCGAGCGCGGCGATGCGCTGCTCCAGCACGTCGTTGGTGGGGTTCATGATGCGTGTGTAGATGTTGCCGGGCACGTCCAGGTTGAACAGGTCGGCGCCGTGCTGGGCGTTGTCGAATTCGAAGGCGACGTTCTGGTAGATCGGCACGGCCACGGCCTTGGTGGTCGGGTCCGATTTGAAGCCGTGGTGCAGTGCAATGGTGGCGTCTTTCATGGTGGTTTTTGACCTCCCTGGATGTGTTGAGCGCCCATTTGACCGTGTAGGCGCGGGCGTGCCGGCGATAGCATCACCGCGGAACATGGGTAATACCCCGTCGCCTGCATGGCGGGCAAGCCCGATCCCACCTAACCCGCTAGACCGTTTTCGGTGAGGCTCCTGCGTTTGCGACATAAGCACCGCCCGGCACGCCGCCCTGCACCAAAGCCTCGGTAAAAGGTAAACTTCGCCCCCTGCGCAGGAGCAACCATGAATTATCGTCACGCCTTTCACGCCGGCAACCATGCCGATGTCTTCAAACACCTGACCTTGACTCGCCTCATCGCCTTGATGTCGCGCAAGGAACAGCCGTTCGCCTACCTCGACACCCATGCCGGGATCGGTCTGTACGACCTGCAGGGCGACCAGGCCAACCGCACGGGTGAGTACCTGGAAGGCATCGCCCGCCTTTGGGGCGAACGCGACCTGCCACCGCTGACCGCCGACTACATGCGCGTGCTGCACGAGATGAACCCGGATGGCGAGTTGCGCTACTACCCCGGTTCACCGGAGCTGGCACGACGCCTGACGCGCCCTCAAGACCGTGTTTTGCTCAATGAAAAACATCCGGAAGACGGCGTGCTGCTCAAGGACAACATGAAGGGTGATCGCCGCGTCAAAGTGCACCTGGGCGAAGGCTGGCATGTACCGCGTGCCCTGCTGCCGGTGCCGGAAAAGCGCGCGTTGATGCTGATCGATCCGCCGTTCGAGAAGCTCGACGAAATGCAACGCTGTGCCGCGTCCCTGAAGGAAGCCGTAGGTCGCATGCGCCAGACCGTCGCGGCCATCTGGTACCCGGTAAAAGACCAGCGCATGCTGCGTCGTTTCTACCAGGACCTGGCCGGCACCGGTGCGCCGAAGTTACTGCGCGTGGAATTGCTGGTGCATCCACTGGACACCCCCAATACCCTGACCGGCTCGGGCCTGGCGATCGCCAACCCGCCGTGGGGCCTGGAAGAGGAACTGCGCGAGTTGCTGCCATGGCTGTCCAAAAAGCTTGGGCAGACCCAGGGTGGGTGGCAGATGGATTGGCTGATCGCTGAGTAACGGGTGGTCTATCAAGGCGCTATCGCGGGCAAGCCCGCTCCCACATGGAGACGCGATCAAATGTGGGAGCGGGCTTGCCCGCGATGCTTTTAGCGTCAGATCGGGCAGGTCACGCCTGTGCCGCCAATTCCGCAATAACCCTGCGGATTCTTCGCGAGGTATTGCTGGTGGTACGCCTCGGCGAAGTACACCGTCGGTGCCTCTTCGATTTCGGTGGTAATCACACCCAGGCCGGCCTTCGTCAATTCACCTTGATAGGCCTCTGCACTGGCCTTCGCCGCCGCCAGTTGCTCGGGCGTGGTCGCGTAGATCACTGAGCGGTACTGGCTGCCGATATCGTTGCCCTGGCGCATGCCTTGGGTCGGGTTGTGCAGTTCCCAGAACATCTTCAGCAGATCTTCGTATTTCACTTTGGCCTGGTCATACACCACCAGCACCACTTCACTGTGGCCGGTGAGGCCCGAGCAGACTTCTTCATAGGTGGGGTTAGGCGTGTAGCCGCCGGCGTAGCCGACCACGGTACTCACCACGCCATCGCGCTGCCAGAAGCGGCGCTCGGCGCCCCAAAAGCAGCCGAGGCCGAAGATCGCAAAGCCGACGTCATCAAGGAACGGGCCGAGCAGCGGGTTGCCGTTGACGAAGTGAGTCTCTGGCAGCGCCATCGGCGTTTCACGGCCAGGCAGAGCTTGTTCTTGAGTAGGCAGCACGTTTTTGTTCACCAGAATTTCCGAGCGCAAGACCATGATCAGTCCTCTCAGTCAGATTGAGTTGGGTAAGAATTCAGACAGCCAGTGTGCCCGAGTGTTACGACGCTGTCAGGCGATTGGCCCGCGCGGGTAGCGTTTAAGCATCGCCAGCAGCTCTGCACCGGGGATCGGCCGGTCGAACAGGTAACCCTGGCCCACATCACAACGGTGCCGGCGCAGGAATGCCAGTTGCTCGGCGGTCTCGATGCCTTCGGCGACCACCTTGAGCTTGAGGTTGTGGGCCATGGCGATCACTGCGGAGGTGATTTCCATGTCGTCCTGGTTATCCGGGATTTCGTGGATAAAGCTGCGGTCGATCTTGATGATGTCGATGGGGAATTTTTTCAAGTAACTCAGCGACGAGTAACCGGTGCCGAAGTCGTCCATGGCCAGGGTCAGGCCAAAGCTTTTCAACTGATCCAGTTGCAGCCGCGTGTCTTCAGTGGCCTCCAGCAGCAAGCCTTCGGTCAGCTCCAGCTCCAGCAGGTTGGCGGGCAGTTGTTCTTCCTTGAGGATCGTGGCAATCGAAGCGACGAGGTCCGGGTCGGAGAACTGCTTGGGCGACAGGTTGATTGCCACCTGGAGGTTGCCCATGCCTGCGGCGGTCAACTGCCGGCTCATGCGGCAAGCCTGGCGCGCGATCCATTTGCCGATGGGGATGATCAGGCCGGTCTCTTCAGCCACGCTGATGAATTGGTCGGGGCGGATCATGCCCTTTTCCGGATGATTCCAGCGCAGCAGGGCTTCCATGCCCAGCAGGCGACCGCTGCGCAGGCACAGCTTGGGCTGGTAGAACACGTCCAGCTCGTTCTGGGTGAGGGCGCGGCGCAGGTTGTTCTCGACGAACAGCTTGTAGCTGGCCTCGGCATTCAGCGCCTCAGTGAACACTTGTACCTGGTGTTTACCGTTGGCCTTGGCCTTGTGCAGTGCCAGGCCGGCGTTGCGCATCAGGGTCTGTGGGTCGCGACCATGCAATGGCGCGCAGGCCAGGCCCACGGAACCGGTGACGCTGATCAATTGGTTGTCGACGAACATCGGCTTGTCGAGGGTCGCCAGCAGTTGGCTGGCCACCTGCTGGCCGCTCTCCAGGTCGGTGTCATCGAGCAACACCGCAAACTCGTTACTGGCAAAACGCGCCAGGCTGCCGCTGGCACTCAGGCTGTTACGCAAACGGCGCGCCAGGCTGATCAGCAGTTTGTCGCCGGTCTGGTGGCCGAGGCTGTCGTTGATGCGCTTGAAGTTGTCGATGTCCACCAGCAACAGGCTGATCGGGCTGTCGCTGTCACGGGCAAAGCGTTCGTCGAGGTTGCGGATGAACGCCGGGCGGTTGCCCAGGTTGGTCAGGTTGTCGGTGTAGGCCAGGCGCTCGATGCGCTGCTGGGCCAGCTTGGTCTGGGTGATGTCTTCGTAGATGCCGATGTAGTGCGTCAGCTCACGGTTGTCGCCGTACACCTTGGAAATCGACAGCTGGCCCCAGTAGGGTTCCAGGTTCTTGCGCCGGCTCTTGAATTCGCCCTGCCAGCTGTTGCTCTTGGCCAGGCTCGACGGCGCATCGAAGAGCAATTCGCTGAGGTTCTCCAGCGCCGGCAATTGGGCCAGGCGGTGGCCGTGAACCTCTTCGGCGCTGTATTGGGTGATCGCGGTAAAGCTTGGGTTAACGTACTCCACCACACCGTCGCAGTTGACCAGCAGAAAGGCGTTGGCGCTTTGTTCCACGGCTCGCTGGAACAGGTGCAGGGCGCTGGTGGCGGTGCGGCGATTGTGGTTGTTGATCACTTGCGCGAACTGGTCGGCCAGCTCGCCGGCAAAAGCAATCTCATCGGCCTGCCAGGCGCGCGTGCTGCCGCTTTGCTCCAGGCACAACACACCTACCACCTGGCCGTCGACGCGAATGCTGGCGTCCAACATGGCGTGGATGTCCTTGGCGCGCAGGTTGTCGGCCATTTCACGGGTGCGTGGGTCCCGCATCGCGTTGGTGGCGTCGATGGCCCGGCTGGTGTGCAGGGCTTCGAGGTAATCCGGGAAGCAGCTTGCATCGATGGGTTCGGGCAAGTGGTGCTGCTGGTTGTCGCGGTGGTAGGCCGAAATCGGCACCAGGCGCTGGCCTTCCAGGTTCCAGATGCTGGCGCAGTCGATCTGGTAGATATCGCACGCGCTGCGGGTGATCAGCTCGGCGGCTTCTTGCAGCGAGTTATTGGTGGTGTAGCGATGGCGGGCCAGCAGCAGGATCAGCTCCTGTTGGGCACGCACCCGCTCCAGGTGCTGCAGCTGTTCCTGCTGGGCGCGCTGGTTGAGCTCCAGGGCGATCTGCAGGCGGCTGTTCTGGTTCTCCAGGTCCGCCGTAGGGGCTGTGGTAGGGATTTCACTGAATAGGCCATCGACCACCATCAGGTAGCCGCGCAACAGGTGGCGATTGTGTTGTTTGTAGGCTTCGCCCATTTCCAGCAGGCTCAGCGGGCCGTCGCTGGTGTGCAGGGTGTAGCGCACCAGGTAGTGAGGGCTCTGGGTCAGTTGCTGCTGGATGGTGTCGTGCAGCTCATAGCGCGCCTGGGGCTCCATCAAGCTGGCGTAGGGAGTGCCGATCAGGGCACACAACTCCACCGCCGGCAGGCCGAATTGGCGCTCGCAGTTGGGGTCGAGGTAAAGGAGCGCCCAGCTTGCCTCATTAAGCCGCTCGAAACGCAGCATACCGAGGCGCGAAGGCACCGGTAACTGCGTCACTACCTCGGCCGCCATTCGGGCGACATCGGGTTGGCTTTTCATGGGGGAGACTCACTTGAAATAACGCGCACGGCGCCGGGCTCACGCCCTCTTTTCTGTTGCCTGCGGCAAGGTTGCATCATGCGGCGCGGGCTGACAAGAGAGGATGAAGGCTAAGTGCTATAAGGGGGTTATCGGCCGCGAGAGGGATTTCTACAGTCGAGGTGATGGAAGGTGTACAAACCTGTTTTGCGTGTCCAGCTTCCTGCGCGAAACCAGGCAAAAAAAGCCCCGCCAAGTGGCGGGGTTGAGGTACGAGCGTGGCGCTCGAAAATCGTTGCAGCCAGGCCTCCCCGGTGAAGAGGAGGCCCCTGCGGCTTACAGCAGGATAGTGCGGATATCGTTCAGCAGTTGGCTCAGGCGCTGCGTGAAGCGTGCAGCTGCGGCGCCGTTGATCACGCGGTGATCGTAGGACAACGACAGTGGCAGCATCAGCTTCGGCTGGAACGCTTTACCGTCCCACACAGGCTGGATAGTGGCCTTGGACACACCCAGGATCGCCACTTCCGGCGCGTTGACGATTGGCGTGAAGCCAGTGCCGCCAATGTGACCGAGGCTGGAGATCGTGAAGCATGCGCCCTGCATATCGTCCGGGGTGAGCTTCTTGTCGCGGGCCTTGGCAGCCAGTGCAGCAGCCTCAGCGGCGAGCTGCAGCAGGCTCTTCTGGTCGACGTTCTTGATGACCGGTACCAGCAGGCCGTCCGGGGTGTCGACCGCAAAGCCGATGTGCACGTACTTCTTGCGAATGATCGCCTTGCCGCTTGGTGCCAGGGAGCTGTTGAAGTCCGGCAGTTCCTTGAGCAGGTGCGCGCAGGCCTTGAGCAGCAATGGCAGCACGGTCAGTTTCACGCCAGCCTTCTCGGCCACGGCTTTCTGCGCAACGCGGAAAGCTTCCAGGTCGGTGATGTCGGCCTGGTCGAACTGAGTCACGTGCGGGATGTTCAGCCAGCTGGCGTGCAGACCTGCCGCGCCGATTTGCATCAGGCGGGTCATCGGCACTTCTTCGATTTCACCGAAGCGGCTGAAGTCCACGGTGCGGATCGGCGGAATACCCGAACCACCGGTAGCGCCGCCGGCAGCAGGCGCTTCCTTGGCTTTCTGCATCATGGCTTTGACGTAAACCTGCACGTCTTCCTTCAGCACGCGACCGTGAGGGCCAGTGGCCGACACAGCGCTCAGCTCGACGCCGAACTCACGGGCCAGCTGACGCACGGCAGGGCCGGCGTGAACCTTGGCACCGCTTGGCGCTGGAGCGGCAGCAGCAGGGGCCGCAGCAGCCTCGGCTTTGGCAGCCGGTGCCGGGGCGGCAGCGGCCGGAGCCGCCTCAGCCTTTGCAGCCGGTGCAGCAGCGGGTGCTGGAGCAGCAGCAGGCGCAGCGCCTTGTACTTTCAGCTTGAGGATGAAGTCGCCAGTGCCGACTTCGTCTTCCAGCTTGACCGCGATGCTTTCCACCACGCCGGCAGCCGGCGAAGGGATTTCCATGGAGGCCTTGTCGGACTCCAGGGTGATCAGCGACTGGTCGGCTTCGACGGTATCGCCGACCTTGACCAGCAGCTCGATGATCTTGGCCTTGCCCGACGAACCGATGTCCGGGACGTGAATGTCCTGGACAGTGGCGGCGGCAGGTGCAGCGGCCGGGGCGGGAGCCGCCTCGGCAGCAGCAGGTTTTTCAGCGGCAGGCGCGGGTGCAGCAGCGGCAGCAGGGGCTGCCGCAGGGGCCGCATCAGCGGCACCTTCGATTTCCAGCTCCAGCAGTTCGTCGCCTTCTTTCAGGCGGTCGCCCAGCTTCACTTTCAGGCTCTTGACCACGCCAGCCTTGGGAGCAGGAATTTCCATGCTCGCCTTGTCCGATTCCAGGGTCAGGATGCTCTGGTCGGCTTCGACGGTGTCGCCGACCTTCACAAACAGCTCGATTACTTCACCTTCACCGCTGCCGATGTCAGGTACGCGAATGAGTTCGCTCACAAAAAGTCTCCTCAGCAGTCCAGTGGGTTGCGTTTTTCCGGGTTGATCCCGAACTTGACGATAGCGTCTGCCACTACCTTAGGTTCGATCTCACCACGGTCAGCCAAGGCTTCCAGGGCTGCCAACACCACGAAATGACGGTCGACTTCGAAGAAGTGACGCAGCTTCTTGCGGCTGTCACTGCGGCCGAAACCGTCGGTGCCCAGGACTTTGAATTCCTTGGACGGGACCCACTGGCGAATTTGTTCAGCAAACAGTTTCATGTAGTCGGTCGACGCGATCACCGGGCCTTTACGGCCGGTCAGGCACTCTTCGACGAAGGTGCGCTGTGGCTTCTGGCCAGGGTGCAGGCGGTTGTGACGCTCTACGGCCAGGCCGTCGCGACGCAGTTCGTTGAAGCTGGTAACGCTCCATACGTCAGCACCGACATTGAATTCGTCACGCAGGATCTTCGCCGCTTCACGCACTTCGCGCAGGATGGTGCCGGAGCCCATCAGCTGTACGTGGTGTGCCGCTTCCTTGGTGTCTTCTTCGAGCAGGTACATGCCCTTGATGATGCCTTCCTCGACACCGGCCGGCATGGCTGGCTGCTGGTAGGACTCGTTCATCACGGTGATGTAGTAGAAAACGTCCTGCTGCTCTTCGGTCATCTTCTTCATGCCGTCCTGGATGATCACCGCCAGCTCGTAGCCGTAGGTTGGATCAAAGGTGCGGCAGTTCGGGATGGTGGCAGCCAGGATGTGGCTGTGACCGTCTTCGTGTTGCAGGCCTTCGCCGTTCAGCGTGGTACGGCCGGCGGTGCCGCCGATCAGGAAGCCACGGGTACGGCTGTCGCCTGCTGCCCAAGCCAGGTCGCCGATACGCTGGAAGCCGAACATCGAGTAGAAGATGTAGAACGGCAGCATCGGCTGGTTGTGGCTGGAGTACGAAGTACCGGCAGCGATGAAGGAGCTCATGGCGCCCGCTTCGTTGATGCCTTCTTCGAGGATCTGGCCCTTCTTGTCTTCCTTGTAGAACATCACCTGGTCTTTATCGACTGGCTCGTAGAGCTGGCCGACAGAGGAGTAGATGCCCAACTGACGGAACATGCCTTCCATGCCGAAGGTACGGGCTTCGTCCGGGATGATCGGGACGATGCGCGGGCCGATGTCCTTGTCCTTGACCAGTTGCGCGAGGATCCGCACAAAGGCCATGGTGGTGGAGATTTCACGGTCGCCCGAGCCATCCAGGATCGCCTTGAGGGTATCCAGTGGCGGGGTCGGCACGCTGAAGCTGTTGGCGCGACGCTGTGGCACGAAACCACCCAGTGCGGCGCGGCGCTCGGCCAGGTAACGGGCTTCGGCGCTGTTCGGCTCTGGCTTGAAGAACGGCAGGTTCTCCAGCTCTTCGTCCTTGACCGGGATGTCGAAGCGGTCGCGGAACAACTTCAGGCTGTCGACGTCGACTTTCTTGGTGTTGTGCGCAGTGTTCTTCGCTTCGCCGGCACCGGTGCCATAACCCTTGATGGTCTTGGCCAGGATGACAGTCGGTTGCTCTTTGTGATTGACCGCTTCGTGGTACGCCGCGTAGACCTTGTACGGGTCGTGGCCGCCACGGTTGAGTTTCCAGATCTCGTCGTCGGACAGGTCGGCAACCATCGCCTTGAGTTCAGGCGTGTTGAAGAAGTGTTCACGAACGAACGCGCCGTCTTTGGCCTTGTAGTTCTGGTACTCGCCGTCGATGACTTCGTCCATGCGACGTTGCAGGATGCCGTCGACGTCCTTGGCCAGCAGTGGGTCCCAGAAACGGCCCCAGATGACTTTGGTTACGTTCCACTGGGCACCGCGGAACACGCCTTCGAGTTCCTGGATGATCTTGCCGTTGCCGCGAACCGGGCCGTCGAGGCGCTGCAGGTTGCAGTTGATGACGAAAATCAGGTTGTCCAGCTTCTCGCGGCCAGCCAGGGAGATGGCGCCCAGGGATTCCGGCTCGTCACACTCGCCGTCGCCCAGGAAGCACCAGACTTTCTGCTTGCCTTCAGGGATGAAGCCACGGGCTTCCAGGTACTTCATGAAACGTGCCTGGTAGATCGCCTGGATCGGGCCCAGGCCCATGGATACAGTCGGGAACTGCCAGAAATCGGGCATCAGCCAAGGGTGCGGGTACGACGACAGGCCGTTACCGTCCACTTCCTGGCGGAAGTTGTTCATGTGTTCTTCGGTGATGCGGCCTTCCATGAACGCACGGGCGTAGACGCCTGGCGAGGTGTGGCCCTGGAAGTAGATCAGGTCGCCGCCGTGTTCGTCGGTCGGGGCCTGGAAGAAGTAGTTGAAGCCGATGTCATACAGGGTTGCGCTGGAAGCGAAGCTGGAGATGTGACCGCCCAGGTCCGAATCTTTCAAGTTCGTGCGCATTACCATCGCCATGGCGTTCCAACGTACCAGCGAGCGAATGCGGCGTTCCATGAACAGGTCGCCAGGCATGCGTGCTTCGTGGGTAACGGGAATGGTGTTGCGGTATGGCGTAGTGATGGCGTAAGGCAGTTGCGAGCCGCTGCGGGTCGCAAGTTCGCCCATACGGGTCATCAGGTAGTGAGCACGGTCTTCGCCTTCTTTGTCGAGAACCGATTCCAGGGCGTCCAGCCATTCCTGGGTTTCGACGGGATCGAGGTCTTGCATGGCTTGCTCCAGGGCGGAAAGGCTACCAGAATCGGTTGCCTGAAGTTTGCGACTGGCCTTGTGGGCAGACGACATAAATTCTTGGATGGCCGAAGGTTGCTTCGGCGTCCTGTAGTTTTACTACAAATCGTCGGCCATTTCAGCCTTTCGAATGTATATACGAGTAGTAAAACTACACAAGACTGAGCGTATGGCTCGGTCTGGCTGGTGAGCATAATCGTTATTGTTGATCTTTTGCGAACAAGAAAAGGTGAAAGTTTGATGTTGGCTGCCAAAATGAAATTAATTTCAGCTATTTCTAACCTTTGTTCGACAGTCCTTCACCGAGCGTGGTTCTTGCGTTCACAGCAACACGCCATTTACACGCCGATCAAGGATAGACCATGAGCCTTCCAACACTGGCTGAATTACCCGCCATTCTCTTGCCAAAAGCCCAGCGGGCCGAGCAGTCATTTCGTGACGCAGTGGCCGCGCTGGACGACGATCATGGACTTTCTGCGTGGACGCCGCAACGGTGGGCCGACTTCGTCCGCGTGTGTGGAGCCAGTGATTTCGTCATTGAACAGAGTGTTCGTGACCCTTTGATGTTGCTGGAGCTGGTGGCCTGGGGCGAGCTGGACCGCGGCTTCGCGCCCGGCGAGCTGTGTGGGCAAATAGCTGGTGCCGTGCAACAAGCCGAAACAGAAGACGAGCTGGGTCGTGTACTGCGTCGCCAGCGCACACGCCAGCAAGTGCGCATCATCTGGCGCGACCTGACCCGCCAGGCGGACCTGGTGCAAACCTGTCGTGACCTCTCCGATATGGCGGACGCCAGCATCGACCAGGCCTACCAGTGGCTGTACCAGCGCCACTGCGTGCAGTTCGGCACGCCTACCGGGCGGCGCAGTGGCGAGCCGCAGCACATGGTCATCCTCGGCATGGGCAAGCTCGGTGCGGTGGAGCTGAACCTCTCGTCCGATATCGACCTGATCTTCGCCTACCCCGAAGGCGGCGAAACCGTGGGCGTCAAACGCTCCCTGGACAATCAGGAATTTTTTATTCGCCTTGGTCAAAAACTGATCAAGGCCCTCGACCCGATGACCGTCGATGGCTTCGTGTTTCGCGTCGACATGCGCCTGCGTCCCTACGGCTCGGCGGGCGCGCTGGTGCTCAGCTTCAACGCGCTGGAGCAGTACTACCAGGACCAGGGCCGCGACTGGGAACGCTACGCGATGATCAAGGCACGGGTCGTTGCCGGCGACCAGGTAGCGGGCGCGCAACTGCTCGACATGCTCCGGCCATTCGTCTACCGCCGTTATCTGGACTTCTCCGCCATCGAAGCGCTGCGCACCATGAAGCAATTGATCCAGCAAGAAGTGCGGCGCAAAGGCATGGCCGACAACATCAAGCTGGGCTCGGGTGGTATCCGCGAAGTGGAGTTCATCGCCCAGGCATTCCAGCTGATCCATGGCGGGCGCGACCTGAGCCTGCAGCAGCGGCCGCTGCTCAAGGTACTCGGTACCCTGGAGGGCCAGGGCTACCTGCCGCCCGCTGTGATTGCCGAATTGCGCAATGGCTACGAATTCCTGCGTTACACCGAGCACGCTATCCAGGCGATAGCCGACCGCCAAACACAAATGCTGCCCGATAGCCCGGAAGACCAGGCGCGCATTGCCTTTATGCTGGGGTTTGCCGACTGGGCGGCTTTCCATGAGCGCCTGATGTACTGGCGCGGTCGTGTGGACTGGCATTTCCGCCAGGTGATTGCCGATCCTGATGAAGAAGAGGGCGAAGAAAGCGAATTGGTAGTGGGCGGTGAGTGGTTGCCGCTGTGGGAAGAGTCCCAGGACGAAGACGCCGCCTGTCGCCAATTGGCCGAGGGCGGCTTCAGCGACGCGACCAAGGCTCTCAAGGCGCTGGCCGGACTGCGCAACAGCCCGCAACTGCGCGCCATGCAGCGCCTGGGCCGCGAACGGCTGGATGCGTTTATCCCGCGCCTGCTCGCCCAAGCGGTCGAGCACGCCAACCCGGACCTGGTGCTGGAACGCGTGCTGCCATTGGTGGAGGCCGTCGCCCGGCGTTCCGCCTACCTGGTACTGCTCACGGAAAACCCCGACGCCTTGCGTCGCCTGTTGACCCTGTGCGCCGCCAGCCCGTGGATCGCCGAGCAGATCACGCGTTTCCCGCTGCTGCTCGACGAATTGCTCAACGAAGGCCGCCTGTTCAAACCGCCGTTGGCGCCGGAGTTGGCGGCCGAGTTGCGCGAGCGCCTGACGCGCATCCCGGAAGACGACCTCGAGCAACAAATGGAAGCCTTGCGTCACTTCAAGTTGGCCCACCGCCTACGCGTCGCCGCCTCGGAAATCGCGGGCAGCCTGCCGTTGATGAAGGTCAGCGACTACCTCACCTGGCTCGCCGAGGCGATTCTCGAGCAAGTGCTGGCCCTGGCCTGGCGCCAGACCGTCGCGCGCCACGGCTCGCCGCAGCGGTTGGACGGCACCCTGTGCGATCCCGGGTTCATCATTGTCGGTTATGGGAAAGTCGGCGGGATCGAACTGGGGCATGGTTCGGACCTGGACCTGGTGTTTATCCATGATGGAGATCCCCAGGCGGAAACCGACGGCGCCAAGCCCATCGACGGCGCGCAGTTCTTCACGCGCCTGGGCCAGCGCATCATTCATTTGCTGACCACCCAGACCAACTCGGGACAGCTGTATGAAGTGGACATGCGCCTGCGACCTTCCGGTGCCTCCGGGCTGCTGGTCAGTTCCCTGGGGGCGTTTGATCGTTATCAACAAAATGAAGCCTGGACCTGGGAACATCAGGCCCTGATCCGCGCCCGGGTGCTGGTGGGCAGCCGGGATGTGGGCGAGGCATTCGAGCAGGTACGGGCTAAAGTATTGGGGCGCGAACGGGACCTGGTGAAGCTGCGCCAGGAGGTCAGTGAGATGCGCGCCAAGATGCGTGACAACCTGGGCACCAAGGGCACGGCGGCCGGCACCGGCGCCAATGCCTTCGAAGCCACGGCGCTGTTCGACCTCAAGCAGGATGCCGGAGGTATCGTCGATATTGAATTTATGGTGCAATACGCGGCTTTGGCGTGGTCTGCGCAACATCCTTCGTTGCTGCGCTATACCGACAATATCCGCATTCTGGAAGGCCTGGAGCAGGTAGGCTTGATGCCCGCCGCCGACGCCCATCTGCTGCGCGAGGTGTATAAGGCCTACCGTTCCGCTGCACACCGCCAGGCCTTGCAGAACGAGGCCGGTACGGTAGCCGGGGATCAGTTCGCCGACGAACGGCGCCAGGTGATGCGAATCTGGCAGGAGCTGGGGTTGAGCTGAAACACTATTACGGCGGGGAGGCATAGGCCTCCCCGCATCGTTTGTGGAAACTACATGAATATTCTGATCGTTGGGCCCAGTTGGGTCGGTGACATGGTGATGGCGCAGACACTGTTCCAGTGCCTGAAGCAACGTCATCCCGACTGCCAAATCGACGTGCTCGCCCCTGAGTGGAGCCGGCCGATCCTTGAGCGCATGCCCGAGGTGCGCAAGGCCTTGAGCTTCCCGCTCGGCCACGGTGCCCTGGAACTGGCGACCCGCCGTCGCATCGGTAAATCCCTGGCGGGTGCTTACGACCAGGCGATCCTGCTGCCCAACTCGCTCAAATCCGCACTGGTGCCGTACTTTGCCGGCATCCCCAAGCGCACCGGCTGGCGTGGCGAGTTTCGCTACGTGCTGCTCAATGACGTGCGCACGCTGGACAAGGCCCGCTACCCACTGATGATCGAACGCTTCATGGCCCTGGCCTACGCGCCGGGCGCCGAGTTGCCCAAGCCGTACCCGCGCCCGAGCCTGCAGATCGACCCGCTGAGCCGCGACGCCGCCCTGGCCAAGTTCGGCCTGACCCTGGATCGCCCGGTATTGGCCTTGTGCCCCGGCGCCGAGTTTGGCGAGTCCAAGCGCTGGCCGTCAGAGCACTACGCCAAGGTCGCCGAGACCAAGATCCGCGAAGGCTGGCAGGTGTGGCTGTTTGGTTCGAAGAAGGACCACCCCGTGGGTGAGGACATTCGCCAGCGCCTGATCCCTGGCCTGCGCGAAGAAGCCGTGAACCTCAGTGGCGACACATCCCTGGCCGAGGCCATCGACCTGCTGTCCTGCGCCGATTCGGTGGTGTCCAACGACTCCGGCCTGATGCACGTGGCCGCAGCGCTGAACCGCCCCTTGGTGGCGGTGTACGGTTCCACCTCGCCGGGCTTCACCCCGCCGCTGGCCGACCAGGTCGAAGTGGTGCGCCTGGGCCTGGATTGCAGCCCGTGCTTTGATCGCACCTGCCGTTTCGGTCACTACAACTGCATGCGCCAATTGCTGCCGCAGCCGGTGAACGAAGCCTTGCAGCGGTTGCAAGGCTCTGTGGTCGAGGTCCGATAGTTTGCGCGTACTGGTAATCAAGACCTCATCCCTGGGCGACGTGATCCATGCCTTGCCGGCGTTGACCGATGCCGCGCGGGCGATCCCCGGCATTCAATTTGACTGGGTGGTGGAAGAAGGCTTCGCCGAGATTCCCACCTGGCATCCGGCGGTGGACAAGGTGATTCCGGTGGCGATCCGCCGCTGGCGCAAGAACCTCTGGCAGACCCTCAAGAGTGGCGAGTGGCGACGTTTCAAGCAGCGCATCCAGTCGACCAAATACGACTTGGTGATCGACGCCCAGGGCCTGCTCAAAAGCGCCTGGTTGACCCGCTATGTAAGGGCTCCCGTCGCTGGCTTCGACAAAAACTCTGCGCGTGAGCCGTTCGCGGCGCGCTTCTACTCCCGGCGCCTGGCCGTGGCCCGTGGGCAACACGCGGTGGAGCGTCTGCGCCAGTTGTTCGCCGTTGCGCTCGGCTATGACTTGCCCAAGGGCTTGGGCGACTACGGTTTGAGCGTCGACAAGCTGCTCGGCCTGCCGCCCAAGAAACCGTTCGTACTGCTGTTGCATGGCACCACCTGGGACACCAAGCACTGGCCCGAAGCCTACTGGCGTGAACTGGCCGAGCGCATGGGGCGCCTGGGCGTGGACGTGAAGTTGCCCTGGGGCAATGCCGATGAAAAAGCCCGCGCCGAACGCCTGGCCCAGGGCCTGCAAAACGCCGAAGTGCTGCCCAAATTGAACCTGGCCGGTGTCGCCCGTGTACTGGCCGGTGCCCGCGCCTGTGTGGCGGTGGACACCGGCCTCGGCCACCTGGCCGCCGCGCTGGATGTGCCGACCATTTCCCTGTTCGGCCCAACCAACCCGGGCCTCACCGGTGCCTACGGCAAGGGCCAGATTCACTTGGCCAGCGACTTCCCCTGCGCGCCGTGCCTGCAAAAGCACTGTACCTATCAACCGACAGCCGACGACTTGCGTCGGTTCGACATCAAGCGCGAGTCGCCCCTATGCTTCACGCGCTTGAACCCTGAGCGTGTGGCCAGCCGACTGAGCACGTTGTTATTGGCTGAGGAGCTGCACTGATGCAACTGGCTTTTGTTCTATACAAATATTTCCCCTTCGGTGGCCTGCAGCGCGATTTCATGCGCATCGCCCTGGAGTGCCAGCAGCGCGGCCACCAGATTCGTGTCTACACGCTGATCTGGGAAGGTGATATCCCGCCCGGCTTCGAAGTGCTGGTGGCACCGGTCAAGGCATTCTTCAACCACCGGCGCAACGAGAAACTCAGCGCCTGGATGGCTGCCGACCTGGCCAAGCGCCCGGTGGACCGCCTGATCGGGTTCAACAAAATGCCCGGGCTGGACGTGTATTACGCCGCCGACGGCTGCTTTGAAGACAAGGCGCAAAACCTGCGCCACTCGCTGTACCGCTATTTCGGTCGCTACCAGCACTTTGCCGAGTACGAACGTGCGGTGTTTGCCAAGGATGCCAAGACCGAAGTCCTGATGATTTCCGAAGTGCAGCAGCCGCTGTTCATCAAGCATTACGACACGCCGCTGGAGCGCTTCCACCTGCTGCCGCCGGGCATTGCCCAGGATCGCCGCGCACCGCCGAATGCCGCCGAGATTCGCGAGGGTTTCCGCAAGGAGTTCAACCTGGGCGACGACGACCTGCTGCTGGTACAAATCGGTTCGGGCTTCAAGACCAAGGGCGTCGATCGCAGCCTCAAGGCCGTGGCCGCGTTGCCGTCCGAGCTGAAAAAACGCACGCGACTGTTTGTAATCGGCCAGGACGACCCCAAAGTATTCCAGCTGCAAAGCGCGACGCTGGGGCTTGGGGACAACGTGCAGTTCCTCAAGGGCCGCAGCGATATCCCGCGTTTCCTGCTGGGCGCCGACCTGTTGATCCACCCGGCGTACAACGAGAACACGGGCACTGTGTTGCTCGAAGCCCTGGTGGCCGGGTTGCCGGTGCTGGTCTCGGCCGTGTGTGGGTATGCCCACTACATCGCTGAAGCCGACAGTGGCCTGGTGCTGGATGAGCCGTTCGAACAGCACCAGCTCAACCAGTACCTGACGCACATGCTCACCGACACTGCACAGCGCGCGGCGTGGAGCCGCAATGGGTTGGCCTACGCCGAGACGGCCGACCTCTACAGCATGCCGCAGCACGCTGCGGATGTGATTCTGGCGGAGCCAAAACGATGAAGTTGATTCTTGCCGAACCGTTCAAGACTTTGTGGGCCGGGCTTGATGCCTTTGCCGAAGTCGAGAAACTGCAAGGTGAAGTATTCCGTGAACTGGCAGCACGTCGCACCCTGCGCACCGAGGTCGACGGCCGTCCGTATTTCGTGAAGATCCACCGTGGCATCGGCTGGGGCGAAATCTTCAAGAACCTGATCACCGCCAAGTTGCCGGTGCTGGGTGCCGGCCTTGAGTGGTCGGCGATCCATCGCTTGCAGGCGCTCGGCGTGCCGACCATGACCGGCGTGGCCTTCGGCGAAAAAGGCAGCAACCCGGCGGACCAGCACTCGTTCATCATCACCGAAGAATTGGCGCCGACGCTCAGCCTCGAAGACGTCACCCTCAACTGGGTCGCCGAGCCGCCCGCGCCTGCGTTGCGTCACGCCCTCACGGCCGAGTTGGCGCGCATGGTCGGCGACATGCACCGGGGGGGCGTCAATCATCGCGATTGCTACCTGTGCCACTTCTTGTTGGACACCTCGAAACCCATCGACGCGAACAGCATCAAGCTGTCGGTGATCGACCTGCACCGCGCTCAACTGCGTGCCCACCTGCCGTTGCGCTGGCGCGACAAGGACCTGTCCGCGCTGTACTACTCGGCGCTGGACATTGGCCTGACCCGTCGCGACAAGCTGCGCTTCCTCAAGGGCTATTTCCGCCAGCCGTTGCGCCAGATCCTGGCCGAGCAATCGGCGTCGTTGAGCCTGATGCAGCGCAAGGCCGACAAGCTGTATGCGCGCAAGCAACGCTACGGGGATGCGATCTGATGGCGGGTTGGAACCTGGAACCTGCCTACGCCAACCTGGCGGTTGATTTTGGAAGCCTCGAAGCGGTATTCGCCCTGCAAGGCGAGCGACTGACCCGCGACCCGTTGTCGGAGGTGATCCGGGTAGAGCGGGGCGGGGTTAATTACTACGTCAAGCGCTACACCGGCGCCGGCAAGGGCCTGCGGCGTTACCTGGGCAAGCCGCGAGTCAAGTCCGAATGGCAGAACCTCAAGCGTTTCGCCAAGTGGGGCATCCCCACCGCTGACGTCGTGGCCTGGGGCCTGGAACGTAAAGGCCTGGCCTATGAGCGAGGGGCGATGATCACCCGCGAGTTGCCGAAAACCGAAGACCTTTCGGTGCTGGCCGAGCGTAATGATGCGCGCCTGCGCGATCCCAAGTGGGTTGACGCGGTGAGCCGCCAGCTCGCCGAATACACCCGCACTATGCACGATCACCGCTTTACCCATAACGACTTGAAGTGGCGCAACCTGCTGATCGATGACCAGTCCACGCTGTACCTGATCGATTGCCCCAACGGTGATTTCTGGCGCGGGTTCTGGCTCAAGTACCGTATCACCAAGGACCTGGCCTGCCTGGACAAGGTGGCCAAGTATCATCTGTCTGCCACCCAGCGCCTGCGCTTCTACATGCAATACCGTCAGCGCCGGCACCTGAGTGCATCGGACAAACAGCGTATTCGCCACGTGGTGAAGTTTTTCGAGGGACGCGAATGAGTGATTTCCTGGCGGCTGAAGACCGTGCGCTGCTGGAGCGCAACGGCCTGGCCACGTTCGATGCCCTGTGGGCCAAGCAGCTGGACGCGGTCGACGAGCCCAATACCAGCCGTGGTGGCTGGAGCAGTGTGTTTCGCCTTGAGCTCGACGGCCACGGCTACTACCTCAAGCGCCAGAGCAACTACCTGACGCGCAGCTTGCACCGTCCTTTTGGCGAGCCGAGCTTTTCCCGTGAATTTCGCAATATCAGCCGTTATCGCAAGCTTGGTATCCCCGCGTTGCAGGCAGCGTTCTACGGCGAGCGCAAAGTCGGCGGCGAGTACCGTGCGATGCTGCTTACCCGCGCGCTGGACGGCTGGAATGACCTGGACTCCTTGCTGGAGCAGTGGCCGCAACTGAGCGAGGCCCAGCACCGTGCGATCCTGCTGGCCTGCGGCCAACTGGCACGCCGACTGCACAGCGTCGGCCAGGTGCATGGCTGTTTTTATCCCAAGCATATTTTCCTGCAAGCGACCGGTGACGGTTATGCCGCGCAGTTGATCGACCTGGAGAAAACCCGCCCGCTGTTGTTCGGCTGGCGTGATCGGGTCAAGGACCTCGAACCCCTGCTGCGCCGTGCACCGCAGTGGTCGGACGCGCAGGTGCGTCAGCTGTTGGCCGCCTATCTTGATCAGCCTGAAGACAGCGCGCTGGTCGCGAGTTGGCTGCAGCGGTTGACGGCGCGGCGTAGCCACAAGGAGAAACGCTGATGCGCCTGTCCGAGCTAAAAAGCGCCGGCCGCGCTCCGAGCTTGCCCCTTACCCTTGACCTCGCGGATGCCGCAGGCCCCGGCCAACTGCAGCTGTTGAGTTTGCTGCGGGTGTTGCCGGGCGAGCGCTATGTCGGCGCAGCGGTGTGGCGCGGGCGTCCGGTATTGGCCAAATTGTTGGTGGGCAGCAAGGCGGCGCGGCATTTCCAGCGTGAGCTCAGTGGCGTGCGCCTGCTGGCCGAGCAAGGCCTGACCACGCCGTTATTGCTGGCCGATGGCTTGCAGGAAGGCGAGGGCGGCTGGCTGCTGTTCGAATTTATCGAGGGGGCCGAAAGCCTGGCGGATGCCTGGCAGGCCGTCGAAAGCTTGCCGCCGTTGGCTGACGAACAAACCGCCGTGCTTGCCGAAGCGCTGGGCGCGATCGCACAGATGCACACCAAGGGGTTGTGGCAGGAAGACCTGCACCTGGACAACCTGCTGCGCCAGGACGGCAAGCTGTACCTGATCGATGGTGCCGGGATCCGCGTCGAAGAGGCGGGCAAGCCGTTGTCGCGCAACCGTGTGCTGGAGAACCTCGGGGTATTTTTCGCCCAGTTGCCAAAAAACCTCGAGCCGTTCACCGAAGAACTGCTGGTGTACTACCTGCTGAGCAACAGCGAGCATGCCCTGCCGCTGGAGGCCTTGGAGAAACAGGTGCGCAAGGTCAGCGCCTGGCGCCTCAAGGACTTCTTGAGCAAGGTCGGCCGCGACTGCACGCTGTTCAGCGTCGTGCGCGGCGCGTTTGCCTTGCGCGCGATCCGTCGCGAAGAAGAGCCGGCAATGCTGCCCGTGCTGGAGCAGGCCGATACGCTGCTGGGCCAGGGGCATCTGTACAAGACCGGTGGCGCCGCCAGCGTGGCCAAGGTCGAGGTGGCGGGTCGGCCGCTGGTGATCAAACGCTACAACATCAAGGGCTTCGCCCATTGGCTCAGACGTTTCTGGCGCCCTAGCCGTGCCTGGCATTCCTGGCGCGAAGGCAACCGCCTGGCGTTCCTCGGTATCGCCACGCCCAAGCCGCTGGCCGTGCTGGAGACGCGCTTTTTCTGGCTGCGTAGCCGCGCCTACCTGATCACCGAATACCTGCCGGGCCCTGACATCATCGAACGCTTCGCGCCGTACGTTGAAAACGGTGCTGCGCCAGAAAACGAACTGCAGGCGCTTGATCGCCTGTTTGCGAACCTGATCCGCGAGCGCATCAGCCATGGCGACTTCAAGGGGCATAACCTGTTCTGGGACAAAGACCGCTGGTCGCTGATCGACCTTGATGCGATGTGCCAACACACCTCTGCCGCCAGCTTCGCCCCGGCATACGCCAAGGACCGTGCGCGGTTCATGCGTAACTGGCCTGAAGGCAGCGCACTCTACCAACTGATCGATCAGCGGCTGCCAACACTGTAGGCGCCGGCTCGCCGGCGATAGTCGTCTCACCGTCAACGCCATAGAGGCTGCACAACCGCTATCGCCGCACAGGCACCAAAAAGCGCTACCCACGATGCGAAGCGAGCCGGTCTCGATCCTGTTTTTGATCCTGTTTTTGATCCTGTTTTTGATCCTGTTTTTGATCTTGATCTTGATCTTGATCTTGATCGTGCTTTTGATTTCAGGCGCCCCATCAAACACGCTGGCCGGAATTCGACAGGGATTTGGGGGGTAAACCGGCAGGGATGCCGGTTTAGCCGCCCTGCGCCATGGAGGGCGCGTGGCGGCGGCCCCCCAAATCCCTGTCGGATTACGGGCACACCGAGCGTGAGCGAGGTGCCGAGTGTTGGGGCAAGAGCCTTTTGGTTACTTTGGGGCTCTTTTCCAAAGTGACCCGCTGTAAGAGCGGAACCCATAGCAGCCGTTGCCTAGATAACGGATATGTACTCAGTCTGATCCAACACCCAGGTCGGCTGTCAGGCCGCCTTCGCGGGCAAGCCCGCTCCCACATTTTTGGATCGCGGGGTGACAGTTAGAGAGTGGTCGGCTGTCGGGACGCTTTCGCGGGCAAGCCCGCTCCCACATTTTTGGATCGTGGGGTGACAGTTAGATAGCGGGCGGCTGTCGGGGCGCCTTCGCGGGCAAGCCCGCTCCCACAGTTTTGGATCGCGGGGTTGCAGTTAGAGAGTGGTTGGCTGTCAGGGCGTTATTGCGCGTTGATCAGCGTCGTACGGGTTTTGTATTTGCCCTGGATGACGTCCTCGCTGGCGAAGAAATACCCGTAGTCCTGCAGGTACATGACGGTGCTGGTCGCCTGGTAGTTATCCCCCGTGGCCGTGCAATTGAGCGCCTTCGCATTGCCACTCAGCGTCGAGTTGATGTTGCTGGCCGGCAGTTCGCGGGTTACGACACAGGTCGAATCGCGAGACAGCACGCGATCCTCTTCAGCGGTGTTTCGATTGAGCTCCTTGAGCTTGAACCCCAGCGTGGCGCCGATCGGCATCTGCTTCCAGTCGCCGGTGAAACTGAGTTGCTCGACGTTACTTGCCGCCGACACCTTCATTCCGCGTAAGTCGAAATCGCCTTGGAAGGTCAGGCTGAACAAGCCTCGGAATGTCGTGATGTTGCTGCTTGAGAATTGCGTCGCCCGGCGGATTTTAAGCGGGGTGTTTCCAGCGTCGGGCTCGATGAACACGTCAGTGCGCAAACTGGATGAACCCAGGTCGCGTTTCTCCATAAGATGGCGCAGGGGCTTGGTTGCAGCAGGCATTCCCAGTGCGGTGATGGCCTTCGTCACTGCTGCCGGGACCGGTTCGGGTGTCAGGGTTTGCTGGAGCTTGGTACGCGCAACGGCTACCGGCAACTGCGCAGTCGTCGGCGAGCACGCGGCCTTGAGCAGGGCCTGGGTGTCTGCCTCGGCGGCGCTGAAGGGCTGGTCTACGGGGACGGCGACCACATCGCCGAAGGTCACCGTATTTTTCGGCGTGAGGCTGAACGTAGCCAGCGTGCGATAGGTCTGGTGGCTGCAACTGACTTCCCAGTGCATGCGCGTCTGGGCGTAGGGCATCTTCTTGAGTTTGTTGGTCAGGATGAGCGGCTCATCGTAGGCGCCCCAGAGCTCCACTTTCTCGCCTACTTTCTTGAGGCTGGCATGGTCGATCAGCAACTGGCGTTGGGTGTCTGTCGTGCTGACGAGGCGCCAATCCGGGCGCGGCGTGCGGGCGCAAGCCTCGGTGAAGCTGGCGTTCTGTTGCAGTTCGCCAATCACCTCCGGCGTCAGGTTGCGCATGACGGTAATGCGCGTGGGTTGGCCGTCAGGGCCTGGGGTCCCGGGAGCCTCCATATACAACAGGCTCCCGCTCGGGGTGGCACAGGACGCCTGAAGCTGCGCGATATCCGGCACGGAGACGTTGTTGGTCAGCGTGACGTGAACCTGGTAACTGAGGTCGTCGCCGTCACGCATGATCGAGTCGGCCAGCAATGGCTTCTTGAGCATGTCTTTATACGGGGCATCGGCCGTGCCGCCGTTCTTCATGCCTTGCGCACCGCAACCACTGAGCAGGCCCAGGGCGACGAAAACCGCGATATGTTTCATGAGCGTTCCTTGCAGGGAGGCGAGGTGATCAGGGGATTTCGACCGCCCGCAGCGTTTTTTGTGCGGGGGGCTGATCAGAATTGGTACTCCGCGCCTGCCCCTGCATACCATGAGCGCCCGGGTGCTGCTTCGTAGTAGCGGTTGTTGCCGTCGCCGACGATCACCGAGCCGACGTACTGACGGTCGAGCAGGTTATCCAGGCGCAGGGTCTGGTGGAAGGTCCAGTGCTCGACTTTCTGCTCGAAGCGGGCGCGCCAGTTGAACACGCTGTAGCCCGGCGCGGCATGTTGGCTGTTGGTGTCCTCGACGTAGACCTTGCTGCGGTACAGGCCTTCGATTGCGGTACTGACCCAGTCGCGGGGTTTCCAGTTCAGCTCGGCGAACAGCGTGGTCTGCGGCACGCCGGGCAGGTAGTTGCCCTTGTCGACGGCGGTGCTGCCGCCGCTGATGAAGTCGCTGTCGTAGGTGGCTTGCAAGCGGGTGTAGGCGAGATGGGTGCTCCACTGTTCGCTGAGTTGGCTCTCGATGCCCAGTTCGAAGCCTCGGCGCAGGGTGCGGCCGGCATTTTGGTAACTGGTGCGGCCACCCAGGGATTGATAAACCACCAATTCATCCTCGGTGGTGATCTGGAAGACGGCGGCGTTGATCCGCGTGTTGTTGAGCTGGGCTTTCAATCCCACCTCGTATTGGGTGCTCTGCGACGGCTTCAGGCCGAAGTTGAACCCTTCGACGCTGCCCGGCGCGTAGGCCAATTCGGCCTGGGTCGGTGTTTCGAAACCTTTGCCGGCGCTGATATAACCGTGCAACTGCGGGGTGAAGGCGTACATCACGCTCATCGACGGCGTGTTCTTTTGATAGGTTTTGTTGCCGCTGGAATCGCCGTTGCTGAGGAATTGGTCGTCGACGTCCAGCTCCATCGTGCTGTGCCGGACGCCGGCTTGCAGGGTCCAGCGGTCGAGGGCCCAGTTAGCCTGAATGTACGGGTCCAGGCTGCGGGCGGTGTCGATTTCATCGCGGCGCAGCTCACCCTTTACCCCCAGGGCGCTGCCACTGTAGTTCTGATAACCGTGGCGACTGTCTTCGCTCTGGTCGAAGTCCAGGCCGGTGATGATCATCAAATCACCCGGGGCGCTCTCGATGGGTTGCATCCAGCGCACGCTGCCGCCGTAGAACTTGCGGTCAAATTGCACCACGCCACCGCCACGTTCGTTAGCGGGAGTGCCCCTGGGTATCGACAAGTACTGAATCACACTCCGCCGCCCCGTATACGCATTCACCTGCAGTGTCGCATCGCCGATATAGCGCTCGTAATTCATCCCCAGCTGCTGATGGTCGATGCTTTTTCGCGTGTTGTAGGTCAGTGCATTGGCGCTCACCGAGCGCGGATCGGCCTTGTACGCCGCCCACGTCTGCCCCAGTGGGTCCTGCGTGCCGTTCTGCTCCAGGCTGCTGTAGATCAGCGCCAGCTTGCTGTCGTCATCCGGCTGGAAGTTGAGCTTGGCAAAGGTCTGGTCGCGACGGGCGCTGCTGTGGTCGCGATAGCCGTTGGTGTCCATGCGCGAGGCATCGAGTACAAAACCCGCACCATTGGCGGCGCCCTCGGCGGTCAGGTGGTTCTTGTTCAGGCCGTCGCTGCCTACCAGGGTCTCGGCGCCGATGCGCGGTGGGCCTTCGCCGTCGCGGGAGAACATCTGGATCACGCCGCCGGCATTACTGCCATACAAGGTAGCGGCAGGGCCGCGCAGCACCTCGATGCGCTCGGCAGTATCGAGGTTGAACGTGGCCGCCTGGCCCTGGCCGTCCGGCGTGCTGGCGGGAATGCCATCGGCGATCAGCTTGATGCCGCGCACGCCAAAGGCCGAGCGGGCGCCGAAACCTCGGGAAGAAATCTGCAGGTCCTGGGCATAGTTCTGACGGTTCTGCACCACCAGGCTGGGCACGCGGGACAAGGCTTCGGAAGCATTGATGCCCAGTTGGCCATCGCTGATCTGCTCGCGGCGGATGCCATCCACCGAGTACGGCAGGTCGAACGCCGGGCTGGCGCTGCGCGAACCGGTGACCACGCTGGGGTCGAGCACCAGCGGTGCCTCGTCGGCGTGGGCGCCGTTGTACAGCCCCAAAATACCGGGGAGCAACAACATTAAACGAGTAGGGGCAACAGCTTTCATGAGCAAACCAACATCCATAGAGCGCGCAAAAGCGCGCGAGTTTAACGATTCAGCGGCCCTTTGCCGAATCTTCCCGCCGTTTGCCGACGCCTGTGTGTGTGATAGCCCTGGGTTAAGCTATTTCGCTTCTGCCAAAGGGAATTGCCCGTGAATCCTACAAAGAATCTTCTGCTCGCCGCCATTGTCCTTTCGACCGCAGGCTGCGGCACCATCAATACGGTATTTAGAGAAGACGCGGTGGCGAGCCAAAACCTCAAGGACTTGCGCAGCCATTGTGAGAACGTGCCGCGTGTTTACAGCGGCGTGGTGTATGACTTCTGCTTGCTCAATGGCGAACCCAACCCCAGAAAAAGCCTGAAGGACCAAGAGATCGCCACGCTTCCTTTCGTGTTCATCGATTTTGCGCTGTCGGGCGTGCTCGATACGTTGGTGCTGCCCTACACGGTCTATCGGCAGAACCAGGACGGCAGCATCGAGATTTTCCGTTAGTCTGCAGTGACAACCGGTCACCACATTCCCTAGATCATCCCGCTGCGTGTTTACGCTATAATCCCGCCCTTTAGCTGTTTCCTGCCCAGGCAGGAGGCACACTTTTTTCAGGCGCGACCCGCCTGCATGCAGACTAAAAGAGGCTAGACCCCTGTGGCATTGACGATTCTTGGCCTGTCCGGCGCCCTTAGCCATGATCCTTCCGCAGCCCTGTATATCGACGGCAAGCTGATCGCGGCCGCCGAAGAAGAGCGCTTCGTACGCGACAAACATGCAAAGAACCGCATGCCCTACGAGTCGGCGAAGTTCTGCCTGGAACAGGCTGGCATCAAGCCTTCCGACGTTGATGTGGTAGCGATCCCGTTCGCCCCGATCAGCCTGTTCGGTGAGGCGCGCTGGCACTACGCCAAGCGTTACTGGTACGCCCCGGACCGCGCCCTTGACGCGATCCTGATGGGCAACCGTCGCTACAAGCGCTATCGCAACAAGATCGTCTGGTGCCTGGAGCAACTGGGCTTCGATCCGAAGAAAATCAAGATCGAGCCGGTGGAACACCACCTGGCGCACGCTTCCAGTGCCTACCACTGCTCCGGCTTCCAGGAGAAAACCGCGATCCTCGGTATCGACGGTAAAGGTGAGTACGCCACCACGTTCTTCGGCTACGGCGAAAACGGCAAGATCCACAAGATCAAGGAATTCTACGATCCGGACTCCCTGGGCGGCCTGTACGGCGCAATCACCGAGTTCCTCGGTTTCGAGATGCTCGACGGTGAGTTCAAGGTCATGGGCATGGCGCCGTACGGCGATGCCAGCAAGTACGATTTCTCGCGCCTGGCTTCTTTCGAGAACGGTGAGCTGGTGATCAACACCGACTACGCCAACGTCATTGGCCTGCGCCGCTATAAAGAGAAAGGCAAGGGGTTCTACTTCTCGCCAAAACTGATCGAGTGGCTGGGCCCCAAGCGCGAAGGCGATATCGCCGACGAGCCTTACATCCACTACGCCGCCAGCATGCAGGCACTGTTCGAGAAACTGGCCCTGCAGATGATCGACCACTACCTGGGCGACATCCTGAAAGACACCGGCAAGCTGGCCTTCGCCGGCGGCTGTGCACTGAACGTCAAGCTCAACCAGAAGATCATCGCGCGTGACGACGTGAAGGAGCTGTTCGTACAGCCCGCGTCCGGCGATGCCGGCACCGCGGTGGGCGCGGCGGCCTACGTATCCCACGCCCGTGGTGTACCGGTCGAGAAGATGGAACACGTCTACCTCGGCCCGTCCTACAGCAACGAAGACGTGATTGCCGCGTGTGCCAAGCACGAGAGCAAGCCGAACTGGCGCAAGATCGAAAACATGCCCCAGCGCATCGCCAAGATCATGGTCGATGGCAACCCGGTGGCCTGGTTCCAGGGCCGCATGGAGTTTGGCCCGCGTGCCTTGGGCGGTCGTTCGATCATCGGTTGCCCTAGTGCGACCGGCGTGGCGGACCGCATCAACCACCAGATCAAGTTCCGTGAGCGCTGGAGGCCTTTCTGCCCGTCGATGCTCGACACCGTGGCGCCACAGATGATCAAGGTCGACCACCCCGCGCCGTTCATGACCTTCACCTTTGAAGTGGCGGAAGAATGGAAAACCCGCGTGCCGGAAGTGGTCCATGAAGATGGCACCTCCCGGGCCCAGGTGCTCAAGCGCGAATACAACCCGCGCTACTACGACATGATGAAAGAGCTGGAAGTGCTGACCGGCAACGGTGTGTCCCTGAACACCTCGCTCAACCGTCGTGGCGAAGCGATGATCTGTTCGCCGACCGACGCGTTGAACATGTTCTTTGGCTCCGACCTGCAGTACCTGATCATGGAAGACATCCTGGTCGTCAAGGACGGCGTGGACCCTTATGACGCCGTGGTCTAAATGCTGAACCGCTTCCAGGGTTGGCGTGAGCGTGGCTGGACGCCTGTCGAGGCCGAGGTTTACGCCCAGGCCTGGCAGCGGTTTGGCGGCAGCGTGGCGACCCATCCGCAGATTGTCGAGCGGTTGGCGCACCTGGCGCAGATTCCCGTGCGTTACCTGGGTTGGGAACAGGACGGCGAACTCAAGGGGGCGATTGCCACTTGGGGGCGCGACCTGGCCCTGTCCAAGGACGTGCTCAAACGCAGCGGCAAGAAAGGCCTGTTTGACTTGGGCAATGCCGAGATCATCCTGCCGATCGTCGCCGCTGCGCAGCTGCCCGTACGCCACCGTGGCCGCTACCTGTCAGCGTTGAACGAGGGCCGCATCAGCACCCTCAAGCCCCAGGCCGAGCAATTGGCCATGGCGCGTACCCCCGAAGAGCTGTCGAAGAAGTTTCGCTACAACCAGCGCCGCGAATTGCGCCTGCTGGAAGAAGCGGGCGGTGTGGTGCAGGCGGTGGGCGAGTTTTCCAGCGTGGAACTGGCGGCGATCTACTGTGATCTGTTCCAGCGCCGCTGGGGTTTTCCGGCCACGGGTGCCGAGCGCCTGGCCGAGGTGCTGGCCCTGCTCAAGGAGTTCCTGATCGGCTCGGTGCTGTTTCTCAACGACGCCCCGATTGCGGTACAGCTGGTGTACCGCGTCGAGGCGCCCGAGTGGATCAGCATCGAGTACGTCAACGGCGGTGTCGACCCTGAAACCCGTGCGTTCAGCCCCGGTAGCGTGCTGAGTTTCCTCAACACGCAAAGCGCCTGGGAACAAGCGCGGGCCGTGGACAAACCGCTGCGGTTCTCCTTCGGTCGTGCCGACCGCGAGTACAAGGAGCGCTGGTGCAACCCAGTGCCGGTGTTCAGCGTATGAGCCGCAAGCAGCAACTGCTCAAGCGCCACCGGCGCAATAAACGCATTGCGCTGCTGGTGGGTCTGCTGCTGTTGGTCGCGGCCGGTGTGCTGGTGGCCTGGTGGCTGCCACTGATCCTGGCGGTGGTGTTGTGGGTGGCCCACGAGGCCTGGTTTGCTGACCACCTGTTTTATTCGCCCAAGGATGACTACCAGTACAGTTTCTCGCCGAGTGGCCAGCAGGTCGGGTTGCGTCTGGAAGGCGGCAGGTTGCTGGCCGATACGCCGCTTGAACTGGCGGGCGATGAAACGCTGATCGTCGAGGTACAGCTCAAAAGCAACCTGTGGGGTCGTTTCTTTGATCCTGCGGTTGAGTGCCTGGACGATCGCCAGGCGTTCGAGCGCGGTGTGGCCGGCAAGCGTTACCTGAACCTCACAGGCTCGGCGCCAGCATTGGCTGCGGGTGAGCTGCGCCTGCGCGGTCGTTTTTGCCGCGTGATCGGCCAGCCTGTGTTGTGGGTATTTCGCCAGCCAGACGCTGCCCGCCAGCGGGTGATGGTGATCGCGCCCCATGCCGACGATGCCGAGTTAGCCGCCTTCGGCCTGTATGGCCAGGCGGATGAGAGCTGGATCGTGACCCTGACGGCAGGTGAAATCGAGGCCGAGCACTATCAAAAGATGGGCATGGCCAAGGCTGAAGCGGCGCGGATCAAAGGGCGCCTGCGCGCCTGGGACAGCATTGCCGTGCCGCGATGGGCCGGTGTGCCCGAGGCACAATGTGTGCAACTGGGCTACTTCTGCCTGCAACTGCCGGCCATGCGTGACGCTCCCGATCAACCCCAGGCATCCCGCGAAGCGCAGCTGGACGATACGCGGCTGTTCCGTCAGTTCAATGCCTTGGCGCTGCCAGGCGATGCGGACGGCGCTCCGACCTGGCACAACCTGATTGCCGACCTGCGCACGCTGCTGCTCAAGGCGCGCCCCGAGGTGATTGTGTTGCCGACGCCGGTGCTCGATCCGCACCCGGACCATATCTGCGCGCACACCGCCGTGGTGCAAGCATTGCAGGGGTTGGAGTGGCAGCCGACCACCTTGCTCGGCTATGCCAATCATCTGCATGATAACGACCGTTGGCCCATGGGGGATTCAGGCACCGGTGTTGCCTTGCCGCCGCAGTTCGATGCCGCTCAGGTACTTGAGCCCTATTGCCGCGTGCTGAGTCTGGGGCAGCAGCAGGACAAGGCCATGGCGCTGGGCATGATGCATGACTTGCAGCCCCGTGCACCGTTCAAGCGCCGGGTACGTCGCCTGTTGCAGCAATGGCTGGCCGGCCGTGGTCCATCGCCTTACGGCGAGAACGAATTTTTCCGCAAGGCCGTGCGCCGTCACGAGCTGCTTTGGGTGCTGAAGCAGGACTGAAATTGACTTTTTTCGTCGGGCTGCCCGCGTGTAGCAGCCCGATTGCCTCATGGAGTGATATGAAGCCTCGTTTCAAGGTTTTGCAGTTGCAGCCTGACTACAACGTCAAGCTCAATGATTTCGCCGATCTCGGCGAGCAGATCGTCAAGGCGTTGCCGACCGAGCGGTTCGAGGTGACGTCGGCCTTTCTCAGCGGGCGACCGCAGCCTGGCCAGCCGTTGAGCGTGGCCGATCATTCCAAATATTTCGAATTTCCCGAAAAGGCCCTCAAGGGCATTCGCCTGGGCGCCATGTGGGAAATCTACAAATATTGCCGCGAGCAGAAGTTCGACGTGGTCATCTGTAACCGCTTCAAGTCGGTGAACATGATGCTGTCGCTCAACCGCTGGTTGAAGATCCCGTTGTGCATCGGTATCTCCCACGGTTTCGGCGAGTACGAGCGCGCGTATCGCCGGCGCCAGACGCGTCGTTTGGTCAGCCCGGCCTGGCGCTTTGTCGGGGTGTCGGCGGCGGTCAGGGATTACTTGGTCGGCCTCAACTGCGGTTTTACGCCCCAGAACACCACCTTCGTCACCAACGCCATCGATATTCCGCAGGCCGAGGCCTTGCAATTGCCACGCGAGCAGGCGCGCCAGGCGCTCGGGTTGCCGCTCGACGCGCGGATCATCGGCGCATTGGGGCGCCTGGTGCCGATCAAGGGCCATACGCACCTGTTGCAAGCGTTCGCCCGCCTCAAGGACAAATACCCCAACGCCCAGGTCGGCATTATCGGCTCCGGCCGTGCCGAGGCGGATTTGCGCGCGGACATCGAGCGCCTTGGTCTCACCGGCCGGGCCCATCTGCTGGGTTTTCGCGAGGATGGCCTCAAATATGTGCGTGCCTTCGATATCTGGACCATGCCTTCCTTGCTTGAAGGCCTGGGCCTGGCGCTGCTGGAAGGCATGAGCGGACGCTTGCCGGTGATTGCCTCCAACGGGCCGGCCATGCTGCCGCTGGTTGAAGGGGCGGGCGGTTTGTCCCACGAGCCCGGTAATGTCGAGCAACTGACAGCGGCCCTGGACACGTACCTGGCCATGAGCGATGAGCAATTGCGCGCCAAGGGTGAACAGGTGTTCCGTTACCTGGAAGAAAACCACGCACTGGCTGAATTCCAGCAGAAGTACCTGAACCTCATCGAAACCGGTTTGAAAGAAGTAGGTAGAGCATGATAGCGCAACAACCCCTGGTCTCGGTGATTATCGCGTCCTACAACCACGGCCGTTACATCGAAGAGAGCATCCTCAGCGTGCTCGGCCAGACGTACCCGAATATCGAGCTGCTGGTGGTGGACGACGGCTCCAAGGATGACAGCGTCGAGCGCATCCAACGTCTGCAGGCCGAGCACGGCTTTGATTTCCAGGTACAGCAGAACCAGGGCCTGACCGCCACGCTCAACGGTGCTATCGCCCGCGCCAAGGGCAGCCTGATCGCACCGTTCGGTTCCGATGACATCATGCTGCCGGACCGTATCGCGACCCAGGTGGCCTATATGGTAGACAAGCCGAAGGTGGGCATGTGCGCCGGCAACATCGAACTGATCGATGGTGACGGCAACCTGCACCCGGAGAAAAAGCAGCGCCGCGACGTACCGTTTCGCAGCCTGGACTTCGACGACATGTTCATGGATCGCAAGCCTTTCCCGCCGGCACCGACCATGCTGATCCGCCGCGAAGTGCTGGAGCAGGTTGGCGGCTTCGACCCGTTGATTCCCCTGGAAGACCTGCTGATCCAACTGAAGATCACTGCTGCCGGCTACACGATCGACGCCCTCGGCGTGGTGATGGCGCAGTACCGGCAGCACGCGAATAACACCTACAAGAACCACCGCTACATGATCCAGAATATTCTCAAGACCTATGCCCAGTTCAGCGACCACCCGGCCTATGACGCGGTGCGCTACAACTTCCTGAACTCGATGTTCCTCAAGACGGCCGACCGTGATCGGCCACTGGCGCGGGAAATCCTCAAGCAGATCCCGCTGAAGTTCTGGGGGCGCAAGACCCTGCGCGGCTTGGTGCGGTTGTATCTGGCGCCTCTGAGGAAGTGAGGCGTTAGCAGAAATGAAAAAGGCGACTATCAGCAGTGATAGTCGCCTTTTTTATCAGGTGGCGGGGTTGGCCAGCGCCAGCACGTGCTCGCGGAGTTTTGCCGTGGCGCCTTGGCTGGCAACGGACGCATAGCCTTTGGCCAACTGCTCGAAATGGGTCTCGAACAACCAGGCGCGGTCCTGCGGGTAACGCTGCATATGGCGCAGGTTGCGCTGGCGCAAGGCGTTGCGCAGCGGTGACGGGAAGATGCGCAGGTCGGCGATATCGATCAGGCCGAACTCGCCGTCATCCATCAGCAGCACATTGCCCAAGTGCAGCGAGCGGAAGTACACGCCGCGCTCATGCAACTGGGCCATGAACTGGCCGAAACGCTCGATCAGTGACTCGCGCAGGCTGTTGTCCAGGCTTTGCAGCGCCTGGCGCAGGGTCAGGCCGGGCAGTGGCGTATAGCTGACGGCGCTGCTGGCGTCGTGCAGGCGGTAGAGGTCCAGAATCTGCGGTGTGGGGATGCCCAGGGCGCGCAATTGCTCGGCGTTGCTGGCAAACCGTTCGGCGTAGGGGTTGAAGCTGCCCGAGGTGTACCAGCGGCGCGCGCGGAAAACCTTGAGGAAGCGGCCGTCGGCCAGGCGCAGGACTTTGGGGCCGAGGCCGTCGGCTTCGATCACCTGGGCGTTGCTGCACAGTTGGTCGAACGCCTCGGGCTTGATCATGTGCACCGGCTTGCGCAGCACGCTGCGACGGCGCTGGGCAATGCTCAGGCCGGCAATGATGGCCAGCGGGATCCACAGCAGGAACCAGTGTTCCTTGGGCCGCGACAGGATGCCGCCACCTTCGGTCAGCCCGGCGCCGATACCGTAGGTGAGCAGCGACGAGGCCAGGATAAACAGTGGTTGCGCGCGTTCTTTCAGGCCTTTGTACAGTCCCCAGCCGATCATGAAGATCCACGGGATAAAGCCGATGATACCGACGTAATACAGTACGCCCAGGGCAAAGCTGTGCGGCTCGCGCAGCTCATAGCCGTCGGCCAGGGTCAGGTACAACTCGGAGTCGTAGCTGTGGCCGATCCATGGGTGTTCGGCGATGCGTTGCAGCGACATGCCCCACAGCTCAAAGCGGAACGAGCTGCCACGGTTGGTGATCAGTTCCGGATAGAACAGCAGGAGCCCCGCGCCGCCCAGGACCATGCCCGCTATCAACAAGGCCGAGCGGCGGTTGCGGCTGACGAAGGTCATCCAGAGGATCGTCAGGGTCAACGCTACCAAGGGCGTGCGCGAACCGGTGGCCAGCACCGTCAGGGTCATGATTGCCAGGGCCGGGATGCTGAACCACAACACCTGCAGGCGCTGGGTCGTCATGCAGATATACAGCCAGTAGACGCAGAAAAAGCCGAACACGTGGGAGCTCAGCAGCGGGTTGTCGAGGGCGCCTCGACCGCCAATCATGCGCATGCCCGTGCCGGGTTCAAAACCCTTGGAAAACGCCACGAGGTTACACACGCACACCACCAGCGCAATCACCGCCGCGCTGAAGAACACCGGCTTGAACAGGTCGTTGCGGTAATGCAGCAACAGTCCGCAACCCGCAAACAGCATGAAGGTGTGCAGGGGGCGCTTGAACAGGTCAGTGTCCGGGTGATGCTCGGGGCTCCAGAGCAGGCTGGTCAGCGCCCAGGCGGAAAATACCAGGAACGCGATCGCCAGGGGCTCGCGCAGCAGTTCCTTGATTTCCCTGGGGCGCAGGCACAGCAACAGCAACGTCGGGGCGCTGAAAAGGCCGTAGTAGAACTTGTGCAGCACATTGCGATTGGTAACAAAGAACAGCGAGCTCAGCAGCAACAACAAGCCGATGGGCAAAATCCACAGGACCAGGAAGTCGAAAACGCGATTTGAGCCATAGATCAGGCGCTTGGAGTGCATACAGTAAAGCCATTCCATTTTGAGAAAGCCGACCATCTTAAAGTAGTGGCTATATAATGTCGCTGGTTGGATCCAACCAGGCTGTGGGTCATGCAGGGTGCAAGTACAACAGAGAAGCTGTGCTAAAGTCAGCCTCCTTTTTCAAAACGCCGCGTGATATGACCGACTCCAGTCCGAGCGCAAGCCCTTCGAGCTTGAAAATATACTTCCGCCTGCTCAGTTACGTTAAGCCCTACGCCGGCTTGTTCGCGATGAGTATCGTCGGATTTCTGATTTTCGCGTCGACCCAGCCGATGCTGGGGTACATCCTCAAGTACTTCGTCGACGGTCTTTCCAACCCTGAAGCCGTGCTGTTCCCGACTGTGCCATTTCTTCGGGACCTGCAATTGCTGCAAGCCGTGCCGTTGCTGATCATCCTGATCGCCGCCTGGCAGGGCCTGGGTTCGTTCCTGGGCAACTACCTGCTGGCCAAGGTGTCCCTGGGCCTGGTCCATGACCTGCGCGTGCAGTTGTTCAACAACTTGCTGACGCTGCCCAACCGCTATTTTGACAATCACAACTCCGGGCACCTGATTTCACGCATCACCTTCAACGTGACGATGGTCACGGGGGCGGCGACCGATGCGATCAAGGTCGTGATCCGTGAAGGCATGACGGTGATCTTCCTGTTCGCCTCGCTGCTGTACATGAACTGGCGCCTGACGCTGGTGATGATCGCCATCCTGCCGTTGATCGCAGTGATGGTGAGCACGGCCAGCAAGAAATTCCGCAAGCAGAGCAAGAAGATCCAGGTGGCCATGGGCGACGTGACGCACGTGGCCTCGGAAACCATCCAGGGCTATCGCGTGGTGCGCAGCTTCGGTGGTGAAGTCTACGAGGAAAAACGCTTCCTCAAGGCCAGCCAGAGCAACACCGACAAGCAACTGCGCATGACCCGCACCGGGGCGATCTACACGCCAGCCCTGCAGTTGGTGATCTACACCGCCATGGCGGTGCTGATGTTCCTGGTTCTTTATCTGCGCGGCGATGCATCGGCCGGCGACATGGTGGCCTACATCACCCTGGCCGGCCTGTTGCCCAAGCCGATTCGCCAACTGTCGGAAGTCAGCTCGACGATCCAGAAGGGCGTGGCGGGCGCCGAGAGCATTTTCGAACAGCTGGACGAAGAGGTCGAAGTCGACAACGGCACCGTTGAGCGCGACAAGGTCAGCGGTCGCCTCGATGTACGCAACCTGAACTTCACCTACCCCGGCACCGAACGCCACGTGCTCAAGGACATCAGCTTTACTGCCGAGCCGGGGCAGATGATCGCCCTGGTTGGGCGCTCGGGCAGCGGCAAGTCAACCCTGGCCAGCCTGATCCCGCGTTTCTACCACCATGAAAGCGGCGAAATCCTGCTGGATGGTGTCGAGATCGAAGACTACAAATTGCTCAACCTGCGCAAGCACATCGCCCAGGTGACCCAGCACGTGACCCTGTTCAGCGACACCGTGACCAACAACATCGCCTACGGTGACCTGTCCGGTGCGCCACGGGCAGACGTTGAAGCGGCTGCGGCGGATGCCAATGCCAAGGACTTCATCGACCAGTTGCCCAAGGGCTTCGATACCCAGGTCGGCGAGAACGGTGTGCTGCTGTCCGGCGGCCAACGCCAGCGCCTGGCGATTGCCCGTGCCCTGCTGAAGAACGCACCGTTGCTGATTCTCGACGAGGCCACCTCGGCCCTCGACACCGAATCCGAGCGTCACATCCAGGCGGCGCTGGACAAGGTCATGCAAGGTCGCACCACCCTAGTGATCGCCCACCGGTTGTCCACCATCGAAAAGGCCGACTTGATCCTGGTGATGGACGATGGCCGGATTGTCGAGCGGGGCACCCACAGTGAGCTGCTGGCACAGAACGGCTATTACGCTCGCCTGCATGCCATGGGCCTGGATGCGCCGATTTCCGCCGACATTACCTGAACCTCCCTGTAGGAGCCGGCAAGCCGGCTCCTACATTGCAAAACCCTCCCGCAAACCTCCCACAACCCTGTGCTAATATCGCGCCCCTGTTCATTTTGTATGTGGGTTGCTCCATGAAGTTGTCCATGCCGCGATTCGATCAAGCCCCTGTCTTGGTGGTCGGCGATGTCATGCTCGACCGTTACTGGCATGGCGGTACCTCACGGATTTCCCCTGAGGCGCCGGTACCGGTAGTCAAGGTCGAGCAAATCGAAGACCGTCCAGGCGGCGCTGCCAACGTTGCGCTCAATATTGCCGCCCTGGGCGCCCCGGCGTCCCTGGTCGGTGTGACCGGCGATGACGAAGCCGCCAACAGCCTGGCCAACAGCCTGCGCGGTGCTGGCGTGCGCGCGCTGTTCCAGCGCATTGCCCATCAGCCAACCATCGTCAAGCTGCGGGTCATGAGCCGTCACCAGCAACTGCTGCGTATCGATTTCGAAGAACCCTTCGCCACCGACGCCCTGGCCCTGAGCGGCCAGGTCGACGCGCTGCTCGAAGGCATCAAGGTGCTGGTGTTGTCCGACTACGGCAAAGGCGCCTTGAAGAACCACCAGGAATTGATCCAGGCCGCCAAGGCCAAGGGTATCCCGGTATTGGCCGACCCCAAGGGCAAGAACTTCTCGATTTACCGCGGAGCCAGCCTGATCACGCCTAATCTCAGCGAGTTCGAAGCCATCGTCGGCGGTTGTGCCGATGAGCACGACCTGGTGACCAAGGGCGCGGCGCTGATGGCCGATCTCGACCTGGGCGCCTTGCTGGTGACCCGTGGCGAGCATGGCATGACTTTGCTGCGTCCTGGCCACCCGGCGATGCACCTGCCGGCACGCGCCCGTGAAGTGTTCGACGTCACCGGCGCCGGCGACACGGTGATTTCCACCCTGGCCGCCTCGATTGCAGCGGGTGAAGAGCTGCCCCATGCCGTGGCCCTCGCCAACTTGGCGGCGGGCATCGTGGTGGGCAAGTTGGGTACTGCGGCCATCAGCGCGCCTGAATTGCGCCGTGCGATCCAGCGTTCCGAAGGTTCGGAACGCGGAGTGCTGAGCATCGAGCAGTTGCTGCTGGCGATTGACGATGCCCGTGCCCACAACGAAAGCATTGTGTTCACCAACGGTTGCTTCGACATCCTGCACGCCGGTCATGTGACCTACCTGGAGCAGGCGCGTGCCCAAGGCGATCGCCTGATCGTTGCGGTCAACGACGACGCCTCGGTAAGCCGACTGAAAGGCCCGGGTCGTCCGATCAACAGTGTCGACCGTCGCATGGCGGTACTGGCTGGCCTGGGCGCGGTGGACTGGGTGATCAGCTTCCCTGAAGCGACCCCGGAAAACCTGCTGGCCCAGGTCAAGCCGGACGTGTTGGTCAAGGGCGGCGACTATTCCGTCGACCAGGTCGTGGGAGCGGATATCGTCAGCGCCTACGGTGGCACGGTCAAGGTGCTGGGCCTGGTCGAGAACAGCTCGACCACCGCCATTGTCGAGAAGATCCGCAACAATGAGTAACGCTGATAAGTGGGTCCTGATCACCGGCGGTGCCGGTTTTATCGGCTCGCACTTGGTCGATGCGCTGCTTGCCAAAGGCTACGGCGTGCGCGTGCTGGATAACCTGTCCACCGGCAAACGCAGCAACTTGCCGCTGGACAACTCGCGTGTCGAACTGCTGGAAGGTGATGTGGCCGATGCCGAGCAGGTAGCCCGCGCCGCCGTCGGTGTAGCCGCGGTGGTGCACCTGGCGGCGGTGGCCTCGGTGCAGGCCTCGGTGGACGACCCGGTCAGCACGCACCAGAGCAATTTTGTGGGCACCTTGAATGTCTGCGAAGCCATGCGCACGGCTGGCGTCAAACGTGTGGTGTATGCCTCCAGTGCCGCGGTGTATGGCAACAATGGCGAAGGTGCTTCGATCGACGAGGAAACCACCAAGGCGCCGTTGACGCCCTACGCGTCCGACAAATTGGCCAGTGAGTACTACTTCGATTTTTATCGCCGCCAGCATGGCCTGGAGCCGGTGATCTTCCGTTTCTTCAATATCTTCGGGCCACGCCAGGATCCGTCATCGCCGTACTCCGGCGTGATCAGTATCTTCAGCGAGCGCGTGCAGCAGGGCGTGCCGATTGCCGTGTTTGGTGATGGCGAGCAAACCCGTGACTTCATGTACGTGGAAGACCTGGTAGACGTGCTGGTGCAGGCCATTGAAGCGCCGGCCGCGCCGCTGGGTGCGATCAATGTGGGTTGGAACCGCACCACCACGCTCAAGCAAGTGCTGCAGGCGTTGGAGGAAGTGGTGGGTCAGTTGCCGGCTATTACCTACGGGCCGGCACGCTCCGGGGACATCCGGCATTCGCGGGCGAACAACCAGCGCTTGCTGGCAAGCTTCACGCTGCCCGAGCCGACACCGTTGAAGGTTGGGCTGGAGCGCTTGCTCGAAGGCTGAATGCAATCAAATGTGGGCGTTGGCTTGCCTGCGATAGGGGCTCCTCGGTCTACATGATGCACCAAGGTCCCCGCATCGCAGGCAAGCCAGCTCCCACAAAAGCCAGCCCCCCCCACATCAGTTTTGTTTCAAGCCTTTGCCTTCTTCTTCGGCACAATCTTGCGCAACACTCGCTGTGCCAGGCGCTTCAATTTCGATTCTTTCTCCGGCGCTGCCAGGCCCTGCTGGCGTAGCCAGTCCTTCCAGCGGATCCGCTCCTCACGCACCAGCCACCCTTCCTGCTGGGCGAAGCTTTCCGCCAGGTACAAGCCCCGTGTGCTCGCGGGGTACAACTGGTCTTTCTTGACGGTGTACAACTCGGCCTGCGGCTGGCCGTCTTTGAGCGGCATCAGGTACAGGTCCGGGCGCTGGCGGTCGAGGCGGGCGACCAGTTGGTCGCCTTCCAGGCGTTCATCCACATGGAACAGGCTGAGGGATTTGGCTTCCTTGGGTACTTCCAGGCGCAGGTCGTAAATCAATTGCAGCGATGCGGTGGGCAGGTGCACATAGGCGCGCGGGCGTTCGATCAGTTGGGTAGTGGCGCACCGCACCGGGCGGGCGGCGCCGGACAGCGGGCTGAGACGGAAGGGCAGGGCTTCGCGGTAATGCAACGCGGCAGAGTAGGGCGCCGGCAACCAGGTGTCATTGAAGCGGCCGCCGAGCCAGCCTTCCGGCGTCTCCAGCAGGCATTCTTCGGCAATTTCCTGGATGGCGGTGTGCAGCGGCAGGTTCAGTTCATGGGCGGGCACATAGCCGGAGATCAACTTGAGCACCACGTCGCCACGGTCCTGGCGGCGCTGGCGTACCAGCACCCAGTAATCCTTGTTTTGCCAATGCAGGGTCAGTCGTACCGACACGCCGAGGTTGGCCAGTTCCAGTGCGAAACGTTCGGGGTCGGACACCTCCACTGGCTTGCGCCGTTGCAGGGTCTGGGCAAAATTGAGCGGCATGCCGACGCTCTGGTAGCTCAGGCCCTCGGGGGTGGCTTCGACGTGCAGCGGCAGTGTTTTAAAGTTGCTGGGGTTCTTTCTTATGAGCGTTCGCGGCATGTCGGCTCCTTCTTGCGACGGGGTCGGCCGCGTCGGCGGCATCAGAGTTGACGAATGACCTGGGCAGCGGTCGCCACGTTATGGGCCAGGTGCAGCGGATTAATGGTCCCGACAATAGCACTGGCGACGCCCGTTTGCGCAAACAACAACGTGAAACTGGCCCGAATTGGATCCATTCCCGGCTCCAGGCACACATGGCCGCTGGCCAGGGCTTTTTTCACCAGGATGCCCTTGCCGTGTGCCGCTGCATAATCAATGACGGCTTTCTCGGCCTGTTCGTTCAGATTGTAAGTGACCATGGCGCAATCACCTTGTTCCAGAGCCTTCACGCCGCCCTCCACGGTTTTGCCGGAGAAGCCGAAACCGCGGATCTTGCCTTCCTGTTTCAGCGCCGCCAGGGTCTGGTAGACCTCGCAGTCGTTGAGGATGTGCAGGTCGTTGCCGTCGGAATGCACCAGCACCAGGTCGATAAAATCAGTTTCAAGTCGTTTCAAGCTGCGCTCGATGGACATTCGCGTGTGCGCTGCGCTGAAGTCGTGGCTGGACGCGCCATTTTCGAACTCTTCGCCGACCTTGCTCACGATCACCCAGTCCTTGCGCTGGTCACGCAGCAGCGGCCCCAGGCGCTCCTCACTCATGCCATAGGCCGGTGCGGTATCGATCAGGTTGATCCCCAGCTCGCGGGCCTGGCGCAACAGCATGCGCGCTTCGTCGTCACCGGGGATCTGGAAGCCGCTGGGGTATTTGACCCCTTGGTCGCGACCCAGCTTGACGGTGCCCAGGCCCAGCGGTGACACCATCAGGCCGGTGCTGCCCAGGGGGCGATGCAGGTCGTGCAGGGTGGGCAGGCTCATGGCAACAGTTGCTCCCAGGCAGGTACGCCGATGGCGGGTTTTGGCAGGTCGGGCAGGGGCTCACTGGCGCTTGGGCGGATGCCATCACGCTCTAGATGGGTGATGACTCGGTCGGCGAAGTCCGGCGCCAGCGCCAGTTTGGTCGGCCAGCCCACCAGCAGGCGGCCCTCCTCGGCGATGAAGGCGTTATCGGGACGGGTGAGGCCCGATTGCAGTGGCTCGGCACGGTCGACGCGCAGGGTGGCCCATTGGGTCTGGCTCATGTCGATCCACGGCAGCAATTGCGCCAGCTCTTTCTGGGCCGTGGCGATCTGTTCCTGGGGTGTGCGCGCCACGCCATCGGCTTCGGCAATGTCGCCGCCCATGTACCACACCCAGTTGCCATCGGCCGCCGGGTGGGTGGTGACGGTAATGCGCGGCTTGGTGCCGCCGCCCAGGCAGTGCGCATACAGCGGCTTCAGGCCGGGGCCCTTGGCGATGATCATGTGCAAGGGACGCTTCTGCATGGCCGGCTGGCTCAGGCCCAGCGCGGCGAGCAGTTCAGCCGTGCCTGCGCCGGCACTCAACACGATGCGCTGGGCGCGAATCTCGCGACCGTCGACCTTCAGGCCCACCAGTGTGTCGCCGTCGTGCAACGGTTCGATCTGTTGCCCGGCGAGCAAGCCGTCGCCGGCCAGTTGCGCCAGGCGAGCGATCAGGCTCGGTACATCGATGACCAATTCCGCCAGGCGATAGACCTTGCCCTTGAAGCGGCGGTCTTGCAGCGCTGGGGGCAGGTCGTCGCCCTTGACCTGATCCACGCGACCGCGCACAGCCTTGCTGGCGAAAAAGCTGGTGAGGTTGCCTGCGAGAGTGCCGGGGGACCACAGGTAATGCGCTTCGGACAGCAAGCGCACGCCAGACAGGTCCAGCTCGCCGTTACCCGCCAGCGCTTCACGCCAGCGGCGCGGCATATCGGCAATGGCTTCGGAGGCGCCGGTGAGGGCGCCGTGCAGGGCGTATTTCGCACCGCCGTGGATGATGCCCTGGGACTTCACGCTTTGCCCGCCACCCAAGGTGGCGCTTTCCACCACCACGGTGGAAAACCCCTGGCGGCGCAGGCGCGCATTCAGCCAGAGGCCGGCAACTCCGGCGCCGACAATTAGAACGTCGGTGGAAATAGGCATGCGCGCTGGACCTCATGGGTAGAAAAGGGGGCCTAGTATAGCGCGCAGCGACAAGGTGTTAGCTGCAAGTGCCACGTTGGAGGCGAGTCGTGTTGCTTTTTTCGTGTGGCATGTAGCGTGAGGCTCGAGGCTGGCAATTGCCTCAATGTCCTACTGTTTTCGAGAAAAGCTGTATCACCACGACCCCAAGCACAATGAGGCCCATCCCCAGCATCGCCGGAATATCCAGCTTCTGCCCGTAGATAAACAGCGCCGCGATGCTCACCATGACAATGCCCATCCCGGCCCACACCGCGTAGGCGACGCCCACCGGCACGGTGCGCACCACCAGGGTCAACATCCAGAACGCCACGCTGTAGCCGACGATCACCAGCAGCAGCGGGATCGGTGTGCTCCAGCCCTTGATGGCTTTCATGGAAACGGTGGCGATCACTTCCGAGCAGATGGCAATGGCCAGGTAGCAGTAAGCGGCGTTCATGGGGCAATCCTCGGGGTAGGGCAATCAGTCAAGGCTGGCATTCTAGAGTTTACTCAGATGGGGTAAAGTCATTACCTATCCGAATTAGAGATGGGTTAAGCCATGAGCGTGCAGTGGGATCTGGAGCAGATGCGCCTGTTTGTCAGCGTCGCCGAGCAGCGTTCGTTCTCCGCGGTGGCGCGCCAGCAGCGCAAGGCCCAATCGGCGGTCAGCAACGCGATTGCCATGCTGGAGGCGGACCTGGGCGTGAGCCTGTTCGAGCGTAGCAGCGGCCGCCAGCCGCGACTGACCGAGGCCGGCAGCGTGCTGCTGGAGGAGGCGCGCGAAGTGTTGCGCCAGTGTGAACGGCTCAATGGCCGGGCGCTGTCATTGACGCGCGGCGAGGAGGCTTGCCTGCGCCTGGCCCAGGATGAAGCCATGTTGTTCCAGCCGGTGCTCGACAGCCTGGAGGCACTGGCGGGGCAATACCCATTGTTGGAGGTGCAGTTATCCAGCGCGGCCCAGGGCGATGTGGCCCGCAAGTTGGTGGAGCGCAAGGCTGACCTGGGCTTGCTGTTCTATCACGATCAGATCCCCGAAGCCCTGGAGCGGCGCGTGGTCGGCAGCGTCGAGATGGTCACGGTGTGCGGTGTGAACCACCCGCTGGCCCGGGAAAAGTACGTGGATTGCCAACGGCTGGCGCAGTTCCGCCAGTTGCTGATGTCGACCCAGACCAGCGTCTACCCCGGCAGCGAAGCGGCAAGCCCGTTGGTGTGGCGCGCCGACAGTTTCTACGTGTTGGCCGAATGGCTGATGAGTGGCTTGGGCTGGGCCTGGCTGCCCCGGCATATCGTGCAGTATCCGACCTATCAGCAACAGATGGTGGAGCTGGACAGCGAATGGACGCCGCCGGCCCTGGTGGTCGAGTTGGTCTGGCGGCGCGATGAGCACCTGGGGCCCGCCGCACGCTTCCTGGCCAAACGATTTGCCGAGTGCTTGCAGGCGATCGACTGAAAAAGCCGATAAACTCCGCCGCCATGAATAGAACTCTCTACAGCTGTCTGTTTTACCTGGCGCTGCCGTTGGTGGCTTTACGTCTGTGGCTGCGTGCACGCAAGTCGCCGGCCTATGCCAAGCGCGTCAGCGAGCGCTTCTCCTATGGCTTGCCGGTGATGCAGCCGGGCGGGATCTGGGTGCATGCCGTGTCGGTGGGCGAAAGCATTGCCGCCGCGCCGATGGTGCGCGGGTTGCTGGCGCGTTATCCGACGTTGCCGATCACCATCACCTGCATGACGCCGACCGGTTCCGAGCGTATCCAGGCGTTGTTTGCCAATGAGCCACGTATCCAGCACTGCTACCTGCCGTATGACTTGCCGTGCGCCGCCAAGCGTTTCCTCGATCGCGTGCAGCCGAAACTGGCGGTGATCATGGAAACCGAACTGTGGCCCAACCATATTCATGCCTGCGCCCAGCGCGGGATCCCGGTGGCGCTGGCGAATGCGCGCTTGTCCGCGCGCTCGGCCAAGGGCTACGCGCGCTTTGCCAAGCTGACCGCGCCGATGCTGTCGCAAATGAGCCTGTTCGCCGTACAGACGCAGGCCGAAGCCCAACGATTCCTGAGCCTCGGTGCTCGACCGGAAACCGTCGAAGTCACCGGCTCGATCAAGTTCGACCTGACCATTGACCCAGGGTTAACGGCGCGTGCTGCTGCGTTGCGTGAGCAATGGGGTGCCAGCGAGCGTCCGGTGTGGATCGCCGCGAGCACCCATGAGGGTGAAGATGAGGTGGTGCTGGCGGCCCACCGTCGGTTGCTCGAGAGCTACCCCAACGGGCTGTTGATCCTGGTGCCGCGTCACCAGGAACGCTTCGGCCCGATGTTCGACCTGTGTGAGCAGCAAGGCTTTGCCACGGTGCGTCGCTCCACTGGCGAGCCCGTCACTGCGAACACGTCGGTATTGCTCGGCGACACCATGGGTGAGTTGCTGTTTCTGTACGCGTTGGCCGACAGCGCCTTCGTGGGTGGCAGCCTGGTGGCGACCGGTGGGCATAATCCGCTGGAGCCGGCAGCGCTGGCCCTGCCCGTGATCATGGGGCCGCACGTGTTCAACTTCCTCGAGATCACCGCGATGATGCGTGAAGCGGGTGCGTTGCGAGAGGTGGACGACGCTGAAGGGTTGGCCGAAGCCGTACGGCAATTGTTCGAGCTGCCGCAGGATGCGCGCACGATGGCGCAGGCAGGTCTCAAGGTGATGCAGGCCAACCAGGGCGCGTTGCAGCGTTTGCTGGAGGGCTTGGGAAAACTTCTCAATCACTGACATCAGGCATCAAATGAGGGAGCGAGCAAGCCCGCTCCCCTATGGGTGTGCAGTGTGCTCAGTAACCTGGGCGGGCCTTGAGTTGTTCGGCGGCTGCTTTGGCCAGGTCCGGCGGCAGGAAGTCGCGGTCCGGGTTGTAGTCAGCCTTGAGATAGCGCGCCAGGTCCTGCAGATCGCCTGGGTTCAGGGTGCCTGCCGCTTGCTTCAAGCGCAGGTTGTCGAGGATATAGTCGTAGCGGCTGTTGTTGTAGTTGCGCACCGACGCATAGAGCTGGCGTTGTGAGTCCAGCACGTCGACGATATTGCGCGTCCCCACCTGGTAACCGATTTCCGTGGCTTCCACCGCGCTCTGGTTGGAGATGATCGACTGGCGGCGTGCCTGTACCTGTTCCACATCGGTGTTCACCGCGCGGTGCAGGTTGCGGGTGTTTTCCACCACCTGGCGCCGCAGGCCTTCGCGCTGCTGCTCGGTCTGGCCCAGACGCGAGTAGGATTCGCGCACTTGTGAGCTGGTCAGCCCGCCGCTGTAGATCGGGATGTTCAGGCGCAGGCCAATGGTGCGTTGTTCCACATCGCCGCGATAGGGCGTGCCGAAGGCATTCGGGTTGCTGAACCCGAGGGCGTCGTTATCGCCATTCTCATATTGCGCCACCGCATCAAGCGTCGGGGCATGCCCGGCCTTGCGTTGCTTGAGGGTTTCTTCGGCGGCGGTGACGGCGTAGTTGCTGGCGAGCAGGTTCAGGTTCTGGCGGCCGGCGGTTTCAACCCAGGCCTTGGCGTCGTTCGGCAGCGGCGGCAACACCGGCAATGTGTGGACAATGCCCTGGATCGAGTTGTACTGGCGATTGGTCAGGGTGATCAACGCTTCGAAGGCGTCTTCCACCTGGCGCTGGGCCAGGATCCGGTTGGCGCGCGCGGTGTCGTAGCTGGCCTGGGACTGCAGTACGTCGGTCTTGTCCGACAGGCCCACGTCGAAGCGCTCGTTGGACTGGTCCAGCTGGCGCTTGAAGGCGTTTTCTTCGGCCTTGGTCGAGGCCAGGTTGTCCTGGGCGCGCAGCACGGCGAAGTAGCTTTCGGCGCTTTGCAGGATCAGGTTCTGCTCGGTGGCCGACAGTTGCAGCGCAGCCTGCTCGTTGGTGGCCTCGGCCGCCTGCAACTGGAACCAGCGATCGGCGCGGAACAGCGGCTGGCTCAAGGTCGCGCGCCAGGAGTGGGCGTCGCGGTTGGCGGTGGCGGCCGGCGTGTCGATCTGGGTGCGCACGTTGTTGATATCGGCACCGCCCGACAGGTTGGGCAACAAGCCGGCGCGGGCCTGGGGCACCACTTCCTTTTGCGCGCCATACTGGGCGCGGGCAGCCGCCAGGTCGGCGTTGTTGTCCACCGCTTCCTGGTAGACGCTGACCAAGTCAGTCTTGGCGGACAAGGGCGCTTCAGCTGCCCAGACCATTCCGTTGGTCGCACAAGACACGGCAAGAGCCAGTGAAAGTTTGCGCAGCATGAGGCGATCCCTAGTTTGAATATTACGGTGATAATTTAGCGCCCAAGGCTAAGGCTGGCCATTCCTGGCGTCAAGCATTGTGGCGGCAACCGAGTGTAGTGGCGCTGACCCGGCGCAACAATCCCGCAATCACGCCATTCATCACGCTGAATGCACCGGTATTGGCAATTTGCCCGCGGCATGGTCTAGACTGGCTCCGTTCTTGTCGGGGTGCCTTGTTGGAAGGCTGAGATCGGTAAATACCGGATCCCGTTGAACCTGATCAGGTTAGCGCCTGCGTAGGGAACAAGATTTCTCGTCACCCGGCGAGTCCTCTTGTGCTTCGTCCGGGATGTTGTTCGACAATTGAACAACCCTCGTGCGCCAAGCACAGCACTGCTTTCAGTGCGTCCATCCGTCACAGGTTCGCTCCGACAAAAATCCACCGCCTGGATAGTTGGAGAGCCCGTGATGAGCACCGAATTAAAAAGCCAAAAATCAAAAAATACCGTGCACCTGAGTGAATCGGCCAAGGTCGACTCCGGCTCTGTACAGCCGTTTACCCGTTCGCAGAAGATCTACGTAGAAGGCACCCGTCCGGACATTCGTGTACCGATGCGACAAATCAGCCTGGACGTAACGCCTACCGATTTCGGCGGTGAATTCAACGCGCCAGTCACCGTGTACGACACTTCCGGCCCCTATACCGACCCCGATGTGATCATCGACGTGCGCAAAGGCTTGGGCGATGTGCGCTCGCCGTGGATCGAGGTGCGTGGCGACACCGAGCGCCTTACGGGGCTCAGCTCGCACTTCGGCCAGCAGCGCCTCAGCGATGCCGAACTGACCGCGTTGCGCTTCGCCCACGTGAAAAACCCGCGTCGTGCCAAGGCCGGTGCCAACGTCACGCAGATGCACTACGCGCGCAAAGGCATCATCACCGCCGAGATGGAATACGTCGCCATCCGCGAAAACATGAAGCTCGAAGAAGCCCGCGCCAGTGGCCTGCTCGACCAGCAACACGCCGGCCACAGCTTCGGCGCCAGCGTGCCGAAGATCATCACCCCGGAATTCGTGCGCGAAGAAATCGCCCGAGGCCGCGCCATTATCCCGGCCAACATCAACCACACCGAACTGGAACCGATGATCATCGGCCGTAACTTCCTGGTGAAGATCAACGGCAACATCGGCAACAGCGCCCTGGGTTCGTCCATCGAAGAAGAAGTGGCGAAACTCACGTGGGGCATTCGCTGGGGTTCAGACACGGTCATGGACCTGTCCACCGGCAAGCACATCCATGAAACCCGCGAGTGGATCATCCGCAACTCGCCCGTGCCGATCGGCACCGTGCCGATCTACCAGGCCCTGGAAAAAGTTGGCGGTGCCGCAGAAGACCTGACCTGGGAGCTGTTCCGCGACACCCTGGTCGAACAGGCGGAGCAGGGCGTTGACTACTTCACCATTCACGCCGGCGTGTTGCTGCGCTACGTGCCGCTGACTGCCAAGCGCGTCACTGGCATCGTGTCCCGTGGCGGCTCGATCATGGCCAAGTGGTGCCTGGCGCACCACAAAGAGAACTTCACCTACACGCATTTCGACGAAATCTGCGAAATCATGAAGGCCTACGACGTCAGCTTCTCCCTCGGTGATGGCCTGCGCCCTGGCTCGATTGCCGACGCCAACGACGCGGCACAATTCGGCGAGCTGGAAACCCTCGGCGAACTCACCAAGACCGCCTGGAAGCACGACGTGCAAACCATGATCGAAGGCCCGGGCCACGTGCCGATGCAGTTGATCAAGGAGAACATGGACAAGCAGCTCGAGTGCTGCGACGAAGCACCGTTCTACACCCTCGGCCCGTTGACCACCGACATCGCACCGGGCTATGACCACATCACCTCCGGCATCGGCGCGGCAATGATCGGCTGGTTCGGTTGCGCCATGCTTTGCTACGTCACGCCCAAGGAACACCTGGGCCTGCCGAACAAGGATGACGTGAAGACCGGCATCATCACCTACAAGATCGCTGCGCACGCGGCGGACCTCGCCAAAGGCCATCCGGGCGCGCAGATTCGCGATAACGCCTTGAGCAAGGCGCGCTTCGAGTTCCGTTGGGAAGACCAGTTCAACCTCGGCCTGGACCCGGACACCGCGCGCTCGTACCACGATGAAACCCTGCCGAAGGACTCGGCGAAGGTCGCGCACTTCTGCTCGATGTGCGGGCCGAAGTTCTGCTCGATGAAGATCACCCAGGAAGTGCGTGAGTACGCGGCCAACCAGCGAATTGAAGCCGTGGACGTGGACGTGGCCAAGGGGTTGGCCGAGCAGGCGCAGCGGTTCAAGCAGGAAGGTAGCCAGCTCTACAAGAAGGTCTGATTCGAGGCGGCGGTGCCTGCACCGCCGTCATCGCGGGCAAGCCCGGCTCCCACCGTTGATCAAGTTGTCCGCCGCTTTTGTGTCCACAGCTTGTCCCCTGTGGGAGCCGGGCTTGCCCGCGATAGCGATCTCCCAAACAAAAAATGTTCCTCAGAGATAACACCCTTGAGCATTCAACCGAGCACTTACTCCCCCGATATCGCCGTGCCGAGAGACAAACGAGTCTTCGGCGCCCGCGACCTCTTTTCCCTGTGGTTTTCCCTCGGCATCGGGCTGATGGTCCTGCAAACCGGCGCACTGCTCGCGCCGGGCCTGGGTTTGTCCGGGTCTCTACTGGCGATCTTCCTCGGCACCCTGGTTGGCGTCTTGTTGTTGGCCGCCGTCGGCGTGATCGGTAGCGACACCGGCCTGTCCGCCATGGCCGCCCTCAAACTCAGCCTGGGCGCCAAGGGCGCGAGCCTGCCGGCGCTGCTCAACCTGCTGCAGCTGATCGGCTGGGGCTCTTTTGAAATCATCGTGATGCGCGACGCGGCCAGCCTGTTGGGCACGCGGGCATTCAACGACGGCAGCCTGTTGGCCAGCCCACTGTTGTGGACCCTGTTCTTTGGTGGCCTGGCCACTTTGCTCGCCGTCAGTGGCCCACTGACCTTCGTGCGCCAGATCCTGCGCAAATGGGGGATCTGGCTGTTGCTCGCCGCGTGCCTGTGGCTGACCTGGAATCTGTTCGCCAAGGCTGACCTCGCGGCACTCTGGGCCCGGCCCGGTGACGGCTCGATGCCGTTTGCGGTGGGCTTCGATATCGCCATTGCCATGCCGCTGTCGTGGCTGCCGCTGATTGCCGATTATTCACGCTTTGGCAAACGCGCGAAAAACGTGTTCGGCGGCACCGCCCTGGGCTTTTTTATGGGTAACTTCTGGCTGATGAGCCTGGGCGTGGCCTACACCCTGGCGTTTGCGCCGAGCGCAGAGGTGAATGCGCTGTTGCTGGCCTTGGCCGGCGCGGGCCTGGGCATTCCGCTGTTGCTGATCCTGTTGGACGAGTCGGAAAACGCCTTCGCCGATATCCACTCGGCGGCGGTGTCCAGCGGGATACTGTTGCGCTTGAAGGTCGAGCACCTGGCCCTGGCCATCGGTGTGATCTGCACCCTGATCGCCTGTTTTGCACCGTTGGCCCAGTACCAGAACTTCCTGCTGCTGATCGGTTCGGTGTTTGCGCCGTTGTTCGGCGTGGTGCTGGTGGATCACTTCATTGTGCGTCGCCGAGGCCAGGGCGCGATCGCCAGTCTGCGTTGGCCGGCGTTATTGGCCTGGCTGGGTGGGATTGCGACTTACCACCTGCTGGCCAACCTGTACCCGGACATCGGCGCGACCCTGCCGGCACTGGTGCTGGCAGGGCTGTTGCAGTTCATCCTGGGGCGGCGCTTCAGCGGCGCGTCGGCACCAGCTCAGGCTTGAGGATGCCTTCCAGGCGTGAGTACGGGATCTGCAGCTCGACGTGGCCCAGGGCGTACGGCGCGATGGTGCTGGTGGGGTACTTGAGGATGACGCCACCATAGGTCAGTGCCACGTTCGGGGTTTTCTGGAAGGGGTAGGTCTTCACGTACTCCGGCTCCAGGCTCAGGCGGGTGCTGATCAGCCAGCTGTTGTGGGCCACCTGGGCGGCTTTCCAGAACGCGTCTTCCTTGCCGGGCAACAACATGTCGGTGAGGGTCAGGGCTTTTTGCTGCTGGCGCGAATAGTTGATGAACGCACGCCCTGGCTCACCATGAGTAGCGCCCTGGTCCAGGTAACTCGACAATTCGATGATCACCAAGCCGTCATGCTGCTCGCGTACCTTGGCCTGCAAGTACATGCTGTTACGCGGGGCGGCGGTTTGCAGGAACTGCTCGCGGTAGGTTTCCAGGCTTGTCGGCAGCGGCGCGCTTGGGGAAGTGCGGGTCATTTCCAGCAGGCGCTGTTCGATCAGGGCGTCGAGCTTGGGTTCCTTGGCAAAGTGCACGGTGTCGATGTTCACCAGTGGGCAGTCGGCGCTGGCGCAGTCGGGCTTGCTTTGCTCAGTGGCGTCGCGAGTGGCTTCCAGCGGCGCGCGATAGCTCGGTTGAAACAGGCTTTGGCAGGCACCCAGGGTCAATGCGATGCAGGCCACAGAGGCGATTTTTAAGAGCGACATGGATGTCCTTCGTCTAGCGATAAGAGCGAAATTTGTGCAGCTTCGACTACCGGCAAGGCAGTCAGTTCGCCGCTAAGCTGATTAGAGAGAGTTTGACGCCCGCCGTCTATCCCGGCAACTGGAAAGGGGCTGCATCTAGAGGCTTGAGCGCGTTAGGATGGCGCCCATTGCGCAGGCTTAACGAGGATGGGACATGACGGACTTAGCTAAATCGACGCCGAGCAAGATCGAGATTGTTCAGCGCGATAATGCCTACCAGGGTTTCTACAAGCTTGACCGCGTGCAACTGCGCCATGAGAAATTCGAGGGGGGCATGAGCCGGGTGATCAATCGTGAAGTCTTCGTTCGTCACGATGCCGTGTGCGTGCTGCCCTATGACCCGCAGCGTGATGAAGTGGTGTTGATCGAACAGTTTCGCGTGGGTGCCATGGGCCGTACCGACAACCCATGGCTGGTGGAAATGGTCGCCGGCCTGATCGACAAGGATGAGGAACCGGAGGAGGTTGCACACCGCGAAGCCGAGGAGGAAGCTGGGCTGACGTTCTCCGCGCTGTGGCCGATCACCCAGTATTTTCCGTCACCCGGTGGCAGTACCGAATTCGTACACTTGTACCTGGGCCGTTGCGACAGCTCGGGCGCGGGTGGCGTCCATGGATTGGAAGAAGAAGCTGAAGATATCCGCGTCACCGCATGGGCGTTCGAAGACGCCCTGCAAGCGGTGCGTGACGGCAAAATTTCCAATGCAGCCAGCATCATCGCCCTGCAATGGCTTGCGCTTAATCGCGCGGAAGTGAGGGGGTTATGGCAGTAAAGGCACGGGAACGTTATCGAGTCGACCTGATCGGGCTGCAAGCGGCTTGCGAGGCCAACTATGCGCGGTTGATGCGCCTGCTCCCCGACATGCGTCACGCCCCCGAGGCGCGGCGCATCGGCGTGACCCACGGCGACCAGATGCTCGGCGTGCTCGCCCTGGAAGTCATCGTCAACTGCCCCTATACCACGACCCTGCGCGTGCGCCAGGAGCACAGCCTGCCGTGGCTGCCGGTGCCGCAACTGGAAGTGCAGGTGTACCACGACGCGCGCATGGCCGAAGTGATCAGCGCCGAACATGCGCGCCGCTTTCGCAGCATCTATCCTTACCCGAACGTGTTCATGCACCAGCCCGATGAGAAAGCACAGCTCAATGTGTTCCTCGGTGAATGGTTGAGCCACTGCCTGGCCCTCGGCCACGAGTTCGAAGCTGTGCGGTAGATGTGAACTGTGTCTGCTTCCCGGGTTTCCTCTTTGTGTCCTGCCCAGCATAATCACGCCGAACGACCATTTCCTGTGATTGCCTTGGGAGAGCGCCTTGTCGAGCGTATCCACCGTAAGTCCCGATGCACCGGCATTGCTGGTGCAATTGTCCGACAGCCACCTGTTTGCAGAAGCTGAAGGCACGCTGCTGGGCATGAACACACGTGAGAGCCTGCAGGGCGTCATCGAGTTGGTGCGCACGCAGCAGCCCCGGATCGACCTGGTCTTGGCCACGGGGGATCTGTCCCAGGACGGCACACTGGCGTCGTACCAGCAATTTCGCGACATGACCGCGCCCATTGGTGCCCCGACGCGCTGGATCCCCGGTAATCACGATGAACCGCAGATCATGGCCCACGCCGCCGTGCACAGTGATCTGCTGGAGCCGGTGGTCGATATCGGCAACTGGCGCGTCACCCTGCTGGACTCCGCTGTACCCGGCTCTGTGCCCGGTTACCTGCAGGATAGCCAGTTGCAACTGCTGGCCCAAGCCTTGAGCGAGGCGCCAGGCCGCCATCACCTGGTGTGCTTTCACCATCACCCGGTGTCCATTGGCTGCGCGTGGATGGAGCCTATTGGGCTGCGCAATCCGGAAGCCTTGTTTGCCGTGCTCGACCGCTTTCCACAGGTCAGGGCCGTACTGTGGGGCCACGTGCACCAGGAAATCGACCGCGAGCGCAATGGCGTGCGCTTGCTGGCGTCGCCGTCCACCTGCATCCAGTTCGCGCCGGGCAGCGAAGCGTTCAAGGTCAGTGACCAGGCGCCGGGTTACCGTTGGCTGCGCCTGCATGCCGACGGACGGTTGGAGACTGGGGTAGAGCGGCTCCAGGGCTTCACCTTCACCGTCGATTACGGCAGCAACGGCTATTAACGGCTGTACACCCTGACCTGAATGTGAGCGCTGGCGTGCCTGCGATAGCGGTGTGCCAGTCTGTACGTGTGTCATGGAGCCACCGCCATCGCAGGCAAGCCAGCCCCCACGGTGGATCTTGTATGTCCTTCAGATAGAGGGCGTCACACACCTCTCCGATCCCTGTAAACTGCGCGTTTTTGGCGCAAGCATGGAGAGCCCGGCATGTCCGCTTCGATCCTGTATATCCACGGTTTCAACAGTGCGCCGGCGTCGAACAAGGCCAGCCAGGTGATGACGGTGATGGACACCCTCGGCCTAGCCGATCAACTGCGCGTTCCGGCCTTGCATCACCATCCCCGCCAGGCGATTCCCCAGCTCGAGGCGGCAATCGCTGAACTGGGGCGGCCACTGCTGGTCGGCAGCTCACTCGGCGGCTACTATGCAACCCATCTTGCCGAACGCCATGGCCTCAAGGCGCTGCTGGTGAACCCGGCGGTCAGCCCTCACCGGATGTTCGACGGTTACCTGGGCACCCAGAAGAACCTCTACACCGATGAAACCTGGGAACTGACCCACGACCACGTCGCGGCGCTGGCCGAGCTGGAAGTACCGGCTCCCCAGGATGCCGCGCGGTACCAGGTGTGGTTGCAGACCGGGGATGAAACCCTGGATTATCGCCTCGCCCAACAGTATTACCGGGCCTGTGCCTTGCGCATCCAGGCCGGTGGCGACCATGGTTACCAGGGGTTCGCCCAGCAATTGCCGGCGTTGTTGAGCTTTGCCGGCATTGGCGCAGATCAGTATCAATCCTTCGATTTTTGCTCATTGTAAAAATCGCAGGTCACTTTTTAATCGAACGACTCACGACGAGACCCCATGGCCACTCCCAGCGCTAGCTCTTATAACGCCGACGCCATCGAAGTCCTCTCGGGCCTCGACCCGGTGCGCAAACGCCCCGGCATGTACACCGATACCAGTCGGCCGAACCACCTTGCCCAAGAAGTCATCGACAACAGCGTCGACGAAGCCTTGGCCGGGCACGCCAAGTCGGTGCATGTCATTCTTCACGCAGACCACTCCCTGGAAGTGTCCGACGATGGTCGCGGCATGCCGGTGGATATCCACCCGGAAGAAGGTGTGCCGGGTGTCGAGCTGATCCTCACCAAGCTGCACGCCGGCGGGAAGTTCTCCAACAAGAACTACCAGTTCTCCGGTGGCCTGCACGGTGTGGGTATTTCCGTGGTCAACGCCCTGTCCACGCTGGTACGGGTGAAGGTCAAGCGCGACGGCAACGAGTACCAGATGACCTTTGCCGATGGCTACAAGGCCACGGACCTGGAAGTGATCGGCACCGTTGGCAAGCGCAACACCGGCACCAGCGTGTACTTCGCCCCGGACCCGAAATACTTCGATTCGCCAAAATTCTCCATCAGCCGCCTCAAGCACGTGCTCAAGGCCAAGGCCGTGTTGTGCCCGGGCCTGCTGGTGACCTTTGAAGACAAAGGCACCGGCGAGAAAGTCGAGTGGCACTACGAAGACGGCCTGCGCTCGTACCTGGAAGATTCCGTCAGTGAATTCGAGCGCCTGCCCAACGAGCCGTTCTGCGGCAGCCTGGCCGGTAATAAAGAAGCTGTGGACTGGGCGCTGCTGTGGTTGCCGGAAGGCGGCGATAGCGTGCAGGAAAGTTACGTCAACCTGATCCCGACGGCCCAGGGCGGCACCCACGTCAACGGTTTGCGCCAAGGCTTGCTGGATGCCATGCGCGAATTCTGCGAATACCGCAGCCTGCTTCCGCGTGGCGTGAAGCTGGCGCCGGAAGACGTGTGGGAGCGTATCGCCTTCGTGCTGTCGATGAAAATGCAGGAGCCGCAGTTCTCCGGCCAGACCAAGGAGCGCCTGTCGTCCCGTGAAGCGGCGGCGTTTGTCTCCGGTGTGGTCAAGGATGCCTTCAGCCTGTGGCTCAACGAGCACCCTGAACTGGGCCTGGCCCTGGCGGAGCTGGCGATCAACAACGCCGGCCGACGCCTGAAGGCCAGCAAGAAGGTCGAACGCAAGCGCATCACCCAGGGCCCGGCATTGCCCGGCAAACTGGCGGATTGCGCTGGCCAGGACCCGATGCGCTCCGAGCTGTTCCTGGTGGAGGGTGACTCCGCCGGCGGTTCCGCCAAACAAGCGCGGGACAAGGAGTTCCAGGCGATCCTGCCGTTGCGCGGCAAGATTCTCAACACCTGGGAAGTCGATGGCAGCGAAGTCCTGGCCAGCCAGGAAGTGCACAACATCGCCGTGGCCATTGGCGTTGACCCAGGCGCGGCGGACATGAGCCAGCTGCGCTACGGCAAGATCTGCATCCTCGCCGACGCCGACTCCGATGGCCTGCACATCGCCACGCTGCTGTGTGCGCTGTTCGTCCAGCACTTCCGCCCGCTGGTGGACGCCGGTCATGTCTATGTCGCCATGCCGCCGCTGTACCGTATTGACTTGGGCAAGGAGATTTTCTACGCCCTGGACGACGCCGAGCGCGATGGCATCCTTGATCGCCTGGTGGCCGAGAAGAAGCGTGGCAAGCCACAGGTCACGCGATTCAAAGGCCTGGGTGAAATGAACCCGCCGCAACTGCGCGAAACCACCATGGACCCGAACACTCGGCGCCTGGTGCAATTGACGTTGGGCGAAGACTTCGCCGAAACCTCGGAAATGATGGACATGCTGCTGGCGAAGAAACGCGCGCCCGACCGTAAGTCCTGGTTGGAATCCAAAGGCAACCTGGCCGAGGTTCTGGGCTGATGCGCACAGGTTTCGCCCTGGCGATCCTGATGTTGAGCGGGTTGGTGACCACCGAAGTGGTCGCCGTGCCCGTGGCTGAGCTCAAGCGGGTGTCCGAACACCCGGTGGACGGCATGCGCGGCGGCAACCTGTCGGGCCTGGCACTGTGTGGCAAGGAATTGTGGACGGTCTCCGACCGTGATGACGACCAGATCTATCGCCTGGATGTGAGTGCACCGACCTGGCAGGCCGAAGCGGTGCAGATCGAGGTGCCGCCGGTGCCGGAGTCGGGGTTGCCATGGGGTTTGCGTTCGCGCACCAAGGCGGCCTCGTTCATTCGCGGTGGCGACCTGGATTTTGAAGGCATCACCTGCGATGCCGCCGGTAATCGCTACCTTGTCAGCGAAGCCCATGCGGCGGTGCTTCAAGTGCCAGTCACAGGGGCGCCTGAGTGGTTGAAGATCGCGCCGGGCATGGTGCGAGAGGCTCGGGCCAGCGGCATGTTGCTGCACTTCAATGCTTTGTTTGAAGGCCTGGCGATCAACCCTGAGGGCAATCAGATCTGGCTGGCGGCCGAACGCGAGCGACGCGGGTTGATTTCGATCAAGCGTCCGCAGAGCCTGTGGGACTGTGAGGGCCCCTGCGTACTGCTGAGTGAGGCGGGCCAGGAGATGCAGCCGGCCAAGTTCACCAATCCCAAGGCCGTGTCCAAGGATTTTGCCGACCTGTCGTTGTTCAACGGCAAGCTGTTTACCCTTGAACGCAATGCGTTCCAGATTTGCCGGCGTGATGCGGTCACGGCCAAGGTCGAGCTGTGTTGGTCGTTTGCCGATGAAACGCTGACGCCCGAGCGGCGTTACCCCCAGGCTTATGGCCTGGCCGAAGCCCTGGTAGTGGACGCCGACGGTGCCTGGCTGGGCATCGACAACAATTTCGGCCCGCGTGCCGATGGTGAAAAGCGCCCCGTGGTCTACCGTTTCGCCGCCCCTGCTGGCGGCTGGAGCGCCCAGCCATGAGCCATCCCTTTTTTGAATTGACCCGGTGCAGCGGCAGTCCCGTTGCGCCTTACCCGACAATGATGAGGCCCGCATGAGTGACATCCTCGCAGACAGCTTAGATGGCGTAGAACGCCGGTCGCTGGCTGACTTCACCGAAAATGCCTACCTCAACTACTCCATGTACGTGATCATGGACCGTGCCTTGCCGCATATCGGCGACGGCCTGAAGCCCGTGCAACGGCGCATCATTTACGCCATGAGTGAGTTGGGCCTGGACGCCGATTCCAAGCACAAGAAATCGGCCCGTACCGTCGGTGACGTGCTCGGTAAGTTCCACCCCCACGGCGACTCGGCGTGCTACGAAGCCATGGTGCTGATGGCCCAGCCTTTCAGCTACCGCTACACATTGGTAGACGGCCAGGGTAACTGGGGTGCGCCGGATGATCCCAAATCCTTCGCCGCCATGCGCTACACCGAAGCCCGCCTGTCGCGGTACTCGGAAGTGCTGCTTAGCGAGCTGGGCCAAGGCACTGCGAACTGGGGGCCGAACTTTGACGGCACCCTCGAGGAACCGCTGGTGTTGCCGGCACGTTTGCCGAATATCCTGCTCAATGGCACCACCGGCATTGCAGTCGGCATGGCCACCGACGTGCCGCCGCACAACCTGCGGGAAGTCGCCAGCGCCTGCGTACGCTTGCTGGATGAGCCCAAAGCCACGGTCGAGCAGCTCTGCGAGCATATCCAGGGCCCGGATTACCCGACCGAAGCAGAAATCATCACGCCGCGTGCCGACCTGCTGAAGATGTACGAAACCGGCAAGGGCTCGGTGCGCATGCGTGCCGTGTACCACATCGAAGACGGCGACATTATTGTCACCGCGTTGCCGCACCAGGTGTCGGGCGCCAAGGTGCTGGAGCAGATCGCCGCGCTGATGCAGGCCAAGCCGTCGAAACTGCCGCAGGTTGCCGACCTGCGTGACGAGTCCGACCACGAAAACCCATGCCGCATCGTGATCATCCCGACCAACAGCCGGGTCGACCACGAAGTGCTGATGCAGCACCTGTTCGCCAGCACGGACCTTGAGTCCAGCTACCGGGTCAACGTCAATATCATCGGCCTGGATGGCAAGCCGCAGCTGAAAAACCTGCGCAACCTGCTCGTGGAGTGGCTGGAGTTCCGCGTGCAGACCGTGCGTCGCCGCCTGCAATTCCGCCTCGACAAGGTCGAGCGCCGCCTACACCTGTTGGACGGTTTGCTGATCGCCTACCTCAACCTGGATGAAGTGATCCACATCATCCGTACCGCCGAGCACCCGAAAGCCGAGCTGATCGCGCGTTTCGAGCTGAGCGAGATCCAGGCCGACTACATCCTCGACACCCGCTTGCGCCAGTTGGCGCGACTGGAAGAAATGAAGCTGCGCGATGAACAGGACGCGTTGCTCAAGGAGCAAGCCAAGCTGCAAGCCTTGTTGGGCAGCGAAGCCAAGCTCAAGAAGCTGGTGCGCAGCGAACTGATCAAAGACGCCGAAACCTACGGCGATGACCGTCGGTCGCCTATCGTCGAGCGTGCCGAAGCTAAAGCGCTGACTGAAACGGAGCTGCTGCCAAACGAGAAAATTACCGTCGTTCTGTCGGAAAAGGGTTGGGTTCGCTCCGCCAAAGGGCATGATATTGACGCCACTGGTTTGTCATACAAGGCCGGCGATGGGTTCAAGACTGCCGCGGCCGGGCGTTCCAACCAGTTTGCGGTGTTCATCGACTCCACAGGGCGCAGTTATTCGGTGCCGGCCCACACCTTGCCTTCGGCGCGAGGTCAGGGCGAGCCGTTGACCGGGCGCCTGACGCCGCCGCCAGGGGCGAATTTCGAGTGCGTGCTGCTGCCGGATGATGACGCGCTGTACGTGATTGCGTCCGACGCGGGTTACGGTTTCGTGGTCAAGGGTGAAGACCTGCAGGCCAAGAACAAGGCGGGCAAGGCTCTGTTGAGCTTGCCTAACAACGCCAAGGTGATCCTGCCGCGGCCGGTGGACGACCGTGAGAGCAACTGGCTGGCATCGGTAACCACCGAAGGGCGCTTGCTGGTGTTCAAGATCAGCGACCTGCCGCAGCTGGGTAAAGGTAAGGGCAACAAGATCATCGGTATTCCCGGCGAGCGGGTGGCCAGTCGCGAAGAGTACGTGACCGACATCGCGGTGATCCCGGAAGGCGCGACCCTGGTGCTTCAAGCCGGTAAACGCACGTTGTCGCTGCGTCCTGACGACCTTGAGCACTACAAGGGCGAGCGCGGTCGGCGTGGTAACAAATTGCCACGTGGTTTCCAGCGAGTGGATGCTTTGTTGGTCGAAACGCCGGTTTAAGGCTAACAGGGGGCGTCTCAGTGTGCTGCGTTGCAGGTCGTGGAAAGGGAAAAACCATTCCCGGCGGCCTGCGCCTTGCCTGGCCCGCTTTAGGGTGACAACGCGGTGAGGAAACTCACTGAGAACGCCTCCTGGAGCCCTCGATCTACGATTTAACCCGTAGATCGACGCTTTGGCGCTGGAGTCATGGCGCATATTCACGGATGATATGGCCTTTCCAGCGCCGGCGTGGCCGAGCGTGTTTAGGTTATTTTTAAGTATTACATTGTGGTTCGCCTTGTGGCAGCCACCTGGATGGGATGATGACTGCTCCACGCCTTCCTTTTATTTTCATGCTCGCTGGCCTTTTGGGGCTGGCGGGTTGCAGCACACATCAGCCGGTGTCGCTGTACCAGCTGGACAGCGGAAGTCCGGCTCAGCCAGCACAGACCGCCGGCATGGCCGTCTTGTTGGGCCCGGTGGTCGTCGCAGACTACCTGCAACGCGAAACGCTGCTGCAACGTCAGAACGACGGCAGCCTGCAAGGTTCCACCGATGGTCGCTGGGCGGGCAGCTTGTCCTCTGACATCAACCAGTTGATGTTGCGGCAGGTGGCCGGCCAATTGGACAGCCAGCGCGTGGTGCTTGCGCCCGCACCTACCGGCTTCACCCCGGATGTGCAGGTTTTGCTGACCATTACCCGGCTCGACTCCGGGACCTCGCAGCCGGCGATCCTCGATGCGCAATGGCGCTTGATCGACCGTCGTGGCCAGGTTCGCGATAACCGTATCGTGCACCTGCAGGAGCAACACTCCGGCACCACCGCGTCCCAGGTCCAGGCCCAGGGCGTGTTGTTGCAGCATTTGGCGCAACAGTTGTCGGTGGCGCTCAAGCCATTGGCCAACCAGCCGCCGATTGCCGAGGCACCCCGCAAGCAGACCGCTCCGGCACAGGCCAAGCCGGCAGAGCCGCAGAAGCCGAAAATGCCGATGGCCACGCCGATCCGTACGGATATGGAAGTGTTCAGGTTCTAATCTGAATGGCAGACAAAAAAAGGCCCGCTTACTCAGCGGGCCTTTTGTTTGGCCATGCCTTGGGGCCTGGCACCTTTCCACTGTAGGAGGGGGCTTGCCCCCGATAGCGGTGGTTCAGTCAGCGATGTGCTAACTGATACTCCGCTATCGCGGGCGAGCCCGCTCCCAGATGGGTCGCGCCGTGTTATTTGGCGCGGGTCTCGTGCATCCGTGCCAACTGCCGTTCCAGCATCGATGGGTACGGTTCCATCAACCGTTCCACGCAACTGGCGCCCTCAGGGCTGGCAATCGGGCGGATCCGCGCGCGTTGGCGGATCAGCGTGTCTTCACTGATCTTGCGCTCGACCAGCAGCAGGTTGCGGCTGTGTTGGGACAAGGCGAGGGCATCCTGGGCGATCTCGGTGAGCAGCAGGTCGATCTGGCTCATGCCGAACAGATCGTCGCCGACCGTCAGGCCAAGCTGCAATTGCAGGGTGATGCCGCTGTCCGCCACTTCGATTTGCAATTCATGGCCCAGGGCGCGCAGCAACTCGCCGCAGCAGATAGCGTTGGTCAGGTAGTCTTCGCCGCTGTCTTCGCTGTGGAACAGCATCAGCGTGCTGCCATCGTTCAGGGTGTGCAGTTCGCTCTGGTACAGCGATGCGGCCTGGTCGAGGCAGTCACGGTAGCGTTCCAGCAACTCGGTCAGGCGCGCGCGCGGCAGGCGACGCAGTTGGTCCTGGGCACCCAATTGCACCGCCAGTACGGCGCTGTACTGGGGCTCGGCGCTCTTCACCGGGGCCGGTTTGGCGGCAACGGCCGGGGCGCTGGCCGAGGTGTCGCGCAGGTCGGCGAACGGGTCTTCGTCGTCCAGTTCGTCTTCTTCGGCCTTGAACGCCTGGCGGGTGGCCGGCTTCAGGCCCGCCACCGGAGCGTCTCGCACTTCAAACTCGGGCTCGTCGTCGTAGTCGGTGTCGTCGAACTCAGGCTCGGGTTCCACTTCGCGCACGACTGGTTCTGGGGCGAAGCTGGCGTGAAGCTGGCGCGCGAGGTCGCCAATTTCATCCTGGCGGTCCGTCGCCGGGGTGTGCTCGTCGATGTCCCGCAGCCAGATACGCAGTTGCATCAGTGGCGTGGAGATATGTCGGCCCAGGCGCAAGCTCAGGGCCAGGGCCAATGCCAGCAGGATCGCGCTGAGGATGCCCATGCTTTGCAGGCTGATGGTCATCGGCTGCTGGAATTGCTGCATATCGAGGCTGATACGCAGTTGGCCTGCCTTCACATCCTGAAACGTGATATTGCTCTGATAAAGCCCTTCGGCTTCACCCAGCAGGCCGTTTTTCGGGCGCTGCCCGGCCTCGGCCATGATCCGGTTGTCCACGCTGTAGATGGCGGCGTGGGCCACCAGCGGGTTCTTGGTCAGGTTGTTGAGCAGCACGTTGAGGCTGAGGATGTCGTTGGACACCAACAGCTCAGTCGCCGAGGTGGCGGTCTGGGTAGTCAGGCTCTCGCCCAGGGCGTCGGCTTGCTCGTGCATGGCCTGCTTGAACTGCAATCCCATCACGCAGGCGTAGATCACCAGGGCCAGGGCGACCAGGATCACGTTATGGCTGGCGATGCGTAATGCGATCGGTACACGGCGGTGGCGCAGTGCCCGGAAGATCAGCAGGAAGAAATTATCGGTTTTTACTGGCGTGGGCCGGTTCACTTGCGCTCGGCTCTTGGTCCGTGAAGTTGACGCGCAGTATAGCGACAGCCCTAGGACCGGCAAAGCGCTGGCTGTGCCCGATGGTCACTGAAAGTGGGTAGAATGCGGTTTTTTTCCAGCCTGGGGGTGCGCCTTGCGCGAAATTGTCCTGATTAACATCACTGGGGAAGACCGCCCAGGTCTTACCGCTGCCATTACCGGTGTTCTGGCCCAGGGTGGTGTGAACATTCTCGACATCGGCCAGGCGGTGATCCACGACACCCTGTCGTTCGGCATCCTGGTCGAGATCCCGAGCACTGAACAGGCGTCTTCGGTACTCAAGGACATCCTGTTTACGGCGTACAAGCTGGATCAACAAGTACGTTTCACCCCTGTGTCCGAAGAGGACTACCAGCATTGGGTGTCCGGGCAGGGCAAGAAACGCCACATCGTGACACTGCTGACCCGCAAGGTCACCGCCGAGCAGCTGCAGCGCGTCAGCTCCATCACCGCTCACTATGGCTTGAATATCGATCACATTGACCGCCTGTCGGGTCGTATGCCGCTGGACACGCCGGCCGATAAAGGCAAGGGCTGCATCGAGTTCTCCGTGCGCGGCGAACCGGCCGACCCGCAAGCCTTGCGTGCCGAGTTCCTCAGCGTGGCCCAGGAGCTGAACGTCGATATCGCCTTCCAGGAAGATTCGCTGTTCCGTCGTAACCGCCGCCTGGCGGTGTTCGACATGGATTCCACGCTGATCGAAGCCGAGGTCATCGATGAGTTGGCCAAGGCGGCGGGTGTCGGCGAGCAGGTTTCCGAAATTACCGAGCGTGCCATGGCCGGTGAGCTCGACTTCCGCGCCAGCTTCAAGGAGCGTCTGGCGTTGCTCAAGGGCCTGGACGTGAGTGTGCTGGACTCCATTGGCGCCTCCCTGCGCCTGACCGAAGGCGCCGAAACCCTGTTCGCCGAACTCAAGCGCCTGGGCTACAAGACGGCGATTCTGTCCGGCGGCTTCACTTACTTCGCCAAGCAATTGCAGGCCAAGCTGGGCATCGACTACGTGTTCGCCAACGAACTGGAAGTGGTAGATGGCAAGGTGACTGGCGTGGCGGTAGAGCCGATTGTCGATGCACAGCGCAAGGCGGATCTGCTGAAGGAGTTGGCGCACAAGGAAGGTTTGCGTCTGGAGCAAACCATCGCGGTCGGCGACGGTGCGAATGACCTGCCGATGCTGGCGATTGCCGGTTTGGGCGTGGCGTTTCGCGCCAAGCCGTTGGTGAAGCAGTCGGCCAAGCAGGCAATTTCGACACTGGGGTTGGACGGCGTGTTGTATCTGCTCGGCTTTCGCGATCGCGATGGGCAGCTGTAACTGACGAAATGCGCTAAAAAATGTGGGAGCGGGCAAGCCCGCTCCCACATTGGGTTCTGCGTCAGGCTTTTGGCAGTGCGATGCCCTGGCCCATCTGTACCGGCGAACCTGCCACCAGTTCTTCTGCCCACTTCACCTGGTCCGGCCCGAACAGCACGATCGCGGTCGAACCGAGCTTGAAGCGACCCAGCTCGGCACCCTTTTCCAGGTGGATCGGCGCACGTGCGGCTTCGTCGTAGCGGACCGTTTTCAGTTCGCGCTTCGGCGGCGTCACCAGCCCGGCCCACACGGTTTCAATCGAAGCCACGATCATCGCGCCTACCAACACAACGGCCATTGGGCCGCGTTCGGTGTCAAACAGGCAGACAACACGCTCGTTACGCGCGAACAGCTCCGGCACGTTTTCAGCCGTGGTCTGGTTGACCGAGAAAATCCGGCCCGGCACGTACACCATCTCCCGCAGGGTGCCCGCCAGCGGCATGTGCACGCGGTGGTAGTCCTTTGGCGACAGGTAAATGGTGGCGAAATCGCCGCCCATGAACGGCGCGGCTACGGCCGCATCGCCCCCCAGCAGTTCCAGCACGCTGAAGCTGTGCCCCTTGGCCTGGAATACACGGCCGTGCTCGATCGGGCCAAGCTGGCTGACCGCGCCATCGGCTGGGCTCAATACTGCGCCGGGGGTTGGATCCAGCGGGCGAGCGCCGTCTTTCAATGCGCGGGTGAAGAAGGCGTTGAAGTGCTCGTAAGCGGTCACGTCTTCAACCAGGGCCTGGGACATGTCCACTTGATAGCGCTTGGCGAACCAGGTGGTGAAGGCATTCTTGAACCAGCGCACGCGGCACTCCGCAATGCAGCCGGCCAGGCGCGACAGCAAGTGGTGGGGCAGCAAGTACTGGCTGAGTATAAACAACTGCTTTTTCATAACTGTCCTTAAACCTTAAATCTCGACGGGGGTGTCGGGGTGGTTGCCCCATTCGCCCCAGGAACCGGCATAACCTTTGACTCGCGGATAACCGAGCGCCTTGGCCACCAGGTAGGTGAAGCCAGAGCGGTGATGAGTCTGGCAGTGAGTGATGATTTCTTTGTCTTTGGTCAGCCCGAGGTCTTCGAGGATCTGCGGCATGTCACGACGGATGCGCAGGTGGCGCGCCTTGTCCATGCCGGCCGTCCATTCGAAGTTCACCGCGCCGGGAATATGTCCGCCTTTGGCCGCGAGCACTTTTTCGCCGGAATACTCCAGCGGCCCGCGTGCGTCCCAGATGCCCAGGTCGGCCGCACCGAGGCGGCTTTGCAGGTATTCGCGGGTAGCGGTGGGGCCGTCGTGCAGGGTGAGGCTGACCGGGCCGCCGACGGGCGCGGGCACGTCGGTGGCGACGGGGTGTTTTTCTCCCAGCCAGGCCAGCAGTCCACCGTCAAGGTAGTGGTATTTCTGGTGGCCGATCACGTCGAGTATCCAGATAAAGCGCCCGGCCCAGCCGCCGCCTTCGTCGTCATAGACCACGTAGGTCGCATCCGGGGTGTGGCCCAGTTCGCCGAACAGTTTTTCCAGGTCGGCCTTGCTGGGCAGCAGGCCGGGAGCCGGTGGCTGGCCCAGTTGGGTGCGCTTGGGGTCAACGAAGTGCGCGCCGGGGATATGCCCTTCGGCGTAGCGGGCGGCACTGGTGAGGTCCACCAGGATCAGGTGTTCGGCATCAAGGCGGCCGACCAGGTCGCTGGATTCGATCACCAGCGGCAAGCCAGAGAAGTCAGGCATGTGAGGTCTCCTGGGCACAAATGTTGGTGATAAAAGAGGGCGATTGTAGCGCAAGCATCAGGCGCTGCGGTTGGTAAAGCTGTGCAGGGCTTTCTCGATGCATTGGGCCGTTTTGCCGAAGGCTTGCACGGTCGTTTCCGAGAACGGCCCGCCGCCCTGGTCCGCCACCATCAGCATCACCACCTTGCCATTGCAACTCAGGGAACGCAGTAGCAAGTGTTCGCCGGTGAACAGGCGGCGCAGGACCGGTGGCAGCAGCGCCGAGAACTGGGCGTGGTTGTCCGGCGTAAGGCGCACCTGGGCCGACTTCTCCAGCAGGCGCTGCAGCAATGTGCTGTTGACCACGTCCAGGCTCAGGTTGGCGGCGTCCTTCGGCAGGCCATCGACCTGGTGCACTCGCAAGGTGCTCAGCGCCCGATCGGCCATCAACAGCATGACCCGCTGCATGCCGCTGGCGACCAGGGCCTCCTTGGCGCAGGTGGTCAGGTGCATGGCGTTGGCAAAGCGGCTCGGCTCCACCAGCAGTTCGGTGCAGCGCTTGCGCCACACGGCCAGGGCCTCGGCGGTAGGCGGCGGCGCTGGCAGCAGGCCGCGATGAATTTTTTGTACGTGCCACGGCCAGATCAGCGACAGCGCCGGGTGCCAGAGGTCCGGCATCAGGGTGGTGCGGGCGCTGGTGACGGCTTGCTGGTGGGCCTGTTGCTGCACCTCGCCCAGGGGCTGTTGCAGGTAGAGCGCTGTAAGGCGCTGCCAGCGTTCGGTGTGCGGGCAGGTCCAGGACTCCTGGGCCGACATCGCTAGGCCGTTGGCCAGCAATACGGTATTGGCCGGCTGGTTGAGCCAGCGGCGCAGGTTGGGTTCGGCGTCGAGCAATTGCTGGTGACGCAGTGGGTCGTCTTCGCGGCCGATATGCAGAGCCTTGACCAGCAGGCGCTGCTCGCTCAGCAGCAGCTTGTAGCCCTGGGATACCCAGATCGGCAGGTGCCAGGCCTCGGTCAGGCCAACGCACAGGTCCAGCAGGCGTATGCCGAACAGTTCCTGCTCGACCTCGCGGGCTGATTGACCTTTGTGGATTACCCGCAGCTCCCATTCTTCCAGGAGCTTGGGGTAGGCGACCGCCATCGGCCACAGCGGCGACAGAAACAGCAGGCTGCCCCAGTGGATGTCCTGCCACAGGCGCGCCAGGCGGCTGCCGAACAAACCGTTGGCTTGCTGCGAAGCGTGCTGGCTGACGAGCAACAGCTGGCGCAACGCCACCGGTATTTCATTGGCCGGCACCGAGGGCAGGCGCGCCAGCAGTTCCTCGGCGCGCTTGAGGCCCAGGCGGTTGAGCGCCACTTCGAGGTTTTCCGCCGGTTCTGCCAGGCTGCCATGGGTGTGGCTGTTGGCCTCACGCATGACACTGAGCACGAGGGCCGGGCTGTTTTGCATCAGCTCGGCAATATCTCGCAACGAACTGCGGTTATCGCGGATGCCTTTGCACACACGGTCGTGGCTGGCCTGGGGGACAGGCAGCAGTACATCGTCCAGGCGCTTGATCCAAGCGGCGAGAGAGTTGGGTTTTGCAGTTGGGACTGTCGTTTCATTAGCCATGATTGGGGCGCGATCATCACTTGCGGTCTACACGCCCGGAGCGGGCCGAACTGGCTTTTCGCCTTAACGGCCTATAGTCTGGCGCAGTTTTGCCGATAAGTAGAACAAGAGTTTTCTGCTACACCCAATATGTCCATGAACCCGACGGCGCAAGTACTCATCTCCTATGGCTAAAATTATCGGCATCATCGTCGTCTTCGCAAGCGTGCTCGGCGGGTACGTCCTGTCCCACGGTAAAATTGCTGCGCTGATCCAGCCTTTCGAGGTGATGATTATCGGCGGTGCGGCACTGGGTGCATTCCTGCAAGCGAACCCCGGCTACATGACCATGCACGTGATCAAGAAGTCGTTGAGCATGTTCGGTTCGCGCTTCACCCACACCTTCTACCTGGAGGTGCTGGGCCTGGTCTACGAGATCCTCAACAAGAGCCGCCGCGAAGGCATGATGGCCATCGAGGCCGACATCGAAGACGCTGCGGCCAGCCCGATTTTCGCCAAGTACCCGGCCGTGCTCAAAGATGAGCGCATGACCGCCTATATCTGTGACTACCTGCGCATCATGTCCTCCGGCAACATGGCCCCCCACGAGCTGGAAGGCCTGTTCGACATGGAGTTGTTCAGCCTCAAAGAAGAGCTGGAGCACCCGTCCCACGCCGTGACCGGCATCGCTGACGGTATGCCGGGTTTCGGTATCGTCGCGGCGGTACTGGGTATCGTGGTGACCATGGCGTCCCTGGGTGAGGGCGACCAGGCCGCGATCGGTATGCACGTTGGCGCGGCACTGGTGGGTACCTTCTTCGGTATTCTCGCGGCCTATGGTTTCTTTGGCCCGCTGGCCACCTCCCTGGCCCATGACGCCAAGGAAGAAATCAACCTGTACGAGTCGATCAAGGCCAGTCTGGTAGCCTCCGCGTCCGGCATGCCGCCGTCGCTGGCGGTGGAATTCGGTCGCAAAGTGCTGTACCCCAAGCACCGCCCTAGCTTCGCCGAGCTGGAACAAGCGGTCCGTGGTCGCTAAGCCATGGAAAACAACCAGCCGATAATCATCAAGCGCGTCAAGCGCTTCGCTGCGGGGCACCATGGTGGCGCCTGGAAAATCGCCTTCGCTGACTTTGCGACGGCGATGATGGCGTTCTTCCTGGTGCTGTGGCTGATGTCCACCGCCACGCCCGAACAGAAGATCGCCATCGCCGGCTACTTCAAAGACCCGATTGGCTTTTCGGAGAGCGGTACGCCTTTTGTGATCGACCTGGGTGGCTCGCCGCAATTGGCGCCTGAGCGCACCATCAACCCGGAAGTCAAAACCGAGGCGCCCCAGGAGAAAATCCCGATCGAGCGCGATACCGTCGAGGCCATGGCTGACCAGGTCGAGCAGGAGCGCCTGGAGCTGTTGCTGCAAGAGTTGCAGACCAAGGTCGAGGAAAACCCGCAGCTGTTGAAGTTCAAGGACCAGATTTCGTTCGAGATTACCCCGGACGGCTTGCGCATCCAGATCACTGACGCGGCCAACCGGCCGATGTTCGACTCCGGCAGTGCGCGCCTCAAGCCCTACTTCGAAGACATCCTGCTGGCCATGGCCGACACCATCAAGGCGGTGCCGAACAAGATCAGCATCAGCGGCCACACCGATGCCAAGCCGTATGCGGGGCAGGGCGACTTCGGCAACTGGGAGCTCTCGGCCAACCGTGCCAACGCGGCACGTCGTGCGCTGGTGGCCGGCAGCTACCCGGACCCGCAAGTGGCGCGCGTGGTGGGGTTTGCGTCGTCGCAGCTGTTTGACCACAAGGATCCGTTCAACCCGATCAACCGCCGCATCGATATCGTGGTGCTGACCAAAAAGGCCCAGCGTGCGATCGAAGGTGACCAGCCGCCTGCGCCGCAGCCCACTCCGGGGGCAGGCGCGCCGGGTGAAGTACCGGCCGATCCGAACGCTATCCCGCCAGGACAGGAACCGTTGCCGGCGCATGAACTGCGCCAGAAGCTGAACCTGTTTGATGACGGTGGGGTGAAAGATCCTACGGTGCCTGGTACAGGATCGTAGACACCCAGGGACTTCGTGGTGAGTGGGTTTGCCCACTCACCACACTATTGTCTACGCGACTCAATAACTGCTTTCGGGCAAGCTCGCGATAATCGACCGATAGCTGTTCATCCGCTGCTGCTGCACGCGGCCGTCTTCCAGCGCCTTGAGTAATGCACAGCCCGGCTCGCGGTCGTGTTTGCAGTCGCGGAAGCGGCAGGTGCCGATCAGGTCGTTGAATTCGATAAAGCCCGCTTCCACATCGCTGCGGCTGACGTGACCGAGGCCGAATTCGCGAATGCCTGGGGAGTCGATCAACTCACCGCCACCTGGGAAGTGGAACAGTCGCGCGGTGGTGGTGGTGTGGGTACCCTGGCCGGACAGCTCCGACAGCGGGCCCACGCGAGTGTCGACTTCCGGCAGCAGGCTGTTGACCAGCGACGATTTACCCACGCCCGACTGGCCGACGAACACACTGATGCGCCCGTCCAACTGCTGTTGCAGCTGTTCCATGCCATTGCCGTGATGTGCCGACACTTCCAGCACCGGGTAACCAAGGGTGCGATACACCGCCAGCAAGGCATTGAGCGCCGGGGCGTTCTTTTCGTCGATCAGGTCGAATTTGTTCAACAGTAGCAACGGACGGATGCCGGCATGCTCGGCCGCCACCAGGTAGCGGTCGATCAGGTTGGCATGGGGCTCAGGCAGTGGCGCGAAGACGATGACGATCATGTCGACGTTGGCTGCCACCGGCTTGAGCTGGCCGCGGCTGTCGGGGCGGCGCAGTTCGGTGGTGCGCGGCAGTTGGGCGACGATGACGCCGATGCCCTGGTTGCCGGCACGCCATACCACTTTGTCGCCAGTGACCAGCGCAGGCAGATTGGCGCGCAAGTGGCAACGGGACACCGAACCTGCAAGTTCGCCTTCCAGTGCCTCGACTTCGACCTGCACACCAAAGTGCGCGATCACCAGGCCCGTTTGTTCGGGCCCCAGGTCGCCGCCCTCAAGTGCTTCCACTGCGGAGGATTCACGTTTGGCGGCGCGCGCGGCGCGTTCACCTTGAATCTTTTCGATGCGCCAGTTTTGGCGACGGTTGAGCTGGCGTTTGGCCATTGGTGTTCCGTGTCGATAATGCAAAGGTTAGGTAAAACGGTCGCGAGTCTAGCACGGCCCTGCCTGCTAAACTGCGCAGCTAAGCCAAGGTGCCAAGAGAATCAAGCCATGCAAAACCCACAGAACCTGATTTGGATCGATCTGGAAATGACCGGTCTGAACCCCGACACCGACGTCATCATCGAGATGGCGACCATTGTCACCGACAGCAACCTCAACACCTTGGCCGAAGGTCCGGTGATCGCCATCCACCACAGCGACGCCGTGCTCGCCACCATGGACGAGTGGAACACCCGCACCCACGGCAACTCCGGCCTGACCCAGCGTGTACGCGACAGTCGCATCAGCATGGCCGAGGCCGAAGCGCAAACCATCGCCTTCCTGGAAAAATGGGTGCCCAAGGGCAAGTCGCCGATCTGCGGCAACAGCATCTGCCAGGACCGTCGTTTCCTTTATACGCACATGAAGGCGTTGGAGAGCTATTTCCACTACCGCAACCTGGATGTGTCCACGCTCAAGGAGTTGGCCGCACGCTGGGCGCCGGAAGTGAAGGACAGCTTCCACAAAGGCAGCACGCACCTGGCGCTGGATGATATTCGCGAGTCGATCGCCGAGTTGCAGCATTACCGCAAGCATTTCATCAAGGCCTGAAGGTGTAGCGCCTGGTCCGGCGCTTTCGCGAGCAAGCCCGCTCCCACTTGCGTCATGACAGCGCGGTCAAGTGTGGGCGCCGGCGGGCTCGCGAAGGGGCGACTTGGTCTTTCGCCAAGCGCCCCCTTTTGGTGCCATCAGCAAATGATTAGACTGCCGGCCTCTTTGCAAGGATCGCCATCATGTTGCTGATGCTCTACCTCATCGCCATCACTGCCGAAGCCATGACCGGCGCGCTGTCCGCCGGCCGGCGTGGCATGGATTGGTTTGGTGTAGTGCTGATCGCCTGTGTGACAGCGTTGGGCGGTGGTTCGGTGCGCGACGTCCTGCTGGGGCATTACCCGCTGACTTGGGTCAAGCACCCGGAATACCTGGTGCTGACCTCCGTCGCGGCGCTGGTGACGATCTTCATCGCCCCGTTGATGCGCCACCTGCGCTCGCTGTTCCTGGCGCTGGACGCCGTGGGCCTGGTGGCGTTCACCCTGATCGGCTGCATGACCGCCCTTGAGATGGGCCACGGTATGCTGGTGGCCTCGGTCAGTGGCGTGATCACGGGGGTCTTCGGCGGGATCCTGCGGGACATTTTCTGCAACGACATCCCACTGATCTTCCGCCGTGAGCTGTACGCCAGCGTGTCGTTCCTCGCTGCCTGGTTCTACATGCTGTGCCTTTATCTGGAGTTGCCCAGCGAGCAGGCGATCCTGCTGACCCTGTTCAGTGGCTTCCTACTGCGCCTGTTGGCGATCCGTTTTCACTGGGAAATGCCCAAGTTCGTCTATAACGACGACGTGCACTAGCGTGTAGCGTGCTGGTTGAGTGCCCATTCCACATGCTCGCGCACCAGCTCGGACGGGTAATCCCGGCGTGCCTTCAAGGCTTCCAGCACGGGAATGCTTGACGGCGCGTTGCCCAGGCCTACCGCGAGGTTGCGCAGCCAGCGCTCATAGCCGGCGCGGCGCAGGGGCGAGCCTTCGGTGCTGCTGAGGAATGTATCCTCGTCCCACATAAACAGCTCGGCCAGTTCGGCGTTATCCAGGTTGTGGCGTGGCTTGAAATCACTTTCGGCGGTGGCGCGCGCGAAACGATTCCACGGGCAAACGATCTGACAGTCATCGCAGCCGAACACGCGGTTGCCGATCAATGGGCGCAGGTCTTCGGGGATGGCGGTCTTGAGCTCGATGGTCAGGTAGGAAATGCAGCGGCGGGCGTCCAGTACGTAAGGGCCGACGAAGGCATTGGTGGGGCAGATGTCCAGGCACGCAGTGCAGCGTCCGCAATGTTCGGTGCTGTGGGGCGCGTCGATCGGCAGCGGTAAGTCGACAAACAGTTCGCTCAGGAAGAAGTAACTGCCGGCCTTGCGATTGAGTACCAGGGTGTTTTTACCGATCCAGCCCAGCCCGGCTTTTTCGGCAATGGCTTTTTCCAGCACTGGCGCGCTGTCGACGAAGGCACGGAAACCGAATGGGCCGATCTGCGCTTGAATGCGGTCAGCCAATTGCTGCACGCGCTTGCGGATCAGCTTGTGGTAGTCGCGGCCCAAGGCGTAGCGCGAAATATAGGCTTTTTCCGGCTTGGCCAGCAGTTGCGCCATTTGCGTGTCGCCGGGCAGGTAATCCATGCGCAGCGAGACCACGCGCAATGTGCCTGGCACCAGCTCATCGGGATGGGAGCGTTTGCTGCCATGGGCGCCCATGTATTCCATCTCGCCGTGGTAGCCCGCGTCGAGCCAGCGTTGCAGGTGCTGTTCATGCTCGGCCAGGTCCAGGCCGCTGATGCCGACTTGTTGAAAGCCCAGTTCGCGGCCCCAGTCTTTGATCGATTGGGCGAGGGCGGGCAGATCGGTGGTGATGGCAGGCATGAGACAAGGGAAACCGCAGGTTAGATAGGTATAATTCTGCCAGACATCGGAGCTTGAAGACGCATGCCGCAGACAAAACACGCAATAACCGACGTACAGCCCCTGTTGCACGGCCATTTGCCGCAACTGGCCGCACGTTCCCCGGACGCCCATAAAGGCCAGTTCGGCCACCTGCTGGTCATCGGTGGTGACCGTGGCTTCGGCGGCGCAGCCCTGCTGAGCGCCGAAAGCGCCTTGCGCAGTGGTGCTGGCATGGTTTCCCTGGCGACGCGCCTGGAGCATGTGCCTGCTGCCCTGGCTCGCCTGCCGGAAGTCATGACTGTCGGCGTCAGCTCGGCCAATCAGCTGATGGGGCTGCTGGAAAAGATCTCGGTCATTGTGATCGGGCCCGGGCTCGGTGACGCGTCCTGGGGCAAAAGCCTGCTTTCTGTGGCCGCCAACGCCGGCCTGCCGCAGGTATGGGACGCCGACGCCTTGAATCAACTCGCCACCGGCAGCGTCAGTTTGCCGGCCGACTGCGTGATCACCCCGCATCCGGGTGAGGCGGCGCGCCTGTTGGGTATTTCGACAGCCGAAGTTCAGGCCGATCGGCTTAAGGTAGCGCGCGCGTTGAGCCACAAATTCAACGCAGTGGCTATCCTCAAGGGTGCTGGCAGTTTGATTGCCAGCCCGGACGGTCGTGTTTCGCGATGTGACCAGGGCCATCCGGCCATGGCGACGGCTGGACTGGGTGATGTACTCGCCGGCCTGGTTGGCGCGCTGATGGCCCAGGGTATGCCGGCCTATGAGGCAAGCTGCCTGGCCGTGTGGTTGCACGCCACTGCCGGGGATCGCCAGGGCACCTTTGGTCGCGGGCTGGCGGCGAGCGACCTGATACCCGCCATTCGTCAATTGCTGGAGGAACAGTCGCCGTGTCTGAAGTAATCCTTTTCCTGGCCGATGAAGAGTCCATGGTCAGCTTCGGCCAGCGCATTGCCCAGGTCACCGCCGGGGCAGGGTTGATCTTCCTGGAAGGCGACCTGGGGGCAGGCAAGACCACGCTGTCTCGAGGCATCATTCGCGGATTGGGCCACACCGGGGCGGTAAAAAGTCCGACGTTTACGTTGGTAGAACCCTATGAAATCGGCGGCGTGCGAGCGTTCCATTTCGACCTCTATCGCCTGGTGGACCCCGAAGAGCTGGAATACATGGGTATCCGGGATTACTTCGATGAAGAGGTGTTGTGCCTGATCGAGTGGCCAGATAAAGGCACAGGCTTTTTGCCAAAGCCGGACCTGACCATTACCATTACGCCGCATGAGCACGGACGTCAGCTGAAGTTGTTGCCCCAGAGCGCGCGTGGCCAGTCGTGGTGCGCCGCTTTGGCATTGGAATTCAAATAATTGGTGGGGTTAGGTATGCGCTTTCGCGCGTTGGTTGCTGTCGTGGGGGTGTTGCTTGCGGCAATGACTGTCAATGCTCTGGCTGCTTCACAGGTGAAAAGTGTTCGCCTGTGGCGAGCGCCGGATAACACGCGACTGGTGTTCGACCTGTCTGGCCCGGTCCAGCACAGCGTCTTTACCCTGACGGCACCTGATCGCCTGGTGATCGACATCAATGGCGCGACCTTGGCCGCGCCGTTGAAAGTCTCCACCGCCAATACCCCGATTACCGCCATGCGCTCGGCCCAGCGTACGCCGACCGATCTGCGCGTGGTGATCGACCTGAAAAAGGTCGTGACCCCGAAAAGCTTCTCCCTGGCGCCAAACGCCCAGTACGGCAACCGGCTGGTGGTCGACCTGTTCGATAACGCCGCCGATGCCGCGCCGCCGCCTGCGCCAACCCCGAGCGTGGCAACGGTGCCTGCGGTGCCGGTCAACCCATCGCAACCGCAGGTCAAGCTGCCACCTCCGCCACCGGCCCCGGCCGGCAAGCGCGACATCATCGTGGTGATCGACGCCGGTCACGGTGGCGAGGACCCGGGGGCTTCGGGTTCGCGCGGCCAGCATGAAAAAGACGTGGTACTGGCCATCGCTCGCGAATTGCAGCGCCAGGTCAATGGGATGAAAGGCTACCGTGCCGAGCTGACCCGTACCGGCGACTATTTCATTCCCTTGCGCGGCCGTACCGAGATCGCTCGCAAGAAAGGCGCCGACCTGTTTGTGTCGATCCACGCCGACGCCGCGCCTTCGGCCGCTGCCTTCGGCGCCTCGGTGTTCGCCTTGTCGGATCGCGGTGCTACGTCCGAGACCGCGCGTTGGCTGGCCGACAGTGAAAACCGGTCCGACTTGATCGGTGGGGCCGGCAACGTGTCCCTCGATGACAAAGACAAAATGCTCGCCGGCGTATTGCTCGACCTGTCGATGACGGCCTCGCTGACCTCCAGCCTGAACGTGGGCCAGAAGGTCCTGAGCAACATCGGCCGGGTCACCTCATTGCACAAGCAGCGGGTGGAGCAGGCCGGGTTCATGGTGCTGAAATCGCCGGATATCCCATCGATCCTGGTGGAAACCGGGTTCATCTCCAACGCCAACGAAGCTTCGAAGCTGGCCAGCGCCAGCCACCAGCAGGCGCTGGCGCGGTCCATCAGTGCCGGTGTTCGCCAGTTCTTCCAGCAGAACCCACCGCCTGGCACCTACATCGCCTGGCTGCGTGACTCGGGGAAAATCGCCCAGGGCCCGCGTGACCATCGTGTGCAACCGGGTGACACCCTGGCCATGCTGGCGGTGCGTTTCCAGGTGTCGGCCGCTACATTGCGCAGCGCGAATAACCTGAAGACGGATGAACTGAAAGTCGGCCAGGTGTTGACCATCCCTGGTACTGAATTGGCGGCGCAGTAATGAGTGAATCACTGCTGAACAGCGGATCCCGCATCGAGCTGCTGAGCCCTCGCCTTGCCAACCAGATTGCGGCGGGCGAGGTGGTCGAGCGCCCGGCATCGGTGATCAAGGAACTGCTGGAGAACAGCATCGACTCCGGTGCCAAACGCATCGATGTCGATGTGGAGCAGGGCGGCGTCAAGCTGTTGCGCGTGCGTGACGACGGCAGCGGCATTTCCTCGGATGATCTGCCGCTGGCCCTCGCGCGTCACGCCACCAGCAAGATTCGCGACCTGGAAGACCTTGAGCGGGTGATGAGCCTGGGCTTTCGCGGTGAGGCCCTGGCCTCCATCAGCTCCGTGGCGCGCCTGACCCTGACGTCCCGTACCCGCAGCGCCGAGCAGGCCTGGCAAGTAGAAACCGAGGGTCGCGACATGGCGCCTCGGGTCCAGCCGGCGGCACATCCCGTCGGTACGTCGGTGGAAGTGCGCGACCTGTTCTTCAACACCCCGGCGCGGCGCAAATTCCTCAAGGCCGAAAAGACCGAATTCGATCACCTTCAAGAAGTCATCAAGCGCCTGGCGTTGGCCCGCTTCGACGTGGCTTTCCACCTGCGCCACAACGGCAAGACCATTCTCAGCCTGCATGAAGCCAATGATGATGCCGCGCGTGCTCGCCGTGTGTCGGCAATTTGCGGCGCGGGCTTCCTGGAGCAGGCGCTGCCGATTGAAATCGAACGCAATGGCCTGCGGCTGTGGGGGTGGGTGGGGTTGCCGACCTTTTCCCGTAGCCAGGCTGACTTGCAGTATTTCTTCGTCAATGGCCGTGCGGTGCGCGATAAGCTGGTGGCTCACGCGGTGCGCCAGGCGTATCGCGATGTGCTGTTCAACGGGCGCCACCCGACGTTTGTGCTGTTCTTCGAGGTCGACCCGTCGGTGGTAGACGTCAACGTGCACCCCACCAAGCACGAAGTGCGCTTCCGTGATGGGCGCATGGTGCATGACTTCCTCTATGGCACCTTGCACCGCACCTTGGGCGATGTGCGTCCGGATGATCAGTTATCTGCACCGATTGTGACGGCGGTGGTTCGGCCAAGCGGCCCGGAAGCCGGCGAGTTCGGCCCTCAGGGCGAAATGAGCCTGGCGGCCAACCTGCTGCAATCGCCGCAGCCGCAGCCTTCGTACACCGCGCCGAATTCGGGCTCCGGTTCCGGTTATCAGTACTCATACACCCCGCGCCCGCAGTCGGCGGTGCCTGTGGCCGAGGCCCAGGCTGCGTATCGCGAATTTTTTGCACCGCTGCCGGGGGCCGAGTCGGGTGCACCTGTCGCCTTGCCCGAAGGCGGGGGGGATATTCCGCCACTGGGTTACGCGTTGGCGCAGCTCAAGGGCATCTACATCCTGGCGGAAAACGCCCATGGCCTGGTGCTGGTGGACATGCACGCCGCCCATGAGCGGATCATGTACGAGCGCCTCAAGATTGCCATGGCCAGTGAAGGCCTCAGCGGCCAGCCGCTGCTGGTGCCGGAGTCCCTGGCAGTGAGCCAGCGTGAGGCCGACTGTGCCGAAGAACACCACAGTGTGTTCCAGAAGCTGGGCTTCGAACTGCAGCGCCTGGGCCCGGAAACCCTGGCCATCCGCCAGATTCCCGCGCTGCTCAAGCAGGCCGAGGCCAACCGGCTGGTGGCCGACGTGCTGGCGGACCTGATGGAATACGGCACCAGTGACCGTATCCAGGCCCACATCAACGAACTGCTCGGCACCATGGCCTGCCACGGCGCCATCCGCGCCAATCGCCGCCTGGCCCTGCCGGAAATGAACGGCTTGCTGCGCGACATGGAGAACACCGAGCGCAGCGGGCAATGCAACCATGGCCGACCGACCTGGACCCAGATGGGCCTGGACGATCTGGACAAACTGTTCCTGCGCGGCCGTTGATGAGTGCCTTGCCCCCTGCGATCTTCCTGATGGGCCCCACGGCCGCCGGCAAGACCGACCTCGCCATCGAGCTGACCAAGGTATTGCCATGCGAGCTGATCAGTGTCGACTCTGCCCTGGTTTACCGGGACATGGACATCGGCACCGCCAAGCCTTCGAAAGAGCTACTGGCCCAATATCCGCACCGTTTGATCGACATCATCGACCCGGCGCAGAGCTACTCGGCAGCAGATTTCCGTGCCGATGCCCTGGCCGCCATGGCCGACATCACCGCACGGGGCAATATTCCGCTGCTGGTGGGCGGCACGATGCTCTATTACAAGGCTTTGCAGGAAGGCCTGGCGGACATGCCGCCGGCCGACGCCCAGGTGCGCGCCGAGCTTGAGGAAGAGGCTGCACGCCTTGGCTGGCAAGCCCTGCACGACCAGTTGGCGGCGGTAGACCCGGTATCCGCCGCGCGCATTCACCCCAATGACCCCCAGCGGCTCACTCGCGCCCTGGAAGTCTGGCGCGTAAGTGGGCAGACCATGACTGAACATCGGCTGAAACAAAGTGCGCAAAGTGCTGACGCAGGCGCATCTGGACAGTCACAATTGCCCTATACTGTGGCGAATCTGGCCATCGCTCCGGCAAGCCGCCAGGTGCTGCATGAACGAATTGCACAAAGATTCACAATTATGTTGGAACAGGGGTTTGTGGACGAGGTCGTAGCTCTGCGTTCCAGAGGTGACCTGCATCCAGGGTTACCTTCGATACGTGCTGTAGGCTATCGCCAAGTCTGGGATCATCTGGATGGCAAGCTGACGTCAGCCGAAATGCAGGAGCGCGGCATCATTGCCACGCGCCAATTGGCGAAACGCCAGTTCACCTGGTTGCGCAGCTGGAGCGATTTGCACTGGCTGGACAGCCTGGACAGCGACAATCTGTCACGCGCCTTGAAATACTTGGGAACGGTCTCCATATTGAGCTGAGTCCTTGCAATTGCCGTCTATCCTTGGGGGTGTGACGGCCATAAGCTATCTATTTTCCGATTTTTTATTATTGATCCTTAAAGGAGTGCGGCACATGTCAAAAGGGCATTCGCTACAAGACCCTTACTTGAATACTTTACGTAAAGAGAAAGTGGGGGTTTCCATCTACCTGGTCAACGGTATCAAGCTGCAAGGCACGATCGAGTCGTTCGACCAGTTCGTGATCCTGCTGAAAAACACCGTCAGCCAGATGGTCTACAAGCACGCTATCTCGACAGTCGTTCCAGTTCGTCCAATCCGTCTGCCTAGCGCAGCGGGTGATGATGTAGCTGACGCTGAGCCAGGTAACGCCTGATAGGAGTCTCCTTTGTTCTTTGAGCGCCACGGTGGTGGTGAGCGAGTGATCCTCGTTCACTTGGATGGACAGGACCCTGAGGCGCGCGAAGATCCGCAGGAGTTTCAGGAGTTGGCAAATTCGGCCGGCGCCGAGACCGTTGCGTTTTTTAACGTACCGCGTCATCGGCCAACCGCCAAATTCCTGATTGGCAGCGGCAAGGTCGAGGAACTGCGCGACCTGGTCCACGCCGAAGAAGCCGATCTGGTGATCTTCAATCACGTCCTCACGCCCAGTCAGGAACGTAACCTCGAACGTGTTTTCGAGTGTCGCGTGATCGACCGTACCGGTCTGATTCTCGATATTTTCGCCCAGCGCGCCCGTACCCATGAAGGCAAGCTCCAGGTCGAACTGGCCCAGCTTGACCACATGAGCACGCGCCTGGTCCGCGGCTGGACTCACCTTGAACGCCAGGGTGGCGGTATCGGCATGCGTGGCCCGGGTGAAACCCAGCTCGAAACCGACCGACGTCTGCTGCGGGTTCGCCTGCGCCAGATCAAGGGTCGCCTCGAGAAAGTCCGCAGCCAGCGCGAGCAATCGCGTCGAGGCCGTTCACGTGCGGATATCCCTACCGTGTCCCTGGTGGGCTATACCAACGCCGGCAAATCCACACTCTTCAACAACGTGACGAAATCGGACGTGTACGCGGCCGATCAGCTGTTCGCCACCCTCGACCCGACCCTGCGCCGCCTGGACCTGAACGACCTGGGTCCAATTGTCCTGGCCGATACAGTGGGTTTCATTCGGCACTTGCCGCACAAGCTGGTCGAGGCATTTCGGTCTACGCTCGAAGAGTCGAGCAATTCCGACCTGCTGTTGCATGTGATCGATGCGGCAGAACCGGATCGCATGCTGCAGATTGAGCAGGTGATGCTGGTGCTGGGCGAGATTGGCGCCCAGGACTTGCCGATCCTCGAGGTCTATAACAAACTCGATCTGCTTGAAGGCGTAGAGCCACAAATACAGCGCGATGAGAACGGCAAGCCCCAGCGGGTCTGGCTGTCGGCGCGTGATGGCAGTGGTCTTGAGTTGCTTGAACAAGCCATTGCCGAGTTGCTTGGCAGCGATTTGTTCGTCGGCACCTTGCGATTGCCCCAGCGTTTTGCTCGACTGCGTGCACAGTTTTTCGAGTTGGGCGCGGTACAGAAAGAAGAACATGACGAAGAAGGTGTCAGCTTGCTGGCCGTTCGATTGCCGCGCTCGGAGCTGAATCGGCTGGTTAGCCGTGAAGGCGTTGTACCGACAGAGTTCATCGAACAACACACTTTGCAATAAAAGCCTCCTAAAGCGGTTGTGCCGCAGTGGCAGGCATTCTGTAGCATTGGTCGGCGCGCCGTGGGTGCGTCTTTGCTTTATCAGATGGAGAGCGCTATGGCTTGGAATGAGCCGGGTGGCAACTCGAATAATCAGGATCCTTGGGGTGGTAAACGCCGCAATAATGGCGACCGCAAGGGGCCACCAGATCTCGACGAGGCCTTCCGAAAGCTGCAGGAAAGCCTGAATGGGTTGTTCGGTGGTGGAAAAAAACGTGGTGGTGACGACGGCGGTCGCACAAGCAAGGGCGGTGGCTATGGCCTGCTGGGCCTGGGTCTTGTCGTGCTGGCGGCCGTATGGCTGTACAGCGCCGTTTACGTGGTGGACGAGCAGGAGCAGGCCGTGGTGCTGCGCTTCGGCAAGTACTACGAAACCGTAGGCCCGGGCTTGAACATCTATTTCCCGCCGATCGACAAGAAGTACATGGAAAACGTCACGCGTGAGCGTGCCTACACCAAGCAGGGCCAGATGCTGACCGAAGACGAGAACATCGTCGAAGTGCCGCTGACCGTGCAGTACAAGATCAGCAACCTGCAGGACTTCGTGTTGAACGTCGACCAGCCGGAAATCAGCCTGCAACACGCTACTGAAAGTGCCCTGCGCCATGTCGTCGGTTCTACCGCGATGGACCAGGTGCTGACCGAAGGTCGTGAGTTGATGGCCAGCGAGATCAAGGAGCGCCTGCAGCGGTTCCTCGATACCTACCGCACCGGTATCACCGTCACCCAGGTGAACGTACAGAGCGCTGCCGCACCGCGTGAAGTACAGGAAGCCTTCGACGACGTGATCCGTGCCCGTGAAGACGAGCAGCGTTCGCGCAACCAGGCTGAAACCTACGCCAACGGCGTCGTGCCGGAAGCCCGTGGTCAGGCCCAGCGCATCCTCGAGGATGCTAACGGTTACCGCGACGAAGTGGTCTCGCGCGCCAAGGGTGAGGCAGATCGCTTTACCAAGCTGGTCGCCGAGTACCGCAAGGCGCCGGAAGTCACGCGTGAGCGTCTGTACCTGGACACCATGCAGGAAGTCTTCAGCAACACCAGCAAGGTTCTCGTGACTGGCAGCAAAGGTGGGCAGAACAACCTGCTGTACCTGCCGCTGGACAAGATGATCGAAGGTGGTCGTAGCAGCACCAGCGCACCGTCCACCGGTTCCAATGCCGCTGCCAACGAAGCGAGCGCCCGCGCGGCCGCTGACTTGCTGCAACAGCAAACACGTACCAGGGAGAGTCGTTGATGAGCAATAAATCGCTGACCGCCCTGATTGTGGGCGTCGTCGTGGTCATCGCTGCCTGGAACTGCTTCTACATCGTGGCTCAGACCGAGCGCGCGGTGCTGCTGCAATTCGGTCGTGTGGTCCAGGCGGATGTCCAGCCGGGCCTGCATGTGAAAGTCCCCTACGTCAACCAGGTGCGCAAGTTCGACGCCCGCCTGATGACCCTGGATGCACCGACACAGCGCTTCCTGACCCTGGAAAAGAAAGCCGTGATGGTTGACGCCTACGCCAAGTGGCGCGTCAAGGATGCCGAGCGCTTCTACACTGCGACCTCCGGCCTCAAGCAGATTGCTGACGAGCGCTTATCGCGCCGTCTGGAATCGGGCCTGCGTGACCAGTTTGGTAAGCGCACCCTGCACGAGGTGGTATCCGGTGAGCGTGACGCGCTGATGGCTGACATCACGCGTTCGCTGAACACGATGGCGGAGAAAGAGCTGGGCATCGAAGTGGTCGATGTTCGGGTCAAGGCCATCGACCTGCCGAAAGAAGTGAACCGCAGCGTGTTCGAGCGCATGAGCACCGAGCGTGAGCGTGAAGCCCGTGAGCACCGTGCCAAGGGTAACGAGTTGGCTGAAGGTATCCGTGCGGATGCCGACCGTCAGCGCCGTGTATTGCTGGCCGAAGCCTATCGCGAGTCTGAAGAGGCCCGTGGTGATGGCGACGCTCAAGCCGCGGCGATCTACGCCAAGGCCTACGGTCAGGACCAGGAGTTCTACGCGTTCTACCGCAGCCTGCGTGCCTACCGTGAAAGCTTCGCGAACAAAACCGACGTCATGGTGCTGGACCCAAGCAGCGACTTCTTCCGCTATCTGGAAAAGTCCAAGTAACCAGCCTGTGATTCTGTAGGTGTCACTCCCGTCGGGCGGCTAAAACGCCTGGCGGGGTGATCCTTTCGGAAAACGGGTGTATGATGCGGCAGCCGGGAAATTCCCGGCTTTTTTGCGTCTGCATGTTTGATTCGGCAGACGTGACAGGTTTTTCGAGGAAAGTGCCCGACGAGGCCGTTTGCAGGCCGTTCGTCACGTCGCTCTTGCGCGTGGTTTATGCAGGGGGCGGGTATTTTCTGCTTCACTCAAGGCTCGGCCGAGGGCTGGCCGCCCGGATCAAAGGGGAATGGCGTAATGGCAACGGTAGACCGCTGGCTGCTGCCAGATGGCATCGAAGAAGTACTGCCACCAGAAGCTGCGCGCATTGAAGTAGCGCGTCGCCAGGTGTTGGATCTGTTCCAGAGCTGGGGTTACGAGTTTGTCGTGACCCCTCATATCGAGTACCTGGAATCCCTGCTGACCGGCGCGGGCCAGGACCTGGATCTGCGCACCTTCAAGGTCATCGACCCGCAATCGGGCCGGCAAATGGGTTTCCGTGCCGACATCACGCCGCAAGTGGCGCGCATCGATGCGCACACCCTGCGCCGCGAAGGTCCTAGCCGCCTGTGCTACGCCGGCAGCGTGCTGCATGCACAGCCGCGTGCGTTGTCGTCATCCCGTAGCCCGATCCAGTTGGGCGCCGAGTTGTACGGCGATGCCAGCCCGAGCAGTGACGTCGAAGTGATCAGCTTGATGCTGGCCATGCTGCAACTGGCCGATGTGCCAGATGTCCACATGGACCTGGGTCACGTCGGTATCTACCGTGGCCTGGCCCGTGCGGCCGGTTTGTCCGGTGAAGTGGAGCAGCAGTTGTTCGATGCCCTGCAACGCAAGGCCATTGACGAAGTCATCGCCCTGACCGCTGGCGTGCCCGCCGATCTGGCCGACATGCTGCGTGCGCTGGTGAGCCTGTGTGGCGGTCGCGAAGTGCTGGTCGCTGCCCGTGAGCGCCTGGCCAATGCGCCGGCGCCGGTGCTGGCCGCACTGGACGACGTGCTGGCGATTGCCGAACAGTTGTCGGCGCGCTTCCCGGAGTTGCCGTTGTACTTTGACCTGGGTGAGTTGCGTGGCTACCACTACCACACCGGTGTGGTATTTGCCGTGTTTGTACCGGGTGTTGGCCAAGCCATCGCCCAAGGCGGTCGTTATGACGATATCGGCGCCGACTTCGGTCGTGCGCGTCCGGCCACCGGCTTTTCCACCGATTTGAAAACCCTGGTGACCCTGGGGCGTGCTGAGGTCGAGCTACCGTCTGGTGGCATCTGGATGCCCGACAGTACGGACGCAGCACTCTGGCAGCAGGTTTGCCAGTTGCGCAGTGAGGGTCAGCGTGTTGTCCAGGCCTTGCCCGGACAACCATTGGCCGCCGCCCGTGAAGCGGACTGCGACCAACAATTGATTCTGCAGAACGGGCTTTGGCAAGTATCGCCACTGGCTTCTTGAGTTTTCCTGCCGGCCATCGCCGGCACCAAGTTTGCGCGAATGAGGACAAGTGTTATGGGTAAGAATGTCGTAGTCCTGGGCACCCAATGGGGTGATGAGGGCAAAGGCAAGATCGTTGATCTGCTGACCGAACATGCTGCCGCCGTAGTGCGCTACCAAGGTGGCCACAACGCTGGCCACACCCTGGTCATCGATGGCGAAAAAACCGTCTTGCACCTGATCCCGTCGGGTGTGCTGCGCGAAGGCGTGCAGTGCCTGATCGGCAACGGCGTCGTAGTTGCACCTGATGCCCTGCTGCGCGAGATCACCAAGCTGGAAGAGAAAGGCGTACCCGTGCGTGAGCGCCTGCGTATCAGCCCGTCCTGCCCGCTGATCCTGTCCTTCCACGTTGCGCTGGACCAGGCCCGTGAAAAGGCGCGTGGCGAGCTGAAGATCGGTACGACCGGTCGCGGCATCGGCCCTGCCTACGAAGACAAGGTTGCACGCCGTGGCCTGCGTGTCGGCGACCTGCTCAACATGCCGCGCTTTGAAGACAAGCTGCGTGAACTGGTGGACTACCACAACTTCATGCTGGTGGGTTACTACAAAGAGCCAGCCATCGAGTTCGAAAAGACCCTGGCCGAGTGCAAGGAATACGCTGAGCTGCTCAAGCCGCTGATGCTGGATGTGACTGCCGAGCTGCACGACCTGCGTCGCGCCGGCAAAGACATCATGTTCGAAGGCGCCCAAGGTTCGCTGCTGGACATCGACCACGGCACTTACCCGTACGTGACCAGCTCCAACACCACCGCGGGTGGTGTTGCGACCGGTTCGGGTGTCGGCCCGATGTTCCTGGACTACATCCTGGGCATCACCAAGGCTTACACCACCCGCGTTGGCTCGGGTCCGTTCCCGACTGAGCTGTTCGATGACGTCGGTGCACACCTGGCCAAGCAAGGTCACGAGTTCGGCGCAACCACCGGCCGTGCTCGTCGTTGTGGCTGGTTCGACGCGGTCATCCTGCGTCGTGCTATCGATGTGAACAGCATCTCGGGTATCTGCCTGACCAAGCTGGACGTACTCGACGGTCTGGAAACCATCAACATCTGCATCGGCTACAAAGACGCAGAAGGCCAGGACGTTGCCCCAACGGACGCAGACAGCTACGTGGGCCTGCAGCCTGTGTACGAAGAAGTGCCGGGCTGGACCGAATCGACCGTGGGCGCCAAGACCCTGGAAGAGCTGCCGGCCAACGCCCGTGCCTACATCAAGCGTGTTGAAGAGCTGATCGGTGCGCCGATTGACATTATTTCGACAGGTCCGGACCGCAACGAAACCATCGTTCTGCGTCATCCGTTCGCTTAATAAGCTGTTGATGTAAAAAGCAAAGGGCTCCTTCGAGAGCCCTTTGTCGTTTCTGCCGCCCGAGCGGCACGACCCTTGCTTCGGTTCTCTCTTTCGCGGTGCTATCAAATTAATGGCACCCGTGGTGGAGGGATTACCGATGTCTGCCGTTCTCTCATTGTTACAAAGTCGTCTGTTGCGGCCGGTGTTCGTTACCCTAGGTATCGCTCTTTTGGTGCAAGTGCTGGTGGCGGTTGCCCTCACACGCAGCACGGTCACAGCGCTGGAAGCTGATTTGGGCAATCGCCTGGGTATCGATAGCCAGAAACTGTCTGGCGAACTGGCGCAGGCTGGCAAGGAAGTCACGTCCAGTCTCGATAGCTTGTCTACGAGCACCCGTCAGCGCCTGACAGCCGGTCTTTCGACCCGCTTGCAGGAAGAGCAGAAGCAACTGCGTGCGACCCTGGAAAAAGACCTGCAGGACTCCGCCAATGATATGGCGCAACTGCTGGCCTCGGTGGCACCCCGCGCCATGTGGGACAGCGACGTGCCGACGCTGTCGGAGTTCGCCCGGCGCGCGCAACGCAATCCCAATGTGCTGTTTGTGGTCTATGACGACGCGGCGGGTGAGCACCTGACCCGCTACCTGAATCGGGAAAACCCGATCAACCAGGCGCTGCTGGCAAAGGGCGCGGGTGACCGTGCCCTGGATAAAGTGCTGGACGCGGCCAAGAGCGATCCTGCTGTGTACTACGTCGAAGCCTCCATCAGCCCTAATGGAGTAGAGATCGGCAAGGTCCGCATGGGGGTTTCGACAGCGTCGGTTGAAGCCGACCTGCAAGCGCTCGACAAGCGTTTCGCCGCGCTGATCGCCAGCGGCGACCAACTGGTCGGCGACAGCCTCAAAGGTGCAGCGGCCGATAGCGCTGCCGCCATGGGCGCCCGTCTGCAATCTGCACAGGCCACCGCAACCCAGATGACGGCCAACACCACCAGCGCCGTCCAGGACGCGGCTGGCACCTTGCGCTGGCGCATTGGCATGGGGCTCGCGCTGGTCGGTCTAGGCGTTTTGCTGTTGATAGCCATCGTGCTGGGGCGCCGGGTCGTCAACCGCCTGAAGCTGCTGATTGCGGCCATGGATGACTTGGCGGCGGGCGAGGGCGACCTCACTAAACGCGTGCAGATCAGCAGCAAGGACGAAATTGGCGACATGGCTTCGGCCGTCAATCGCTTTGTGGATAAGTTGCAGCCGATTGTGCGTGAGGCGGGGGATGTGGCCCAGCGTACCGGCGTGGAAATCGGTGCCATGACCTTGCGCAATGCCGGTGCTGACGCGGCGGCTGGGTTGCAGCGCGATGAAGTGGCCGAAAGCTTGCGCGCACTGTCGCAAATGGCCGACGAGGCGCAGGCCGAAAGCCATGCGATGCAAGCGGCGTTGCAGCAGGTGGTGGATATTCGTCAGGCCACGGATGAGAACTCGCGCACTTCAGCCGAAGTGGGCAGCCTGATCGAGGCATTGGCCGGCCAGGTGCAGGCAGGCTCACAGGTCATCGAGCGCCTGGCCCAGCAAAGCGAGCAGATCGAGGTGGTGCTGACTGTGATTCACGGCATCGCCGAGCAAACCAACCTGCTGGCGCTCAATGCGGCCATCGAAGCGGCGCGTGCCGGCGAAACCGGGCGCGGCTTTGCCGTGGTGGCAGACGAAGTGCGGGCGCTGGCGAGCAAGACGCAAAGCTCCACGGGGGATATCCAGGCGCATATCGTGGCGTTGCAGCAAGGTGCGCGGGAGGCGGTGGAAACCATCGGCAAGGCCGGGCGCCAGGCCAGCGAAGGCTTGCTGGTTCTGCGCGATAGCGTGCGTTTGCAGCAGACGGTGCAGGCTTCGGTGGAGCAAGTGCATGCGGCGATAGGCTTGGCCACGCGCGCGGCCGAGCACCAGGCCCAGGGCGCGCATGCGGTGCGTGGGCGGGTGGAGGTGATCCACGCCCAGGCCGAGCGTGCGGCGCAGGCGGTGGTGGAGACTACCGCCAGTGGCAAGGTGCTGGATGGGTTGGCGGCGCAGTTGAAGGCGAGCCTGGGGCAGTTCCGGGCATAGTGTTGCCTGCCAAGGCCTCTTCGCAGGCACGCCAGCTGCCCCATTGGATGCATTCCAAATGGGCTGGCTGGCGTGCCTGCGATAGCGGTTTCAGCGGCTCAGGTACATCCGCGTTGTCAGCAAATACACCGGTAACCCCGACACCAGAATCAATAGCGCCGCATAGGGCGCCGCCGCCGCGAATTCCACATTCGAGGTATGTGCCCACACCGCGGTTGCCAAGGTGTTCAGCCCCGTCGGGCTCAGCAGCAGCGTGGCGGTCAATTCCTTCATCGCATCCAGGAACACCAGCGCAAACGCCGCGCCCAATGCTGGAAAGATGATCGGCAGCGTCACCCGGCAAAACGCGCTGAACGAGGAGGCCCCCAGCGTGCGTGCGGCTTCTTCCAATTGTGGGGCGGCCTTGTTCAGCGCTGTGCGAATCGGCGCCTGGGCCAGAGGCAGGAACAGCAACGCATAGGCAATCAACAGCAGCGCCGAGGTCTGGTACAGCGCCGGCACGTAATGCAGCGCGAAGTAGACCAATGTCAGCGCAATCACCAGGCCGGGCAGTGCATGCAGCAGGTACGGCAAGCGTTCAGCCCAGAGTGCCAGTTGGCCTTTGTAGCGCACCACCAGCAGTCCCACCGGCACCGCCAGTACCAGGCACAGTGCGGCGCCACCCAGCGACAGTGCCAGCGAAGACAGCAGCGCCTCCCCGATCTCGGCCACCGGGAACGCAGCCGACGAACCGACTGCCAGCCAATACCCGAGCATGCCCAGGGGGATGCCGCTGCCGATGATCGCGAGTGCCAGGCAGTACACTTGGCCCAGTGGAGTCCATTTGCCCAGTCGTACCTGCTCGGCGTGGCGGGCCGCGCCCTGGCCGATGCGTACATGCCGGCCCTTGCCGCGCACGCGCAACTCCAGCCACAGCAATGTCAGGCACATCACCAGCAGTACCGCCGACAGCATCGCGGCGTTGGCATTGCTGAATTCCAGTTCGAATTGCTGGTAGATCGCAGTGGTAAACGTCTGCAGGCCGATGATCGACAGTGCGCCGAATTCCACCAGCATGTGCAGGGCGATCAATAGTGCCCCGGCCAATAGCGACGGCCACAGCAGCGGCAATGTAATGCGAAAGAATACGCCCCAGCGGTTCAGGCCCAGGGTGCGGGCCGACTCTTCCAGGGACGGGTCGAGATTGCGCAGTGTCGCCGCGACCGGCAAAAACACCAGCGGGTATTTGGACAGGCTCATCACCAGGATGGCGCCGCCAAGCCCTTCGAAACTGGCGCTCAGCGACACCCAGGTAAAGCTGCTGACAAACGCGGGTACCGCAAACGGCAGGCACAGGATCACACCCCAGATGCGCCGCCCCGGCAGGTTGCTGCGTTCCAGCAACCAGGCCAGCGACAAGCCAATCACGCCACACGCCACCGTCACCCCGACCATCAACGCCAAGGTGTTGCGCAGCAACCCGAACACATAGGGCCGCCACAGCAGGTGCACCGCCTCTGCCCAGCCGGCTTGCCAGGCCTTGAGCCCGACATACGCCAGTGGCAGCAGGCTCAAGCCCACCAGCAACACTACGGGAAGCAACAGCCAGATCGAAGGGCGCTTGCGCCTTGGGCTCAAACCCCTGCGCAAGGCGGGGGCGGGTAGCGGAGGGTTCATCAGTTCAGGCCAACATCACGTTCCAGGTCCAGGGCTTCTTCGGCGTTGCCAAGGTCCGCTGGGGTGACTTTCGGCGGCTGCAGCTCGTTGAAAGGCTTGAGGCCGCGGTTGGATTCCATGCCTTTGCGCAACGGGTATTCGGCCGAGGTGTTGGTGATCACGCGCTGGCCCTCTTCACTGGCCATGAATGCCAGCAGTTGCTGGGCTTCCTTGGGGTGCTTGCTGGATTTGAGCGCTGCAGCCGAAGACACTGTGATCAAGCCGCCGGCGTCGCCGTTGGTGAAGTAGTGCAGCTGGGAATCCAGGTTGGTTTTTTCTTTCTTCAGGGCGAACCAGTAGTAATTGTTCACCAGTACAGTGGCGACCTCGCCGTTTTCCACGGCTTTTAGGGCGACCATGTTGTTGCTGTATACCTTGCCGAAAGCGCGCAGGCCGGTCAGCCATTCTTCGGCGGCTTCGCGGCCGTGCAGCTTGATGATCGCCACGGCCTGTTCCTGGAACGCGCCACTGGTAGGCACGAAGCCCACTTTGCCTTGCCACTCGGGGCCGGCGAAATCCAGCACTGATTTCGGCAGGTCTTTTTCAGCAATCAGCTTCGGGTTGAACGCCACGACGCGGGTACGTGCGGTCACGCCCATCCAGTCGCCATTGGCGCCCACGTAGTCCTTGGGCAATACATCGAGGGTGCTGGCGTCGATCTTGGCCAGCAGCCCTTGCTCGCCGAGCTTGTTAAGCGGTGGCGATTCTTCGGTGTAGATCACATCGGCAGGGGAGCGGTCACCTTCTTCGACGACCTGGCTGGCCAACTGGTTGCTGCTGCCTTTGCGCACGTTGACGTGGATGCCGGTCTTGGCTTCGAAGGCCTTGGCGAGTTCATCGCCGACTTCCTTGTGCTGGCCGTTGTACAGGGTCAGGGAAACCTTGTCGGCGCAATAGGCGCTGGGAGAGATCAGGGTCAGGCCGAGCAGAGTGATGGTCAGGCCACGCAGAAGGGATGTCTTGAGACGAGTATCGCGGATCATCATCCGGGGTTTTCCTCACTTGAGTGCAACAAATCATTGCAAGGATAAACGATAAAGTTTCTCAGGTGCGGACGCGGGGTCAAATCGACAGGAAAGTTTCCAGGCCAAACTTCCCAGGCGAGGTTTTTTAAACCCCGGAAACGAAAAAACCCGCTTTCGCGGGTTTGATCTGAATTTGGTGCCCAGGAGAAGACTCGAACTTCCACGACCTTGCGATCACCAGCACCTGAAGCTGGCGTGTCTACCAATTTCACCACCTGGGCATTATCAACAACGCTTGCGCTGTTGATGGAGCGAACTATACGGAGGGCTTTTTGATCTGTAAACCCCTGATTCGAAAAAATAAATCAAGATTTACGTTAAAAATCAGAGGCCTGAAACGAAAAAACCCGCTTTCGCGGGTTTAATCTGAATTTGGTGCCCAGGAGAAGACTCGAACTTCCACGACCTTGCGATCACCAGCACCTGAAGCTGGCGTGTCTACCAATTTCACCACCTGGGCATTATCCGACAACGTTGCCGTCGTCGATGGCGCGCACTATACGGAGGGGATTTTGAGCTGTAAAGCCCTGCTATGAAAAAAGCCTGGAAAATTTCGCCAATGGTCGTGCAAGGTGCTCGCCGGGGGCTGCAAAGGGCTTTAAAAGGCTTGTTGACGTCTGAAATTTCCCGTTTCAATACGCGTATGCCAAACTAACCCGCATATAGACAAGGTGAAAACTCTCTAATGGCCGATTGGCAGTCCCTCGATCCCGAGGCCGCTCGTGAAGCGGAAAAATATGAAAACCCTATTCCTAGCCGTGAACTGATCCTGGCGCATCTCGCCGATCGGGGTTCGCCTGCTAGCCGCGAGCAGCTGGTTGAAGAGTTCGGTCTGACCACCGAAGACCAGCTCGAAGCCCTGCGCCGCCGCCTGCGCGCCATGGAGCGCGATGCTCAGTTGATCTACACCCGCCGTGGCACGTATGCGCCGGTAGACAAGCTCGACCTGATCCTGGGCCGCATTGCCGGTCACCGTGACGGGTTTGGCTTCCTTATCCCGGACGACGGCAGCGACGACCTGTTCATGAGCCCGGCGCAAATGCGCCTGGTGTTCGACGGCGACCGTGCCCTGGCCCGTGTTTCCGGCCTGGACCGTCGTGGTCGCCGTGAAGGCGTGATCGTCGAAGTGGTTTCCCGTGGTCACGAGACCATCGTGGGCCGCTACTTCGAAGAAGGCGGCATCGGCTTTGTCGTACCGGATAATCCCAAGGTGCAGCAGGAAGTGCTGATCACCCCGGGCCGCAACGCCAACGCCAAGGTCGGTCAGTTCGTCGAGGTGAAAATCACCCACTGGCCAACCCCGCGCTTCCAGCCGCAGGGCGATGTGATCGAAGTGGTCGGCAACTACATGGCGCCGGGCATGGAAATCGATGTCGCGCTGCGGACCTACGACATTCCTCACGTATGGCCTGAAGCTGTCGTGAAAGAAGCGCGCAAGCTCAAGCCCGAAGTCGAAGAGAAGGACAAAGAGAAGCGCATCGACCTGCGCCATCTGCCGTTCGTCACCATCGACGGCGAAGACGCGCGCGACTTCGACGACGCGGTCTACTGCGAAGCCAAGCCGGGCAAGCTGCGCCTGTTCTCCGGTGGCTGGAAGTTGTTCGTGGCGATTGCCGACGTCTCCAGCTACGTGAAGATCGGTTCGGCCCTCGACAACGAAGCCCAGGTGCGTGGCAACTCGGTGTACTTCCCTGAGCGCGTGATTCCGATGCTGCCGGAAGAGTTGTCCAATGGCTTGTGCTCGTTGAACCCGAAAGTCGACCGTTTGGCCATGGTGTGCGAGATGACTATCTCGAAAACCGGCGAGATGACCGACTACCAGTTCTACGAAGCGGTGATCCACTCCCAGGCGCGCCTGACCTACAACAAGGTCAGTACCATCCTGGAACAGCCGAAAACCAGCGAAGCGAAAGCCTTGCGCGGTGAGTACGGCCACGTCGTACCGCACCTCAAGCAGCTTTACGCGTTGTACAAGGTGCTGTTGGGCGCTCGTCACGTACGTGGCGCGATCGATTTTGAAACTCAGGAAACCCGGATTGTGTTCGGCTCCGAGCGCAAGATCGCGGCGATCACGCCGACCACTCGCAACGATGCGCACAAGCTGATCGAGGAATGCATGCTGGCGGCCAACGTGGCCACTGCTGAATTCCTGAAGAAGCACGAGATTCCTGCGCTCTACCGTGTGCACGATGGCCCGCCGCCGGAGCGCCTGGAGAAACTGCGCGCGTTCCTCGGTGAGCTCGGCCTGTCCCTGCACAAAGGCAAGGACGGCCCGACGCCGAAGGACTACCAGGCTCTGCTCGCCAGCATCAAGGACCGTCCGGATTACCACGTGATCCAGACCGTGATGCTGCGCTCCCTGAGCCAGGCGGTGTACAGCGCTGACAACCAGGGTCACTTCGGCCTGAATTACGAGGCGTACACCCACTTCACCTCGCCGATTCGCCGTTACCCGGACCTGCTCACGCACCGCGCGATCCGCAGCGTCATCCATTCCAAGCAGAACACCCCGCACGTCAAGCGCGCCGGCGCCATGACCATTCCGAAGGCACGGATCTATCCGTACGACGAAGCGGCCCTGGAACAGCTGGGCGAGCAGTGCTCCATGAGCGAGCGCCGCGCCGACGAAGCCACCCGTGACGTGGTGAACTGGCTCAAGTGCGAGTTCATGAAGGATCGCGTGGGCGAGTCGTTCCCGGGTGTGATCACTGCCGTGACCGGCTTTGGTCTGTTTGTGGAGCTGACCGACATCTACGTCGAAGGCCTGGTGCACGTCACGGCCTTGCCGGGTGACTACTACCACTTCGACCCTGTGCATCACCGCCTGGCGGGTGAGCGCACCGGTCGCAGCTTCCGCCTGGGTGACACCGTGGAAGTGCAGGTCATGCGCGTCGATCTCGACGAGCGCAAGATCGACTTCGGCATGCCCGACAAACCCGCAGAAGCGCCGGGCAGCCGCAAAAAGCGCGGCAGCGAAACCACAGCGCCGGCCTCGAAGGGCAAGGGCGCGCCTGCGAAAGCAGCGGTCGCCGAGCCTGCACCGGCCAAGGCCGGTCGCCGTTCGTCTGCCAAGGACAAGGCGCCTGAAGCCTACCGCCCAAGCGACGCAGCGGCGAAAAACGCCGAACTGCGCAAGAGCCGCGAGTTGAAGCAGCAGTTGCTCAACGAAGCCAAGAGCGGTGGTAAAGCGGCGTCTGGGGGAAAGTCCCAAGGGGCGGAAAAACCGTCGAGCAAGCCAAGTAAACACCGTAAAGGCCCGCCGAAAGCGGGTTCGGCTCCCGCGAAAAGCGGCGGGTCGCGCAAACCTAAGGCCAAGTCATGAGTCTGGAAAAAATCTACGGCGTCCACGCCGTAGAAGCATTGCTGCGTCACCACCCTAAACGCGTCAAGCAGGTGTGGTTGGCCGAAGGCCGTAGCGAGCCCCGCGTGCAGGCGCTGGTCGAGCTGGCCACCCAAAACAAGGTTGCCATCGGCCAGGCCGAGCGTCGTGAAATGGACGTGTGGGTGGAAGGTGTCCACCAGGGCGTGGTCGCGGACGTCAGCCCGAGCCAGGTCTGGGGCGAGGCGATGCTCGATGAATTGCTCGATCGTACCGAGGGCGCACCGCTGTTGCTGGTGCTGGACGGCGTGACCGACCCGCACAACCTCGGCGCTTGCCTGCGTTCGGCGGATGCTGCCGGTGCGCTGGCGGTGATCGTGCCTAAAGACAAATCGGCGACCTTGACGCCGGTCGTGCGTAAAGTCGCCTGTGGCGCGGCGGAAGTGATTCCACTGGTGGCCGTGACCAACCTGGCACGCACCCTGGAGAAACTCCAGCAGCGCGGCCTGTGGGTCGTGGGCACGGCGGGGGAGGCGGAGGTCAGCATTTATGACCAGGACCTCACCGGCCCGACCATCCTGATCATGGGGGCCGAAGGCAAGGGCATGCGCCGCCTCACTCGTGAGCACTGCGATTACCTGGTGCACCTGCCGATGGCCGGTAGCGTCAGCAGCCTCAACGTGTCGGTGGCAACGGGCGTCTGCCTGTTCGAAGCCCAGCGCCAGCGTGGCGCCAAAAAGGGCGTGAAGAAAGGCTGATAACACCGCAGTACCCGGTGGGAGCCGGGCTCGCCCGCGATGACGGTGTGTCAGTCGGCAGCGATGTGGCCGACGCCGCCATTGCAGGCAAGCCAGCTCCCACGGTTGTTTGGCGTCTGTGCGGGTGCTGCGCTGTTCAAATAATCACCAATCACCTTGCACGCTTCCTCCCCCTTCTCTACAATTGCGCCCCTTGCCTTCCTGGCAGGCACCGATGTGCCTCCCTGCGGCAAGATCCATAAGTGTCATTCACTCCTTGTCTGACCGTTTTTGAGCGGCAGGCTACAACCCGTAAGGAGCATTCATGCGTCATTACGAAATCATCTTTTTGGTCCACCCGGATCAAAGCGAGCAAGTCGGCGGCATGGTTGAGCGTTACACCAAGCTGATCGAAGAAGACGGCGGCAAAATCCACCGTCTGGAAGATTGGGGCCGTCGTCAACTGGCCTACGCAATCAACAATGTTCACAAGGCTCACTACGTGATGCTGAACGTTGAGTGCACTGGCAAGGCCCTGGCCGAGCTGGAAGACAACTTCCGCTACAACGATGCAGTGATCCGTAACCTGGTCATCCGTCGCGAAGAAGCCGTTACCGGCCAATCCGAGATGCTCAAGGCTGAAGAAAACCGCAGTGAGCGCCGTGAGCGTCGCGACCGTCCTGAGCACGAAGGCGCTGATAGCGCTGATAGTGATGACAGCGACAACAGCGATAACGCTGACGAGTAATCCACGGACCTTTTAAGGAGCCTATCAAATGGCACGTTTCTTCCGTCGTCGTAAATTCTGCCGCTTCACCGCTGAAGACGTGAAAGAGATCGATTACAAAGATCTCAACACTCTGAAAGCCTACGTATCCGAGACCGGCAAAATCGTTCCAAGCCGTATCACCGGTACCAAAGCACGTTATCAGCGTCAGCTGGCCACCGCTATCAAGCGCGCCCGCTTCCTGGCCCTGCTGGCCTACACCGACAGCCACGGCCGCTGAGACCGGGCAGTCGACAAGTAGTAAGGGATTGAATGCATGCGCGCCTTAGCTGAGTTCATCATGCGCGGTCGCGTGCAGGCCACTCTGGTAGTGGCTGGATGTGCAGCATTGCCGTTGTTGTATTGGTTGGGTGCTGCCGCTGGATGCCTTGTGCTCCTGCGGCGCGGTTTACAGGATGCCGTTGGTGTCCTGGCCCTGGGAGTGCTGGCTGCCTTGATCTGGTGGCTGCAACTGGGCGAACCCAAGGTACTTCTGGTACTGCTGGGGTCGTCGAGCCTTGCGTTGGTTTTGCGCGCAAGTGAGTCCTGGGCCCGTACGCTGCTAGTCAGCGTGGCATTGGGGTTGGTGTTTTCGGTGTTGATTGACGCGGCTTTCCGCCCGCAAATCGAGGCGCTGTCGCAGGAGATCGTCAAGATCCTGCCGATGGCCCTCGGGGAACTCTACCAGCAGCTGTCGGTAGAAGAGCGAGCGCGACTGGCAACACTGATTGCACCGGCCCTGATCGGCCTGATGGCGGTAATGATGCAGATCGTCAGCGTGCTGAGCCTGATGCTTGGGCGATATTGGCAGGCGTTGTTGTACAACCCGGGTGGTTTTGGTCGCGAGTTTCGCAGTATCAGAATCCCCGTGGGCCCGGCGATGTTGCTGCTGGCACTCATGGTGGTCGGACCGTACTTCGGTTCACAGGCGACCTTGCTCGTGCTGTTTTGCAGCGTACCGCTGGTGTTTTCCGGGCTGGCCCTGATTCACGGGCTGGTCGCGCAGAAGCGCCTGGCCAGGTTTTGGCTGGTGGGGATGTACGTAACGATGTTGGTGTTCATGCAGCTGATCTATCCGTTACTCGTGGTTTTGGCCATTGTCGACGGCCTGATTGATTTTCGCGGTCGTCTGGCGCCGAAAGACGCCGATAACGCGAACGGTGAAGGTTAAAAGTTAGAGGATTTTCACATGCAACTGATCCTTCTGGAAAAAGTCGCCAACCTGGGCAACCTGGGCGACAAAGTGAACGTTAAGGCCGGCTACGGTCGTAACTACCTGCTGCCATACGGCAAAGCCACCGCTGCAACCGCTGCCAACCTGGCTGCGTTTGAAGAGCGTCGTGCTGAGCTGGAAAAAGCAGCAGCAGACAAAAAAGCTTCGGCCGAAACTCGCGCTGCCCAACTGGCTGAGCTGGAAGTGACTATCACTGCCACCGCCGGTGACGAAGGCAAGCTGTTCGGTTCGATCGGCACCCACGACATCGCTGATGCACTGACCGCCTCCGGCGTTGAAGTGCAGAAGAGCGAAGTTCGTCTGCCGAACGGCACCATCCGCAACGTAGGCGAATTCGACGTAGCCGTGCACCTGCACGCCGAAGTTGAAGCCACCGTACGCGTTGTCGTGGTAGCAGCTTAAGCAATACCTAACTGACTGGCACCTCGCGTGCCAGGCAGTTAACATCGGGCACGATCCTGTTTACAGGTCGTGCCTTTTGTTTTTCTACACACCCCTAATTTCAAGTGGCCATGAACGATATTTCAGCTCCTGAGCAATACGATCTGCAAACCGCTGCCCTGAAGGTGCCGCCGCATTCCATCGAGGCCGAACAGGCCGTGCTCGGTGGTTTGATGCTGGACAACAACGCCTGGGAACGCGTGCTGGATCAAGTCTCGGACGGTGACTTCTATCGCCATGACCACCGCCTGATCTTCCGCGCCATCGCCAAGCTGGCCGACCAGAACTCGCCGATCGACGTGGTGACCCTGGCCGAGCAACTGGACAAGGAAGGCCAGACCTCCCAGGTCGGCGGCCTGGGCTACCTGGGTGAGCTGGCGAAAAACACGCCGTCGGTCGCCAACATCAAGGCCTATGCCCAGATCGTTCGCCAGCGGGCCACGCTGCGCCAATTGATCGGCATCAGCACCGAGATCGCCGACAGCGCCTTCAACCCGGAAGGGCGCACGGCCGAAGAGATCCTCGACGAGGCTGAGCGCCAGATCTTCCAGATTGCCGAAGCGCGGCCGAAAACCGGCGGCCCAGTGGGCGTCAACGAGCTGTTGACCAAGGCCATCGACCGCATCGATACCCTGTTCAACACCGATGCGGCCATTACCGGTATTTCCACCGGTTATGCCGACCTCGACGAGAAAACCAGTGGCCTTCAGCCCTCCGACCTGATCATCGTCGCCGGTCGTCCGTCCATGGGTAAGACCACCTTTGCGATGAACCTGGTTGAAAACGCCGTGTTGCGCAGCGACAAGACGGTATTGGTGTACTCCCTCGAGATGCCTGGTGAGTCGCTGATCATGCGTATGCTCTCGTCCCTGGGTCGTATCGACCAGACCAAGGTGCGTTCCGGCCAACTGGAAGACGACGACTGGCCGCGCCTGACCTCGGCGGTCAACCTGCTCAACGACCGCAAGCTGTTCATCGATGACACGGCGGGCATCAGTCCTTCGGAGATGCGCGCGCGGACTCGTCGCCTGGTGCGTGAGCACGGCGACATCGCCTTGATCATGATCGACTACTTGCAGTTGATGCAGATCCCAGGCTCCAGCGGTGACAGCCGTACCAACGAGATTTCCGAAATCTCCCGGTCCCTCAAGGCCCTGGCCAAAGAATTCAATTGCCCGGTGGTGGCGCTGTCCCAGCTCAACCGTTCCCTGGAGCAACGCCCCAACAAGCGCCCAGTGAACTCCGACTTGCGCGAATCCGGAGCGATCGAGCAGGACGCCGACGTCATCATGTTCGTGTACCGCGACGAGGTGTATCACCCCGAGACCGAGCACAAAGGCATTGCCGAAATCATCATCGGTAAGCAGCGTAACGGTCCCATCGGCTTTATCCGCCTGGCGTTCATCGGTAAGTACACGCGCTTCGAAAACCTTGCGCCAGGCAGCTACAACTTCGACGACGAGTAGTTTCAAGCGCCTGTAAGGGCGTCATCGCAGGCAAGCCAGCTCCCACCTTTGGAATGCGTTCCCCTGTGGGAGCTGGCTTGCCTGCGATGGCGTCACCACAATTCCGACTACTGCCGTCGGAATTGGTCAAAATTTGTGCTATATTCCGCGCCCGCGATTTTTCATCTCAACACCGGTCACCGTCATGCAAACAGCCAAGCCGTTATTTGACTATCCCAAGTACTGGGCCGAATGTTTCGGCCCTGCGCCATTCCTGCCGATGAGCAGGGAGGAGATGGATCAGCTTGGCTGGGATTCCTGCGACATCATCATCGTCACCGGTGATGCCTACGTTGACCATCCGTCGTTCGGCATGGCGATCATCGGCCGGCTGCTGGAGTCCCAGGGCTTCCGCGTCGGGATCATTGCCCAGCCGAACTGGCAGTCCAAAGACGACTTCATGAAGCTCGGTGAGCCGAACCTGTTCTTCGGTGTCGCGGCCGGCAACATGGACTCGATGATCAACCGCTACACCGCCGACAAGAAAATCCGTTCCGACGACGCCTATACCCCCGGCGGCATGGCTGGCAAACGCCCGGACCGCGCGAGCCTGGTCTACAGCCAGCGTTGCAAGGAAGCCTACAAGAACGTGCCGATCGTACTCGGCGGCATCGAGGCCTCCCTGCGCCGCATTGCCCACTACGACTATTGGCAGGACCGCGTGCGCAACTCGATCCTGATCGACGCCACCGCCGATATCCTGCTGTACGGCAATGCCGAGCGGGCCATCGTCGAAGTTGCCCAGCGCCTGTCGTGGGGGCACAAGATCGAAGACATCACTGACGTGCGCGGCACTGCGTTCATCCGTCGCGACACGCCGGCGGGCTGGTACGAAGTCGACTCCACGCGCATCGACCGTCCGGGCAAGATCGACAAGATCATCAACCCGTACGTGAATACCCAGGACACCCAGGCTTGCGCCATCGAGCAGGAAAAAGGCCCGCAGGACGATCCGGAAGAAGCCAAGGTCGTACAGATCCTGGCGAGCCCGAAGATGACCCGCGACAAGACCGTGATCCGCCTGCCTTCGGTGGAAAAAGTCCGTGGCGATGCAGTGCTCTATGCCCACGCCAACCGCGTGTTGCACCTGGAGACCAACCCAGGTAACGCCCGCGCACTGGTGCAGAAACACGGTGAAGTGGACGTGTGGTTCAACCCGCCGCCCATTCCCATGACCACCGAAGAAATGGACTACGTGTTCGGCATGCCGTACGCCCGTGTGCCGCACCCGGCGTACGGCAAGGAAAAAATCCCGGCCTACGACATGATCCGCTTCTCGGTGAACATCATGCGTGGCTGCTTCGGCGGCTGCACCTTCTGCTCGATCACCGAGCACGAAGGCCGCATCATCCAGAACCGTTCCGAAGAGTCGATCATTCGCGAGATCGAAGAGATCCGCGACAAGGTGCCAGGCTTTACCGGCGTGATCTCCGACCTTGGCGGCCCGACCGCGAACATGTACCGCATCGCCTGCAAGAGCCCGGAAATCGAATCCGCCTGCCGCAAGCCGTCGTGCGTGTTCCCTGGCATCTGCCCGAACCTGAACACCGACCACTCGTCGTTGATCCAGCTGTACCGCAGCGCCCGTGCCTTGCCGGGTGTGAAGAAGATCCTGATCGCTTCCGGCCTGCGCTATGACCTGGCTGTCGAGTCGCCGGAATACGTGAAAGAGCTGGTGACCCACCACGTCGGTGGCTACCTCAAGATCGCCCCGGAACACACCGAGGAAGGTCCGCTCAACCAGATGATGAAGCCGGGCATTGGCAGCTATGACAAGTTCAAGCGCATGTTCGAGAAGTACACCAAGGAAGCGGGCAAGGAGCAGTACCTGATTCCTTACTTCATCGCCGCCCACCCGGGCACCACCGATGAAGACATGATGAACCTGGCCCTGTGGCTCAAGGGCAATGGCTTCCGCGCCGACCAGGTGCAGGCGTTCTACCCGTCGCCGATGGCCACTGCCACCGCGATGTACCACTCGAGCAAGAACCCGCTGCGCAAGGTCACCTACAAGAGCGACGCGGTGACCATCGTCAAGAGCGAAGAACAGCGCCGTCTGCACAAGGCCTTCTTGCGCTACCACGACCCGAAAGGCTGGCCGATGCTGCGTGAAGCGTTGACCCGCATGGGCCGTGCCGACCTGATCGGGCCGGGCAAGGACCAACTGATTCCGCTGCACCAGCCGAGCACTGACAGCTACCAGAGCGCGCGTCGCAAGAACTCGACGCCGGCCGGCAGCCATAAGGTCGCCAAGGAAACCACCACGAAGATCCTCACCCAGCATACCGGCCTGCCGCCCCGTGGCAGCGACGGCAGCAACCCATGGGACAAGCGTGAGCAAGCCAAGGCCGCGGCCCAGGCGCGCAATAAACAGGCAGCCAAGGACCGCGCTGATGCGGCCAAGGGCAAGGGCAAGGGCGGCAAGCCTGCGCGCAAGCCGGTCGTGCCGCGTTGAAGGCAGCCTGAACATGTAAAACGCCAGCCGTGTGCTGGCGTTTTGCTTTCTATTCGGTGGCGAGCCTGTTTGTTAAGGTAGCGACCATTAAATCGCCTTCGCGAGCAAGCCCGCTCCCACACTTGAATGTATTCGCAAATCAAAATGTGGGCGGGGGCTTGCTCGCGAAGGCGTCAGTTCAGTCACCACCCATTTCAAGGAAGAACACCCCATGGGTAGCCCCCTGGCCGGCATCGGCATGGACTCCAACCGCTCGCAGTTCATGGCGCGCCAGCGCATCGAAAGCCAGATCAACCTGCCGCGCCTGTTTGCGGCCATCGACGCCGATCCAGGTATCGTTGGCGCAGGCGTCGTATACATCGACGCCGACTTCAACGTCATTACCCTGCGCGAATTCAAGCCCATCTGCAGCATCAAGCCCAAGCGCATCATTTTGCGTGAAGCGCAGAAGTACATTGCGCCAACGCAGTTTGCTCAACATGTCGTGAGCAATCCTCGAGAGTCGCGACTGATTGGCGAAGCCGTGAACACCGGAATCTCCTGCTTGGGGGCGGTCATCAGTTGGGCTGCGATCGCCAGTGGAACCATTCTGGTGCCTTTCAGCGCTGGCGCCAGTTCCGTCATCGTTGTAGTGGGGTATGCGGCTGCCGGCGCGAGTACGCTTCAGTGCTTTAACGGCATTGCCCGAACAGCGCTGGAAGTCGCCAAACCTGAGGTCAAGGATTCGCTCGACAGTGAAGGCTGGTACCAGAATGCGTCCATTGTGCTGGACGCCGTATCACTGGCAGGCGTGGGCGCTTCGGCCCTGACGACGGTCAAGCTGGTCAGGGCCGCCAAAGCATCGACGGGCAAGAGCCTGCGTGATGTGCTTCGCGGTTTGAATCGCCAGGAAAGAGCCAAGCTGACGAAAGAGCTGCTGAGCATCAACCATCCCAGCTTGACCGCGAAGATGATCAAATTGAGGCAGGCGTCGGGCGAGCTCACCAAGCGTTTCACCCCTACGCAGCTCAAGCACAGCACCACTACCCAGATCAAAGACGTCCTGGGCGCAAGCGTTGGGTTTGGCGGGAGTGCCTACTCCGGAAACGTCAACACCATCGCGATTGGACTCTACGAGGAGGTAAACGAATGAGCGAATTGATGACGCTACGCGACTTTTTCAGGCAATACTTTCTGACGTTTATGGGCGGCGTATTTGCCGCATGTTTTTCTTTGGCATTGGCTGTGGCGTTGGCGTTCATTACCTACTTTCGTGATGCGCCCCTTGCCCAAGTGGGGCTCAAGATTATGTCTGTCGGGGCGCTGCTGGTTCTGTTGACGGTCCACAGCAACTTTATGATTTTGCGAGGCCGACCCTCCTGGGTTTGGGTGATGGTGGGAATCTACGTCGGCTGCCTGCTGTTTGTGTTTCCAATGGTTCAATACCAGCCTCAAAAGGTTCTCTTTGGGTTGGCTCTGTTATTCCCATTGCTCGGATTATTGACACTTAACAGCAAGGTTCAACGAGAGATGCGCCAAAAACTGCTGGAGATCCGCTATCTGCGCCAGGCCGTTATAGCGGCGGATAAAAAGCGTTAGCTCCACTGGTCCGTGCCAGCACCAACCCTGTGGTAGTTTTTTAGTTGTATTCAGTGGCGAGTCCGATGGTTAAAGCTGTGCTCCTTAAGTCGCTTTCGCAGGCAAGCCAGCTCCCACAGTTGACCGCGTTCTTACTTTGAACTCCGGCCAACTGTGGGAGCCGGGCTTGCCCGCGAAGGGGCCAGGTTGGTCAGTAGGACTGTATGAGGAAATCAGCGATGAGTGAGCTACCTGGCATTCGCAGTTTCCTGGCGCAGTATTTTCCGGTCTTCATGGGCGCGATTTTCGCGGCGGTGTTCAGCCTTGTGTTTGCGGTGCCGCTGATTTTCGACAGTTACTTCCCACGCTTGCCGATGGACGACAACCTCAAGTGTTCCTTCCTGGGTGGCCTCGCGCTGACATGGGGCGTCGTGCAGTGCAATTTCATGATCGCGCGCGGGCGGCCGCAGTGGGTCTGGCCGCTGGCGGCGCTGCTCGCATTTTGTGTGGTGGCGGTACTGCCCACTGTCGCCTTTGGTCCGCATCCGCTGTCCTATGGATTGAGCCTGCTGTTCCCGCTGCTGGGGTTGCTGCTGCTCAACAGCAAGCGCCACCGCGAAATGCGTCAGAAACTGGTCGAAGTCCGCCGCCTGCGCCAGGCGATGATTGCCCAGCACAAACACCGTTGACTGGGTAGATTCACCACCCACCCTCATGCACGCGCCACAAATATGTGCGTCACTTGCACCACGGCACCCCCGCTGGCGCCGTTTTGGTGCTGTACTGCACCGGGTCTTACGATAAAGCGCAATGACTGCCGCTCTGGCATAAGTCTTGCGCGCTTTGTGCCCATGCCCTGGCTCGCAGGAGGCCGCCGTGTCGATTCATGTCGCGTTGCACCACGTTACGCATTACCGCTACGACCGCGCTGTCGAACTCGGCCCACAGATCGTGCGGTTGCGTCCGGCTGCCCATAGTCGGACGCGGATTCTGTCCTACGCACTGAAAGTGCTGCCCGAACAGCACTTCATCAATTGGCAGCAGGACCCCCAGGGCAATTACCTGGCGCGGTTGGTGTTTCCGGAAAAGACCGATCAACTGCGTATCGAGGTCGACCTGGTCGCCGAGATGGCGGTGTTCAACCCGTTCGACTTTTTCCTCGAGCCTTACGCCGAAAAAATCCCTTTCAGCTACGCCGCCGATGAACAGCGCGAGCTGGCGCCGTATCTGGAAACCCTGCCGCTGACGCCGAAGTTCGCCGCGTACCTGGCGGGTATCGACCGCACGCCGTTGCCGGCCGTGGACTTTCTGGTGGGCCTCAACCAGCGTTTGGCGGCCGATATCGGCTACCTGATCCGCATGGAACCGGGGGTACAGACCCCGGAATTCACCCTGGAAAACGCCTCCGGCTCCTGCCGCGATTCAGCCTGGCTGCTGGTGCAATTGCTGCGCAACCTGGGTTTGGCGGCGCGGTTTGTGTCCGGCTACCTGATCCAGTTGACCGCCGACGTCAAGGCCCTTGATGGTCCATCCGGCACTGAAGTGGACTTCACCGACCTGCACGCCTGGTGCGAAGTGTATTTGCCCGGTGCCGGCTGGATCGGCCTGGATGCAACCTCCGGGCTGTTCGCCGGTGAAGGCCATATCCCGTTGGCCTGCAGTCCGGATCCATCTTCCGCCGCCCCTATCAGTGGGCTGGTGGAGCCGTGCGAGTGCGAATTCACCCACGAAATGTCGGTAGAGCGGATTTGGGAAGCCCCAAGGGTTACGAAGCCCTACACCGAAGAGCAATGGCTGGCGATCCAGGCACTGGGTCGGCAGATCGACGGCGACCTGCTCAAGGATGACGTACGCCTGACCATGGGCGGTGAGCCGACCTTCGTCTCCATCGATGACCCCGACGGCGCCGAGTGGAACACCGCCGCGCTTGGGCCGGATAAGCGCCGCCTGTCCGCCGAGCTGTTCCAGCGCATGCGCAAGCACTACGCGCCCAAGGGCCTGGTGCACTTCGGCCAGGGCAAGTGGTACCCCGGCGAGCAACTGCCACGCTGGTCGCTCAATTGCTATCGGCGCCGCGACGGCGTGCCGATCTGGCACAACAGCGCGTTGATCGCCGATGAGCAGCAAGACTATGGCGCGGACGGCGCCCTGGCCGGGCGTTTTCTGGCCAGCGTCGCTGAACGCCTGAAACTGCCGGCCCGCTTTGTGTTCCCGGCCTTCGAAGACAATTTCTACTACCTGTGGCGCGAAGGGGCGTTGCCGCAAAACGTCACTGCCCAGGACCCACGCCTGAGCGACGACCTGGAGCGTGAGCGCCTGCGCAAGGTATTCGCCCAGGGCCTGGACAAGATCATCGGCCAAGTGCTGCCCCTGGCACGCACGGCGGCCAATGACCGCTGGCAAAGCGGGCGCTGGTACCTGCGCGACAACCATTGCCGCCTGGTGCCGGGTGATTCGCCGCTGGGCTATCGCTTGCCATTGGCCTCGCAGCCTTGGGTGACGGCGGCGGAGTATCCGTTTGTGCACCCGACTGACCCTAACCAGGACCAGCCGGAGCTGCCGACGACCGCCCAATTGCAAAGCCACGGTGAACCCGCGCCAAGTGATGAGCGCGTGCCGAAGGTGGACGAGTCCGCCGATTGGTTGACCCGCACCGCCCTGTGCGCCGAAGCGCGTGAAGGCCGCCTCTATCTGTTCATGCCGCCCCTGGAGCGCGTCGAAGACTACCTGGAACTGGTGGCTGCCATTGAGGCGACTGCCGAGGAACTGCACTGTCCGGTATTACTGGAAGGCTACGAGCCGCCGGCGGATATGCGCCTGAGTAATTTTCGCGTCACGCCGGACCCTGGCGTGATCGAGGTCAATGTGCAGCCGTCCGCCACCTGGGACGAGTTGGTGGAACGCACCGAATTCCTCTATGAGCAAGCACGACAAACCCGCCTGACCACCGAAAAATTCATGATCGACGGACGCCACACCGGCACCGGTGGCGGTAACCACTTTGTGCTCGGTGGCGCGACACCCAAGGACTCGCCGTTCCTGCGTCGGCCGGATCTGCTGCGTAGCTTGATCAGCTACTGGCACAATCACCCCTCGTTGTCCTACCTGTTCTCCGGCCTGTTCATCGGTCCGACTTCACAGGCACCCCGGGTGGACGAGGCACGCAACGATGCGCTGTACGAGCTGGAAATCGCTTTTGCGCAAATGCCCGAACCCGGCGAAGAATGCCCGCCATGGCTGGTGGACCGTCTGCTGCGCAACCTGCTGATCGACGTGACCGGCAATACTCATCGCGCCGAATTCTGCATCGACAAACTCTACTCACCGGATGGCGCCACCGGCCGCCTTGGCCTGCTGGAGCTGCGCGCGTTTGAAATGCCACCCCATGCACGCATGAGCCTGACTCAGCAACTGCTGCTGCGGGCGCTGGTTGCGCGCTTCTGGCGTGAACCCTACGCGCCGCCGAAGCTGGCGCGCTGGGGCACCGAACTGCATGACCGTTTCCTGTTGCCGCACTTCATCGCGCAAGACTTCGCCGACGTGATCGTCGAACTCAACGCGGCCGGCTACCCGCTGCGCGCCGAATGGTTCGCCGCGCACCTGGAGTTCCGTTTTCCCAAGGTGGGCGACTACGCCGTCAGCGGTATCGAGCTGGAACTGCGCCAGGCCCTGGAGCCCTGGCACGTATTGGGCGAAGAGGGCGCGGTAGGTGGCACGGTGCGCTATGTGGACTCATCACTGGAACGCTTGCAGGTGAAGGTGAGCGGCCTGGCGCCACAACGCTATCTGCTGACCTGCAACGGCATTGCGGTGCCGTTGCAGCCCACTGGGCGCGTCGGTGAGTTCGTTGCCGGCGTGCGCTACCGCGCGTGGCAACCCGCCAATTGCCTGCAACCGACGATCGCGGTGCATGCGCCGTTGGTGTTCGACTTGCTGGATACCTGGATGCAACGCTCGTTGGGCGGCTGTCAGTACCACGTCGCCCATCCGGGTGGACGCAATTACGACAGTTTGCCGGTGAATGCCAATGAAGCCGAAAGCCGGCGCATGGCACGGTTTTTCCGCTTGGGGCATAGTCCTGGCAAGCTCCCCGTGCCAAGCCTGGTCATCAACGACGAGTTACCGATGACCCTGGATTTACGGCGCCACCCCAATAAAAATGACTGAACGCAATCCAATGTGTGGGCGCGGGATGGCTCGCGAATACGGTGAATTGGTCGATACATCAGTCGACTGATCCGCCGCCTTCGCGAGCAAGCCCGCTCCCACAGGGGATTTGCCGTGTTTGTTAGGTTAATCTGAGCCCCCTTGCCCCTGCCGAGCGTTCCATGTCCGACTTGCTCGACCGTTACCCGCTGACCGCGGGCACCTATCACGAACTGCTGGACGACAGTGGCGCGGTACGTGCCCATTGGCGGCGCCTGCTCGACCATCTGCAACGCAGCACACCCGCGCAATTGGCCCAGCGCCAGGCGCTGCTGACCCGGCAGATCCAGGAAAACGGCGTGACCTATAACGTCTACGCCGACCCCAAGGGCGCGGACCGTCCCTGGGAGCTGGACCTGCTACCCCATGTGCTGGCCGCCAATGAATGGCAGCAGCTGTCGGCGGGTATCGCCCAGCGTGCGCGCCTGCTCAATGCCGTGTTGGCCGACCTGTACGGCCCGCAACGCCTAATCAAGGAAGGCTTGCTGCCGGCCGAGCTGGTGTTCGGGCATAACAACTTCCTGTGGCCGTGCCAGGGCATTCAGCTGCCGGACAGTGCGTTCCTGCACCTGTACGCCGTGGACCTGGCGCGCACGCCGGATGGCCGTTGGTGGGTCACCGCCGACCGTACCCAGGCGCCATCCGGTGCCGGTTATGCGTTGGAAAACCGTACCATCGTGTCGCGGGCGTTCCCGGATCTTTACCGGGACCTGCAAGTTCAGCACCTCACCGGTTTCTTCCGCACCTTGCAGGAAACCCTGGCCCGCCAGGCGCCCGCTGATAACCAGCCCCCGCTGATCGTGTTGCTCACGCCAGGCCGCTTCAACGAAAGCTATTTCGAGCACCTGTACCTCGCTCGCCAACTCGGCTACCCGCTGGTGGAAGGCGGCGACCTCACCGTGCGCGACAGCACCGTATTCCTGAAGACCCTCAGCGGCCTACGCCGGGTGCACGCGATCATGCGCCGCCTGGATGACGACTTCTGCGACCCGCTGGAACTGCGCACCGACTCGGCCCTCGGCGTGCCCGGCCTGCTGGACGCCGTGCGCCAAGGCAATGTGCTGGTGGCCAATGCCTTGGGCAGCGGCGTGCTGGAGTCCCCCGGCTTGCTGGGCTTCCTGCCCAAGATCAATGAGTTCCTGTTTGGCGAAGAACTGATCCTGCCGTCCATTGCCACGTGGTGGTGCGGTGAAGCGCCGGTGCTCGCTGAAGCCCTGGAGAAACTGCCGGAACTGCTGATCAAGCCGGCGTTTCCGTCGCAGAGTTTTGCGCCGGTATTCGGCCGTGACCTGGACGACGAACAACGCCAGGCCCTGGCCGAGCGCATGCGCGCCCGGCCCTACGCCTATGTCGCGCAGGAGCTGGCGCAACTGTCCCAGGCGCCGGTGTGGCACACCGTGGATGACCACCTGCAACACCGCGCCATCGGCATGCGCGTGTACGCGGTGGCCAGCGACGACGGCTACCGCGTGCTGCCCGGCGGCCTGACGCGGGTGGCCGCCGAAGCCGATGCCGAAGTGGTGTCGATGCAACGTGGCGGCGCCAGCAAGGACACCTGGGTGCTGGGCGAACGCGCCGCCGGTAGCGAGCACTGGCGTGCCCAGCGGGCGATTGGCGCCCATGACTTGGTGCGCCGCGATCCTTATCTACCGTCCCGCGTGGTGGAAAACCTGTTCTGGTTCGGGCGTTACTGCGAGCGCTGCGATGACAGTGCACGCTGGCTGCGCATCGTGCTGGCGCGCTACGTGGACGGTGACGACCCGCTGGCCTTGCAGGCGGCGGTCGAGCTGGGCGAAAACCTGCGGCTGTTGCCGGAGGAGGGCGAGTTGCCCGAACGCCTGCTGGCGGCGCTGCTCGGTGATGACTGGCCTTCGAGTCTGCGCGCCAACCTGCAACGCTTGCAGTGGGCGGCGTCTCAGGTGCGCGGCAAGTTGTCCCGGGAGAACTGGCAAGCCCTGGTGGAGCTGCAACGCGAGGCCATTGAGCTGGAAAGCGACACCCCGGATTTTGGCGAGTTGCTGGATTTTCTCAACCGCCTGGTGATGTCCTTGGCGGCACTGTCCGGGTTTGCCCTGGACGACATGACCCGCGACGAAGGTTGGCGCTTCTTGATGATGGGCCGGCGCATCGAGCGCCTGCAATTTCTGAGCAGCAGCCTGGCGGCGTTCCTGCGAGGCGTGGCGGTGTTCGACCAGGCGGGGTTGGAGTGGTTGCTGGAGCTGGGCAACAGCAGCATCACCTATCGCTCACGCTACCTGGCGGTGCCACAGTTGATCCCCGTCCTCGACCTGCTGCTGCTGGACGAGCAGAACCCCCATGCGGTGCTGTTCCAGCTCAAATTGGTGAGCCGCACCCTGCGGCGTCTCAACGACGATTTCGGCGTGGCGCGGGAAACCGGCCTGGCCCCATTGGTCGAGCGCCTGGCGCGATTCGACCTGGGCTGCCTGGAGAACCCGTTGTTTGGCGAAGCCAGCGTGCGTGCCGCGCTGGATGGCTTGGCTGACCTGCTGCAAGCCGTCGCCGATGAGAGTGGGCAAGTGTCGGACCGCCTGGCCTTGCGCCACTTTGCACATGTGGATGATGTCAGCCAGCAAACGGTGTCGGTGTGATGAGCGCGCGCTATCAGATTTTCCACGATACTCATTACCACTACGACAGCCCGGTGTCCCTGGCCCAGCAGTTGGCGCACTTGTGGCCACGGCCGTGCGCCTGGCAGCGTTGCAGCTCGCAACAACTGGATATCAGCCCGGAGCCGACGTCGCGCCGCGATGAGCTGGACGTGTTTGGCAATCCCATCACTCGCCTGGCGTTCGAGCGGCCCCATGATGAGCTGCTGGTGAATGCCGGGTTGACCGTGGAAGTGCTGGCGCGGCCGGCGCTGGACTTCCAGCAATCGCCGGCCTGGGACCAGACCCGCGACAGCCTGACCTACAGCAGCCAGGCCATGCCGCCAGAGCTGATCGAAGCCTGCCGCTACCGTTTCGAATCGCCCTATGTGCACCTGAAGAAAACCTTCGTCGAGTTCTCCGAAAGCTGCTTTCCTCCTGGCGAGGCGCTGTTGTTGGGCGTGCAGGCATTGATGGAGAAGATCTTCAGCGAGTTCACTTTCGATGCCGAAGCCACCCAGGTCGCCACACCGCTGGTGGAAGTGCTGGAGCGCCGACGCGGCGTGTGCCAGGACTTTGCTCACCTGATGCTGGCCTGCCTGCGCTCGCGGGGGCTGGCGGCGCGTTACATCAGCGGTTACCTGCTCACCCAGCCACCGCCCGGCCAACCACGGCTGATCGGCGCGGATGCGTCCCATGCGTGGGTGTCGGTGTATTGCCCGGTATCGGGCTGGGTGGACTTCGATCCGACGAACAATGTGCAGCCGGCACTGGAGCACATCACCCTGGCCTGGGGCCGGGACTTTTCCGATGTGTCGCCGTTGCGAGGGGTGATCCTGGGGGGAGGGAGCCATGACCCTGAGGTGCGGGTGACGGTGATGCCGCTGGAATAACGGTTGATTGTGCCGAGCCGGAGGGGCCGGCTCAGCACAAAGGAAATTATTCAGCCGGATCTTTTGGTGTTTCGGTCTCGTCGCTCGTTACTTCAGCATCGGCATCCGGGTTCAGTGCACCGGCCTCTTCATCGGCAGCGGCTTTCTTGCGCTGCAGTTTTTCCTCTTTCTTCTGTTCCTTGGCCAAGTCTCTCTGACGTTTGGCGAAGGAGTAATTAGGTTTGGCCATGGGCGATCCTCTAGGGTCGAAGGTGAGGGTGGCGGCGCGCAGCTGCCTTGGGACGACATGGTAGCAGCTTCGAGGTGCGCTTGGCCTTCACTTACCGCAGGCGTAGGCAGCCAGCAGGCCGTTGAACAGTTGATTAAGGTGCATGGCTCGGACTCCGGTGGGTGATGAGCCGATCATAGGCAGGTCGCAGTACTTTGGCTGGTAGATTGTGTTGATCAGTCTGATAGCCTAAAGTTGTATACAATCTGTTGATTCAGATCATAAGAATTTCTGCCTGCTTCAGGCACCCTTTGTCGCAATACGCGTTTTCTAAACCCTGCCTTGGAGATTCACATGTTTGCCAAACTCGTTGCTGTTTCCCTGCTGACTCTGGCGAGCGGCCAGTTGCTTGCTGCAGAGTGCAAGGTCACCGTCGACTCCACTGACCAGATGTCCTTCAACACCAAAGCCATTGAAATCGACAAGAGCTGCAAGACATTCACCGTCGAGCTGACTCACTCCGGCAACCTGCCGAAAAACGTCATGGGCCATAACTGGGTGCTGACCAGCGCCGCCAACATGCAGCCTGTTGCCACTGACGGCATGGCCGCGGGTATCGACAAGGACTACCTGAAACCAGGTGACGATCGGATCATCGCCCACACCAAAATCATCGGTGCTGGCGAGAAAGACTCGGTGACCTTCGACGTGTCGAAGCTGGCGGCCGGTACTGACTATGCATTCTTCTGCTCGTTCCCAGGCCACATCTCGATGATGAAAGGCACTGTGACCGTCAAGTAAGACCGCGTCATCGTTCATCGCAGGCAAGCCAGCGCCCACACTCGACCGCGTTCTCATGTTGGACATCGGTCAACAGTGGGAGCTGGCTTGCCTGCGATGGCAATCTAACGATCAATACAACACGCTCCGGCTCACCTCACGGCGCAAACGGCATGACCCGCTTGTGTTCGGTCTTGCGGTACGTGTCGCAGATAATCCTGAACGCTTCCTCGCGCACCGGCTCGCCATGCAGGAACGCATCGATCTCGGCGTAGGTCACGCCATGTGACGCTTCGTCCGGCTTACCTGGCGACAGGTCTTCCAGGTCGGCAGTCGGAATCTTCTCCACCAACGACTCCGGCGCACCAAAGTGCCGCGCAATCGCGCGTACCTGGTTCTTCACCAGCCCGCTCAACGGCGCCAGGTCGCAGGCGCCGTCACCGAACTTGGTGAAAAAGCCCATCACCGCTTCCGCTGCGTGGTCGGTGCCGATCACCAGGCCACCGGCCGCGCCGGCGATGGTGTACTGGGCGACCATGCGCATGCGCGCCTTGGTGTTGCCCAACACGAAATCGCGGGACACCGCGGCCTTGCCTTCAAATGCCGCCACTTCATTGGCCAGGGATTTAACCGCCGGGCCGATGTTCACTGTGTGGCGTTCGTCCGGTTCGATAAAGTCCACCGACGCCTGGGCATCAATCTCATCGAACTGGGTTTCGTAGGGTAGGCGCACGGCGATAAAACGGTAGGCTTCATCGCCGGTGCTGGCGCGCAGCTCCTGCATCGCGCGTTGGGCCAACAGGCCAGCGGTCAGGGAGTCGACACCGCCGCTGATGCCCAGCACCAACGCTTTGAGCCCGGAATTGCGCAGGCAGTCCTGGATAAAAGTCACGCGGCGGGCGACTTCGGCCTCAAGGGCGGCCTGGTCTTTGAACGGCGCTTGGACCTTGAGCTGTTCAGCAATCTCACGCTGTACGGCTTGCATGATTCACTCCTTGCTAGAAATGGCAGGTACTTTGAAAACATGACGCAAATAGGCGACGAAATTCGGGTCGGTGCAGTGGGTCTTGCCCGCTTCATCGGAGATCTTCGCGACGGGCTGGCCATTGCAGGCGGTCATTTTAAGCACGATGCTCATCGGCTCGACACCTGGAATGTCGCAGGTCAGGTTGGTGCCAATGCCAAAGCTCACGTTGATTCGACCACGCAACGCGCGGAATATTTGCAGGGCCTTGGGCAGCGACAGGCTGTCGGAGAACACCAGGGTCTTGCTCATGGGTTCGATGCCGAGCTTGTGGTAGTGGGCGATGGCTTTCTCCGCCCACTGCACCGGGTCCCCGGAGTCATGGCGCAGGCCGTCGAAGAGCTTGGCGAAATACAGGTCAAAATCACCCAGGAACGCGTCGGTGGTGATGCAGTCGGTCAGGGCAATACCCAGCAGGCCGCGGTATTCGCGGACCCAGCAGTCCAGTGCGGCGATCTGGCTGTCGATCAGGCGCGGGCCAAGTTGTTGATGGGCCATGATCCATTCGTGGGCCATGGTGCCCAGCGGCTTCATATCGAACTCGCGGGCCAGGTGTACGTTGCTGGTGCCGACAAAGCGCCCGGGGAAGTCATGCTTGAGCACGCTGACCACTTCTTCCTGCACGCGGTACGAGAAGCGCCGACGCGTGCCGAAGTCGGCGACTTGCAGCTCGGCCAACTCGTCGCTGCTGGCGTTGGCGGTCAGCCAGTCGAACTTGCGGTACAGCTGCTCGCGGGCCTGCTCGAGGATCACGGTCTGGTAGCGGTAGCGGTTACGCACCTCGCTGACGATGGCCAGCATCGGCACTTCAAACAGGATCACATGCAACCACGGCCCGCGCAGGCGGATGAACAGCTCGCCGTTCTCGATGCCAGTCTGCACGTAGCGCAGGTTGAAGCGGAACAGCCCGAGGAAGCGCAGGAAGTCTGGCTTCATGAAACTGATGCGTTCCAGGAAACCCAGTTGGTCCGGGCTCAGGCTCAGCTCGGCGAGGCGCTCGATCTGGTAGCGGATCTCAGCCAGGTACGGGCGCAGGTCTTCGCTGTTACGGCAACGAAACTCCCATTCAACTTCCACGTTGGGGTAGTTGTGCAGCACCGCCTGCATCATGGTCAGCTTGTAGAAGTCGGTGTCGAGCAAGTTCTGCACGATGCGATCGGCAAACACACTCTCGCTCATAACGGGAATCTCCAGACGGGTCGGCGATGGGCGCCGACCTTTACGCACAATTAAGGAAGGGGGCTAGTGGCGCATAGACCCGTGGGGTTTTGCCAGTGATTTTTTTGGAATGGCTGCAGACGCCGTCGCGGGCAAGCCTGGCACTCACAGGTGAATGCATTCCAAATGTGGGAGTTGGCTGGCCTGCGATGACGGTAGTGCAGTCAAAAAGCGCTAAACCTGTTCCATCATCCACTTCACGAAATCGCGCACCTTTGGCACCTCCGCCGAATGCTCCGGGTAGGCCAGGTAATACGCGTCCTGGCTGGGCATCGCATGCTGCCAGGGGATGACCAGCTTGCCGTCGGCCAGTTCTTCTTCCACCAGGAACCGTGGCAGCAGCGCCACGCCACAGCCCACTTGCGCGGCTCGGATGCACATATAGAAGGTGTCGAAGCGCGGCCCGTGATAGCTGTGCTCGGTGTGGAAGCCCTGGCTGGCAAACCAGTCGTGCCAGCCCTGGGGCCGCGAGGCGTTTTGCAGCAGCACCAGGTCGCTCAATTGTGTGGGGTCGGTGAACGGCTGCGCCGGCAGGCTTTCCGGCGCACAGACAGGGACGAGCTCTTCGCTGAACAATTTCAGGCTCTCGGTGCCGGGGCGTGAGCCCTGGCCGAAGTAGAAGGCCATGTCGGCCTTGCCTTGCAACAACTCGTCCGGCTCCTGCTCGTTGCACAGGTCCAGGTGGATCTGCGGGTGACGCAGGCGCCAGCCCTTGAGGCGCGGCACCAGCCAGCGCGCGCCGAAGGTGTAGGGCGTGGACACGCGCAGCACTTCGGTCTCGCCGCCGTAGGAGCGCAAGTAGTGGGTGGACATCTCCACCTGGGTGAGGATCTTGCGCACTTCCACCAGGTACAGGTCGCCTGCCGGGGTCATCTGCAAGCGACGGCGCACCCGGCGAAACAGCAGGTGTTGCAGCAGCTCTTCCAACTGCGCCACCTGTTTGCTCACCGCGCTTTGCGTGAGGTTCAGCTCCTCGGCTGCACGGGTGAAGCTCAGGTGGCGGGTGGCGGCTTCGAAACACTGCAGGGCAGTGATCGAGGGCAAATGTCTTTTGTTCAGCACGGCACGCCTCTTTTTATTCTTTGCATGAATAAACGGAATGATATCTCGCCTAATCGTCGTTTGTTGGCAAGTCTTGGGCCAGCTACAAATAAGGTCTGGATCGCCGTGCGGGCCGCGGCGCAATTTTTCTGTCTGTAGATTGAAGGAGTGACCCATGGTTGCCGCATTGCTTGATCGTCTCGGGGTAGACCCGGCGCTGTACCAGTCGGGTAAACAGCCTGTGCATTCGCCGATTGATGGCAGCCGCATCGGCAGCGTGCACTGGGAAGGTGCCGCCGAGGTGGAGCAACAGGTCAGTCGCGCCGAGCATGCATTCGAGGCCTGGCGCAAGGTGCCGGCACCGCGCCGTGGCGAGCTGGTGCGTCAATTTGGCGATGTATTACGCGAATACAAGGCTGACCTGGGCGAACTGGTGTCCTGGGAAGCCGGCAAGATCACCCAGGAAGGCCTGGGTGAAGTGCAGGAAATGATCGACATCTGCGACTTCGCCGTCGGCCTGTCGCGCCAGCTGTACGGTTTGACCATCGCTTCCGAGCGTCCGGGCCACCACATGCGTGAAACCTGGCACCCGCTGGGCGTGGTCGGCGTGATCAGCGCGTTCAATTTCCCGGTGGCGGTGTGGGCGTGGAACACCACGCTGGCGCTGGTGTGCGGCAACGCCGTGATCTGGAAACCGTCGGAAAAGACCCCGCTCACCGCCCTGGCCTGCCAGGCGTTGTTTGAGCGCGTACTGAAGAAGTTCGACGGCGCTCCCGAGTACCTGAGCCAGGTGATTATCGGCGGTCGTGATGCGGGTGCCGCGCTGGTGGATGACCCGCGCGTGGCCCTGATCAGTGCCACTGGCAGCACGCGCATGGGCCGCGAAGTGGCCCCTAAAGTCGCCGCGCGCTTTGCCCGCAGCATCCTTGAGCTGGGCGGCAATAACGCGATGATCCTCGGCCCAAGCGCCGACCTGGACATGGCCGTGCGCGCCATCCTGTTCAGCGCCGTCGGCACCGCCGGCCAGCGTTGCACTACGCTGCGCCGCCTGATCGCGCACGAATCGGTCAAGGAAGAAATCGTCACCCGCCTCAAGGCGGCCTATTCCAAAGTGCGCATCGGCCACCCCCTGGAAGGCAACCTGATTGGCCCGCTGATCGACAAGCACGGCTTCGAGAATATGCAGGATGCGCTGGAGCAAGCCTTGAGCGAAGGCGGCAAGGTGTTCGGCGGCAAGCGCCAGTTGGAAGACAAATTCCCCAACGCCTACTACGTATCGCCGGCGATCGTGGAAATGCCCGAGCAGAGCGACGTGGTATGCACCGAGACCTTTGCGCCGATTCTCTACGTGGTCGGCTACACCGATTTCGCCGAGGCCCTGCGCCTGAACAACGCCGTGCCGCAAGGGTTGTCGTCGTGCATCTTCACCACCGACGTACGTGAAGCCGAGCAGTTCATGTCGGCCGTGGGCAGCGACTGCGGCATCGCCAACGTCAACATCGGCCCGAGTGGCGCGGAAATCGGCGGTGCGTTTGGCGGTGAGAAAGAGACCGGCGGCGGGCGTGAATCGGGCTCGGATGCGTGGCGCGGGTACATGCGTCGCCAGACCAATACCGTGAACTACTCGCTGGAGTTGCCGCTGGCCCAGGGCATTACCTTCGACTGATCCCGCCCGTCGCAGCGCGGCCAATGTGGGAGCTGGCTTGCCCGCGATAGCATCACCGCGGTGTAAACGATGCACCGCGGTGCCTGCATCGCAGGCAAGCCAGCTCCCACGGTTGATTGGGCTTGCACATCAAAACAATAGTTGTTTGTTAGGTTTCATCCCGGAGTCTGGCAATGGCACTACGTGAAACATGTTTGTGGGAACACCTCACTCCCGGCCGGCCGGAGCACGCTGCGCTCAAGGGCGAGGTCAAGGTCGATGTGTGTGTGATCGGCGCCGGGATCACCGGGCTGTCGGCGGCTGTTCATTTGCTGGAACAGGGTAAAAGCGTCGCCGTGCTGGAGGCTCACCGCACCGGCCATGGCGGTTCGGGGCGCAACGTCGGGCTGGTCAACGCCGGCATGTGGATCCCGCCGGACGAGATCGAAGCCGGTTTTGGCGAGGCAGTCGGCAGCCAGCTCAACCGCATGTTGGGCGCGGCGCCGTCGCTGGTGTTCAGCCTGGTCGACAAATACAACATCGATTGCCAATTGCGCCGCGAGGGCACCTTGCACATGGCGCACAATGCCCGTGGCGAGGCGGATTTGCGCAGTCGCGAAGAACAATGGAAGCGCCGTGGAGCGCCGGTGGAGTTGCTCACCGGCCTGGCTTGCGAGCAAGCCACCGGTACCAAAAAGATTGCGGCCGCCTTGCTGGACCGGCGTGCTGGCACACTGAATCCGATGGCCTACACCAGTGGTTTGGCCAACGCGGCAGTCGGTCTGGGCGGGCAGTTGTTCGACCATTCTCCCGTCACCCAGCTCGAGCGCCAAGGCTCGCACTGGTCGGTGCAAACCGCGCAGGGTTCAGTGCAGGCTGCACAGGTGGTGATCGCCTCCAACGCCTACACCGAAGGCGAGTGGACCGAACTGCGACGCAATTTTTTCCCTGGTTACTACTACCAGGTCGCGTCGGCCCCGCTGACGGACGAGGCTGCCAAACAGATCTTGCCCGGTGGCCAAGGCTCCTGGGACACACGCCAGGTTCTGAGCAGTATCCGCCGCGACGCCGATGGCCGCTTGTTGCTCGGCAGCCTGGGCAATGGCAACCAAAAACCGACATGGTTCCTCAAGGCGTGGGCCGATCGGGTGCAGCAACATTACTTCCCCTACCTCAAATCGGTGCAGTGGGAATTCACCTGGACCGGCTGTATCGCGTTCACGCCGGACCACTTGATGCGGCTGTTCGAGCCTGCCCCCGGGTTGGTGGCAGTCACGGGCTATAACGGCCGTGGCGTGACCACTGGCAGTGTGGTCGGCAAAGCGTTTGCCGACTACCTGTGTAACCAGAATGCCCAGGCGTTGCCGATTCCGTTTGCGCCCATGCAACCGTTGGCCGGGGTGGGCCTGCGCAGTTGCCTGTATGAAGCTGGCTTCTCGCTGTATCACGCAGGGCAATGCTTGCGGATCGTGATCTGATCAGCGAAATACCGCTCAGAACCCTGCATTTTCTTAGCAGGCTACTAATCTGTATTGGTGCAAGTTGTAGCAATCACGCACTGTAAATGTGCAGTTCCGTTACGCAGTCTGTTACAGGTTCAACAACTGTCGTTTATAGCGTTGGTTGCAGGTGCGACCTGCCAAGGTTGTACTTTTTGGGTTCATCGGTTGCACCTTCTGATGCTAGAGGGTTGCACGTCCTGGCGAATGGAGGCGAAACGCCTGCAATAACAATGACACCGTGTCTTTTTGAAGAATAAAAACGTAATGGCACGCGCCTTGCTCTGGGCTTTCAGTGAAAAGTTTGAACGCAAGTTGTCGTGCCAAAAATCAAAAATATCGGAGCACCACTCATGTCCCAGACGTTTTACAAGAAAGGTTTTCTGGCCCTCGCCGTTGCAGCGGCGCTGGGTGTTTCTGCGTTTGTTCAAGCTGATGTGAAGATTGGCGTAGCGGGGCCGATGACCGGTGCCAACGCCGCTTTCGGTGAGCAGTACATGAAGGGTGCCCAGGCGGCAGCCGATGTGATCAACAAGGCCGGCGGCATCAACGGCGAGAAAATCGTGCTGGTTGCCGGCGACGATGCCTGCGAACCCAAACAGGCCGTTGCCGTGGCCAACCGCCTGGCGGACCAGGACAAGGTGATCGGTGTGGTCGGTCACTTCTGCTCCTCCAACACCATCCCGGCGTCCGAGGTGTATGACGAAGCAGGCATCATCGCAATCACGCCAGGTTCCACCAACCCTCAAGTGACCGAGCGCGGCCTGGGCGCCATGTTCCGTATGTGCGGGCGTGACGACCAGCAAGGCATCGTGGCCGGCGACTACATCGTCGACGTACTCAAGGGCAAGAAAGTCGCCGTCATCAACGACAAGGACACCTACGGCAAAGGCCTGGCTGATGCCACCGCGGCCCAGTTGACCAAGCGCGGCGTCAAGCCGGTGCTGGAAGAAGGCCTGACCCGTGGCGAGAAAGACTTCAGCGCCCTGGTCACCAAGATCCGCTCCACCGGTGCCGACGTCGTTTACTTCGGCGGCCTGCACCCGGAAGCCGGCCCACTGGTTCGCCAGATCCGCGAAGCCGGCCTCAAGGACGTCAAGTTCATGTCCGATGACGGTGTGGTTACCGACGAACTGGTTGCCACGGCTGGCGGTGCGCAGTACGTCGATGGCGTGTACATGACCTTCGGCGCTGACCCGCGCCTGCTGCCAGACAGCAAGGCCGTGGTGGAAGAGTTCCGCAAGAACGGCACCGAGCCTGAAGGCTACACCCTGTACGCCTACGCTTCGGTCCAGGCCCTGGCCGCCGGCTTCAACGGTGCCAAGTCCAACAAAGGCGAAGACGCTGCCAAGTGGCTGAAGGCTCACCCGGTGAAAACCGTCATGGGCGAGAAAGCCTGGGACTCCAAGGGCGACCTGAAGATCTCCGACTACGTGGTTTACCAGTGGGATAAAGACGGCAAATACCACCAGCTGGAAAAGCAGAAGTAAGACTTAGCACCCCAAGACCTTGTGGGAGCAGGGCTTGTGTGGGAGCTGGCTTGCCTGCGATTGCATCACCTCTGTAGTGCTGAAGTACCGAGGCGTCTGCATCGCAGGCAAGTCAGCGCCCACCCAAGCCCGCTCTCACAGGGAAGTGGTGTCGTGATGAATATCTGTTTTTTCCTCCAGAAGCGCCGCACACCCACCGGTGTGCAGGTGCTCACCGCGTGAGATTGCGTTATGGATGGTATTTTCCTGCAGCAACTGGTCAACGGCCTGACCCTCGGGTCGGTCTATGGCCTGATCGCCATCGGCTACACAATGGTCTATGGCATCATTGGCATGATCAACTTCGCCCACGGCGAGGTTTATATGATTTCCGCTTACCTCGCGGCGATCAGTCTGGCACTGCTGGCTTACTTCGGCATCGAATCCTTCCCGCTGCTCATTCTCGGCACCTTGATCTTCACCGTGGTCGTCACTGGCGTGTACGGGTGGGTCATCGAGCGTGTTGCCTACAAACCGCTGCGCAACTCCACCCGCCTGGCACCGCTGATCAGCGCCATCGGGATCTCCCTGATCCTGCAGAACTACGCGCAGATCGCCCAGGGCGCCAAGCAACAAGGTATCCCCACCCTGCTGGCCGGGGCCTGGCGTGTCGACATCGGCACCGGGTTCGTCCAGCTCACGTATACCAAGGTCTTCATCCTGGTCGCCGCCTTCGCCGGCATGGCCCTGCTGACCTACGTGATCAAGTACACCAAGCTGGGCCGCATGTGCCGCGCGACCCAGCAAGACCGCAAGATGGCGTCGATCCTCGGTATCAACACCGACCGGGTGATCTCCTATGTGTTCGTCATCGGTGCCGCCATGGCTGCATTGGCCGGCGTGCTCATTACCCTCAACTACGGCACCTTCGACTTCTATGCCGGCTTCATCATCGGCATCAAGGCATTTACCGCAGCGGTACTCGGCGGCATCGGCTCCCTGCCTGGGGCGATGCTGGGCGGGATCATCCTCGGTATCTCCGAGTCGCTGTTCTCGGGGTTGATCAACTCTGACTACAAAGACGTGTTCAGTTTCTCCCTGCTGGTGGTGATTCTGATTTTCCGTCCCCAGGGCCTGCTTGGTCGCCCACTCGTGGCGAAGGTGTAAACATGTCTGCTGCCAAACCCATCGATATCAAGAAAAGTGTGGTCGATACGGTCCTCGCCGGGCTGATCTCCCTGATCGTGTTCGGTCCGATCGTCGGCGTTGTACTCGACGGCTACAGCTTCAACCTGGAACCGGCCCGCGTGGGCCTGCTGGTGGCCATCGTGATGGTCGGCCGCTTTGCCATGAGCCTGTTCCTGCAAACCCCCAAGGGCCTGAAGATCCTGCAGGGCTTCGAGAGCAGTGGCTCTGGTGTGCATGTGCTGGCACCGGACTACAAGTCGCGGCTGCGCTGGATCATCCCGGCGCTGATCGTGATCGCCATCGTGTTCCCGATCTTCGCCAACAAGTACCTGCTGACGGTGGTGATCCTCGGGCTGATCTACGTGCTGCTGGGCCTGGGCCTCAACATCGTGGTGGGCCTGGCCGGCTTGCTCGACCTCGGTTACGTGGCGTTCTACGCCATCGGCGCCTATGGCCTGGCACTGGGTTATCAATACCTCGGCCTGGGCTTCTGGACCGTGCTGCCCCTGGCGGCCATCGCCGCGGCCCTGGCGGGGTGCATACTCGGGTTCCCGGTGCTGCGAATGCACGGTGACTATTTGGCCATCGTGACGTTGGGCTTTGGTGAAATCATTCGCCTGGTGCTCAACAACTGGCTGTCGTTCACGGGCGGTCCGAATGGTATGCCGGTGCCATCGCCGACCTTCCTCGGCCTGGAGTTCGGCAAGCGCGCGAAGGATGGCGGGATTCCGTTCCATGAATTCTTCGGCATCGACTACAACCCCAACATCAAATTCCTGTTCATCTACATCGTGCTGTTCCTGGTGGTGCTGGCTGTGCTGTATATCAAGCACCGCCTGACCCGCATGCCGGTCGGCCGCGCCTGGGAAGCCCTGCGCGAAGATGAAATCGCCTGCCGTTCCATGGGCCTGAACCATGTGCTGGTCAAGCTCTCGGCGTTCACCATCGGTGCATCGACTGCCGGTTTGGCCGGTGTGTTCTTCGCCAGCTACCAGGGCTTCGTCAACCCGTCGTCGTTCACCTTCTTCGAGTCGGCGCTGATCCTGGCCATCGTGGTGTTGGGCGGCATGGGCTCGACGGTGGGCGTGGTGATCGCAGCCTTCGTATTGACCGTCGCGCCAGAATTGCTGCGCAGCTTCTCCGAATACCGCGTCCTGCTGTTTGGCGTGTTGATGGTGGTGATGATGATCTGGCGACCGCGCGGGCTGATCCGCATCAGCCGTACCGGTGTGACCCCACGTAAAGGAGTGGCGCCATGAGCAAGGAAGTCGTGCTCTCCGTGGAACACCTGATGATGCACTTCGGTGGCATCAAGGCCCTGAGCGATGTGAGCCTCAAGGTCGAACGCAACTCGATCTTCGCCCTGATCGGCCCCAACGGCGCCGGCAAGACCACGGTGTTCAACTGCCTGACCGGCTTCTACAAAGCCAGTGGCGGCAAGATCGAACTGAACATCCGTGGCCAGCAGACCAACGTGATCCAGCTGCTGGGTGAGCGCTTCAAGGCCACGGACTTCGTGTCGCCCAAAAGCTTTTTCAGCCGCGTGTACTACAAGATGTTCGGCGGCACCCACCTGGTCAACCGGGCCGGGTTGGCGCGGACTTTCCAGAACATTCGCCTGTTCAAGGAAATGTCGGTGCTGGAAAACCTGCTGGTCGCCCAGCACATGTGGGTCAACCGCAACATGCTGGCCGGCATCCTCAACACCAAGGGGTACCGCAAGGCCGAAAGCGATGCCCTCGACCACGCCTTCTACTGGCTGGAAGTGGTGGACCTGGTGGACTGCGCCAACCGCCTGGCCGGTGAACTCTCCTACGGCCAGCAACGCCGCCTGGAAATCGCCCGCGCCATGTGCACCCGGCCGCAGATCATCTGCCTGGACGAACCCGCTGCGGGCCTCAACCCGCAGGAAACCGAAGCCCTCAGCGCGATGATTCGCCTGTTGCGCGACGAACACGACCTGACGGTGGTGCTGATCGAACACGACATGGGCATGGTGATGAGTATTTCCGACCACATCGTGGTGCTGGACCACGGCAACGTGATCGCCGAGGGCGGGCCGGACGCGATCCGCAACGACCCGAAAGTGATTGCCGCCTACCTGGGCGCGGACGAAGAGGAGCTGGTATGAGTGCACCTATCCTCGAAATGAAGGACCTGGATGTGTTCTACGGCCCCATCCAGGCCTTGAAGAAAGTCTCGCTGCACATCAACGAAGGCGAAACCGTCAGCCTGATCGGCTCCAACGGCGCCGGTAAATCCACGTTGCTGATGTCGATCTTCGGCCAGCCACGGGCCGAGTCGGGGCAGATCATCTACAACGGCGTCGACATTACCCACAAGTCGTCGCACTACATCGCCTCCAACGGCATTGCGCAATCGCCGGAAGGGCGGCGGGTGTTCCCCGACATGACCGTCGAGGAAAATCTGCTGATGGGCACCATCCCGATTGGCGACAAGTTTGCCCAGGAAGATATGCAGCGCATGTTCGAGCTGTTCCCGCGGCTCAAGGAGCGCCGTAACCAGCGCGCCATGACCATGTCGGGTGGCGAGCAGCAAATGCTCGCCATCGCCCGCGCGCTGATGAGCCGGCCCAAGCTGTTGCTGTTGGACGAGCCGAGCCTGGGCCTGGCGCCGATCGTGGTGAAGCAGATCTTCTCGACCCTGCGCGAGCTGGCGTCTACCGGGATGACTATCTTCCTGGTCGAGCAGAACGCCAACCACGCGCTGCGCCTGTCGGACCGGGCGTATGTGATGGTCAACGGCGAGATTCGCCTGACGGGTACCGGTAAGGAGCTGCTGGTCAACGAGGAAGTGCGCAACGCCTACCTCGGCGGTCACTGATGTAAAACGCAATGCAGGCCCTCCTGTAGGTGCCTGCTTTATGTGGGAGCGGGCTTGCCTGCGGTGCAGACGCCTCGGTCGATCAGTTGGACCGAGCAGATGCCATCGCAGGCAAGCCCGCTCCCACCTGTGTTTTTGTGCTGGCCACAAGGCCGATGCCAAATTGTGGAAAACAAATCCAGCCTGCCTCCAAAGCGCGACATATAGCCGCCGCAAATCCCTGTTTTGTCACAGTTTTGACTTGTCCCCATCCGCTGTGGAACCGGCTGTGGGTAACGTGGGAGTAGCTGGCTGAACGTCAATAAATACGTGGCCTGCAGCGTGATGAGTGTTTTTTGACCAGCGGGTTTTTGCGACCCGGCGGCGCCTTTTGTCAACCTGTTTAAAGACACAGGTATATGACCAAAATATGTCTCGCCAGCCTGTGGATAAGTCTGTGACTAAACTCTGGAAAGACGGCCGCAAAGGCCGGAATGACTGGCCTGGAGCCATCGTTCTGGTTTTCCGTTTGTCCTGGGGCCTACATACGCTTCGGCCAAGGTCAAGCAAAAAACTTTCTAAAATCGTCTGTAACCCTTGTGTATAAAGGCCTGGCGCATTTTGCACTTGCCCCCAAAGACTGTGGGCGCAACTGTGGATAACCTGCGCGCATATAGCTGCAAGCCACGGTGTATATGGCTTTGCTCCTAGTGGTTAATAAATGATCAGCTGTGTGGGGCGTTGCATGCTTAGCGGTTGCCGCCACCGCGGCGTAAGGGCATTCTGCTGGCTGATTTTTTCCCCGATGCCCGCAAGGAGACCACCATGTCCAACACGCTGTTTATTACTGGCGCAACCTCAGGTTTTGGCGAGGCCTGCGCTCGTCGTTTTGCAGAAGCCGGCTGGAAACTGGTGCTCACCGGCCGTCGCGCCGACCGCCTGAATGCGCTGGTCGAAGCGCTTTCCCAGCAGACCGAGGTGCATGGCCTGGTCGTGGACGTGCGTGAACGCAAGGGTATGGAGGACGCCATCGCCAACCTGCCGCCATCGTTCGCCACGTTGCGCGGGCTGATCAACAACGCCGGCCTCGCCGTGGGCACCGACCCCGCGCCCAAGTGCAACCTCGACGATTGGGAAACCATGGTCGACACCAACATCAAGGGCCTGCTGACCACGACCAGCCTGCTGCTGCCGCGCTTGATCGCCCACGGCCGTGGCGCCGGCATCATCAACCTCGGCTCCATCGCCGGCAGCTACCCTTACCCGGGCAGCCACGTGTATGGCGGCTCCAAGGCGTTCGTGAAGCAGTTCTCGCTGAACCTGCGCTGCGACCTGCAAGGCACTGGCGTGCGCGTCACCAACATCGAACCAGGCCTGTGCGAGAGCGAGTTCTCGCTGGTGCGGTTCGGCGGTGACCAGGCGCGTTATGACGCGACTTACGCGGGGGCCGAGCCGATTCAGCCGCAGGACATCGCCGATACGATTTTCTGGGTGTTGAACACGCCGGCGCACGTCAACATCAACCGGTTGGAATTGATGCCGGTGAGCCAGACCTGGGCCGGGTTTGCGATCGAGCGTGGCGCCAAGGGCTGACACCGCGTTGCCTTCTTCGCGGGTAAGCCCGCTCCCACACTTGACCCTGTTACAGCCTGACAAAGGCGTCGAGTGTGGAAGCGGACCTGCTCGTGAAGGCGGCAAAATGGCCAAAAACAGGCCATAAGGTACACTCCCTCCCTGAAAAACCCTCCGCATTGTGCGGTTTAAAGGTTTTGACAGGAGGAAATGTGAGTAACCGAGGTGAGCAGGCACTGCTCAAACAATCGACCATCCTGATGTTCGCCGTGGCGATCGCCGGGATTGTCACGGGTGTGGTATCTGGCGCCCAATCCATTCTGTTCGACGGCTTTTTCTCGCTGATCGCCACCGCCATCAAGGTGTTGATGCTGATCACGGCCAAGCTGATCGCCAAGAAAAGCAACGAGCGCTTCCAGTTTGGCTACTGGCACCTGGAGCCCATGGTGCTGCTGATCGAAGGCAGTTTCCTGTTGCTGATCGCTATCTATGCGTTCCTCAATGGTGTGTTCGGCATTATCAATGGCGGGCGCGAGATCGAGTTGGGGCTGGTGATCATTTATGCGGCGGTGTTTACCGTCGTCGAGTTCGCCTATTTCTTCTATGTGCGCTACCGCAATCGCACGCTGAAATCATCGCTGATCCAGTTCGACAACATCAGCTGGCTGGTGGACGCGATGCTCTCCGTGGGCTTGCTCATCAGCTTTTTGGCGGCACTGTTGCTCAAGTCCCAGGGCTACGGCGAGTGGGCCGTGTACGTCGACCCGTTGATCCTGATCCTGCTGGCCCTGAGCATGCTGGCTCCGGCGTTCAAGATCCTGCGCCCGGCGTTGCGCGAGGTGCTGGGGATTGCGCCGGACCACCTGGACGACAAGGTGCGTGAAGTGATGGACGCGGCACAGGCCAGGCATGGATTCGACGATTATGTGCCCTACGTGCAAAAGCACGGGCGGGCGCGATTTATCGAGATTCATGTGGTGCTGCCGGCGAATTACCCGCTGGATAATGTCGCCACCCTCGACGGGCTGCGCGAAGAAATATCCACAGGGCTCGGCACCCCAGATGCGGCGCGCTGGTTGACGATCAGCTTTACCGGGGACCGCAAGTGGATTGCGTGAGGGCAGTTGCACCGAGGTGACGCTTTCGCGAGCAAGCCCGCTCCCACATTTATCCGTGTCCTGCCTTTGGAATGCGGTCGAATGTAGCAGCGGGCTTGCGCGCGAAGAGGCCCTGAATGTCAGCCAAGATGCTGGGCGAGCCCCTGGTAACACGTCGCCAAATGGTACGGCGTGGTCGATGGCATATCCCGTCGACTCACCACGCCTTGGGCATCCAGGCATTCATTCCAGCCTTTTGCATGCAAGAAGTGCTGCTGCAGCGCCAGCAACTGGCGCTGCAGCACGGCTTCGCTGTCTGGCCGCAAGGTCAGTGCCCGCAGGTACTCGGCCTGGGCCCAGATTCGTTGTGTGCCGTCGCGCACGGTGCCATCCAGCGCCAGCATGCCACTGACGGCACCGCTGGTGTTATCCACACCCTTGAGCTCGGCGTAGGCGAAAGCCCGCGTCAGCGACCCATGCAGCGGCGTACCGCGCAGAACATCCGAGGACTCCAGCAAAAAGAACCATTCGAACTGGTGACCCGGCTCGAACCAGTTATCCACAGCCCCCAGCGGTTTTTCCATCATCACGCCGCTCTGGTGGTCAATGAAACGCTGCTGCATGGCCTTCGCCAAGGCCAGCAGGGCCGCCTGTACCTGCGCGTCTTCACGCACGGCGAGGGTGGCGAGAAAACCTTCGGCCAAGTGCATCAATGGGTTTTGCAGCGGGCCGGAATTAAGCGATGACCAGTTGCGCTCCAGTACCGCTTCATACAGACCGTTGCCCGTGGCGAACCGCTTGGCGACCACTTCCAGTGCCGCATTGAGCACCGACTCCACCAGCGGCTCATGCACCTTGGCCCAGTAGTGGGCACAGGCGAAGATGATGAACGCGTGGGTGTAGAGGTCTTTGCGTGTGTCCAGCGGCTGGCCGGCCGGGTCGATGCTGTAGAACCAGCCACCATGCTCTGCGTCGTGGAAGTGCCGTTGCAGGGAGCGGAACAATGCCGCAGCGCGTTCTTCTGCAAACGCTGCACCGGGCTCGCCGATCAGGCTTGCGAACAGGTACAGCTGCCGGGCGCAGGCCATGGCGCGGTAGCGTTGTGGGGGCAGCGGTTGGTGATCGGCGTCCAGCGCCTCATAGGGCAATGCCAGGTCGGCATTCCAGCCTGGGCCCTGCCAGAGTGGCACGATCAGGCTGTTGAAGTGCGTGAGCACGGTGTTGAAGGCGGGTTGGGAAGCGCTGGGCATTGGCTGGCGTCGTCACGGCAGGGGTGTAGGCGCGCATGGTATCAGGCTTGAGGTGGGTGGTGGCTTTGAGTCCGCCATCGCGGGCAAGCCCGGCTCCCACATTTTTGACGGGCAAACCCGATCAAATGTGGGAGCTGGCTTGCCTGCGATGAGGCCTTACACGCTCGACAAAACTCAGCCCGCGAGCAACCAGGCCCCGGTCGCCGCCGAAGCCGCCCCGGCAATCCGCACCAACGGCGCGGCCGCGGCCGGCAGGAAGCGCACCACCGCGTAACCGGCCGCATGCAGCGCCGCCGTTGCCCCGACAAACCCTGCCGCGTAGGCCCAAGGGCTGGACATGTCTGGCAGCTCCAGGCCATGGGCCACGCCGTGGAACAGCGCAAACAAGGCCGTCGCCCCGACCGCCACGAACAACGGTGGACGCACCGCCAGCGCCACCGCCAAGCCCAAGGCCAGCACCGACGCCGCAATCCCGCTTTCCAGTGCCGGCAACGCCAGGCCTTCAAAGCCCAGCATGCCGCCGATCAACATGGTGCCCAGGAAGGTGCACGGCAGTGCCCAGCGCGCGGCGCCTTTTTGTTGGGCGGCCCACAAGCCGACCGCGACCATGGCCAACAGGTGGTCGATGCCGCCCAAGGGATGGCTGATGCCGGCAGCCAGGCCGTTATCGCCGTGGCCCGGGTGAGCGAAGGCCAGCGCAGGGGCCAGCAGCAGGGCCGCAGCAGTGAAGAGTTTCTTGAGGCTCATGGACAGGTTCCTTATGGGTTGATCAGGCGGCGGTCAGCAGGCCTTGGCGTTCGATGAAGGCAACAATGTCGTCCAGGCCGACACCGGTTTTCTGGTTGCTGAACACAAAGGGTTTACCGTTGCGCATGCGTTGGGTGTCGCTGTTCATCAGCTCCAGCGAAGCACCGACCAGCGGTGCCAGGTCGATTTTGTTGATCACCAGCAGGTCGGATTTGCAAATACCAGGCCCGCCCTTGCGCGGCAGCTTGTCACCGGCGGACACGTCGATCACGTAGATGGTCAAGTCGGACAACTCCGGGCTGAAGGTCGCCGAAAGGTTGTCGCCGCCGGATTCCACCAGGATCAGGTCCAGGCCGGGGAAACGGCGGTTGAGTTGATCCACGGCTTCCAGGTTGATCGAGGCGTCTTCACGAATCGCCGTGTGCGGGCAGCCGCCGGTTTCGACGCCGATGATGCGCTCCGGTGCCAGGGCCTGGTTGCGTACCAGGAAGTCGGCGTCTTCACGGGTGTAGATATCATTGGTGACCACTGCCAGGTTGTAGCGATCGCGCAGCGCGAGGCACAGGGCCAGGGTCAGGGCGGTCTTGCCGGAGCCCACCGGGCCGCCGATGCCGACGCGCAGGGGTTGTGAGTTCATGTGCTTCTCCAAAATTAAGAGCCCTAGGAACGGAACAGGCGGCTGTACTGGCGCTCATGGGCCATGCACGCCAGGGACAGGCCAAACGCGGCGCTGCCGAAATGGTTGGGGTCGATGCGGCTGGCATCCTGCTGGGCTTGCTGCAGCAGGGGCAGCAGTTCGCTGGTCAGGCGTTGGGCAGCTTGCTGGCCCAGGGGCAGGGTTTTCATCAACACGGCCAATTGGTTTTCCAGCCAGCTCCACAGCCAGGCGGCGAGGGCGTCGGCGGGACTGATGCGCCAGGCGCGGGCGGCGAGGGCCCAGCCCAGGGCGAGATGGGGTTCATCACGCTGTTGAAGAAATGCGCGGGCGTCATCGTCGAGTTCGGGCAGGCCATTGAGCAGTTGTTGCAGGGAGTAGCCCATCTGCCGGCTCTCCTGGTACAGCTCGCGAGTCTCGCGGCTGGCACGGTGTTCTTCACACAGCTGCGCCAGGCGTGACCAATCCGCATCCAGTGCGGCCTGGCAATGCGCGAGCAGCACCGGCGCCTCGAAACGCGCAAGGTTGAGCAGCAACTGATCGCTGATCCAGCGTCGCGCACTGGCCGCGTCAACGACGCGGCCGTTCTCCACCGCCATTTCCAGGCCTTGGGAATAGCTGTAGCCGCCAATCGGCAATTGCGGACTGGCCAGACGCAGCAGCGCCCAGGCTGGGTTCATAGACGCACGCCGAACTGGTGCAGCTTGGGCGGATAGTTGAAGTCTTCGTCGCCATGGCGCGAGTGATGGTGCCCGCCACCGTAGGCACCATGCTCCGGCTGGAACGGCGCCTCGATGGTCTCGGTCTGCGCCCCCAACTGTTCGAGCATGGCCTTGAGCACGTAGTCATCGAGCAGCCGCAACCAGCCGTCTCCCACTTGCAACGCGACGTGGCGGTTGCCCAGGTGATAGGCCGCGCGGGTCAGTTCGAACGCACTGCTGCACGTCACGTGTAAGAGTTGTTCAGGTCGAGCGCATACGCGTACGACGCGTCCGTCTTCGGCTTGCAGGAATTCGCCATCGTGCAGCGGTGGCTGGCCACGCTCCAGGAAAAGGCCGACGTCTTCACCGTCGGCACTGAAACAGCGCAGGCGGCTTTTGCTGCGTGCTTCGAAATTCAGCAGCAGCTCGGCGGCCCAGAGGGCTTGTGGGGCGATTCGGCGGTGGATCACCAGCATCAGGAAGCTTCCAGCTATGAGCGATGAAACAGCTAGAGCAAGGGGCTTGCCAACCTGGTTGGGGAGTAGGAATCGCCTGTAGTCATGTGGGATGGCGCCACTAAATAGGGCGAGAGGAAATGACGTGGGTGCGCCAAAGTGGTGCGAAGTGTTGCTTGTTGCACACGTGGTGTGCGTTTTCGGATTTTCCCTACAGGGTGTCAGGAAAAGGCGTTCATCGGGTTACCTGCCAGATCATTAGTCTGTGCGCCGTGTTTAACCCACTGCGACGTTCATCATGTTCAAGCCACTTTGCTATCTGATTATTGCCTGCCTGTCTTTTGTGTGTTCATCGGCCTCTGCCAATCTTCAGCCCCAGGCCTCGTTTTCCGCCTCACTGAAACAAGCGTCCATCGATGATGTGATCGACCGCGCCCACGAGCTGCTGGGTACGCCTTACAAGTGGGGCGGCACCTCGGCGGACCAGGGCTTTGATTGCAGCAGCTTCCTGGTCTATCTGTTCAAGACCGAAGCCAATATCCAGATACCGCGCACCACGGCCGCCATGCACCGTTCAACCGCCGCGACCATCAAACGCACGGCGCTCAAGCCCGGCGATGCAGTATTTTTCAAAGGCAATGGACGCGGCCAGGTCAGCCATGTGGGGCTTTATATCGGTGAGGGCAAGTTCATTCATTCGCCACGTACGGGAAAGAGCGTGCGCATCGACTCGTTGAGCAACCGTTACTGGAACAAGCACTACACCACGGCCAAGCGTTTCCACTCGGCTGGGTGATGCCGTTATTCGGTGCTGCCCAGGCCTTGCCAGTGCTTCAAGCCGATGAAGATAAAACGCAATTGCTGGGTGATTTTTGCCTGGGGCGTGAGGTGGTCAGGCAGGGCCTGGGCAGGCGGATCGATAATATCGGGAAGGGTGGCGAACACACTTTTGACGATCAGGTCGGCCATCACATGCAAGCCTTCGGGATCCAGGTGCTGCAGCTTTGGCATCAGCGTCAGGTCGGCGGCCAAGTCGCGGGTGATGTCTTCGCGCAAGGCGCCGATCGCTTGGCGCACGGCCAGGCAGCCACCATATTGCTCGCGGGCCAGGAACAGGAATTGTGAACGGTTGGCCGACACCACATCGAGAAAGATCCGTACGGAGGCATCGATAATGCCGCCCATCACGAATTCGTTATGGCGCACCAGGCGAATCGTCGCGCGGAAGGTCTGGCCCACTTCACTCACCAGGACGAGGCCAAGCTGGTCCATGTCGGCAAAATGACGATAGAAACCGGTGGGCACGATGCCGGCGGTCTTCGCCACTTCGCGCAGGCTCAGGCTGCCAAACCCACGGCCACACTCCATCAGATGGCGGGCTGCATCCATCAGGGCGAGGCGGGTCTGTTGCTTCTGTTCGGCGCGGGGCAGCATTGGCGGGCGGGCTTTGTCGGCAAGTACAGCGATGCACTCTAGCAAAACAGCTTTGCTGGCGTCGAACTTGGCGGGGAGGGCATGCGTGATAGGGTCTACAGAAAGTCAAAAGCCCGATCGGCGGATCGGGCTTTTTTATGGGCCACCACGGGGTTAGCTCTGTGCTTGATGCAGTTCTTGCAGACGGTCTGCACCGCCTTCGGCAACACCTTCGGCGTAGGCGCGTTTGTTGGCTTGCTCAGCACCGCCTTCAACCAGGCCTTTCTGTTCCAGACGATCACGGCCACCTTCGGCCACCGCGTTGCGTTCCAGCAGGCGATCAGCACCGCCTTCAACCAGACCTTTTTGTTCCAGGCGGTTGCGACCGTTTTCGGTCAGGCCTTCGGTGTAGGCGCGTTTGTTGGCTTGTTCCGAACCGTTTTCAGCGACGCCCTTGGCGTAGTCACGGTTCTCTTCTTCTTGCGAACCGCTACGAGCGACGGTCTGGCTGAAGTGAACGGCGTCGGCTTTGACTTGTGGGGTGGCCTGTTCGGAGGCTGGCAGGGCAAAGGCACTGGAAGCCAGGATGGATAACAGGACGGTAGCGAGTACTTGGCGTTTCATGATGGGTTGCTCCTTGGGAGGGCGATAAAGTGGGTACAGGGATAATGCTACTCTCGATAAGTCGATATAAAAGTTCATAAACACAATGGTAATAATCAACAGAATTGATTGTTCTAGGCGGAGGCTCTAGAACGGGCCTCTCAAGCACGCGGTTTTGCACCGGTGTGGGTATTTTCGACACGCGCATGGGTAACATTGGTGCGCCATCGCCGTGGGAATCTGTCGGAGTGGTCAGCAATCGAGGTTTTTCCGGGCAAATCCGGGATTGGGTTAAACCCCCGAGCCGTTTGCCAGTCGTAGTTCTATAAGCTGTCCTTAAAGGCTGTCACCCAGCCAGTCGTATTCAGGAGTCCTGTGCAATGACGCGCACTCGTAAAATCATCGCTTGGAGCTGCGCCAGCTTCGTTCTGTTAATCGCCATCGTGGTGGTGGTCCTGGTGTTCTTTGACTGGAACCGCATCAAGCCGCCGCTCAATGCCAAGGTTTCCGAAGAACTGCATCGACCCTTCGCCATCAACGGCAACCTGGCGGTGGTGTGGGCGCGTGAGCCCGATGAAGGCGGGTGGCGCGCCTGGGTGCCGTGGCCCCACGTGATTGCCGAAGACCTGACCCTGGGTAACCCCGATTGGTCGAAAAACCCGCAAATGGTCACGCTCAAAAAGGTCGAATTGCGCATTTCACTCCTGGCGCTGCTGGTGCAGCGCGTGGTGATTCCGCGCATCGACCTCACCGAGCCGAGTGCTCAATTGCAGCGCCTGGCAGACGGGCGCGCCAACTGGACGTTCAAGTTCGACCCCAAGGACCCTAGCGCCGAGCCTTCCAACTGGGTGGTGGACATCGGTGCCATCGGCTTCGACAAGGGGCACGTGACCCTCGACGACCAAACCCTCAAGACTCAGCTCGATGTGATCATCGATCCGCTGGGCAAGCCTATTCCGTTCGGCGAAATCGTCGGCGACGCCGATGCCAAGAAGGCGTTGGAAAAAGGCTCGGCACCCCAGGACTACGCGTTCGGCCTCAAGGTCAAAGGCCAGTACCACGGCCAGAAACTCGATGGCAGCGGCAAGATCGGCGGCCTGCTGGCCCTGCAGGACGCGGCCAAGCCGTTCCCGTTGCAAGCCCAGGTCAAGATCGCTGACACCAGCATCGCCCTCGCCGGCACCCTCACGGATCCACTCAACCTGGGGGCCCTCGACCTGCGCCTGAAACTCGCCGGTTCCAGCCTGGGCAACCTTTACCCACTGACCGGCGTGACCTTGCCTGATTCGCCGGCCTACTCCACCGATGGTCACTTGATCGCCAAGCTGCACGAAGCCAACGGTGCGTCGTTCCGCTATGAGAATTTCAACGGCAAGATCGGTAACAGCGATATCCACGGCAACCTCGCCTACGTCGCCAGCCAGCCACGGCCCAAGCTCAGCGGTGCGCTGGTGTCCAACCAACTACTGATGACCGACCTTGCGCCGCTGATCGGCGCCGACTCCAATGCCAAGCAAAAAGCCCGGGGCGGAGACAGCAAACAGCCAGCCACCAAGGTGTTGCCGGTGGAGGAGTTCCGCACCGAACGCTGGCGTGTCATGGATGCTGACGTGGAGTTCACCGGCAAGCGCATCGTGCACAGTGCCGAGCTGCCGTTCACCGACCTCTACACCCACTTGGTGCTCAACGACGGCGAGCTGAGCCTCGAGCCCCTGCGCTTCGGCGTGGCCGGTGGCAAGCTAGACGCGCAGATTCGCCTGAACGGCCGCACCGTTCCGATGGAAGGCCGCGCCAAACTCACCGCGCGTAACTTCAAGCTCAAGCAGCTGTTCCCGACCTTCGAACCGATGAAGACCAGCTTCGGTGAGCTCAACGGCGATGCCGACATTTCCGGGCGCGGTAATTCCGTGGCGGCGCTACTGGGCTCCTCCAATGGTGACCTGAAGATGCTGATCAACGACGGCGCCATCAGCCGTGGCCTGATGGAAATCGCCGGGCTCAACGTGGGCAACTACGTGGTGGGTCGCCTGTTTGGTGACAAGGAAGTGAAGATCAACTGCGCGGCGGCGGACTTCGGTATCAAGACTGGCCTGGCGACGTCGCGGTTGTTCGTGTTCGATACCGAGAACGCCATCATCTACATCGATGGCACCGCGAACATGGCCACGGAGCAGTTGGACCTGACCATCACCCCGGAATCGAAAGGCTTCCGCCTGTTCTCCCTGCGCTCACCGTTGTACGTCAACGGGCCGTTCATCAAACCGAACGCCGGGGTCAAAGCCATTCCCCTGGCGCTGCGCGGCGCCGGCATGGTGGCATTGGGTGTGATCGCCGGGCCGGCTGCCGGGCTGCTGGCACTGGTTGCTCCGAGCGGCGGCGAGCCGAACGAGTGCGCACCGTTGCTGCAACAGATGAAGGAAGGCAAGGCGCCGAAAACCGTGAAAGGTTAAGCGACCTTTTATACAGACAAATAGGGGAGGGGGCTTGCTCCCGATAGCGCCGGATCAGTCAATTGAGAGGTCGACTGATTTACCGCTATCGGGGGCAAGCCCCCTCCCACATGGGCAGTGCGTGTAGCAGGCTTACAGGCTTTCTAGAATGTCGGCCATATCGTCGGCATGCTCTTCTTCCTGGGCCAGGATTTCTTCGAAGAGGCGGCGAGTGGTCGGGTCTTTGTCACCGATGTACTGAATGATTTCGCGGTAGCTGTCCACCGCAATGCGCTCGGCCACCAGGTCTTCGTAAACCATCTCCTTCAACGAGTTGCCTGCCACGTACTGAGCGTGGGAGTTCTTCGACAGCAGGTCCGGGTTGAACTCCGGCTCACCGCCCAATTGCACGATACGCTCGGCGAGTTTGTCGGCGTGTTCGGCTTCCTGGGTGGCGTGCTCCAGGAATTCCTCGGCGGCGATCTGCGCCTTGACGCCGCTGGCCATGAAGTAGTGGCGCTTGTAGCGCAGTACGCAGACCAGTTCGGTGGCCAGCGAGGCGTTAAGCAGGCGAATGATCTCTTCGCGGTCGGCATCGTAGCCTTCGGTCACTGCACCGTTTTCGACGTTCTGGCGGGCGCGGCTGCGCAGGGTCGCAACGTCAGTTAAGTTTGCTTCAGTCATCTCAATCTCCTGGGGCTAATCCGGTTTTGCGCCACGCTCTGCCGGCGTGATCGCTCCTAGTTGTGAGTCCCGGGCAGCGCAAAAAGTTTTATCGGATTTTCCAGCGGCGTCATGAGCCGGACTTGAGGCTGGGCTAGGCTTTAGGGATCAGATTGAGAGGATGCCCGGTTCATGCCGCAGTCGTTGGTCACGCGTTACCCCCTGGTTTTAGTGCCCGGCATGCTCGGTTTCGTGCGCCTGGGAGTGTTCCCGTACTGGTATGGCATCGTCCCGGCGCTGCGGGCGGGTGGGGCACAGGTGTTTCCCGTGCAGGTGGCGCCACTGGACTCCAGTGAGGTGCGGGGGGAGCAATTGCTGGTGCAGATCGAACGCATTCGCCGCGAAACCGGGGCCGACAAGGTCAACTTGATCGGTCATAGCCAGGGCGCGCTCACCGCGCGGTATGCGGCGGCCAAGCGCCCGGACTGGGTGGCGTCGGTGACCTCGGTGGCCGGGCCGAACCATGGGTCCGAACTGGCCGACCATATACACCTGCATTACCCCGTCGACGGTGCCAAGGGCCGGATCATGAGCGCGCTGTTTCATCTGGTCGCCTGGGTCATGGGCGTGATGGAAACCGGTTATCGCGGGCCGCGCTTCAAGGCGGATTTGCAGGCATCCCACCATTCGCTGACCAGCGCCGGTGTGGCGCTGTTCAATCAGCACTATCCACAGGGTTTGCCGCAGACATGGGGCGGGCACGGCGCGGAAGTGGTCAACGGCGTGCGCTATTACTCGTGGTCCGGCACCTTGCAGCCGGGCATCACCGACCGTGGCCGCAACCTCTTCGACGGCACGAATCGCAGCTGCCGCGTGTTCGCCCGCCGCTTCGTGCGGGAAAAGGGCCAGTGCGACGGCATGGTCGGGCGCTACAGCTCACACCTGGGGGTGGTGATTGGCGATGACTACGCCCTGGATCACTTCGATATCGTCAACCAGTCCATGGGCCTGGTGGGCAAGGGGGCCGAGCCGATCAGGCTGTTTGTCGAGCATGCGCAGCGGCTAAAGGCTGCCGGGGTGTAGTCGGGAGGCCGCGTTATCGTTTTTCGCAGGCAACCCAGCTCCCACAGTTGACCGAGTTCGTCCTGACGGCTGGGTCCCCTGTGGGAGTCGGGCTTGCCCGCGATGGCGGTTGTTCAGGCGACGCTGGCTTTCCGACTAAATGGGGTGGTCCAGCGCTCCGACAAGACCACCCCGCCCAAGGTCAGGAGGCCGCCCACCAGGTGATACAGCGCCAGTTTTTCCTTCAACACCACGGCAGCAATCAGCGCGGTGATCAGTGGCAGCAGGTTGAAAAACAACGTGGTGCGGCTCGGGCCCAAGGTCTTTACCGAATGCATCCACGCCAGCGGCGCCAACATCGAAGCCAGCAGGCACGCATACAGCACCAGCGGGACGTTGGCCCAGCCCAGGCCAGCCTTCGCCGAGAACAGGAACAGCGGAAACAGCACCACCACGGCCACCAGCACCTGCAAGTACAGCAGCACCAGCGGCGGCAGGCGCAACTGCCATTTTTTCAGCAAGGTGCTGTAGACCGCATACGCCAGGGTCGCGACCAGCATCATGCCGTCACCCAGGTTGACCCCATGTTGCAGCAGCGCGCCGAGGCTGCCGGCCGACACCACCACGACCACGCCGGCGAACGACAGCACCGCGCCGGTCAGGGCACCGTAGGTCAGGCGCTGGCCGAGGCTGATGATGGCCGCCGTCAACGCCATCAACGGCATCAGCGACAGGATGATGCCCATGTTGGTGGCGCTGGTCAGTGTCGCGGCGTAGTACGCCAGGCTCTGGTAGACCGCCATGCCCAGCACGCCGAGGATGAACACCTTGCCCAGGTTCGGGCGGATCAACGCCCAGTTGGCGATCACCGGCTTGATCATGAACGGCGTGAACAGCAGCGCCGCCAGCAGCCAGCGGTAAAAGCCGATCTCCGCCGGGAAGATCGAGCCCACGGCCAGCTTGTTGACGACGGTGTTGCCGGCCCAGATAAAAATGGCCAGCAAGGGATAAGCGTATTGCATCGAAAGTAACCAGATGTGTTGATGAGGCAGGATTATCCATTGTCTGGATCGAAGCTTATACTGCGATCCAGACAAACGACCTTTGTATCCAGACAACATGGCCAAGCACAACGTACGCCTTGCGGATTTCCCCCGGCTGCCGAGCCCGGTGTATTTTCGCTACTCGGATTTCGCACCGGACACCGAGTGCACGCCGCACCAGCATTGCTGGGGCTCACTGGATTACTCAGCCAGCGGCGTGATGCGCATGGAAGTGGCCGGCAACCGCTTCATGTCACCGCCGCAATACGCGGTGTGGGTGCCGCCCCATACCGAGCACAGCTCCTACAATGCCGAGGCGATCGTCTACCACTCGGTCGGGTTGGCGCCGGAACTCTGCGAGCAACTGCCGCAGCGGCCTTGCACGCTGGCCATCAGCGACATCCTCAAGGCCATTCTCAGCGATTTCGCCCAGCGCGACGTGAACAGGCCGCAGACCGAGCCTGATATTCGCCTGGCCCAGGTGCTGGTGGACCAACTGAGGCAGGCGCCGATCCACGAGTGCTTCCTCCCCTACGCCCGTCACCCGGGCCTGCTCGGTGTGCTGGAGGGCATGCAGGCCGACCCCGGCGACAACCGTCCGCTGGCGCACTGGGCCGAGCAGGTGCATGTGAGCGAACGCACCCTGGCGCGCCAGTTTGTCCGGGAATTGGGCATGAGCTTCGGAGAATGGCGCCAGCGCCTGCGCTACCTGGCGGCCATCGAAGCCCTCGACAGCGAGCGCAGCGTGCAACATGTGGCGTTCGACCTGGGCTACAGCACCGCCTCGGCGTTCATTGCCATGTTCCAGCGTCAAGCGGGCTGTACCCCCGAGCAGTACCGTCGAACACATATCCGTGGTCGATGAAGATGTAACAAGCTTTGACTACACTGCTGGGTAGGCCGTGCCCCCCGGTACGGTAACAGGGAGAAAACTCCATGAAGATGCTGCGCATTCCGCTGTTGATGATGGGCCTGCTGTTGTGTTCCCAAGGTTTTGCCGCCACCGCCCAGCAAAACAAAATGACCACCTGCAATGCCGAAGCCACTACCAAGACGCTCAAGGGGGACGAGCGCAAGGCCTTCATGAAGACCTGCCTGTCGGCCCCGGCGGCCAATGACGCCAAGACCCTGACACCCCAGCAGCAGAAAATGAAGGATTGCAATGCGTCAGCGAAAACCAAGGCGCTGACCGGTGATGCGCGCAAAACCTTCATGAGCACCTGCCTGAAAGGTTAACCACGAATTCACGGGCACTGAAGATCAAATGTGGGAGCCGGCTTGCCTGCCAATGCATCACCTCGGTTTGACTGATACACCGGGGCGCCTGCATTGCAGGCACGCCAGGTCCCCCACTTGATCGTATTAGCACCCTGGCCTCTCGCTTGATTCCCTCAAGGCTGGCAGACTGCCCATCCTTTAACGCCGTTCGTTTTGAGGCTGTATGCCAACGTTTTCTCAACGTCACGTGATATTGCTGGCCAGCTACATCATCATTTTCGGCGGGTTGCTGCTGGTACTGCCGCTGAAATTGCTGCCCAGCCTGCTGGCCGGCTTGTTGGTCTTTGAACTGGTCAACATGCTCACCCCCCAACTGCAGCGATTGATCGAAGGCCGGCGTGCGCGTTGGCTGGCGGTGGCGTTGCTCGGCACCCTGATCGTCAGCGTGCTGACCCTGATCTTTGCCGGTGCCATCAGCTTCCTGTTGCACGAAGCGGAAAACCCCGGGGCGTCCCTCGACAAATTCATGGGCGTGGTCGACCGCGCGCGCGGCCAATTGCCGCCGTTCCTCGACGCCTACCTGCCCGCCAGCGCCGCGGAGTTTCGCGTGGCCATCGGCGACTGGCTGAGCAAGCACCTGAGCGAACTGCAGCTTGTGGGTAAGGATGCTGCCCACATGTTCGTCACTTTGCTGATCGGCATGGTGCTCGGTGCGATCATCGCCCTGCAGCGCGTGCCCGACCTGACCAAACGCAAGCCCCTGGCCGCCGCGCTGTTCGACCGCTTGCACCTGCTGGTCCAGGCGTTTCGAAACATCGTCTTCGCGCAAATCAAGATCGCCGCGCTCAATACCGCCTTCACTGCCATATTCCTTGCCGTGGTGCTGCCGCTGTGTGGCATTCACCTGCCGCTGACCAAAACCCTGATCGTGCTGACCTTCCTGCTCGGCTTGCTGCCGGTCATCGGCAACCTGATGTCCAACACCCTGATCACCATCGTCGCGCTGTCGTTGTCGATCTGGGTCGCAGTGGCGGCGCTGGGTTACCTGATTGTGATCCACAAGGTCGAGTACTTCCTCAACGCGCGGATCGTCGGCGGGCAGATCAGTGCCAAGTCGTGGGAATTGCTGCTGGCGATGCTGGTGTTTGAAGCCGCCTTCGGCTTGCCGGGCGTGGTGGCGGGGCCGATTTACTATGCGTACCTGAAAAGCGAGTTGAAGCTCGGCGGGATGGTTTGACGCAATAACTGAAGTGCTGTTGCTTCGTGGACTTTAAAGGGACTTAGAGGGATACAAGCTGTGAGCGACAATATCTATGCTCCGCCAACGGCAGAGTTGTCTGAGGCGGTAAAGCCCGCTGCCGAGTTTTATGTCATTTCCCAGAAAAAGCTGCTGATTCTGAGCCTGCTCAGTTTTGGGCTGTACACCTATGTCTGGGCGTATAAAAACTGGAGCCTGTACAAGAAAGCCAACCAAGCCGATATCTTGCCGTTGGCGCGTGCGTTCTTTTTTATCTTCTTTGTGCACAAGCTTTACCGCCTTGCCTACCGGCGGGTGGTCGAGAGCGGCCGAAAATTCGATTTCGATTTTGAGCAATGGGCGACGGTGTTTGTGGTGGTGACTGTGGGCGCCAACGTGTTCGACGCCGTGGCTGCGCGCGTCGAGGCGTTGTTTGCCTATAAAAGCCTGACGCTCCTGGCGCTGCCTCTTTGTGCCTACATCCTTCAACAATCCCAGGCCCTGATCAATTTTGCCGCCGGCGACCCGGAAGGTCAGAGCAACGCTCGGTTCAATCCGTGGAACTACTTGGTGATCGTGCCCGGTATTGTCATGTGGGGCCTGACATTTCTTGGGCTGTGGGCGATCTATTTTCGCTAGCCCCCCGCAAAAAGGACTGCTCCATGAACAAGGAATTAAGCGTCGTACTCCTCGCCATCGGCTTTTCGGCACTGGTCGGCTGTTCCGCAGCCGGTGTCGTGGCCAGTTCCGATCCCCAGCAAAAGTTGGCTGACGCCGACGCGTTACTGGATCAGGGGCGGCCACTGCCGGCCGAGCGCTTGATTGCCGAGGCCGTGCAACGGTGCACGGCGGCCGGGGATCAGTTGTGCCTGGCGGACGCTTATCGCGGGTATGGATTGTTTTTCATGTCGTCGGCGTTGGCCAGCCAGAAGGACCGCTATACGACCCAGGGCTTTCGTGACACCACGGCGACCTACGAACAGCGCTACGTGAAAGCCAATGAGTACCTGGAGAAGTCTCGGGCGATCTATGCCCATGCCGGGCGGTTTGAGGTGGTGACCAATCTCAATTTGAACCGAGGCTTTGCCTACGAGATGGCGGGGGATAAGTCGGCGGCTTGCCAGGCCTATGTTGATAGCCTGGCGGCAAGTCGGGAGAACGCGCGGCTTAAGCCGGGCGCCGTGATCCAGGTGCCGGCCAAGTACGGGACATTTGAGCAGTACATCGGCGTGCAAAAAGCGCGGGTGGGGTGTGGCGTTTAGCGTCTTGGGGCGAACTGAGTCTTTGTGGTGAGCGGGGTAAGCCCACTCACCACTCGACAGATCAGTTTCCGTAACGCTTGCTGGCCTCAATCGCCAAGCCGCTGCCGATACTGCCAAAGATATTGCCTTCCACATGCCGCGCGTTCGGCAACATCGCCGAGATGCTGTGGCGCAGTGCCGGAATGCCGCTGGAGCCGCCGGTAAAGAACACCGTATCGACCTGCGCCACGCTCACCGACGCATCGTTGAGCAACTGCGTGACGCTATTGCGCACGCGCTCCAGCAAGCCATCGATGGCTGATTCGAACAACGCCCGGCTCAGTTCCACGCTCAAGCCCGGTTCAACCCGGTCCAGCAGCACGTGGCGGCTGTCTTCGTGGGTCAGTTGGATCTTGGTTTCTTCTACTTCCATCGCCAGCCAGTGGCCCGCGCGCTGTTCGATCAACTTGAACAGGCGGTCGATGCCACCGGTGTCTTCGATGTCGTAGCGCATGCTGCCCAACGCCAGCTGGGATTTCTGCGAGTACACCGAGTTGATGGTGTGCCAGGTGGCGAGGTTCATGTGGTGGCTGGTGGGCATATAGGCGCCGCTTTTCATGCGGCTGCCATAGCCGAACAGCGGCATCATGCCTTGCAGGCTCAGCTGTTTATCGAAGTCGGTACCGCCGATGTGCACGCCGCCGGTGGCGAGGATGTCGCTCTGGCGGTTGTCGTTGTGACGGCGGTCCGGGGACAGGCGCACCAGGGAGAAGTCAGACGTACCCCCGCCGATGTCGACGATCAGTACCAACTCTTCTTTTTCGATGGTGGACTCGTAGTCGAACGCGGCCGCAATCGGCTCGTACTGGAACGAGATGTCCTTGAAGCCGATCTTGCGTGCCACGTCGACCAGGGTGTTCTCGGCTTCCTGGTCGGCCATCGGGTCGTCATCGACGAAGAACACCGGGCGGCCCAGCACCACTTCTTCGAACTCGCGGCCGGCGTTGGCTTCGGCACGGCTCTTGAGTTGGCCGATGAACAGCGCCAGCAAGTCGGTGAAAGGCATCGCGGTGCCCAGCACGCTGGTGTCGTGCTTGATCAACTTGGAACCGAGCAGGCTCTTGAGCGAGCGCATCAGCCGGCCTTCGTAGTTTTCCAGGTATTCGTGCAGGGCCAGGCGACCGTACACCGGGCGGCGCTCCTCGAAGTTGAAGAACACCACCGATGGCAACGTGATCTTGTCGTCCTCCAGCGCGATGAGCGTCTCCTCGCCGGGACGGATCCAGCCGACGGTGGAGTTGGACGTGCCAAAGTCGATGCCGCAGGCACGGGCTGGGGATGGGTTTTTCATGTCTATCGGGTTCCGGTTGAAAAACGGCCGCGCAGTGTATGCCAGTCGAAGGCGGATGCGTAGGCCGACTATCCGCTAAATCGTGCTTGAAAGTTGGGTATTTGCCCCCACATCTGTTGCATACGGCTAGTGCCGATAACACTTTGACGCACCCCCAGGCCACAAGACTCAACAAGTGCAAAGCAGCGCACGTTGTGCCCTGGGCTGTGCGATCTCGATTAAGGATGGTGAACCGCCGATGGATTTCAAAGACTACTACAAGATATTGGGTGTCGAGCCGAGCGCCGATGACAAGGAAATCAAGGCTGCCTACCGCAAGCTCGCACGCAAATATCACCCGGATGTAAGCAAGGAAAAAGACGCCGAAGAGAAGTTCAAGGACGCGTCCGAAGCCTATGAAGCGCTTAAAAGTGCCGATAAGCGTGCTGAATACGACGAACTGCGCAAATACGGCCAGCATGGCCAGCCGTTCCAGGGGCCGCCGGGCTGGCAGAGCCGTGGCGGTTTTGGCGGGGGTGGCGGTGGCGAGGACTTCTCGGACTTCTTCAGCTCGATCTTCGGCTCGCGTGGCGATGCCTTTGGTGGCGGCCAGCGCCGTCCGGCCGGGCGTAAGGGGCAGGATGTGGAGATGCAGCTGTCGGTGTTCCTCGAAGAGACACTGTCCACCGAGTCCAAGCAGATCAGCTTCCAGGTGCCGCAATACGACGCCTCGGGCCGCCACGTCAGCAACACTACCAAGAGCCTGAACGTGAAGATCCCCGCCGGTGTGACCGACGGCGAGCGCATCCGCCTCAAAGGCCAGGGCGCGCCGGGTATTGGCGGTGGAGCCAATGGCGATCTGTACCTGATCATCAAGTTTGCACCGCACCCCAAGTTTGAAGTCGAAGGCGAAAACCTGGTGATCACCCTGCCGCTGGCGCCGTGGGAGTTGGCGTTGGGCGCTGAAATCGCCGTGCCGACGTTGACCGGCAAGATCAACCTCAAGGTGCCAGCCGGCAGCCAGAACGGCCAGCGCATGCGCGCCAAGGGCCATGGTTTGCTGAATAAGGCCGGGCAGCGTGGCTTCCTGTACGTGCAGCTCAAGGCGGTGATGCCACCGGCGGGCGACGATGACGTGAAAGCGTTGTGGCAGGAGCTGGCGCAGAAAGCTGCGTTTAACCCGCGCGAGCAGTTCTGAGGCAAATACTTTCCCTGCGGTGAGGGAGCCACGCTCCCTCGCCACCGGTTTTCAGCTAGAACAGGAAATACCGCTGCGCCATCGGCAACACCTCGGCCGGCTCACACCACAGCAACACACCGTCGGCCTTGACCTGATAGGTCTGTGGGTCAACCTCGATGTCCGGCAGGTAATCGTTGTGGATCAGGTCGGTTTTCTGCACGTTGCGACAGCCCTTTACCACGCCAATCTGTTTCTTCAGGCCCAGCGCTTCCGGCAAGCCTGCGTCCATGGCTGCCTGGCTGATAAAGGTCAGGCTGGTAGCGTGCAGCGAGCTGCCGAAGCTGGCGAACATCGGCCGGTAGTGCACCGGCTGCGGCGTGGGGATCGAAGCGTTCGCGTCGCCCATCAGGCTTGAGGCAATCGCCCCGCCCTTGAGAATCAAGGTAGGTTTTATGCCGAAAAACGCCGGGCGCCACAGCACCAGGTCGGCCCACTTGCCCACTTCGATGGAGCCGACGATGTGACTCACGCCGTGGGTGATCGCCGGGTTGATGGTGTACTTGGCGATGTAGCGTTTGGCGCGGAAGTTGTCGTTGCCAGGGCCATCGCCGGGCAGCGGGCCGCGTTGCTTTTTCATCTTGTCGGCGGTCTGCCAGGTGCGTGTGATCACCTCGCCCACTCGGCCCATGGCCTGGCTATCCGAGCTGATCATCGAGAACGCGCCGAGGTCGTGCAGGATGTCTTCGGCGGCTATGGTCTCGCGGCGGATACGGCTTTCGGCGAAGGCCACGTCTTCGGCAATGCTGGGGTCCAGGTGATGGCAGACCATCAGCATGTCCAGGTGCTCGTCGATGGTGTTGCGCGTGAACGGCCGGGTCGGGTTGGTCGAGCTGGGCAGCACGTTGGGGAAGCCGCAGGCCTTGATGATATCTGGCGCGTGACCGCCCCCTGCACCTTCGGTGTGGTAGGTGTGGATGGTGCGGCCCTTGAGCGCGGCCAGCGTGGTTTCGACAAAGCCGGATTCGTTGAGGGTGTCGCTGTGGATCGCCACCTGCACGTCGTACTGGTCGGCAACGCTCAGGCAGTTATCGATACTCGCCGGTGTGGTGCCCCAGTCCTCATGCAGCTTGAGGCCAATGGCACCGGCCTTGACTTGCTCGATCAGCGGCTCGGGCAGGCTGGCGTTGCCCTTGCCGGTAAAACCGATGTTCATCGGAAAAGAATCGCTGGCCTGGAGCATCCGCGCCAGGTGCCAGGGACCTGAGGTGCAGGTGGTAGCGTTGGTGCCCGTGGCCGGGCCGGTGCCGCCGCCGATCATGGTGGTGACGCCGCTGGTCAGCGCCTCTTCGATCTGCTGCGGGCAGATGAAGTGCACATGGGAGTCGATGCCGCCGGCGGTGAGGATCATGCCTTCGCCGGCAATCACTTCGGTGCTGGCACCGATGGCCATCGTCACGCCGGGTTGGATATCCGGGTTGCCGGCTTTGCCGATCGCGTGGATGCGGCCGTTTTTCAGGCCGACGTCAGCCTTGACGATGCCCCAGTGGTCGATGATCAGCGCGTTGGTAATCAGCGTGTCGACCACTTCATGGGCGAGCAACTGGCTCTGGCCCTGGCCATCGCGGATCACCTTGCCGCCGCCGAATTTCACCTCCTCGCCGTAGACGGTGAAGTCTTTTTCGACCTCGACGAACAACTCGGTGTCGGCCAGGCGGACCTTGTCACCGACGGTGGGGCCGTACATGTCGGCGTAGGCTTGGCGGCTGATTTTCATGTGTGTGAGCCCTGAAAAAGTAAGTTGAATGTGAGATCGCTATCGCGGGCAAGCCCGCTCCCACAGATGGAATGCGTTCCCGTGTGGGAGCGGGCTTTCCCGCGATGAGGCCTTAAAGGTCACCCATGATCCGTCCGGCAAACCCGAACACCCGCCGTCCACCGCTCAAATCCACCAACTCGATTTCACGACTCTGCCCCGGCTCGAAGCGCACCGCCGTCCCCGCTGGAATATTCAGGCGCATGCCACGGCTCGCCGCGCGATCAAAGGTCAGCGCGTCATTGGTCTCGAAAAAATGGTAATGCGAGCCCACCTGGATCGGCCGGTCGCCGCTGTTGGCCACGCTGAGTGTGACGGTGCGGCGACCCACGTTGAGTTCGATGTCGCCAGGCTGGATCTGATATTCACCAGGAATCATGCAGGTTGCCCCAGGGTCTTGAAGTAGATGGCGGTCGGGCTGTAGCGCCCGTCCGGGCTTTGGCAGTAGTCGGGCAACTCACCGATCTTGGTGTAGCGCAGCGACTGGTAGAAGGCCTCGGCCGGGGAGCCGGCTTCGGTGTCCAGGTACAACAGGCCGCGCTTGTGCTGGCGCGCGGCGAGTTCCAGGGTGTTCATCAACTGTTGGCCCAGGCCGTGACGTCGGGCGCTGCTGTGCACCAGCAGCTTTTGCACTTCGGCGCGGTTGAGGCCGTTGGCTTTCTGGCACAGCGCCAGTTGCACGCTGGCAATCACCTGTTCGTCGCGCACCACGACCCACAGCAGCAGGCTGGCGTCTTCGACGCTGGCTTGCACCCCCTTCAGGTAAGCGCGGGCCTGGGCTTCGTCGAAGTCAGCCATGAAGCCGACCGATGCACCGTGCTTCACCGCGTCCAGCAACAGCTCGATCAAGCCCAGGCGGTAGTGGGCAAAACTTTCTGCATTCACTCGACGCAGTTGCGAAGCGCTCATCGACTCACTCCTTGGGCGGTTCGGCGCCCGGGTTCAGGTTCAGTTGCATAAACGTCAGGTCCAGCCAGCGGCCAAACTTGATGCCCACTTGGGGCATCTGGCCGGTGGTAATGAAGCCCAGGCGCTCATGCAGGTGGATCGAAGCGTGGTTGCCGCTTTCGATGGCGGCGACCATCACATGTTTGCCGCCGGTGCGGGCGCGTTCGATCAGCGCCTCCATCAGGCGCGGGCCGAGGCCTTTGCCGCGTTGGTCGTTGCGCACGTACACCGAGTGCTCGACGCTGTAGCGGAAACCTTCGAACGGTCGCCAGTCGCCGAACGAGGCGTAGCCGGTGACTTCACCGTTTTCCACGCAGACCAGGACCGGATAGCCCTGGGCATGCCGCGCACTGAACCAGGCCTGGCGATTGCCCAGGTCCACCGGTTGTTCGTTCCAGATCGCCGTCGTGTTGAGTACCGCGTCGTTGTAGATATCGCGGATCGCCGGCAAATCGTTTTGAGTTGCGTCACGAATCATGGCCGGGCCTCAGGCGATGGGTTGGTGGACGGTGACCAGCTTGGTGCCGTCGGGGAAGGTGGCTTCCACCTGGATGTCCGGGATCATCTCCGGGATGCCTTCCATCACCTGTTCACGGCTGAGCAGGGTGGTGCCGTAGTGCATCAGGTCAGCGACCGTGCGGCCATCGCGGGCCCCTTCCATCAGTGCGGCGGAGATGTAGGCGATGGTTTCCGGGTAGTTGAGCTTCACGCCGCGCGCCAGGCGCCGCTCGGCCACCAGGCCTGCAGTGAAGATCAGCAGTTTGTCTTTTTCCCGTGGGGTCAGATCCATGGTTCAGGTGCTCCAGATTCGCGGTGAAACGGCTTCACGGCCCAGCACCGCCGGGCGCAGCAACCGCCATAAATCAATCAACCATGCCCGCGCCAGCAGCGCTTCGCTGGCCAGGCAGCGCGCGACCAGCAGGCCAGGCAGTTGAGTCAGGTCGCCGCGCACCGCGTGGGGCAGGGCACGGCAGGTTTCGAGTAATTCAGGGGCGATGTCGGCGGTCAGCAGCAACGTCGCAAACACCGGCTGACCGTCCAGGCCTATGGGCGAGTCCAGCAAGCCGTCGGCGCCGACAATGCGTTGGCGCTCGTGCCAGAGCAACTGGCCGTCGCGGCGAATGTCCAGGTGTGACTGAAAGTGGCCGAGGTCGAAACGTTCAGCGCTGGCCGGGCGACCCAGGGCGACCACATCCCAGTAGAACAGCCGCGCATCGCCTTGCAGCGCGATGCGCGTAGTGAGCTCGGCCTGGGCGGCACTGAATACGATGGTTTCCTGGGGCAGCCATTCCAGGGTGGCGCCGGCTTCCACGGTGAGGTCCACCTGCTGAAAGGCGGGGCCGCTGGCGCGATACCATTTGGCCGCGCCGGGGCTGGTCAATTGCGCCCAGGCACCCGCGCCGACATGGGCGCTGATGTCCAGGCGATCACCACCGGCAATCCCGCCGGGCGGGTGCACGATAATGTGCTGGCACACCTCGGGGCCTTCGGCGTACAGGTGCTTTTGCACCCGCAGCGGGCCAAGGTGGCGGCGCATCACCGGGCGCGTGGTGTCACCGAAACGCGCATAGCCGAGTTCCAGCTCGGCGTGCCAGCTGGGGGTGAACAAGGCGGGGGGAACGGGCAGGTTCATGGCGTGTGCTTATCGTTAGGAGGCTACAGATTAGATGGTTACGAGACCACGCACACCTTCACTTTCCATATTTTCACCTCGGCCTTGCTGCACGATTTCACCACGGGACATCACCAGGTATTGGTCGGCCAACTCGGCCGCGAAGTCGTAGAACTGCTCCACCAGCAGGATCGCCATATCACCGCGTGCCGCGAGTTTCTTGATCACCGCGCCGATCTCCTTGATGACCGAGGGCTGGATGCCTTCGGTGGGCTCGTCGAGGATCAGCAGGCGCGGGCGGCTGGCCAGCGCACGACCAATCGCCAGTTGCTGTTGCTGGCCGCCGGACAAATCGCCGCCACGCCGGTGTTTCATTTGCAGCAACACCGGGAACAGTTCGTAGATGAAGGCGGGCACTTCCTTGGCCTCGGAACCCGGAAAGCGCGAAAGCCCCATCAACAGGTTTTCTTCCACCGTCAGCCGTCCAAAAATCTCCCGGCCCTGCGGCACATAGGCAATCCCCGCATGCACACGCTGGTGCGGCTTGAACCCGGTGATCGCCTTGCCTTCCCAATTCACCGCGCCCTCTTTGGCCGGCAGCAGGCCCATCAGGCATTTGAGCAGGGTGGTCTTGCCCACGCCGTTACGGCCGAGCAGGCAGGTGACCTCACCGATCTTCACGTCAAAGGACAGCCCGCGCAGGATATGGCTACCGCCGTAGTACTGGTGCAGCTTGTCGACTTGCAGCATTCTCAAAACCTCCACGATTCCCCTGTGGGAACCGGATCAAATGTGGGCGCTGGCGTGCCGGCGATAGCGCTGTACCCGCTACACCGAGTTGCCTGCATCGCCGGCAAGCCAGTGCCCACATGAAGCAGTCCTTGTCAGGCTCAGCGACCGAGGTAAACCTCGATCACCCGCTCATTTTCCTGCACCTGTTCCAGTGAGCCTTCGGCCAGTACGCTGCCCTGGTGCAACACCGTCACGTGGTCGGCAATCGAACCGACAAACCCCATGTCGTGTTCCACCACCATCAGCGAGTGCTTGCCCGCCAGGCGCTTGAACAGTTCGGCGGTGAACTCGGTTTCGGCGTCGGTCATGCCCGCCACCGGTTCGTCCAGCAGCAACAGTTGCGGGTCCTGCATCAGCAGCATGCCGATCTCCAGGAACTGCTTCTGGCCGTGGGACAGCAGGCCTGCCTGGAGATGCTCCGAGGCGGTGAGGCGGATGGTATCGAGCACTTCATCGATTCGGTCCTTCTGCTCGCCGCTCAAGCGTGCGCGCAGGCTGGCCCACACCGACTTGTCGGTCTTCTGCGCCAGCTCCAGGTTTTCGAACACGCTCAAGGCTTCGAACACCGTGGGTTTCTGGAATTTGCGGCCGATGCCAGCCTGGGCGATCTGCACTTCGCTCATGCTGGTCAGGTCCAGGGTTTCGCCGAACCAGGCCTTGCCGTGACTGGGCCGGGTCTTGCCGGTGATCACGTCCATCAAGGTGGTCTTGCCCGCGCCATTGGGGCCGATGATGCAACGCAGTTCGCCGACGCCGATGTAGAGGTTCAGGTTGTTGAGGGCCTTGAAACCATCGAAGCTGACGCTGATGTCTTCCAGGGTCAGGATGGTGCCGTGGCGAGTATTCAGGCCCTTGCCCGCGGCTTGGCCAATGCCGATCGCATCACGGCCGCTGCCTGCATCGAAAATAGGTTCAAGCATGACGTTCCTCATTTCTTCAGCAGGCCGATGACGCCCTTGGGCAGGTACAGGGTGACGATGATGAACAGCGCCCCGAGGAAGAACAGCCAGTATTCCGGGAAGGCCACGGTGAACCAGCTCTTCATGCCATTGACCACACCAGCGCCCAGCAGCGGGCCGATCAGCGTGCCGCGCCCACCCAGGGCGACCCATACGGCGGCCTCGATGGAGTTGGTCGGCGACATTTCGCTGGGGTTGATAATGCCCACCTGCGGCACATACAACGCTCCCGCCAGCCCGCACAACACGGCGCTCAAGACCCAAACGAAGAGCTTGAAGCCACGCGGGTCGTAGCCGCAGAACATCAGGCGGTTCTCGGCATCACGCAGCGCCGTGAGCACGCGGCCGAACTTGCTTTGCGCCAGGCGCCAGCCGATGTAGAGGCTGGCGACCAGCAACAGCACCGTGGCCACGAACAACACCGCGCGCGTGCCCGGCTCGGTAATGCCAAAGCCCAGGATGCTGCGAAAATTGGTGAAACCGTTATTGCCGCCGAATCCGGTCTCGTTGCGGAAAAACAACAGCATCCCCGCAAACGTCAGGGCCTGGGTCATGATCGAGAAATACACGCCCTTGATCCGCGAGCGGAAGGCGAAGAACCCAAACACCAACGCCAGCAGACCTGGCGCCAATACCACCAGGCACAGGGCCCAGAGGAAGTGGTCGGTGCCCACCCAGTACCACGGCAGTTCGGTCCACGACAGGAATGTCATGAACGCTGGCAGTTCATCCCCCGAGGCCTGGCGCATCAGGTACATGCCCATCGCATAGCCCCCGAGGGCGAAGAACAGGCCGTGGCCTAGGGACAACATCCCGGCGTAGCCCCACACCAGGTCCAGTGCCAGGGCGACGATGGCGTAGCAGAGGATCTTGCCCACCAGCGTCAGGGTGTAGGCCGATACATGAAAGGTGTTTTCCGGCGGCAGCAGCGACAGCAACGGCAGCGCCAGCAACACGACAAGGATCAGCGCGCCGACGGCAATCGTCACCTTGGGGCCGGCCTTTTGCGCGGCCGTGAGCATCAATGGCTGGTTCATCAGTCGATCACCCGTCCTTTCAGTGCGAAGAGTCCCTGCGGGCGTTTCTGGATAAACAGAATGATCAGCGCGAGGATCAGGATCTTGCCGAGCACGGCGCCGATCTGGGGCTCCAGGATCTTGTTGGCGATACCCAGCCCGAAGGCGGCCATGACGCTACCGGCCAACTGGCCGACGCCGCCGAGTACCACCACCAGGAACGAGTCGATGATGTAGCTCTGGCCCAGGTCCGGGCCGACGTTGCCGATCTGGCTCAACGCCACGCCGCCAAGGCCAGCGATGCCTGAGCCGAGGCCGAACGCGAGCATGTCCACGCGGCCGGTAGGCACGCCGCAGCAGGCGGCCATGTTGCGGTTCTGGGTGACCGCGCGCACGTTGAGGCCCAGGCGCGTCTTGTTCAGCAGCAGCCAGGTCAGCACCACCACGAACAGTGCGAAGGCGATGATGACAATGCGGTTGTAGGGCAGTACCAGGTTGGGCAGCACCTGGATGCCGCCGGACAGCCAGGCGGGGTTGGACACCTCGACGTTCTGCGCGCCGAACACCAGGCGCACCAACTGGATCAGCATCAGGCTGATGCCCCAGGTGGCGAGCAGGGTCTCCAGCGGCCGGCCGTACAGGTGACGAATCACGGTACGCTCCAGGGCCATGCCGATGGCGGCGGTGACAAAAAATGCCACCGGCAGCGCGATCAGCGGGTAGAACTCGATGGCCGCGGGCACGTAGCGCTGCATCAGCAGTTGCACCACGTAGGTGGAGTACGCGCCGAGCATCAGCATCTCGCCGTGGGCCATGTTGATCACGCCGAGCAGGCCGAAAGTGATCGCCAGGCCCAGGGCTGCGAGCAGCAGGATCGACCCAAGGGACATGCCGCTGAACGCCTGGCCGAGGACCTCGCCGACCATCAATTTGCGTTTGACCTGGGCCAGGCTTGTCTCGGCGGCGGTGTGCACGGCAGCGTCGGTTTCGACGCCGGGCGCGAGCAGGGCTTCTAGGCGCGTGCGGGCCAGCGGGTCGCCGGTGCTGCCGAGCAAACGCACGGCGGCCAGGCGCACCACCGGATCGTTATCGACCAGCTGCAGGTTGGCCAGGGCCAGGCTGAGGGCGGTGTGCACGTCCTCGTTGGTCTCGGCGGCGACCCGCTGGTCGAGGAATGCGAGCTGCGCAGGTTGGGCGGTTTTTTGCAGGGTCTGCGCGGCGGCCAGGCGTACCTTGGGGTCGGCGGCGAGCAGTTGCTGGCTGGCCTGCACGTTGTCGATCAGGCCACGCAGACGGTTGTTCAAGCGTACGGTCTTGGTCTCACCGTTGACGGTGAGTTGGCCTTGTTGCAGGGCGTCTACCAGCTCGATGCGCGCCGGGTCGGGCTGGGCAGCCCAGTCTTGCAGGAGCTTGGCTTGTTGGGTCGGGTTGGCAGACAGGAAGTCTTCGGCGTCGCTGGCGTGTGCGGCGAAAGGCAGCAACAGCAGCGTAGCCAGGATGAAGCGGTAGAAGGCAGTGGGCATATTCGTGGGCCTTGCTCGAACTAATGTGGGAGCTGGCTTGCCTGCGATAGCGGTGCATCAGACACACCGAGTCGTCTGCATCGCAGGCAAGCCAGCTCCCACAGGGTGTGTGTCGGCACTCAAGTGCCGACACCCCTCGGATCAGTTGCTCTTCACGGCATAGTCCGGCTTCTTGTCATTGCCAGGAATGTACGGGCTCCATGGCTGGGCGCGGATCGGCTCTTGGGTCTGCCACACCACCGAGAACTGCCCGTCGGCCTGGATCTCGCCGATCATCACCGGCTTGTGCAGGTGGTGGTTGGTCTTGTCCATGGTCAGGGTGAAGCCCGACGGTGCAGCGAAGGTCTGGCCGGCCAGTGCTTCGCGCACTTTGTCGACGTCGGTGGACTTGGCTTTTTCCGCCGCCTGGGCCCACATATGGATGCCCACGTAGGTGGCTTCCATCGGGTCGTTGGTCACGGCTTTATCCGCGCCCGGCAGGTTGTGTTTCTTGGCGTAGGCTTTCCAGTCCGCGACGAACTTCTGGTTCACCGGGTTCTCCACCGACTGGAAGTAGTTCCAGGCCGCGAGGTTGCCCACCAACGGCTTGGTGTCGATGCCGCGCAATTCTTCTTCACCCACCGAGAACGCCACCACCGGTACGTCGGTGGCTTTCAGTCCCTGGTTGGCCAGCTCCTTGTAGAACGGCACGTTGGAGTCGCCGTTCACGGTGGAGATCACTGCAGTCTTGCCGCCCGCGGAGAACTTCTTGATGTTGGCAACGATGGTCTGGTAGTCGGCGTGGCCGAACGGGGTATAGACCTCTTCGATGTCTTTGTCCGCGACGCCTTTGGAGTGCAGGAACGAACGCAGGATCTTGTTGGTGGTGCGCGGGTACACATAGTCGGTGCCGAGCAGGAAGAAGCGCTTGGCACTGCCGCCTTCTTCGCTCATCAGGTATTCCACCGCCGGGATCGCCTGCTGGTTCGGCGCTGCACCGGTATAGAACACGTTAGGTGACATCTCTTCGCCTTCGTATTGCACCGGGTAGAACAGCAGGCCGTTGAGCTCTTCGAACACCGGCAGCACCGATTTACGCGACACCGAGGTCCAGCAGCCGAACACGACTGCGACCTTGTCCTGGGTCAGCAACTGGCGGCCTTTTTCAGCGAACAGCGGCCAGTTCGATGCGGGGTCAACCACCACCGGCTCAAGCATCTTGCCGTTCACACCGCCTTTGGCGTTGATCTCGTCGATGGTCATCAGCGCCATGTCTTTGAGCGAGGTCTCGGAGATCGCCATGGTCCCGGACAACGAGTGCAGGATGCCGACCTTGATGGTCTCGGCGGCCTGCACGGTCCAGGTCAGACCCATGGCGGCAATGGATGCCGAGAGAGTGAAAGCCTTGATCAAGCTGCGACGCTTCATGGTGCGGTCTCCAGGAACTCGATGTTGTTATGTGGGCGTTGCACTGGCTTTTGCAAAGGCTGTGCCGAGGTGCGCGGCGGCGCTTGTCTGCGGTGCAGGCGGGGGGCTGGCGTAAACGGTTGCGCACCAGATCGGCGCGTTGACGGGGCGTCGGTGCATCGGCTGCGCTGAAGTGGTGCCTGGCCGACAACTATCTAGCGCCCGTGCGTGCCGGGTTGACGTGACAGTAGGCATTCCCCACTTTTCCAGGAGTCCCTGTATGTCTCGCACGCCACGAGCCGCTAACGCCACGCCCATCCTGCCGGCCTTGAGCCCGCCCTTTATCACCGCCGACGATGCTGCCCGTTGGGCTCACGACCAAATCGATCACCCCGTGGCTGACAAGGAATACGGCGGGGCTATTCTCAAACAGGGCAATCGCTACTTTGCTACGACGCCCCTTGCAGACCAACAGGTCTCGTTCGATCATCGAATCCTGCTGGCGACCGACGCCGACGATAATTTCATCGCCCCCGGTGGCTATATCTGCGAGGCGCTCTACCATTCGCACCCGCTGAACACGGCCCAGGTGAAAGCCCACAACCCAGGCATGAGCGATGAGCAGGCTTCGGTATTCGTCAGCTTTTTTTCCCCCGCCGACCTGAGTTTCATCATTGAGCACCGGCGTTCGGTGAAGGCCCATTATTTGTGCGGCCCAGAGGGCTCCTTGCTCAAGTACACGAGCAGTGGCTCGGCGCTGGAGAGCCTGCTTAGAAAACGCATTCTCGGCGAAGAGCCATTTGCGCCTTCCTCCGATTTCGAATCATTGATCTGGCAGGCCGTGCAGGCCGGTGACTTGCGGGTGGTGGTGGCCAACGCTCACTGGGGGGGCGTGCGCGGTCGGGTCAAGCAAGGCTGGCGCATCAATACGGCCGTCGCTCAGGTGACAGAGGAGCAGCCGTTCTTCACACAGATCTTCGAGCAGGCTGATGCGGCGGTGCTGGCGGCGCGGGCGTTGTTCCCGGCAGGCGCGGCCCAGGGTTTTGTGCTCAAGCACACGCGGGACGAAAGCTATGTGGCGACCTACCCCGAAGCGCTGAGCGCGCCGTTGTTCTCTCCAGTGGCACGGTTCCCTACGCGCGCCGACGGCCAGTTACGGCTGCCGTCGAATGTTAGGCTGGAGGCGATCTACTACCGCTCCTCGCCCGCGGCCCTCGACCTGCCTGCGCACGAACCCTGGCTGTATTCCACATTCTTTACGCCGACTGAAGTGGCGGCGGCCATCGCTCAAGCCAGGACCACCGCGTCACTGCAGGACAAGGCCCGTGGACTCCGCTTGTACCTGCAGGCATCGGATGGTGCGTTGCTCGAACTTGATGTGCCGGGCGCCACGACCGCCCTGGCCAGTGAGCCCGCGGCGGGCACCATTGAGGATAATGGCGCCCAGGCCGCACTGCTGGCCGGTACCCTGAGCCCGCGCAACTATGTGCGCCGGGTCATCGCCTCGACGAGCGTGTCGGTGGTGGAGGCGGGCTTGCTGTGGCGAGACGTCGGCCCGGTGGATGAGCGTTCGACGGTGTTGGGCGGTCCCTCGCGGGCAGTATTGAGTCGTTTCTTCATTTCTGCCCACGACGCGGCCGTTTATGCCCACGAGCAAATTGGCCGCAAGCGCCAGCATGCCTACGGCGGGTACGTGCTCAAGGACGACGAAGGAGGCTTCTTGATCACCGAGCCGCAGGCGAGCAACGCCAACCCGTTCGCCCATCTGCTGTTCATGCCTGCAGATGGAAAGGGCCCGTCGATTCCGCCCGAGCCATACCAGATACATGCGCGCTACGGTTCTCACGTGGCCTTGTCGATGGTTGACCCGAGTTGGGTCGAGCAGCGGCGCTGGACGCGGGAAGAGGCAGAAATCAATCTGCAGGTGTTCTCTGCCGAGGAAATCCATGACGTGATCCTGCACAAGCGCCCGGCTTATTTGTCGGGGAGCGAAGACTGTCTACTGGTCTACACACCGAGCGAGTCCGATTCGCAGACGCGGCTTTTGCGCCTCACCGCGCCGCAGGCGGGTGGCAGTGAGGCGCAGAAGCAACTGGGCAGCGGGCAGAGGAAGCCAGCGCAGTGGGTGGTCAGGTTGGCCGAGGCCGGTGACTTGCAGGTTATCCAGGGTAATCCACTGTGGGGGCCGCGCTCGCCAATCTATACCGATTGGACACCCAACTTTGACTACGCGCCGAGGTTTGGGCCGCCCAACTATGTCACCTACGGCGCCGTGTACTACAGTGCCGATGACGCCGCCCGCGACCTTCATGCTCGGGTTCATGGACGCAACCTTGCTGAGCAGGCGTACTTCGGTTTTATTCTCCGGCACAAGGACAAGCCGCATTACCTCGCCACCGAAGTAGTGGGCGTTGATGAACGCAACGCTCTGTTCAGCCTGAGCAGTTTGTTCGAAGCGACGGATGACCGTGATTATCGTTTTCCTGCGGGGTTCGTGCCCTGTGGGCTGTTCCGTTCACAGCAATGGCAGCCCATGGGGCTGGCGACGCAAAGCGCCTGGTTAACCCGCTATTTCGTGCGGCCTGCGTTGCTATATGGCGCGATTTACGACAGCAAGCGTGGCGGTGACAAATACGCTAACGGCAAGTACCTCCCGGTTTATTTTTCAACTGAAGACGGCGCTCTATTGAGGTATGTATCGCTGCCTTACAACGTGGAAAGCGGCGGCCCGCTGGACAGGCTGTTGGCAGCCGATGATGAGGCAGTGGTGTCCGGTAAAAAGACGCCGCAGACCTTTGTCGGTGAGTGCGCCAACCGGGGCGGGCTCTATGTCGTGCGTACCAGCCAGTGCTGGGACAAGCAAGGGGGTGTGCCGCGTACCTGGTCCGGCTACGAGCGCCCTACCCGGCGACGCCTCAGCCCGGTGTTTGCCAACCCGGACGATGCGGCGCGCTACGTCGCTGCGATAGTGGGCAAGGGGCGTCAACGGGCCTACGGCGGTGTGGTGCTCAGGATGACCGATGACAGGTTCGTGGCGACTCTGCCGCTGGTGGTGCCTCCTCGAGGCTTTACCATTGACTGGATTTACCCCAATTCGGTGATTGCGCGGGGGTTATACCCGCAGGGGGCCACGATCGTCGCGCGTTATCGTTCGGTGGTCGGGCATGAAGTACGGATGCTGTTGTCGGCCACTCAAAAAGCGATCTACCAAAGCATGCTGCCCACCGGAGTAATGGCGAGCCTGTTGCAGCGCGAGGTCAACATTTTGCGTGAATACCTGATCGGGCCCCAAGGCTCGGTCCTGAGTTACCAACTGACGGGCTCTACGGACGAGGAGGCGCTCAAGCAGAAACTGCAGCCGTTGGATTCGCGCAAGGGCGACCTTTGGGACAATGACATCGAGCGCCAGTTACGCAACGGAACCCTGCTCCCCGGTGACTTTGTCACGCAGGTGGCCAAGGCCGGTAATCTGCAGGTGGTCCAAGGCAATTCACTGTGGGGGGACGCGCGCGCCCTGCGTGGACCCTTCGTTGCGAACATGGTGTCGCCGGCACCTCTGGAGATCAATCAGGTGTTTGCCGATGCGCCGTGCAGCCCTCTTTTTACCCAAGCCTACGATGCTGTGCGTCATGCACAGCTGCGCTCATCGCCACAGGCGCAGGTGCAATTCGGTTATGTGCTCAAGTCCGTAAAAAAGACGCTGTACATGACGACCTTGCCGTTGGTACGTGCCAATTATTCCGACTTCAGGCAGGTCTTTCTCGATGGCCAGTTGCCTCAGGGCTATACGTTGGCGGCCTTGTACTTGTGCGCCTCCACGCAGGCGGTTGCGCCCACGCGCGATAGCATGGCGGCCAGCTTCTTCGCGCCCGGGGCATTGGCCAATGGTGTCGCGTTTGTCAGCAACCTGGCCAAAAACGGCGTTCTGCCGCTTTACCTGCTGTGTGCCGACGGTGCCCTGCTCAGGTATTCATTCAGGAAAGACGGGCCTGAGGCCCTGTATGCGTTGATCTCCCAGGCCTCTGTCGCCGAACGGCAATTGCTGGAAGGCACCTTGCGTGTCGTCGACTATGTGCGCGGGCTCGCGACCCAGGGCGAGTTGTATGTGCGCGTGAGGAGCACGGTGTGGGGAAGGGAACAAGTCGTGACTGCGCAATGGTTGCCCCATGCTGCTGCCTGGCCGGTGGAAGACAACCCGCACTTTCTTTCCTTTTGCGGGCCGCTGTTCAGTCATGCCGATGATGCCGCGCTGTGGGCCGGCGCGCTGTTGGCCGGCTACAAGGGCCGTGAATACCTCGGGGCGGTGTTGGCCGCTCCGGGTAATGTGGGATTTGTGTCACTGGACCCTGTGGAAGACCACCACGCCTGGTTGCAGGACACGATTGCGCAACTATTTCAGTTTGAGCATTTCGGCTTCGACATCAAACCTGACCATCCCCTGTTCCTCTACACCATTCACGCGGTCCAGGCTTTTTACAAAGTCATCGCCTCGACCATTAGCTCGCGGCCACTGGACCGAGCGCTACTGGAAAATTTTGTATCGAGGGACGATTTGAGCCTGTATCAGGACATTGTGAAAATCAACCGCCCGACCGCCCAGAGTGTGTACTTGACCTGTCGAGGCGGCGCGTTGCTCAAGTATGTGCCCAGTTTCTCGGCAGAGGAGGTACGACTGCTGAGTATCGGCCCTGTGCTTACGCCCAGCGTGCTGGTCAGCCGCTTGCGGGAGAACGGCCAATTGTCTGTGCTGCAAATCGATGCCTTCTGGACGCGCCTGGGGCTACTGGGTAACGAGTGGGAACTCAAGGATGTGCAGGCCGCACCCGATCCGCAGGCCGTACAGTACGGTCGAGACAAGGACGAACTGTAATCTGCTGGAGGTCAGCGCTTGCGCATCAGGCCGATAAAAAACAACCCGCCAATTGCCGCCGTTGCCACGCCTATGGGCAGGTCTTCGGGGGCGATCAGGGTGCGTGCAGCAACATCTACCCACACCAGGAACAGGCTGCCCAGCAGCACGCACACCGGCAGTAACCGTCGGTGCTCGGCGCCCACCAGGCGCCGGGCAATGTGCGGCACCATCAGCCCGACAAAGCCGATGGAGCCGCTGATCGACACCAGTACGCCGGTCATCAGGGACGCGACCAGGAACACCTTCAGCCGCACGTTGCGCGCATTCAGGCCCAAGGTCACGGCGGTCTGCTCGCCGGCCATCAAGGCGTTGAGCGGGCGCGCCATGCCCAATAGCAAGACCAACCCCAGCAGTACCGTGGCGGCGGGGATGGCCAACAACTCCCAGCGCGCGAGCCCCAGCCCGCCGAGCATCCAGAACATCACCGCCGAGGCCGCGCGATGGTCGCCCATGAACAGCAACAGGTTGGCCGCCGCCATCATCACAAACGACACGGCTACCCCGCACAGCAGCAGGCGATCACTCTCCAGCCGGCCGTTGCGGCTGGCCACTGCCAGCACCACCAACATGCTCAGCAACGCGCCGATGAACGCGGCGGCGGGCAGCGTGAGCAGGCCGATGATCTCACCAACGTGCAGCACCACGATGACTGCGCCGAGTGTCGCGCCGGAGGTCACGCCGAGCAGGTGCGGGTCGGCCAGCGGGTTGCGCGTCACCGCTTGCAATACCGCGCCGATCAGGGCCAGCCCGGCGCCTACCAATGCACCGAGCAGCATGCGCGGCACACGGATCAGCCACACAATGTGTGCCTGCCCGGTGCTCCAGTTCACCTCACCCAGGCCGAACACCTTGTTCAGCAAGATCCGCCACACCACGTCCACCGGCACCCGCGCCGAGCCGAACCCCAGCGAGAGCACGCAGGAGACCAGCAACAGCGCGCCAAGGGCGACCAGCAGCAAGGCGTAGCGACGGGTGATCATTCGCCGTGGAACCCTTTGGCCAACGTTTCCACCGCGAGCACGTTATCGATGCCCGGCGTCGCCTGCACGTAGGGAATCACGATAAAGCGCTGGTTCTTGATGGCGTCTACCGATTGCAGGGCCGGGTTGTCGAGCAGGAATTGCACTTTTTGATCGGCAGTGATTTCGCTGTAGTCGACGATCACGATCACCTGGGGGTTGCGCTCCACCACGGTCTCCCAATTGACCCGGGTCCAGCTGGCATCGATGTCATCGAGAATATTGCGCCCGCCGGCGGCATCGATCAGCGCCTGCGGCATGCCCAGCCGGCCAGAAGTCATGGCGCGGTCTTCGCCGCTGTCGTAGAGAAATACCCGTGGTTTGTCGGCGGGCAGGTCTTTCTGCACCTCGGCGACCTGGGCCTGCATCTGTGCGATCAACGCATTGGCGCGGTCCTGCACGTCGAAGATCCTGCCCAGGTTGCGCAGGTCGTTGTAGGTGTCTTCCAGGGTGGCGGCGGGGCGTTTCATCACGAATGCGCACGACTCGGTCAGCTCATACACGTTGATACCCAGCGGCTGCAGGGTGTTCGGCGTGAGGTCGCCGCCCACGCGCATGCCGTAGTCCCAGCCGGCAAAGAAAAAGTCGACGTTGGCGTCCAACAGGGTTTCCACCGACGGGTACTTGCTTGCCAGCTCCGGCAGGCCGTCGAGCAGGTGCGCCATCTCAGGCGTCACGGACTTCCAGCCGGTGACGCCGCTGTAGCCGGCCATGCGTGACTTGAGCCCCAGCGCGAGCATCATCTGCGTCATGTTGATGTCATGGCTGACCGCGTGTTGCGGGGCTTGCTGGAAGGTCACGTCGCGGTTGCAGCTTTTGACGGTCACCGGGTAATGGGTCGCTTCGGCGAACGCAGACGTCGCAGCGAGGAGCAGAGCAACAGCGGAGCAGGCGCGCAGGATCATGGTTGGGTTATCCAAGTGATTCGGGGGTAGCCGGACAGGGGATGGGTGTCGATCAAGGCGTCGACGCCAAAGACGTCGCGCAGCAGCTCGGCGGTCAGTACTTCATGGGGCGTGCCGCTGGCAACGATGCGGCCATGGTCGATCACATAGAGACGATCACAAAAGGCGGCAGCCAGGTTCAGGTCATGAATACTGGCCAGGGTGCCGATGTTCAGGCGCTTGACCAGCCGCAACAGCTCCAGCTGATAGCGCGGGTCGAGGTGGTTGGTCGGCTCGTCGAGGATCAGCAGTTGCGGTTCCTGGGCCAGTGCACGGGCAAGAATCACGCGCTGTTTTTCACCGCCGGACAGGTTCGCGAACGCATGGTCTTCGAAGCCCTGCATGCCGACCGCCGCCAGCATGTTGTGAACGCGCTGCTGGTCCTGCAGTGTGTCGCCATCGAACAAACCCTTGTGGGGCGTGCGGCCCATGGCGACCACTTCATCCACGCGCAGTCCGAACGCATCGGGGAACTCCTGCAGCACCACGGCAATGCGTTGTGCGCACCATTTCGCGCTGTGTTTCCACACGTTCTGATGCGCCAGTTGCACGGTTCCCTGAGCGGGTTTGCTGAACCGGTAGGCACAGCGCAACAGGCTGGTCTTGCCGCTGCCATTGGGGCCGATCAGCCCGACAAACTCTCCTGCGCCGACCTGCAGGCTGGCGTCACGCAGTTGGAACTGGTGATGGCAGTGGCCGTGACCCGATGGGCTCCAGGCCAGGTCGTTGAGGGTGAGTGAGGTCATCAGAAGGTGTAGTCCGCCGTGACGAAGAACGAGCGCGGCTCCCCGAGAATCCATTGCTGGCCGTCGTTGTACTGGCTGACGGCGTACGTGCGGTCGAACAGGTTGTTCAGTTGCAGGCCCAGGGTGGTGTTGCGCAGGGCCTTCCATGACACGTTGGCATCGACCACGGTGTAGCTTGGCAGCTCGTTCTGGTTGGCCATGTCGGCATAACGTGCATCGACATAACGCACGCCGGCACCGGCGCGGATGTCGTCGGTCACGGCCTTGCTCAACCACAGGTTGGCGGTGCGGCGTGGTACGTCCACCGGGCGGTTACCGTCACGGGACACCTGCACGCCGCCGACGTCCTGCTTGAAGTCGTCGTACTGCGCGTGCACCCACGCCGCGTTGGCTTGCAACTGCCAGGCATTCGGCAGTTGCAGATCAAGGCTAGCTTCCAGGCCACGCGAGGATTGCTGGCCGACTTGCTGCTTGAGTTCCGGGTCGCCCGGCACATCGGTGAGCAGTTTCTTCTTGACGATGTGGTAGGCCGCCAACGTCCACTCACCGCGTTGGTCCCAGAACGCCTGCTTGATGCCGATTTCGGTCTGCTTGGCAGTGGACAGGTCAAACTGTTGCTGGCTCGGGCTCAGGGAAATCAGGCCGCCGACGCCGTCGGTGCTAGTGGAATACTGGCCGTAAACCGACGTGTCCGGTGTGATGGCGTAGACCAGGCCGGCCTTCCAGTTGTTGCCGGTGAGGGTCTTGCCGGTTCGGCTGCCATTGCGCAAATCATCCCGCTCGACCTGGGCATAGTCACGGCGGATGCCGGTGATCAGCGACAACTGGTCGGTAAGTTGCAGGCGGTTTTCCGCGAAGCCGGCGACGGTTTTGGTGGTGGTGGCGAACAGCGGCTTGAACGGGTCATTACTGGCGAACTGGCCGGGCGCCGGGTGGTGGATGTCGATGGGTTGGCCACCGGTAAAGGTGTCCCCGAACGGCGAGTTGCTGGCCAGGCGGAAGCGGATACGGTTGTATTCCACCCCGGCCACGGTCTGGCTGTCGAGGCCGAACAGCGTGTGCTTGAAGGTGAAGGTCTGGCGGTCGCCCACTTGTTCTTGATTGTGCTTGATGCCGAAGTTGCCGCTGCGGGTCAGTTGGCCGTTGGTGAAGTTGTAGTTCTCGGCGTTCTGCCAGCGGCGCTGGTTTTTCAGGTAGAACAATTCGTTGGTGGCACTGACGCTGTCGTTGATCTGCCACTCGCTGGTCAGGCGCGTCCACTGGTCGTTGTAGTGCTGGGTATCGTTGCTGACGTTGTAGTTCTTGTCGCGCAGGCCTTTGTGCAACTGGCCGTTGATCAGCGGCGTACCGAAGTAGTTTTGCGGGCGCTGGTCACCGTAGTCGCTGGCCAGGGTAAAGCTCAGGTTGTCCGCCGCCTGCCAGCGCAGGGCTCCGCTGACAAAGTCGCTGCTCGAGTCGCCACGGTCGATGAAGCCGTTGCTGCGAAGGCGATTGACGTTGAGGCGATAGCTCAGGGTGTCGGTCAGCGAGCCGCCGCTGTCCAGGGCTTCTTGCTGGCGGTCATAGGCGCCATAGCCCAGGCGGATGTGGTTTTCGATCTCGCCTTCAAACGGCTTTTTCGGCACGGTATTGATCACCGCGCCGGTGGCGCCTTCGCCGTACAGCACTGAGGCTGGGCCGCGCAGGACGTCCACGCGTTCCACCGACCAGGTGTCGACGGGAAAGGTCGAGGTGCCCATGCCCATGTACATGCGGTTGCCGTCGTACAGCTGCATCACCGAGCCCTGGCCGGTAAACCCACGGGCCGACAGCGAAGTACCACCGTCGCCCGGCGAACCGGTCCGGCTGATGCCGGTGGCGCGGGAAATCGCGTCCTGCACGCTGGCATCGCCACGCTCGCGGATCTGCGCGCCGGTCTGGCTTTCGACACTGCCTGGGGTTTGCAAGGCCGTGAGGTTCAGGCGCGAACCGGCGGTGGTCGGGGTCTTGAGGTCGACGCGTTCATCGTCAACGGCGCTAGCGGTGACGGGGCTGGCGGGCAGGGTCAGGGCCTGGGCATGGTTATGCAGGGCGAGCAGGCACAGGCCAGACGCAAGGTACTTGTTCATCGGTCGATCGATCGCTTCTTGGAGAGGTGCTCGCCGCGAGGGGCACGGCGAGCAACGATAACGCAGAAAGTGTTATAAGTTAACACTTATCGGCTGCGGGACAAAAGTCCGCGCAAGGCTACAGAAAGGCTCTGTGCCGGGCATCTCACTGGTTTCACGCCGAACCTGAGGCAGATTCATGTTGGCCAAAAAAGCGCGACAGCACCAGGCGGTCCAACGCCCAGACGAGGATCAAGGAAGCGCCCACGAGAGGAAAAATGATCGCCAGCCCGAGCATGACCAGCATGGCGGTTTTCCACTTCGGCAGGTCATGGCGCAATGGCGGAACACCCAGGCCGCCCTGGGGCCGACGCTTCCACCAGATCACCACGCCGCTGACCGCACTCAGCAGAATCATCAGGCAGATCAGCAGCACGAGCAGTTGATTGACCCAGCCGAACATCTTGCCTTCGTGCAGCATCACGCCGGTTTCGGTGGCGCGTGCAACGAGGTTGTAGTGCTCCCAGCGTACATCCGCCAGGACCTTGCCGGTGTACTGGTCCACGTGCAGGGTGGCGTCGTTGCGTGGGTCGTTGGCAAACACCGCAACGGTGAATACACCCTCTGCGGTGGTGGGGAAGGTGATGCTGTAGCCGGGCTCGACCTTGCGTGCAGTGGCCAGGTCGACCACCTCTTGCAGGCGCACTGCGGGTGCTGCGGGGGCCGCGTGCATCGCACCGTGATTCATGTGCTCGGCATGGTCGCCAGACATCGGCATTGGCGTGTTTTCCATGGCCCATGGCACCGTCTGCTGGGCAGCGGTATTGAGCACGCGCGCCTGTTGGTCCGACTGCGGCACCTGGTTCCACATCGCTGCCGGGAACGTGTTCCACAAGTCGGCGTATTGCTTGCCCCAGAAGCCGGTCCAGGTCATGCCGCTGAGCAGCATCACCAGCAGCAGCGACGCGCCCCAGAAGCCAGTCACCGCATGCATGTCGCGCCAGAACACCCGGCCGCGACTGCTGAATCTTGGCCATAGAATGCCCGCCGAGGATTTGCCGCGCGGCCACCACAGGTACAGGCCCGACACCACCAGCATCACGCCCCAACCGGCGGCGAGTTCCACCAGGCGATCGCCGACGTTGCCGATCATCAGCTCCCCATGCAGCGCACGGGCAATGGCCTGCAGGTTGTATTTCGAGTCCTGCTCGCCCAATACCGTGCCGCGGTACGGATCAACGAACACGGTCACTTCGCGCCCGTCGTTATGCATCACGAACTGCGCGCTACTGGTAGCGTCGGCCGGTGGCAGGTACTTGCTGACCGCGGCCTTGGGGTAGGCCGCCTGGGCGCGTTGCAGTTGCTCGTCGGCGCTCAGGGCGTGCTCGGCGGCTTGAACCTTGAGCAGGTCGCCGTACATCAGCGGGTCGAGTTGGGGTTTGAACAGGTAGATGATACCGGTCAGGGCCAGCAGGACCATGAAAGGGGCGACGAAGAGGCCGGCATAGAAGTGCCAACGCCAGGCCAGGTTGTAGAAGGACATTTTTTGAGTGGTCATCATTGGGCTCCGCAAGGCTTTGAATTTTTTGTGTGGGTGACGCCGCTGTCGCAGGCAAGCCCGCTCCCACAGGGAGGCAGTTGAACTGTGGGAGCGGGATTGCCCGCGATGCTTTTTAGAAGCTCATGTCCACCTTGGTCCAAAGGGTTCGCCCTGGCTCCTTGATGGCCTGCGGGTCATTGGCCGGGTAGCCGAAGCCAGCGTTGCCGGCGAGGTTCAGGTGTTCGGCATAGGCCTTGCCGAACAGGTTGTCGACGCCGGTACTGACCTTGAAGTGTTTATTGACGCGATACGCCGCATTCAGCGAGAACACGCCAAAACCACCGCTCTTGTCGAAGTCCTTGCCGACCACGTTGCCCTTGTTCTGGTCGATGCGGTTTTGCGCCGCGACCACACGCCACAAGGCACCGGCACTCCAATTGTCTTCGCTGTAGGTAAGGCCCAGGCGTGCATCCAGCGGCGGCATCTGCGGCAAGGCCTTGCCGTCGCTGCTGTTCTTGCCCCAGGCGTAGGCGAGGGTGGCGTCGGCCTTCCAGTTGTGCGTCAGCTTGTACGCCGCGCCCATTTCGCCGCCCATGATGCGGGCATCGACGTTACGGGCCTGGGAGGTGGTGCCCATCATGCCGGGCCTGTAGTCGAACAGGATGAAGTCCTGCACCCGGCCGATGTAGCCGGAGGCCCAGGCTTCAAGGTTCTCGGCTTTGTATTGCGCGCCAAAGTCGAGTTGGGTGGTTTTCTCCGGCTTCACGCCATCGAAGGCATTCACCGAGCCGACCGCGCCAGTGTTGGGCGAAAACAGCTCCCAGTAATCCGGGAAACGCTCCGAGTGGCCCAGGCCTGCGTAGAGAGTGGTGGGGCTGTCGGCCAGGTCGTGCTCATAGCGCATGAAGCCCGAGGGCAAGGTGTCGGCGCGCGTGTCGTCGGCGGTCGGGTTGGCGCGGGTGCTCATGCCCGAGCCGGTGGTTTGCCGGAAGTCCTTGGCCGAGGCGCGGTCCAGGCGCGCGCCGGTGATCAGGCGGTCGCGGTCGGCGGCGTACCAGGTGAGTTCGCCGAACACGCCGTAGTTGTGGAAGTTGGCGTCCTTGTTGCGTGGCAGGTCCTTGTAAGTGTCGATGCCCATGCTGCTGCGCTGGCGGTGTTCGTTGGTCTGCGCGTCCAGGCCGCTGATCAGCTGCACATCGGCCCAGCGCCAAGTGGCCTTGATACGCGCGCCGAGGGTGCGGCGGTCGACGTTGGAGGCCATGGGGCCGGCCATCATCCCGGTGCCCGAGGGCGTGCGCAGGCTGTAGTTGTCCATCACATGGTCGGCGTAGTTGTAGTAGACCTGGGCCTCGACCTTATCCAGCACCTCGCCGAGGTTGGACTTTTCGAAACGCAGGCCCAGGCTTTCGCGCAAAAACTGCGAGCCATCCATGCCGCGCCCGGCGTAACGCGCTTCGCCATCGCCACGGCCAGCGGTGAGTTCCAGCAAGGTGTCGGCATCGGGGGTGAAGCCGACCGCCACATCGCCATTCCACTTGTCGTAGCGCGAGGCGACGGTGTCGTTGTTGCCGTCCTTGTAGTCATCGGCATGTGCCTGGTTGCCGATCACCCGCACATAGCCCAGCGGCCCGCCGGCGGCGGCATCGATGACTTTGTCGAAGCGCCCGTTGGAGCCGGCCAGCACGCTGGCGTTGACCCGCGTGCCCAGCTCGCCGAACTGCTCCGGTTCACGGTCGAACAGGATGGTGCCGGCCGAAGCGCCAGGGCCCCACAGCACGGTTTGCGGGCCTTTGATCACGGTGAGTTTGTCGTAGGTTTCCGGCGAGATGTACGAGGTGGGGGCGTCCATACGGCCGGGGCAAGCGCCCAGCATCATGCTGCCGTTGGTGAGGATGTTCAGGCGTGAGCCGAACATGCCGCGCAGCACCGGGTCGCCATTGGTGCCGCCGTTACGCACCAGGGCGAAGCCGGGGATGGTCTTGAGGTAATCGCCGCCGTCGCTGGCGGGTACGGGTTGGCGTGGGTCTTTCGGGTTGGTGACCACGGTCAGCGGCGAGCTGGGCGCGATGGCCGTGATCACGGTGGGGCTTAGCTCGTGCTCGGCATGCTCATCGGCCTGAGCGTGGGGGGCGAGCAACGCGCCGCACAGGGCAGCGAGCACGGGGGTATATCCCAAACGGGTGTCAGCAGAAAACCTGGACATGACAAATTCCATCAATCAATCGTAAACAACACGGCCAGCAGCCTGCGGCTGTCTGTCTAAAGTCGGCCGGTGTGAAGTAATGGTGTTAAGTGCTTACGAGGCGATTGGCGGGGCGCGGCTGCGGGCGCCGGGGAAGATGCTCTGCCGGGCATGGCCCAGGCGCGTGGCGGGGGTGAGGGCGTTGGCCGGTGGTGGGCTGCTCAGGGTAAACGTTGAAATGCCGCCGGGCAGGGCGGGGCAACTGTAGAGCAGGTCGCAATAGCCGCACTTGGACCAGAGGGCGTGGTGTTCGTCGGGGGCTTTAGGGTGATGGCCTTCGCCATGGTCGCCAGGCATGTCCATGGACATGCTCATGCTGGCGCCATTGGCCGGCATACCGGCGTGATGATCCATCGGCATCGCTTGGGAAATCAGCGGACCGATAAAAATCATCAGCATGGCGAACAGGCTGATCCAACTGCCGCGCTTCACGCGGTGGTGTGGGGATAGCCTGGCGCGAGGGGCGCCCATCTGGAGTCAGTCTATTGAGGGTGCTTGTGCTCGTGGCCGGCCATGGGCGGTACTTTCTGTACCGACACTTCCACCTCGACCTTGCCGGCTTTTTCAAAGGTCAGGGTCAGCGGGAACTGCTTGCCGTCGGCCAACAGGCTGCGGTCCTTGAGGCCCAGCAGCATCACGTGATACGCCATGGGCGCGAACGTCAGGTCACCCTTGGCCGGCACGGCAACGCTGGGCACTTGTTGCATCTTCATCAAGTCGCCCTGCATCACGTGCTCGTGCAGTTCGGCCTTGTCCGCCACCGGCGTGTCGACGCCGAGCAGGCGGTCCGACGTTTCACCGGTGTTGTGAATCACGAAATACGCCGCGACGGTGGGCGCGTTCGGCGGCAGCTCCTGGGACCAGGGTCCACGGATTTCCAGTTCGCCGACCTTGTAGTCGTCGGCATTGGCAGCACTGAACACCGGCAGCAGCAACGCAGCCAGAAGCAGGGAAGATTTGAGCATGGCAGTTCTCCAGAACGGTTCTAAACGCAGTTCACTTGCGAAGAAAATCAGGCCGCTGGAGAGGCGCGGGGGTTAAGGCTCGGCCATTGCTGGCGCGGAGTGGGTTGCTGGAGCGCAGACAGCGTCAGGTTCTGGAATGCATCGAACCGCGTGACATACAACTGCGGCACGTGCCCCGGCAACGCCACCAGCGGTGCTGAACCCGAGCAGCACCAGCAATGCTGCATGGTGGAGTGATCATCCTGCTGCGGCGCCGGAATTTCCAGCTTGCCCAGGGCGATGGTCTTAAAGCTCGCGCCATTGGACGAGCAGAAACTGCCCCAGAGCAACTGCTGAACCGGGTCCTGGGACGGTTGCATCGCGCTGGCCATCGGCATGGCAAAGGCGTTGAACAGCACTGCAAGGCAGGCGATCCAGGCAATTGCAAAGCGTTGACGGGCCATGGCGGACAATCCGTAGGGTTAAACGATCAGGTGGGTATTTAGCCTGATCGGGGGGGATAAGTAAAAAACGGCGGTGTGGTTTGGTGTCGCAGTGCTACCAGGTTGCTGTGGCGTGACGCTTGAGACCTAAAGCTTTCATGACGTTCATGATAGTCGCAAATTCGGGATTGCCAGCGCCTACAGGGATTGCAGTGACTTCAAAAGCGTTTCGATACGGGTGAACTCCCGGTCGACTGGCGCCAACACCGGCCGCTTCAGCACCAACACCGGCACACCTCGTTCCCTCGCCACTTCCAGCTTCGGCTCGGTGGCCGTACTGCCGCTGTTCTTGCTGATCAGCACATCAATCGCGCGCCGTTCAAACAGCTCGCGTTCGGCTTCGATCAAAAACGGTCCACGTGCGCCGATCACTTCGCACCGCTCATTTGCGGGGTACACATCCAGCGCGCGCAGCGTCCAGAACTGGTCAGCGGGGATTTCATCGAGGTGCTGCAACGGTTCGCGGCCCAACGTGAACAAGGGGCGCTTGAAGGGTTTCAGGGCTTGGATCAAGTCGGCCCAATCGTTGACCTCGCGCCAATCATCCCCGGCCTGCGGCTGCCACGCGGGACGCCGCAGTGCCCAGCAAGGAATGCCACTCAACTGTGCAGCCTGGGCGGCATTGCGGCTGATCTGTGCGGCGTAGGGGTGGGTCGCGTCGAGGATCAGGCCAATCCCCTCGTTCCGAACAAACGCCGCCAAGCCTTCGGCCCCGCCGTAACCGCCGACCCGCACCTGGCACGTGAGGTCGGTAGGCACACGGCCAACCCCGGCCAAACTGTAGATATGCTGCGGCCCCAAGGTGCGCGCGACGGCCAGCGCTTCGGTCACTCCGCCCAGCAACAGGATGCGTTTCATAACGGCTTGATCACTTCCAGCAAGGTAATCGGCAACGCCTGGCGCCAGGTGTCGAAGTCGCCCAGCGGCTGCGCCTGGGCCACATGGATGCGTGTCAGCTCGCCACCGTATTGGGCACGCCAGTTCATCAGGGTCATTTCGCTTTGCAGGGTCACGGCATTGGCGACCAGGCGGCCACCGGGTCGCAGGTGCTGCCAGCAGGTATCGAGCACACCCTCGCGGGTAACGCCGCCGCCGATGAAGATGGCGTCCGGTGCTTCCAACCCGTGCAACACATCCGGAGCCTTGCCACGGACCAGTTGCAGGCCGGGCACGCCGAGGGCATCGCGGTTATGTTCGATCAGGCCTTGGCGACCTGCGTCAGCTTCAATTGCCAACGCGCGGCAACTTGGGTGCGCACGCATCCATTCGATGCCGATGGAGCCACTGCCCGCACCCACGTCCCACAACAATTCGCCGGGCATCGGCGCGAGGCGGGCGAGGGTCATGGCACGTACATCGCGCTTGGTCAGTTGACCGTCGTGTTTTAAGGCAGAGTCGGGCAGGCCAGCCAGACGCGACAGACGCAGTGTTTCGCTGGAGGCCAGGCACTCGATGGCGACCAGGTTCAAATCGGCGACCGAGGCGTGTTGCCAATCCGCAGCCAGCCCGTCGATGCGCAGTTCATTCGCACCACCCAGGTGTTCAAACACGCTCAACCGGCTGGGCCCAAACCCGGATTCAGCCAACAGCGAGGCAATCAACGCCGGACTGCGACCATCATTACTCAACACCAGCAATCGCACGCCACTGGCCAGATGCGCATTCAGCGCCGCCAATGGCCGGGCCACCACGGATACCGTCATCACCTCCTGCAACGGCCAGCCCAACCGCGCTGCCGCCAGGGACACCGAGGAAGGTGCCGGCAAAACCAGCAGCTCTTGCGCCGCCACTCGTCGCGCCAGGCTGGCGCCCACGCCATAGAACATCGGATCGCCACTGGCCAGCACGCACACCGGCTCCCCGCGTCGCGCCAGTACCGGCTCCAGGGAGAACGGGCTCGGCCACAGCTGGCGCTCGCCACGAATACACACCGGCAACAGGTCCAACTGACGCTGACCTCCTATAATCCGAGTGGCGCGCAACAGGGCATGCCGGGCATTCCTGCCCAGCCCCTTGAAGCCGTCTTCACCGATGCCTACAACCGTCAGCCAGGGCGACATATGGATTCCTTGAACGACATCCGACGGGCAGGCTTTTCATGCCGCCGGACAAAGCAGGCATAATACCGCGCCTTTACCTGTGAACCGGTAGCCCCGTGAACCCAACGCCCGCTGTGAATACCTTGCGCCCCTCGGCTTGTCCGGGGTTGCTGCGTATCGTCCAGGCGTTGGATGGTGGTATCTGCCGGATTAAATTGGCCGGTGGTTCGATCACCGCCGCGCAAGCCCAAGCGGTGGCAGATGCCGCCCAGGCCCATGCGGGTGGGGTGATCGAGGCGACCAACCGCGCCAACCTGCAGATTCGCGGGGTCGGCGCCGAAGAGAACGCATTGATCGCCCTGTTGCTGGCCGCCGACCTCGGGCCCAGCAATGCCGCCGGTGACGATGTACGCAACCTGATGCTCAGCCCCAGCGCCGGCATCGACCCGCAGATGCTGTTCGACACCCGCCCGCTGGCCGACGCAATCCTCGCCACCTTGCAAACCCATCCGCGTTTCCAAGAGCTGTCGGCCAAGTTCGCCGTGCAACTGGATGGCGGTGAAGCCCTGGCGATGCTTGAACATCATCATGACCTGTGGCTGTCGGCCTTCGTACGCAATGGCGAGACGCTCCTGGCGTTCGGCCTGGCGGGTTGCCCAGGGTTGGATGCGCCGCTGGCGGCCGTGCCGTTGGAGCAGGGGCATGCGCTGGTGGTGGCGGTGCTGGAGGCGTTCCTTGACCTTGCCACTCCCGAACAAACCCGCATGCGTCATCTGCCTGTGGATAACGTGTTGAGCCGCCTGCACCTGGAGCTGCTGCCCGTCGACGGCTTCAATCGCCCGCCCAGTGGTGCTCTGTTGCACCTCGGGACTTATCCACAGTCGCAAAACAATCAGTTCTACGTCGCGGCCATCGCACCCTTGGGTCGCCTGGATTCGACGATGCTCAAGGGCGCGGCACAACTCGCCAGCCAGTACGGCGACGGCACCTTGCGTTTCACCCCGTGGCAGGGGCTGCTTCTGCCCAACGTCGAAAAGCCTCACGCCGTGACCGAGCGCCTGGCGCAACTGGGCTTTCTCTGCTCAGTCGACCAGCCCCTGGCACGCATGATCGCCTGCACCGGCTCCAGCGGCTGTGGCAAAGGCCTGGCCGATACCAAGGCCGACGCCCTGCAACTTGCCGCCCTGGACCCAGGCGTCGAGGTGCACCTGTCTGGCTGCGCCCGTTCCTGTGCCGCCGCGCACACAGCACCGGTCACCCTGTTGGCGGTGAGCCCCGGCCACTACGACCTCTATTTTCGCGATGCCGCCCACCCGGGTTTCGGCCGGCTGCACGCGCGCACTCTTTCCATTGAAGCGGCGGGCGCCCTGTTGCGCGCTCGTCCACGGAGCTACACCGATGATTGATTACATCCGCGACGGTCAGGAGATCTATCGCAACTCCTTCGCTATTATTCGCGCGGAAGCCAAGTTGGACCGCATCCCGGCCGACCTGGAAAAACTCGCGGTGCGCGTGATTCATGCCTGCGGCATGGTCGAGGCCATCGACGGCCTGCAGTTCTCCGAAGGTGCGGGCAAGGCCGGGCGTGATGCGCTGGCCGCCGGCGCGCCGATTCTGTGCGATGCGCGGATGGTCTCCGAAGGCGTGACCCGCGCGCGCCTGCCGGCCAACAACGAAGTGATCTGCACCCTGCGCGACGACAGCGTACCGGCGTTGGCGCGTGAGTTGGGCAACACCCGTTCCGCTGCCGCCCTGGAGCTGTGGCGCCCGCACCTGGAAGGCAGCGTAGTGGTGATCGGCAACGCGCCGACCGCCCTGTTCTACCTGCTGGAAATGCTCGACGCCGGCGCGCCGAAACCCGCCTTGATCCTCGGTTTTCCGGTTGGGTTCGTAGGCGCTGCCGAATCCAAGGCGATGCTTGCGGCCGATAGCCGTGGCGTGCCGTTCGTGATCATGCAAGGCCGCCTGGGCGGCAGTGCCATGGCCGCCGCAGCGGTGAATGCCCTGGCCACGGAGGTCGAATAATGCAGGCACGCGGACGTCTGATCGGCCTGGGCGTAGGCCCCGGTGACCCGGAACTGATCACCCTCAAGGCCCTGCGCCTGCTGCGCGAATCGCCGGTGGTGGCGTACTTCGTGGCCAAGGGCAAGAAAGGCAACGCTTTCGGCATCATTGAAGACCACCTTGTGCCGCAACAGACCCTGATGCCGCTGGTGTACCCGGTGACCACCGAGGTATTGCCGGCCCCGATGTCCTACGAGCAAGTGATCAGCGATTTCTACGACGCCGCCAGCGTTGACGTCGCAGCGCATCTGGATGCCGGCCGCGATGTGGCGGTGATCTGTGAAGGTGACCCGTTCTTCTACGGTTCCTACATGTACCTGCATGACCGCCTGGCTGAGCGCTACGAAGCCCAGGTCATCCCGGGGGTGTGCTCGATGCTCGGCGGCGCCTCGGTGCTCGGCGCGCCGTTGGTGTATCGCAACCAGAGCCTGTCGGTGCTCTCGGGCGTGTTGCCCCATGAGGACCTGAAGCGCCGCCTGGCGGACGCTGATGCGGCGGTGATCATGAAGCTGGGGCGCAACTTCCCGAAAGTGCGCCAGGTGTTGGCAGAACTTGGCTTGGCCGAGCGCGCGCTGTATGTGGAGCGCGCGACCATGGCCAACCAGAAGATTGTGCCGCTCGATGAGGTGGAGCCGATGTCCTCACCGTACTTCTCGCTGATCATCGTGCCGGGTGAACGGTGGCAAGGTTGATGACCCCGGCGATTGTTATCCTCGGCCAGGGCAGCCTGGCGACTGCGCGCAGGATCCAGCAGGTGTACCCCGACGCGCTGATCCACGGCCTGGCCGGGCGTGTTGAAGGTGCGGACCAGACCTACAGCGAGTTCGGCACGACCCTGCGCCAGCTCTATCAACAAGGCACGCCGCTGATCGCCCTGTGCGCCGCTGGCATTGTCATCCGCACCCTGGCGCCGCTGCTGCTGGAAAAAGGCGAAGAGCCCGCCGTGCTGGCCGTGGCCGAAGATGGCAGCGCAGTGGTGCCACTGCTCGGTGGCCTGGGCGGTGTGAATATCATGGCGCGGGACATTGCCGCTGCGCTGGACGTGGCGGCGGCGATTACCACCAGTGGCGAGCTGCGTTTCGGCACCTGCCTGCTCAACCCGCCGACGGGTTACGAGTTGGCTGATCTGGAGCTGGGCAAGCGCTTTGTCTCGGACCTGCTGGCCGGCGAAAGCGTGCGTATCGAAGGCGCGGCGCCATGGCTCGACCAGGCCAATCTGCCCCAGGATCAACAGGCACGCCTGGCGATCCACGTGGGCAGTGCCGAGCGCACACCCGCAGCCAATGAGTTGCTGATCTATCCCAAGAATGTGTGCGCGGTGTGCAAGCCAGGTGCGCAACTGCCCGAGCGTGTGCGCACGGCACTGCATGAGGCGAGCATCGCCGTGCAGTCCCTGGCCTGCCTGCTGGCCAGCGACACGCAGATGGCGGACGCGTCTTTGCACGAAGCTGCACTGGCACTCGGCGTACCACTGCGTTTTGGCCGCGTTGCCCAGGACGCCGATATCGTCATCAATATTGCTGACGAGCCCCTGGACCTGTCGCACGTGGGTCGCCCCCGTGGTCGACTCGCCGTGATCGGCCTGGGCCCGGGTGCCGCCGAATTGATGGTGCCGGCGGTCAAGGCCGAACTGGCGCGCTGCACCGACGTGCTCGGCTACGAAACCTATGTGCGCATGGCCGGTCCGTTCCGCGACGACCAGGTACAGCACTGCACCGACAACCGTGAAGAAATGCAGCGCGCGCGGCACGCCTTCGAGCTGGCGGCCCAAGGTCGCTCGGTGGTGGTGGTGTCGTCCGGCGACCCGGGCGTGTTTGCCATGGCTGCCGCAGTGATCGAGGCCTTGCACGAGTCCGACGACCCGGCCTGGCATCAGGTCGACCTGGAAATTCTACCGGGCGTTTCGGCGTCCCTCGCTACCGCCGCCCAGGCGGGCGCGCCGTTGGGGCATGACTTCTGCGTGATGTCGCTGTCGGACAACCTCAAGCCCTGGTCGATCATCGAAAAGCGCCTGGACCTCGCGTCCCAGGCTGACCTGGCCTTGGCGTTCTACAACCCGATCTCGCGTTCGCGACCGTGGCAATTGGGGCGTGCACTGGAAATCGTCGCCCTGCATCGCACGCCGCAAACGCCGGTGGTGTTGGGTCGCGATATCGGTCGCCCGGGGCAGACCCTGCGGGTGACCACGCTTGGGCAACTGACGCCGGAGCAGGTGGACATGCGCACCATGGTGCTGATCGGCTCCTCCACCACCTGCACATTCCCCCGTGCCGGTGGCGGTGAGTGGGTGTACACGCCACGTTGGTATGGCGAGAAACCCGCGTCCTGAAAACGGCCTGTTGGCCGCCTGAAAGCTCCGAATGACCCAGGGATTTTCCTGGCGTTGTCCGGAGCTTTTTCTTTTTTGCGCGATGAAATCCGGAAGCCTGCCAGGCACGCTGCGTTATTGCTGGGCGCAAGGGTTTGACGTGCGGCGCCAAGGGATTTTTGTCGCCTGGAAAACCCGCCGGCCAGTGGACTAGGGTGGACATAAGCCTCGAGTTGGGGTGCTTGTGGAGAGTCAAAATGGAGCGACATCACAGACGGATCAACAATACAAAACGGCGCAAGTTGATTGCCGCCTACAAGTTGCCGGGGGCGCCCGGCGCACAGAAGGCCTTGCCGCTGGACACGGAGGATGACTTCAACGCAGCCGTGGTCAACAACAGCGTGATTTCGTTTGCCGAAGGCCTGTCTGGCCTGAACCGCGAATACATCCGTAAAAGCTATTTACTGGCCAGCAGCTACGTCAGCGACGTGTTGAAAATGCACCGTGGTACCGAGGATTGGTATGACGAATTCATCAAGGTGATGATCAGCCTGGGATGGCTGCCGGTACGCAGTCGCTTCGAGCGAGTCTCACGCTCGGGCAAAGGCCTGACCGTGCAAGTGGCAGCGCTGAATATCATCGCCACCCTGCTGGCGTCGACGTCGTTGTCTGCGCCGCTGCTTGCCTTGTTGCCCAAGCTGGCGGCGGACGCATTGGAGGCATTGAAGCAGACGCCAGCGTCGTTCGAGCTGTTCAAACGCAACAGCTCCGTGCACCAGGGCGGTGATTTCGGCCTGGCCTCGTGCGCTGAAACAGACGGTGAGCTGATGATGGTGCTGGTGACCTACAGCACCCACGGTGTGAGCAAACAGCTGGGGTTGCCTTTCCTTGAATGGGACAGCTCGTCCTTCGAGGCCTTCAGCGGGCAGACGTGCCTGGTGTTGAATACCTCGGTGGTCAACGAAAAAACGATCCAGCTGATGCGCGAGAGCGCGGGAGACAAGGTGCAACTGGCGATTGCCAAGTACCGGATCTAGGGCACCAGGTAGCCGCGCACCCCGGTGAAAATGATTTGCGCGGCCAGGGCACACACAAACAATCCCATCAACCGACTGACAATCTGCAAGCCCTGGTCGCCGAGGATGCGTTCGATACGGTTGGACAGGTACAGCACCACGCCCACCGTGAGGCTGGCCAGGGCAATGCTGAGGATAGCGGTGATCTTGTCATCCCAGTGCGGTTGGCTCACACCCATCACCAACAGTGCACCAATGGTACCCGGGCCGACGGTGAGGGGGATGGTCAGCGGCACGATGGTCACGTCCTGCTGCACATTGTCGGTCTGCACCGCCGACTTGCCTTGGGCCATACCCAGGGCAGAGATGAACAGTACGCTGCCGGCGCCGATGCGGAAGGCGTCTACGGTGATGCCGAACACACTGAAAATCACCCGACCGAACAGGTAGAGCAATACGCTCGATATCAGGGTCGCCAGCGCCACTTTCCACGCCAGTCGCCGGCGTTCCTTGCTGGAATAGCCACGGGTCAGGCTGATGAAGCAGGACAGCACGAAGAACGGGCTGTAGAGCACCAGCATTTTCAGGTAGACGCTGAATAACACGTGGAGCATGAGGGGCGGCTCGCGGCAGGGAAAGAGTGGGGGAAGTCTATCAGGCGACACGGTGCAAATGTGGGCGCTGGCTTGCCCGCGATAGCGGTGTGTAGGGCAACAGCTTTGTAACTGATACACCGCTATCGCAGGCAAGCCAGCTCCCACAAGGGAACGTATTTCAGGTTATGAAGGGGCGTGCTCGGGGCGCTGTTGGCGTTGCGCGACCCAGAATTCCACCAGCTCGCGCAACTGCGACAATTCCACCGGCTTGGCCATGTGCCCATCCATCCCGGCCTGGCGTGCGCGTTCCTTGTGTTCCGACAGAATATGCGCTGTCAGCGCCACCACCGGTGTGCGAATGCGCTGGTGGCTGACTTCCCACGCGCGCAATTGCTGGGTCGCGGAGAAACCATCGAGGATCGGCATTTCACAATCCATCAACACCAGGTCATAGCGCTGGGCCTTCATCGCTTCCAGGGCTTCCTCGCCATTGCTGGCGGTGTCCGGGTTGAGGTTGAGCTTGCCGAGCATGCCGCGAATGACCTTGGTGGAGATGCTGTTGTCTTCCGCCACCAGGATGCGGAAGTCAGCGGGCACCGTGACAGCTGCTGGCACGGGCAGCACCGGGCGCGGTTGCAGCGTGCCTTTGCTGCGCTGGGTCAGTTCGTCGGCCAACGTGGTCTTGAGCGTGTAGCCGGCCACCGGCTTGGCGAGGATGCGCTTGATCCCGCAATTGCGCGCGATGATCTTGCTCGGCGCGTTGCTGATGCCGGTGAGCATGATCAGCAGGATGTCGTGGTTCAGGCTCGGGTCTTCCTTGATCTTCGCCGCCAGTTGCATGCCGGTCATGCCGGGCATGTTCTGGTCCAGCAGCACCACGTCGAAGTAATCACGCAGGTGCGCCTTGGTGCGCAGCAACGCCAGGGCTTCCTTGCCCGATGGCACCGCGCTGACGTTGAGGCCCCAGGCCGAGCATTGCTGCACCAATACCTTGCGGCAGGTGTCGTTGTCGTCCACTACCAGCACCCGTGCGCCTTTGAGTGGGCCGTCGAGGTCGGAGGTCGGGTGTTCCAGGCGTTCCGGGTCCAGCGGCAGGGTCAGCCACAGTGTGCTGCCTTGATGGCTGCCGCTCTTGATGCCGAATTCACCGTTCATCAACAGGATCAGTTGGCGGGCGATGACCAGGCCCAGGTGGCCGTTCAGGCGAGTGGCCGAGAAGAAGTTCTTGCTGTGCAGTTCGCTGTGCAGCAGGGCGTCGCGCTCGGCTGCTTCCATCGGCAGGCCGCTGTCTTGTACGGCAATGCGCAAGCGCGGCTTGGTGCTGCGGTCGTCCAGGGCGACGACGATCAGCACTTCGCCTTCATCGGTTTTTTGCAGGGCGTTTTCCAGCAGGCTCAACATCGCCTGGCGCAGTCGCGTTGGGTCGCCGCTGATCACGCGGGGCACCTGTGGCTGGATAAAGCTGATCAGTTCAACGTTCTGCTGCTCGGCCTTGGCGCGGAAAATACTCAGGCAGTCTTCGATCAGCGCATTGAGGTCGAACTGCACGTCATCCAGTTCGATCTGGCCGGACTCCAGCTTGGAGATATCCAGGATTTCGTTGATCAGCGTGAGCAGTTCGTTGCCGGCGCTGTGGATGGTCTGCACATAGTCGCGTTGTTTCACCGACAGCGGCGTGCCCAGCAGCAGCTCGGTCATGCCCAGCACGCCGTTCATGGGCGTGCGGATCTCATGGCTGATCTTGGCCAGGAACTCGGCCTTGGCGGCGATCTCGGCATTGCTCGCCGCCAGGTCCCGGCTGAGGCTGAAGCGCGCCTCGACAATCGCGCGCTGGCGTTCGCCCAGCGCCAGGCTCATCAACAGGCCGCTGAGGCAGATAAAGGCCAGCAGCGTGACGATCAGGCCCTGGGGCGAAACCATCGTCAGGCCCAGCAACGCGGGCAGGATGATCAGCGTACCGATGTTGAACACCACCATCGCCGCCACGAACAGGCGCGCCGGACGGTAGCCTTTCTGCCAGTGATAGGCCGAGACAAACAGCATGCTCAAACCGGCCAGGGCCACGAGGGCGTAGGTGATGATGTTCAGCGGCAGGGTGTTGACGAATAACAGCAGCAGGCCGCACAGCACGATGAACAGGATATCGGCCATCAACAGTTTGTTCAGCGGGTGCGGGCCCAGGGGCATGAAGAAACGGTAGGCAAACATCAGCCCGCACGGTGCGGTCAGCAGCAGCGCCAGGTAGGCGCCGGGCGTCTGGATCGCGTGCCAGTTCGGCAGCCATGGGCCCACCAGGTTGAGCAGCAGTGCCAGGCTGAGCATCAACAGCACTTCGCAGGCCGCCAGCCACAGGCTGCTGCGCGAGCGGTGGTAGGCGAAGCGGGTCAGGTTGTGCAGGATCAGCATCAGCAGGCAGCCGAACAGCAGGCCGTAGATCAGCGTCTGGGTCTGGTCGGCGGCGGCGAGTACGGCCGGTTCCAGGGTGATGTAGGGGCGCAGTTCGTGCTCCGAGACCAGGCGCAGGTAGACCTCGAGGGGCTTCTGGCTCTGGGGCATCGGCAACATGAAATCGCTGCTGGGCAGCGGCCGTTCAGCCTGGGGCTGGCGTGTGCCGGTGCTCTGTTGTTCCACCAGGGTGTCACCGTCCAGCACGTAGAGGCTCAGGTGCGACAGATCCGGGGCGAACACCCGCAGCACTTGCTCGTGCTTGCCGGGTTGCAGCTTGAAACGTACCCACAACGCACCGTCGGGTTCCGCAGCGGTAATGCGGTCCAGTTCGATGGGGCTGAATTGATTGGTGTAGCGCGAGGAACGGATGTCGCTCAGCTGCAGGTCGGCCTGTTCATCAAGCAATACTGCCCAGCCACTGCCTTGCGCGGCGGCCTGGGCCGGGAGCAAGCAGAGCAGTGTCAGCAGGCTGACAGTAAAACCTATGGCGATCCTGAGCCAGCGCACGGCGAAATCCCTTCGTAGGTTGATGCACGGGTTAACTATGCGCGGGTCGGGCTGCATACGGCAAGGGCCTGAGGCCCTTGCCTAGCCGAACGGATAGCTACTGACGGCGGCTGCTTAGCTGTTCTCGCCCCGTTCACGGGCGATCGCGCGGTAGCCGATGTCCTTGCGGTAGAAGCAGCCTTTCCAATCGATCTTCGCGGCCAGCTTGTACGCCTGTTGCTGCGCGGCGTCGACACTGGCGCCCATGGCAGTAGCGCACAGTACGCGGCCACCGGCAGTCACGACCTTGCCATCCTTGAGCGCGGTGCCCGCATGGAACACTTTGCCCTCCAGCGTAGCCGCAGCGTCGAGGCCCTCGATGACGTCGCCCTTGGCGTAGTCGGCAGGGTAACCACCGGCCGCCAGCACAATGCCGACGCTCGGACGTGGGTCCCACTGCGCTTCGACCTTGTCCAGGGCCTGGGCCAGGGCGGCTTCTACCAGCAGCACCAGGCTCGATTGCAGGCGCAGCATCACCGGTTGGGTTTCCGGGTCGCCGAAACGGCAGTTGAACTCGATGACTTTCGGGTTGCCGGCCTTGTCGATCATCAGGCCCGCGTACAGGAAGCCGGTGTAGACATTGCCTTCGTCAGCCATGCCGCGCACGGTGGGCCAGATGACCAGGTCCATGACGCGCTGGTGCACATCGGCGGTGACTACCGGGGCAGGGGAGTAAGCGCCCATGCCGCCGGTGTTCGGGCCGGTGTCGCCGTCGCCGACGCGTTTGTGGTCCTGGCTGGTGGCCATTGGCAAGACGTTCTTGCCGTCGACCATCACGATGAAGCTGGCTTCTTCGCCGTCGAGGAACTCCTCGATCACGACGCGTGAACCGGCGTCACCAAAGGCGTTGCCGGCGAGCATGTCGCGCACAGCGTCTTCGGCTTCTTGCAGGGTCATCGCCACGATCACGCCCTTACCGGCGGCCAGGCCGTCGGCCTTGATCACGATCGGCGCACCTTTTTCACGCAGGTAAGCCAGGGCCGGCTCGATCTCGGTGAAGTTCTGGTAGTCGGCCGTCGGGATCTTGTGGCGGGCCAGGAAGTCCTTGGTGAACGCCTTGGAGCCTTCCAGCTGGGCAGCGCCGGCGGTTGGGCCAAAGCAGTCCAGGCCACGGCTGCGGAACAGGTCCACGACACCGGCAACCAGCGGGACTTCCGGGCCGACGATGGTCAGGGCGACGTTCTTTTCAGCAAAGTCTGCCAGTTGCTCAAGGGCCAGCACGTCGATGGCGACGTTCTCGCACTTGGCTTCAATGGCGGTACCGGCGTTGCCGGGTGCTACGAAAACTTTTTGGACGCGCGGGTCCTGGGCTACTTTCCAGGCCAGGGCGTGTTCACGGCCACCGCTGCCAATGATCAAAACATTCATTTCAAAAACCTCGGATGACGCACATTCTTGGGAACACGGTGGGCCGCGTTTCTGTCGGCGCTGGCTTGCCTGCGATGCTGGCGCCTCGGTGTATCAAGTGCACCGAGGTGATGCGATCGCAGGCACGCCGGCTCCCACAGAAGCCAGTGCCCACTGGGCAATGTTGGATCAGTGACGGAAGTGGCGCATGCCGGTGAAGACCATGGCGATGCCGGCTTCGTCAGCGGCGGCGATCACTTCAGCATCACGCATCGAGCCACCCGGTTGGATCACGGCGGTCACGCCAGCTTTCGCGGCATTGTCCAGGCCATCGCGGAATGGGAAGAATGCGTCGGAAGCCATCACCGAACCCACTACCTGCAAACCGGCGTGCTCAGCCTTGATCGCGGCGATACGCGCCGAGTTCACGCGGCTCATCTGGCCGGCGCCGACACCAATGGTCTGGCGGTTCTTGGCATAGACAATGGCGTTGGACTTAACGTACTTGGCCACTTTCCAGGCGAAGATCAGGTCGTTGATCTCTTGCTCGGTCGGCGCGCGCTTGGTCACCACTTTCAGGTCTTCGCTGCCGATCATGCCAATGTCACGGCTCTGTACCAGCAAGCCGCCGTTGACGCGCTTGTAGTCCCAGGCCGCCGCGCGGTCGGCCGACCACTCGCCGCACGCCAGCAGGCGTACGTTGGCTTTGGCCGCCACGATGGCGCGGGCTTCCTCGCTGACGGAGGGTGCAATGATCACTTCAACGAACTGACGCTCAACGATCGCCTTGGCGGTCTCGGCATCCAGTTCACGGTTGAAGGCGATGATGCCGCCAAAGGCCGACTCGGTGTCGGTGGCATAGGCCAGTTCATAGGCCTGGCGGATACCGCCTTCCGCGTCCGGGCTCACGGCCACGCCGCAGGGGTTGGCATGCTTGACGATCACGCAGGCTGGCTTGACGAAGCTCTTCACGCATTCCAGCGCGGCATCGGTGTCGGCCACGTTGTTGTACGACAGTTCCTTGCCTTGCAGTTGGGTCGCGGTGGCAATGCCGACTTCGGCTGGCTTGGCCTCAACGTAGAACGCCGCGCTCTGGTGCGGGTTCTCGCCGTAGCGCATTTCCTGGGCCTTGATGAACTGGCTGTTGAAGGTGCGCGGGAACTGGCTGCGGCCTTCGGTGCTCAGGGTTTCGGCGGCCTGGTTCACGGTGCCCATGTAGTTGGCAATCATGCCGTCGTAGGCGGCGGTGTGTTCGAACGCCTTGAGCATCAGGTCGAAACGCTGGGCGTAGGTCAGGCCACCGGCCTTCAGGTTTTCGAGCACGTGGGCGTAGTCGCTGGCGTTGACCACGATGGCCACGTCCTTGTGGTTCTTGGCGGCCGAGCGAACCATGGTCGGGCCACCGATATCGATGTTTTCGATGGCGGTCGGCAGGTCGCAGCCTGGCTTGTTGATGGTGGCTTCGAACGGGTAGAGGTTAACGGCCACCAGGTCGATCGGCTTGATGCCGTGCTCGGTCATGATGGCATCGTCGACACCGCGACGGCCGAGGATGCCGCCGTGGATTTTCGGGTGCAGGGTCTTGACCCGACCGTCCATCATTTCTGCGAAGCCGGTGTAGTCCGCCACTTCCACTGCGGCCACGCCGTTGTCCTGCAGCAGTTTGAAGGTCCCGCCCGTGGAGAGGATTTCCACGCCCAGGGCTTCCAGCTCCCGGGCAAATTCGAGGATCCCGGTCTTGTCGGAAACACTGATCAAGGCGCGGCGGATCGGCAGGCGGGTAGTCTGGTCGGTCATTTCAATTTCCATCAAAAGCAAAGGAGTCAGCAAAAAAGGCGACCGTTTTTACGCGGGCGCCTTTCTGGTTTGATTGAATGCTTACAGCAAATCGTATTGCTTGAGCTTTTTGCGCAAGGTGCCACGGTTGAGGCCCAGCAGCTCACTGGCTTTGGTCTGGTTGCCCTTGACGTAGTTCATCACGCTTTCGAGCAAGGGCGCCTCGACTTCGGAGAGCACCAGGTTGTACACGTCCGTGACGGAAGCGCCCTCAAGGTGGGCGAAATAATTGTGCAGCGCCTTCTCGACACTCCCGCGAAGGGTCTGGCCTTCTTCGCTCGGCGTGTTGAGGTGCTGTTTCAAATTGACGTTGTCGCTCACGGGTGTTGTTCCACTCACTAAAGTCTCGGTCATCATCGTCATGCGGCCACCCCCTCTCCGTCCCCTGTCCTCAGGCTCTTGTAACGCTCGCTGAAGAACTCACGAACGTTGGCGCACTGTGCTTCCGTATCATCCAAACGATTGAAGTGGGCGCGAAACTCCCTGGCGCCCGGCAGGGTTGCGAGATACCAGCCGACATGCTTGCGAGCAATGCGTACTCCCATCACGTCCCCATAGAAGGCGTGCAGGGCGGCCAGATGCTCTAGCAGAATACGTTCCACCTCGATCAACTCCGGTGCCGGCAACACTTCACCGGTACGCAGAAAATGCTCGATTTCACGGAAAATCCACGGCCGCCCCTGGGCAGCCCGGCCAATCAACAGGCCATCGGCGCCGGTGGCGTGCAGTACGCGCCGGGCTTTCTCGGCCGAATCGATGTCGCCATTGGCAAACACCGGCATCGACACCGCCTGCTTGATCGCAGCGATGGTGTCGTACTCGGCTTCACCGGTGTAAAGGTCGGCGCGGGTGCGGCCATGCACCGCCAGCGCTGTAATTCCAGCCTGTTCGGCGATCTTCGCCACCGTCAGGCCGTTCTTGTTGTCCCGGTCCCAGCCGGTACGAATCTTCAGGGTGACCGGCACATCCACTGCGGCGACAACGGCCTGCAGGATCTCGGCAACCAACTGCTCATCTTTCAACAGCGCAGAACCGGCGGCCTTGTTGCAGACCTTCTTGGCCGGGCAGCCCATGTTGATGTCGATGATCTGCGCCCCCAACTCCACGTTGGCCCGGGCCGCATCCGCCAGCATCTGTGCATCCCCACCGGCGATCTGTACCGAGCGGGGCTCGGGATCACCTTCGTGGATCATGCGCATCCGCGATTTGCGGGTGTTCCACAAGCTCATGTCGCTGGTGACCATTTCCGAGACTACTAGACCCGCGCCCAAACGCTTGCACAGCTGACGAAAGGGCTGGTCGGTGACGCCCGCCATCGGGGCGAGAATCAAGCCGTTCTGCAATATGTATGGGCCGATGCGTACCGCCGACATAGGACTTCCCTGTTGTGGGGCCGGATCATTAGAGTTCGAAAAAGGGTTGGCATGATACCCGCTCTCGATGACTGGATAAAGGCTGAATTGGATAAAATCTGAACAGTTATTTCTTTATCGCCGCCGGTTTGGTTGCGCCGGGCTTAGTCAATAACCCGCCGTCAAACCTCAAGGGTTGACCGGATTCACTCGGGTGAGTGAAAGCTCAGGCTGTAATTCACGGCTTTGTTGCCCGGATCAAGGATGTCCAGGGAGATGTGGATTGGGGTTTGCGATGGCATTTCGCTAACACCGGCCAACTCACCGCTGAGGTATTCGGCGGGTTTGAAGCGACGACTGGCAATCAGGCCGCCGTTCAGGTCGGCAAAACGCAGTTCCAGCAGCGGGAAGGGCTGGGAGAAAGTCGCACGGTTATAGATGATCGCGTCCACTACCAGCGCCCCGGCGAAGTCCGGGTGGCTGCGCACCACCAGGTTGCTGCTCTTGATGTGGGCGATATCCACCCGTGACGGTACCGTGCAGCCCAGCGTAGGGCACAGTTGCTGGAACCATGGGCGATAAGCGTCCTGGCGAGCCAGGTCGTCGAATTGGTAGGCGATGTACTGCCCTGCCAGGCCGGCGGCGGCGATCAGCACCAGCAACAGCCAGATCAGGCGGCGGCCCCAGCCCGACGGGCGTTTTTGCGCGTAGAGGTGCAGCGGGTCGTCTTCCAGGTCCTGGAGCAGATCGTCGTGGACGCTGGCTTCAGGGCGCGGGCGCTTGCGACGCAGTGGGGGGCGCTCATTGGGATCGGCTGCTTCGGCGGCTTTGGTCAGCGGCGTGAAGGGCGGATCGACGTCGTCATCGTCCGGGGTGGAGCGCAGTGGCGGTTCGTCGTCTATGTCGTCGGTGTGGAACGACATGGATGGCTCTGTGCGCTGCCGGGTCGCAGGCGCAATGGTCGGTTCGGGTTCGTCTTCAGTGGCAAGGGGGCGCTCTTCAGGCGGTTCGCTGAACAGGCTGGCGGCCCATTTTTCCTCTTCGGCCTTGAGCGTGTCACGGCTGGCGCTGAGGGCCTCTTCCTTCTGGCGACGGTCATGTCCCGCCTGGCGGCGTTCTGCACTGACAGGCAGCGTGTGCTGAATCTCGCGGCGCTCCAGCTTGGCCAGCTCTTCGTCCAGGTCCAGGTTGTCCAGGTCCAGCTCTTCGGCCGTCCACTGTTTCTGACTGATTGCCCGTGGCGGCTCTGGTTCAACCGCGGCCGGCAGCTCAGGCGGCGCTGAGCCCGCCGCGCGCTGATCGAGCAACTGGCGAGCGGCATTGAACACTTGCAGGCACGAACCGCAGCGAACCACGCCACGGGCCACGCTCAATTGAGCATGGCTGACGCGAAAGCGCGATTGGCAATGCGGGCACTGGGTGACGAAACTGTCGGTCATGCGGCCATCCGATTCAGGCAAGCGCTCATTCTAGCGCCGACGACCGCTGATGCGTACCCAGCCATCGCGGTTGGCGATCGGATCCAGCTCGAAATCCTTCGCGTAGGCGGCAGCGACGTCTTCACCCTGTTCGGCAAGGATGCCCGAAAGCGCCAGGCGGCCGCCCGGCTTGACCAGGCTCGACAGCTGCGGTGCCAGTGACACCAGCGGGCCGGCGAGGATGTTGGCCACCAGCACGTCGGCCTGCACCTGGGGCAATTGCTCCGGCAGGTAGAGTGGGAATTTGCCTTCAGGGATGTTGTTGCGCCCGGCGTTGTCGCGGGAGGCTTCCAGCGCCTGCACGTCGATGTCGGTGCCCACGGCTTCCTTGGCGCCCAGCAACAGGGCGGCAATCGCCAGGATCCCCGAGCCGCAGCCGAAGTCCAGCACGTGGCTGTCGGTCAGGTCCTGGCCGTCCAGCCATTCCAGGCACAGCGCGGTGGTCGGGTGGGTGCCGGTGCCGAACGCCAGGCCCGGGTCCAGCAGCAGGTTGACGGCCTCCGGCTCAGGCGCGGCGTGCCAGCTCGGCACGATCCACAGGCGCTGGCCAAAACGCATCGGCTGGAAATTGTCCATCCAGCTGCGTTCCCAGTCCTGGTCTTCGATGATTTCGCTGTGATGCTCTGGCAGCGGGCTGCCGGTGAGCAACTCCATGTGGGCCAGCACGGCGGCGGCATCGGTGCCGTCTTCGAACAGGGCCAGCAGGTGGGTGTGGGACCACAACGGCGTGGTGTTGAGTTCCGGTTCGAAGATCGGTTGGTCTTCGGCGTCCATGAACGTTACCGAGACGGCGCCTACTTCGAGGAAAGCGTCTTCATAGGTTTCGGCTTGTTCTGGGCTGATGGCGAGACGGACTTGCAGCCAAGGCATGGCGGGCACCTTTGAAAAAATGAGTGTGCGACTGCTGGGTCGCGAAAGCGCGCAAGTTTACGCGAGCGAACAGCAGAAGACGACTGTGCTGAGTGAACACGGACCAAATGTGGGAGGGGGCTTGCCCGCGAATACGGTGTGCCAATCGACGCCTCCATTGCTGACACGCCGCCTTCGCGAGCAAGCCCGCTTCCACAGGGGGAATGCATCCATCCAGGAAAGTCGGGCGGTCAGAAACAACAAAGCCGCCCGAAGGCGGCTGTGTTGGGTGGAGCACTTACTGATTGGCCAGCTTGTGTTCCAGGTAGTGAATGTTCACACCACCTTCGCAGAAGCCTTCATCACGGACCAGGTCCCGGTGCAGCGGGATGTTGGTCTTGATGCCGTCGACGACGATTTCGTCCAGGGCGTTACGCATGCGGGCCATGGCCTCGTCGCGGGTGGCGCCCCAGGTGATCAGCTTACCGATCAACGAGTCGTAGTTGGACGGAACCTTGTAGCCGCTGTACAGGTGCGAATCCACACGTACGCCGTTGCCGCCGGGCGCGTGGAAATGCTTGACCAGGCCAGGGCTTGGGATAAAGGTTTTCGGGTCTTCGGCGTTGATGCGGCACTCCAGGGAGTGGCCGTGCATCTTCACGTCGTCCTGGGCGAAGGACAACGGGTTGCCGGCGGCGATGCTCAGCATCTCCTTGACGATGTCGATACCGGTGACCATCTCCGAAACCGGGTGCTCTACCTGCACACGAGTGTTCATCTCGATGAAGTAGAAACGACCGTTCTCGTAGAGGAACTCGAAAGTACCGGCGCCACGGTAGTTGATGTCGATGCACGCCTTGACGCAGCGCGCCAGGACTTCCTGGCGGGCTTTTTCATCCAGGCCCGGTGCCGGAGCTTCTTCCAGTACCTTCTGGTGACGGCGCTGCAGCGAGCAGTCGCGGTCGCCCAGGTGGATGGCGTGGCCCTGGCCGTCGGACAATACCTGCACTTCCACGTGACGTGGGTTGGTCAGGTACTTCTCCAGGTAGACCATCGGGTTGCCGAACCAGGCGCCCGCTTCGGAGCGAGTCTGCTTGGCGGCTTCGATCAAGTCTTCTTCCTTGTGCACCACGCGCATGCCGCGACCACCACCGCCACCGGCGGCCTTGATGATCACCGGGTAACCGACTTCGCGACCAATGCGCAGGGCAGTTGCCTCGTCTTCAGGCAGCGGGCCATCGGAGCCAGGAACGGTTGGCACGCCGGCGGCGATCATGGCGTCCTTGGCCGAGACCTTGTCGCCCATCAGGCGAATGGTTTCGGCTTTAGGGCCAATGAAGGCAAACCCGGATTTTTCCACCTGTTCGGCGAAATCGGCGTTTTCCGCGAGGAAGCCGTAGCCCGGGTGGATGCCATCAGCGCCGGTCACTTCTGCGGCGGCGATGATGTTCGAGACTTTCAGGTACGAGTTCGTGGCCAGTGGCGGGCCAATGCAGATGCTTTCGTCCGCCAGTTTCACGTGCATCAATTCGGTATCGGCCGTCGAGTAAACAGCGACGGTCTTGATGCCCTCTTCCTTACAGGCGCGCAGGATACGCAGCGCGATCTCGCCGCGGTTGGCGATCAGGACTTTTTGCAGTTTCTTCGCAGGTTTCAACATCGAAGGCGCTCCGCGGTTCAAACGATGGTGAACAGCGGCTGGTCGTACTCAACCGGCTGACCGTTTTCTACCAGGATGGATTCGATGACGCCGGCTTTTTCAGCCGTGATGTGGTTCATCATCTTCATCGCTTCCACGATGCAGATGGTGTCGCCCACTTTCACGGTTGCGCCGACTTCAACGAAGGCTGGCGAGGTCGGTGCCGGGGTGCGGTAGAAGGTACCGACCATTGGCGACTTGACCACGAAGCCGTTCAGCGCAGGCGCGGCTGGGGCGGCAGGTGCGGCGGCGGCAGCAGGCGCGGCGGCAGGTGCAGCAGCCGGGGCCGGTGCTTGCATCTGTGGCGCGTAGAACTGTTGGGCCGGGGTCTTGCTGTGACGGCTGATCCGTACGGACTCTTCGCCTTCCTTGATTTCCAGCTCGTCGATACCGGATTCTTCCAGCAGTTCGATCAGTTTCTTAACTTTACGGATATCCATGAATCATCAACTCCCAAGGGTCGGTCAGGGGCGCTTGGCCTGTTCTTCAAGCTGTTCCAGGGCGGCCTCCAGGGCCAGTCGGTAACCGCTGGCGCCAAGGCCGCAGATCACTCCTACCGCTACGTCGGAGAAGTAAGAGTGATGGCGGAAAGGTTCGCGTTTGTGCACGTTCGACAAATGCACTTCGATGAATGGGATGCTCACCGCCAGCAACGCGTCACGTAATGCAACGCTTGTATGCGTAAAAGCGGCGGGATTGATCAGGATAAAGTCCACGCCTTCGCCACGCGCGGCATGGATACGATCAATCAATTCGTACTCGGCATTGCTTTGCAGGTAGAGCAGATGGTGGCCGGCTTCACGCGCCCTGCGTTCAAGATCGAGGTTGATCTGATCGAGGGTGACTGCCCCGTAGACGCCCGGTTCGCGGGTGCCAAGCAGGTTCAGGTTGGGTCCGTGAAGAACCAGTAAGGTCGCCATCGGCTGTTCCTTGTTATTGATGTGGGTACGGCAGAACTCGGCGACTATGCCGCAAAGCCTTTGTGACTGTCCAGTTCTATGCAGTAGGCGGCACGATTAGCGAGGATTGCGCAAAATTTATGACTGTGGCCCTTGATCCAGTCATAGGCAGATCCCTGAAGGTGCTGGCTTGCCTGCGGCTGCAGTGGGTCAGGCAACCTCTCCTGCCCTGGCAGGCCGCAATCGCGGGCAAGCCAGCGCCCACCGTTGATCTCCATCCAGGCTGAGATCGGGTCAGACGCGGAACGCCTGTACGGCCGTATTGAGCTGCCCGCCCAGCACTAGCAGATGTTCGCCCTGGCGACGGCCCTGGCCAATGCGCAGCAGATTATCCTCGCCCAACTGGTGAATCCGCTCACTGTTATCGCGAATCTCACTGACGGCACCGCTTTGCTGCGCGGTCACATCGGCGATACGCACGGCGGTGTCGGAAATGGTCTGGATCGCGCCGACGATTTCATCCAGCGCACCGTCCGCGGCCTGGGCCTGTTCGGCGGTGGCCTCGGCGTGCTCGACCTGGGTGCGCATACCCTGCACCGATTGGTGGGCGGCGTTTTGCAGGCCGGCGATCAGGGTCTGGATCTCTGCAGTGGCGCCAGCCGTACGCTGGGCCAGCGAGCGGACCTCGTCGGCGACCACGGCAAAACCACGCCCGGCTTCACCGGCGCGGGCGGCCTCGATGGCGGCGTTGAGGGCCAGCAGGTTGGTCTGGTCGGCAATCGCTCGAATCACCGTCAGCACGCCGCCGATAGTGGCGGACTCTTCAGCGAGTTTTTCGATCATCTGTGCGTTTTGCTGCACTTCGCCGACCAGGGCATGCAGCCCGGTCAGGCTCAGGCCGATAACCCGCTGGCCTTGCTCCACCGCTTGGCCGGCACTGCGGCTGGCGCCCGCTGCCTGGCTGGCATCACCGGCAACTTGTTGGATGGTTGCTTCCAGTTCGCCCAGCGAATCACGGATCTGCGCGGTATCGCCGGCCTGGCGTTCGGCGCCGTCGTGCAGGCCGCTGCTCAGTTCGGCGAGGGCGCGGCTGCTGCCGGCGACTTCCTCGGCGTTGCCGCGGATCGTGCCCACCAGGTCCACCAAGTAGGCACGCAGGCGGTTCAACGAGGCCTCTATATCGTGCAGTTCTCGGTTGGTCTTGCCCAGGGCAATCGGCTGGCTGAAATCGCCTTCCGCCCAGGTCGACAGCGCCGGCGCCAGGTTGGTCAGCACCCGTGCCAGGCGCCGTTGCAGGGTGTCGATGAGCAGCGCGATCAACAGGATAAGGCCGATCATCACGCCTTGTATCAGGCGCACTTCGCCCTGGATCTTGCCGTGCTGCGCACGCACGGCCGGCTCCAGGCCCGCGATGGCTTCCTGCACGGCGTTGATTTTCAGGTGGGTGCTGGTGGCCAGGTCCGCGCGTTGCTGGATCTGTTCGCGGGTGCGCTTGAGTTCAGCGGGGTAGCGGGTCAGCAGGCTGTTGAGCTCGCGCTTGAGGTCGACGCCGGTGTCCTGGGCTTCGGTCTTTTCAGTGTTTTCCAGGCCCATCAGCGCGGAAAAGTCGTCGGCACTGGATTCGGCGCTGGCCTTCACCCCAAGCAATGGCAACTGCTCCAGGAGGTCAGCCTGGCTGCGGATGTTGCCGACTTCACGTTCCACATCATCGGCCAATTCTGCGCGACCGCTGCTCACCAGTTTATCGCGGGCCAGGGACAGTTTGCCCAGGTGCTGGGAGGCGGCGAGCAAGGGGGGGAGATAGCGTGCGGCGTCAGGGGTGTTCACCCCGATGGCGTACTGGCCCAGTTGCTCCAGGTTAGCGCCCAATTCACGTTCGGCTTGCAGCAGCAAGGCTTGTGGGTCGCCTGCAAGCTTGCCGGCCGCCAGTAAGTCGGTTTTGCTGAACGTGTCCAGTTCCACCAGGCTGGGGCGCAGGTTTTGCGCAAGGTTCGCAGGCAGTTCATCCAGATGCTGCAGCAGGCCTTCCAGGCTCTGGCTGGCGCTGCTCAGGCGCAGCGCATCGCCGCTGGCCAGGTAGTCGTCGATATTGCGCGCGGCCTGGTTTTGAAAGGTCTGTGACAGGCCCAGGTAGCGCTCCATCAGTAAATAAGGCCGTTCCAGGGCGCGTTGCGACCACCACAGCGTCGCTCCCAGCGCCAGGCACACGGCCACCAGCAGAAGAGTATTGAGATTGGTCAGCAGCTTCAGGCGCATGCGTGGTTTCAACCGACAGCAGAAGATAAGTGCCTGAAGTTATTGCGTTTTCATTACAAGGTTATGACCGAATCAGTGGATTCCGGTGAAAAGGTGGCACTTTGCTTTGATGTGCGCGCCGCTTGCACACGGTTACGCCCGGCATCCTTGGCGCGGTAAAGCGCCTCGTCGGCCTGGGCGGCCATCATCAGGCTGTCGGAACCGTCGCACAGCTCCACCAGCCCGGCGCTGAACGTGCACCACAAATCCTGGGGCTGGGCCGGGTAGTGGATTTCGGCAAAGCGTCCGCGAATCTCGTCCAGCACCTGGCACGCCGATTCCAGGTCGGTATCGGGCATCACAATGGCGAACTCTTCACCACCGTAGCGCCCGATGTAGTCGGTCTTGCGCAGGCGCTGCTTGAGGAACAGTGCCAGGCTCTTGATCACGCGGTCACCCATGGGGTGGCCGTGGCTGTCATTGACGCGCTTGAAGTGGTCGATATCGAGCATGGCAAAGCTCAGCGGCTTGTTCTCGCGACGGGCGCGGAAGCTGCAGTCTTCAAGCAATTGCAGGATGTGGGTGTGGTTGTACAGGCCGGTCAGGCTGTCGCGCACCATCCGTGCCTTGAGGTTGCGCGCGCGGGCCGCACGGTTGCGTACGGTGGTGATCAGGTGGCGCGGCTTGATCGGTTTGGTGAGGAAGTCGTCGCCGCCTTCGCTCATGGCGTCCAGTTGCTTGTCCAGGTCGTCCTCGGCCGACAGATAAATGATCGGCACGCTGACATAACGGTCGTTGTGGCGGATCACCTTGGCCAGTTCAGTACCGGTACAGGCGGGCATATACATGTCGAGGATGATCAGGTCGGGCTGGAAGTCCGCCAGTTCGGCCATCGCCTGGATCGGCTCGATCAACGTGCGGGTGACGATGCCGGCACTGTTGAGCAACCGCTCGGTGTGCAGTGCCTGGGCCCGCGAGTCGTCGATGATCAGCACTTTATAGGGCTCGTACTGGGCGACGCAGGTCAGCACTTCGATCTTCTCCAGCAGGCTGGAGGCTTCCAGCGTACCGGTCAGGAACTCCTGGCCCCCGGCGCGCACGGCGGCCAGGCGAGTGGGGGTGTCGGTTTCGTGCAAGCTGAAAAACAGCAGCGGTAGTTTCTGCTCCAGGCCTTCCTGGGCTTCGGCGGCGAGTTTCAGGCCCAGGCCAGTGCCGCAGAAATCCACATCCATCACGATTGCCGAAGGCAAGCGCTCGGCCATCGACGCACGAAACGCCGCCACGCTGTCGAGGGATTGGGCGCTCATGCCAAAAAATTCCAACTGCTTGGCCAAGCGCTCGGCGCGGTCATGATCGGCCAGCATCACGTAGATCGGCTTGCGCATCGGCGGCAGGAAGGTTTGTTCCAGTTGGTCGCCCTGGCGCAGGCCGGTGCGCGACAGGCGCTGCATCAAGCGGTTGAGTTCGGTGATCAGGTGGCTGCTCAGGCGCCCCCGGTTCTCGTCCACGGCCCTGAGGGATTCGCCGATGTGCTGCGCCAGTTGGCTGTGTTCCGGTTGTTCGAAACGCTCGGCAAACCGCAGCAGGCGCAAATTGGCCTCGCTGAGTTCGGAAAGGTCGGTGCCGGACCACTCGCTGCGTTGCAGGCGCTGCCAGATCTCAAGAATTTGACGTGCCTGATGAATTACCCGCTGGGCAAAATGCTGCTTGAGACGCTCACGGCTGGGGTCTTCTGGCTCGGTCATATCCTGACTACTAGTTAGGGTGCATGCTGAGGTCGACTGATGGCTCTATGCTAGCACCTCTTTTCCATGGGATGAGTGTCATGCATCAATAAACTGCGTGTTCCGAGCATTCAGTTGCTGACCTGCTGGTCGCGCAGCGTAAAAAGCGTGCATCCTTTATAGTCCAATACCTGCTCTGCGCCAGTTTGGTGAAAAGCCCCGCATGTGCGGGCACGATGGGGTAGGGTTGTGGTCGGAGTGTTTGAACGCACGCCATCAATTCAAGTGCATGAACTCAAGTGATTGAAAGGATATCGCCATGCTGGACTGGAAAAACCGTGCAGGCAGTGCCAAAGGCCCCGCCCCTGAGCCCAAGTCGGCCAACCGCAGCTATCTTCGTACCGTGCTGATGAGCCGTGCAGTGCTCAGCGTGCTCGGCCTGTACCTGTTGGTCACCGGCGCCCTGGGCTGGTACTGGAGCGAAGAGCCGGCGTTGTTCCCGGTCCAGCAAAACGCGCAGATTGCCGCCGAAAAAGACGGCAAGCAGATGGTGGTGGGCTTTACCACTGTCGAAACCCTCAAGACGGTGGTCGGCACCTTGCTCAACAAGCCCGGTGGCTACATCTCCAACGACCGCTTCCCGCCAGGCTTGTGGATGGACAACATGCCGAGCTGGGAGTACGGCGTGCTGGTGCAGGTTCGCGACCTGACCCGCGCCCTGCGCAAGGACTTCGCTCGCTCCCAGTCGCAGTCGGCTGAAGACGCCGACCTGGCCAAGGCCGAGCCGCGCTTCAACTTCGACAACAAGAGCTGGGTGCTGCCGTCCAGCGAGTCGGAGTACCAGGAGGGCATCAATTCCCTGAGCCGCTATGAAGCGCGCCTGTCCGACCCGAACCAGCGGGGCGCGCTGTTCTATGCGCGTGCTGACAACCTGAATAACTGGCTGGGCGATGTTGCCACGCGCCTGGGTTCGCTGTCGCAGCGCCTGTCGGCCAGCGTTGGCCGGGTAAAACTGAACACCGCGCTGAAAACCGAGGCCCTCGCGCCGGGTGAAGTGCCGCAGGTCGATGAAGAAGTGGTGGAAACCCCATGGATGCAGATCGACAACGTGTTCTACGAGGCTCGCGGCCAGGCCTGGGCCCTGTCGCACCTGCTGCGCGCCATCGAAGTCGATTTTGCCGATGTACTGGCCAAGAAAAACGCCACCGTCAGCGTGCGCCAGATCATTCGTGAGCTGGAAGCCTCGCAGGAACCAGTGTGGAGTCCTATGATCCTTAATGGCAGTGGCTTCGGCGTACTGGCGAATCACTCGCTGGTGATGGCCAACTATATCTCCCGGGCAAACGCTGCAGTGATCGACTTGCGTCAGCTCCTCAACCAGGGGTGATGATGGACGCTACTCAAAAGGAGGCTGCGCACCGCGCGGCCTCTGATGCTGAACTGATCTGCTGGGTCGACGAGCAGGACAACCTGCTCGGCACCCTTGTCAGGTCCGACCTCCGCCAGCGCGGCCTGATCGGCCGCTGCACCTTTATCTTCCTGTTCAATTCGGCCGGCCATCTGTGCGTGCATCGACGCACCCTGAGCAAAGCCATGTATCCCGGTTTCTGGGACACGGCGGCGGGTGGGATGGTGGCGGCAGGTGAGACTTATGCCCTGTCGGCCGCTCGCGAGCTGGAAGAGGAACTGGGTGTCGGCGGGGTGGACTTGATCGAACATGATCATTTCTATTTCGAGGATGGTGACAGCCGGCTCTGGTGCAAGTCCTACTCCGCCGTCTGGGACGGGCCGCTGCGCCTGCAGCCGGAAGAGGTGATGGAGGCGCGGTTTTTACCTATAGAAATAGTCCTGCAGGAAGCTGAACAAAAGCCTTACTGCCCGGACGCCCAGGAGGGCCTGCGCCGCTATCTGGCCTCGCGTCGCTAAACTTGCATAAATTGGCGCCATTTGGCTCTTAGCAAGTCGCCTTTTTGTGGTTACACTGCGCGACTTTTCACCCGAACTGCCTTGGTGGTTCGGTAGCGCTGCCCCTGCCTGAGTGGGGCTTCGCGGTCGGTGGCTCGCCTTTTTTACAGGAGCCGAGCGCTGGCCAGTCTTTGTCCTCCCAAGAGGATTGCCGGTGGCCAAAAAAGCCGCATCCTTCGCCGCCCTTGGTGGCCTGGTATTTTCCACCGATGCAGGTCGACACTGCCCGGACTGTCGTCAGCCCGTGGATTCGTGTACCTGCAAACAGACCCTGATCCCTGAAGGCGACGGTATTGCCCGCGTGCGACGCGAGAGCAAAGGCCGTGGCGGCAAGACGGTGACCACCATCACCGGCGTGCCGCTGGCAGAAGACGCGCTGAAGGAGCTCGCCACTGCGCTGAAAAAGCGCTGTGGCACCGGGGGCGCGTTGAAAGACGGCGTCATCGAGATCCAGGGCGATCACGTCGAGTTGCTGTTGGCCGAGCTGATCAAGCTCGGGTACAAGGCCAAGAAGTCCGGCGGCTGAGAGCCTCTTCCCGACCTGTGTCTAAACTCTGTCCTGTGCGTGGGGTCCTACCTTGCACGCAGGCAAATCGTCATTTTCATTCTTTAGACTGCGCCAGCCTCGAACGAGGGGCGGTGCCTTCGACTTCATTTATAGGGGACTTCGATGTCCGTACGACGCACACGCAAAGACGATGGCAGCCAATGGACAGTTGCGGACAGCCGCAGTGTTTACGGGATTCGCCATTGGGGGGCCGGGTATTTCGCGATCAATGAAGCCGGTCGCGTAGAAGTCCGTCCGAACGGTCCGAACAGCACGCCGGTCGACCTGTACGAGCAAGTCGACGAACTGCGCAAAAGCGGCCTTTCGTTGCCGCTGCTGGTGCGCTTCCCCGACATCCTGCAAGACCGCGTGCGCCAGCTCACCGGTGCGTTCGACGCCAACATCGAACGCCTGGAATACCAGAGCAAGTACACCGCGCTGTACCCGATCAAGGTGAACCAGCAGGAGGCGGTGATCGAGAACATCATCGCCACCCAGAATGTGTCCATCGGCCTGGAAGCCGGCTCCAAGCCTGAGCTGCTGGCGGTATTGGCCCTGGCGCCGAAGGGCGGCACCATCGTCTGCAACGGTTACAAGGACCGTGAGTTCATCCGCCTCGCACTGATGGGCCAGAAGCTTGGCCACAACGTGTTCATCGTGATCGAGAAGGAATCCGAAGTTGAGCTGGTGATCGAAGAGGCCGCCAGCCTCAAGGTCAAGCCACAGGTCGGCCTGCGCGTGCGCTTGTCGTCCCTGGCGTCGAGCAAGTGGGCGGACACCGGTGGCGAGAAGTCCAAGTTCGGTCTGTCGGCGGCGCAGTTGTTGTCTGTGGTCGAACGCTTCCGCGCGGCGGGCCTGGACCAGGGCATCCGCCTGCTGCACTTCCACATGGGCTCGCAGATCGCCAACCTGGCCGACTACCAGCACGGCTTCAAGGAAGCGATCCGTTACTACGGCGAACTGCGCAACCTTGGCCTGCCGGTAGACCACATCGATGTGGGCGGCGGCCTGGGCGTGGACTACGACGGTACGCACTCGCGTAACGCCAGCTCGATCAACTACGACATGGATGACTACGCTGGCGTGGTCGTGGGCATGCTCAAGGAGTTCTGCGACGCGCAGAGCCTGCCGCACCCGAATATCTTCTCCGAAAGCGGCCGTTCCCTGACCGCTCACCATGCCATGCTGGTGGTACAGGTAACCGACGTCGAGAAGCATAACGACGAAATCCCGACCATCGAAAACAAGGAAAGCCTGCCGGAAACCGTGCAATGGCTGGTGGACCTGCTGGGCCCGACCGATATCGAGATGGTCACCGAAACCTACTGGCGCGCCACCCACTACATGAGCGACGTGGCCACCCAGTACGCTGACGGCAAACTGACCCTGGCCGAGAAAGCCCTGGCCGAGCAGTGCTACTTCGCCGTGTGCCGTCGCCTGCACAACTCGCTCAAGGCTCGCCAGCGCTCGCACCGCCAGGTGCTGGACGAACTCAACGACAAGCTGGCAGACAAGTACATCTGCAACTTCTCGGTGTTCCAGAGCCTGCCGGACACCTGGGCCATCGGCCAGGTACTGCCGATCCTGCCACTGCACCGCCTCGACGAAGAGCCGCTGCGCCGTGCCGTGCTGCAAGACCTGACCTGCGACTCCGACGGCAAGATCAAGCAGTACGTCGACGAGCAGAGCATCGAGACCAGCTTGCCAGTACACGCCTTGAACGAAGGTGAGGACTACTTGCTGGGTATCTTCCTGGTCGGTGCCTACCAGGAAATCCTCGGCGACATGCACAACCTGTTTGGTGACACCGACTCGGTGAACATCTACCAGCGTGAAGACGGTTCGGTGTACAGCGCGGGTATCGAGACCCACGACACCATCGAAGACATGCTGCGCTATGTGCACTTGTCGCCGGAGGAGTTGATGACTCATTACCGTGACAAGTGTGCCAGTGCGAAGATCAGTGCCAGCGAGCGCACGCAGTTCCTCGATGCGCTGCGCCTGGGCCTGACGCGGTCTTCTTACCTGTCTTCGTGATCTAGGCTGACAGCAATCTAATGTGCGAGCGGGCTTGCTCGCGAAAGCGGTGTAGCAGTTACATAGCTGTTAACTGACCCACCGCATTCGCGAGCAAGCCCGCCCCCACATTTGGATCTTCACTTTGCGGTGCCTTCTGTGTGGGGGCTGGACGATGTCGAGCAAATGGCTGCAAGTATTGACCCTGGCATTCGCCACGCTTATCTCCGCCTGTTCCCCAGTCAAAGTGCTCAATGCACTGACCCCTTCGAATACGTTTACCAAAACCGCTTCGATCGCCTACGGCGATGATCCCCGCCAGCGACTCGATGTCTACCGCCCGGCCGTAGCAATATCCCACGCTCCGGTGGTGGTGTTCTTCTACGGTGGCAGCTGGAATAGCGGCTCAAGGGACGACTACGGTTTCGTCGGCGAAGCGCTGGCCTCACGTGGCATCGTCGTGGTGATCGCCGATTACCGCCTCTACCCGCAAGTGCGTTATCCCGCCTTCCTCCAGGACAGCGCCAACGCGGTCGCCTGGACCCATCGGCACATCGCCGACTACGGTGGCGACCCCCAGCAGCTCTACCTGATGGGCCACAGTTCCGGCGCCTACAATGCCTCAATGCTGGCACTGGACGCGCGTTGGTTGAACGCCGTTGATTTGTCGCCGTCGATGCTCAAGGGCTGGATCGGCCTGGCCGGGCCTTATGACTTCCTGCCGATTGAAAACCCGGACGTAAAACCGGTGTTTTTCTTCCCCGATTCACCGCCGGACTCTCAACCGATCAACCACATCAGCGCCGGTGCGCCGCCGAGCCTGTTGATCGCCTCGACGGACGACAAACTGGTCAACCCCACGCGCAATACCGGTGGCTTGGCTAACAAGTTGCGCGCCGCGGGAGTGCCAGTCGAGTCGTTTTACTTCGGCAAGACCAATCACCAGACGCTGGTGGCGGCCATGGCCAAACCCTTGCGTTGGCTGGCGCCGGTACTGGATCGTGTGACCGCGTTTATCCAAGCCACTGGTCCTGCCGGTTCAAGCGCCAGGCAATCGCCCACAAAGTAAGGCTGCGCACGGCCATGAACAGTAGGAAGGTTATCCACAGCCCGTGGTTACCCAAACCTTGCAACGCCCAGGCGAAGGGCAATGTCAGCAACACGGTCAGCAGCATGCCGTTGCGCATTTCCCGCGCGCGGGTGGCACCGATGAACAGGCCGTCCAGCAGGTAACTCCACACCGCAATCAGCGGCAGCACTGCCAAGTAGGGCAAGTAGGTATCGGCGGTTTCGCGCACACTGGGGATATCGGTCTGCATGGCGATGAACAGGTGGCCGGCGACGGTGAACAGCAGGGCGAAACCGACGCTGGCGATCAGCGACCAGCCGCCGGCCACCACCAGTGAGCGGCGCAGGGATTGGCGGTCATGCGCGCCGATCGCGTGACCGCAGAGGGCTTCGACTGCGTGGGCCAAGCCATCCAGGGCGTGGGCGGTCAGCAACAGGCCGTTGAGCAGCAGTGCATTGGCGGCCACAGTGGCGTCGCCCAGGCGCGCGCCTTGTACGGTGATCATGAAGAACACCGATTGCAGCGCGAGGCTACGGATAAAAATGTCGCGGTTGACCGCCAGCAGGGGGCGCCAACTCGCCCACCGTTTCAGCACGACCCAGGCGATGTGGCCGGGGTAGGCGCGCAGGGCTTTTTGCGTCATCGCCAGGCCGAGCAGTGCGCCCGTCCATTCGGCGACAACGGATGCCCGTGCCGAACCGACCACGCCCCAATCCAGGCCAAGTACGAACCACAGGTTGAGGGCGATGTTGACCAGGTTGGTGGTCAGCAGGATCGCCAGGGGCGCGCGGGCGTTCTGCGTCCCGAGGAACCAGCCGACCAGCGCATAACTGGCCAGCGCGGCGGGCAGCCCGAACAGGCGGGTCTGGAAAAATTCGCGCGTCAATTGATTCAGTGCGGGAGAAGGCTGCATCCACTCCAGGGCCAGATGGCTCAGCGGGATCCCCACCGTGCCCAATAGCATCGCCAGGCCCAGCGCCAGCAGCAGGCCTTGCAGCAGGATCTGCCGAAGCCCGGCGCCATCATTGCGCCCGGCGGCCTGGGCGGCGAAACCGGTGGAGCCCATGCGCAGGAAGCCCATGGCCCAGGCAAGAAAGGTATACAGGCTGGCGCCAACGGCCACGGCGCCCAGTTGGTGGGCGTGGGGCAGGTGGCCGATGACCATGCTGTCGACCAGGGCCACCAGTGGCACCGAGATATTCGACAGGATCATCGGCGCGGCCAGGGCCCAGACGCGGCGGTGGGTGGGACGATGGCGCCAGTCGGTGAGTAGGGTCGGCATGCGGGCTCCTTCAGAGGAGCGGCATTGTACCTATCCATACGTTACGCAGCAGAACCAATGCGGGCGACCTCTTTTGCTCGTGGGATTTGGCTGGCTGGCTATCCCTGCCCAGAACCGAACTGCACTCCGTCGGTCAATGTGACCAGTGCCACATCGGCCTCACTCAGGCTGATATATAGTTCACCCTTCGGATCCCTCTCACGACGAGTGCCCCATGTTTAACAAAGGACTGTTCCTTGCCTGTGCGCTGGCCCTGCTGAGCGCCTGCGATTCCTCCGATAAACCGGCAGCCCCGACCGCTCCCCCAGCGGTGACCGTGGCACCCAAACCGGTCAAGGCGGCGGTGGATGTGGCGGCGCTGAAGCAGCGCTACGCCGGGCGTGAGTTGAGCGTGGTGGACGTGTCCGAAGTGCAACTCGATGGCGCCAGCACCTTGTCGGTGAGCTTCTCGATTCCGCTGGATCCCGATCAGAAGTTCGCCGACAAACTCCATCTCGTGGACAGCAAGTCGGGCAAGGTCGATGGTGCCTGGGAAATCTCCGACAATCTGATGGAGCTGCGTCTGCGCCACTTGGAGCCGCAGCGCAAACTGGTGCTCACGGTGGATGCCGGTGTGAAGGCCGTGAATAACAACCTGCTGCCCGCCGAGTACATCGCCCGTCTCGAAACCCGTGACCTGCAAGCCACTGTCGGCTTCGCCAGCCGTGGCACCTTGCTGCCGACCCGTTTGGCCGAAGGCCTGCCCGTGATCGCGCTGAACGTCGACAAGATCGACGTCGAATTCTTCCGTATCAAGCCCGAATCCCTGCCGTCGTTCCTGGCGCAGTGGGGGCGCAACACCAGCCTGCAAAGCTATGAGTCACGCGAACTGTTGCCGATGGCCGACCTGGTCTACGGCGGTCGCTTCGACCTGAACCCCGCGCGAAACACCCGCGAAACCCTGCTGCTGCCAATCGCCGGTCTCAAGCCATTGCAGCAGCCAGGCGTGTACCTGGCGGTGATGCGTGCCTCGGGCACCTACAACTATTCGCAACCGGCCACGCTGTTCACCTTGAGCGACATCGGCCTGTCGGTGCACCGCTACGCCAATCGCCTGGATGTGTTTACCCAGGCGCTGGAAGGCGGCAAGGCGCTGGATGGCGTCGACCTCGAAGTGCTCGACGCCGAAGGCCGTGTGCTGGGCCAGGGCAAGACCGAGAAGGGCGGTCACGCCGAGTTGCCATTGCCGAAAAAGGCCCAGGTGCTGCTCGCCAAGCAGGGCGAACAGACCAGCCTGTTGCGCCTCGACAGCGCGGCACTGGACCTGGCCGAGTTCGACATCGGCGGCCAACCGTCCCACCCCTTGCAGTTCTTTGTCTTTGGCCCGCGCGACCTGTATCGCCCTGGCGAAACCGTGCTGCTCAACGCCTTGCTGCGGGACAAGGATGGCAATGCCGTCAAGCCGCAACCGGTGAGCGTCGAAGTGCGTCGCCCGGATGAACAGGTCAGCCGCAAGTTCGTGTGGGATGCCGATGCCTCCGGCCTCTACCAATATCAACTGCAATTGGCCGGCGAAGCACCGACCGGGCGCTGGCAATTGGTGTTCGACCTGGGTGATGGCAAGCCGCAGCTGTACGAATTTCTCGTCGAAGACTTCCTGCCCGAGCGCCTGGCGTTGGAACTCAAGGGCAGCGACATGGCATTGAGCCCGGCAGACGACGCGGTGATCCAGGTCAACGGCCGTTACCTGTATGGCGCGCCCGCGTCGGGCAACCGGGTCAGTGGCCAGGTGTATGTGCGGCCGTTGCGCGAAGCGGTCAAGTCGCTGCCGGGCTACCAGTTCGGCTCCGTCACCGAAGAAGAGCTGAGCCAGGATTTCGAGCTGGAAGAAAGCGTACTCGACGCCAAGGGCCAGGAAGCATTGACCCTGGAAAGCAAGTGGGCCGAGGCCAAGTCGCCGCTGCAACTGATCGTGCAGGCCAGCCTGCAGGAGTCGGGCGGTCGCCCGATCACCCGGCGCCTGGTGCAGCCGATCTGGCCGGCCGAGCAACTGCCTGGGTTGCGCGGATTGTTTGACGGCACGGAAACCAATGGCGATGGCCCGGCAGAGTTCGAAGTGCTGCTGGCCAACCAGGACGGGCAGAAACTCGCTGCGCAGAACCTCAAGGTGCGCCTGGTGCGCGAGCGCCGTGACTACTACTGGAACTACTCCGAGAGCGATGGCTGGAGTTACCACTTCAACGAGAAATTCCTCAACCTCGACGAGCAGACCTTGAGTATCAAGGCCGGCGATACGGCCAAGGTCAGCTTCCAGGTGGAGTGGGGCCCGTACCGCGTCGAAGTGGAAGACCCGCAGACCGGGCTGGTCAGCAGCCTGCGCTTCTGGGCTGGCTACCAGGCCCAGGACAACACCGAAGGCGGCGCCGTGCGGCCGGACCAGGTCAAGTTGGCGCTGGACAAGCCCGCGTATGGCGACGGCGATACCGCCAATGTCACCGTGACGCCACCGGCGGCCGGCAAAGGTTACCTGCTGGTAGAGTCGGCCGAAGGGCCACTGTGGTGGCAGGAAATCGATGTGCCGGCCGAAGGTAAAAGCTTCGCCGTGAAGCTCGATCCGAAATGGTCGCGCCATGATCTGTACGTGAGTGCACTGGTGATTCGCCCGGGCGAGCGCAAAGCCAATATCACCCCCAAGCGCGCCGTAGGCCTGTTGCATCTGCCCCTGGATCGCACGCAGCGCAAACTCGGCGTGACCCTCACCGCACCGGAAAAAATGCGCCCCAAACAGCCGCTGACGGTGAAAGTCGCCGCCAGGAATGCCGATGGCAGCGTGCCGAAACAGGTGCACGTGCTGGTCGCGGCGGTGGACGTGGGTATCCTCAATATCACCGAGTACCCGACGCCAGACCCGTACTCCAGCCTGTTCGGCCGCAAGGCCTATGGCGTGGACCAATTCGATATCTACGGCCAGTTGATCGAAGCCGGCCAGGGCCGCCTCGCCAGCTTGGCATTTGGGGGCGACGCGGCATTGGCCAAGGGCGGCAAGCGCCCGGACACCAGCGTGACCATCGTCGCCCTGCAAAGCGCGCCGGTGACGTTGAACGAGCAAGGCGAGGGCGAAGTCAGCGTCAATATTCCCGACTTCAACGGCGAACTGCGCCTGATGGCCCAGGCCTGGAGTGATGATCGCTATGGCATGGCCGAAGCGAAGACGGTGATCGCTGCACCGCTGATTGCGGAGCTGTCGGCACCGCGCTTCCTCGCCGGGGGTGACCAGACGACGTTGGCGCTGGACCTGTCCAACCTGTCGGGCAAGGCGCAGAAGCTCGATGTGCAACTGAGCGCCGACGGGCAGTTGGAGTTGGTCGACAATGGCGCGCAAACCGTGGAGCTGAAACAAGGCCAGCGCACCACCCTGCGCATTCCGGTGAAAGCCTGGGGCGGGTTGGGGCAGGGCAAGATCAAGGTGACGGTGAATGGCCTGGATCTGCCGGGCGAGAGCCTGCCACCGTTCACCCGTGAATGGACCCTGGGCGTGCGGCCTGCGTATCCGGCGCTGCTCAAGCATTACCGTGCGGTGCTCAAGGATCAGCCATGGACCCTGCCGGTGGGCACCCTGGAACAGTTCGATGCCTCGGGGCGCCAGGCGCTGCTGAGCCTGTCGAGTCGGCCACCGCTGAACCTCGGTGCGCAGATCAGCGCACTCAAGGCCTACCCGTACGGTTGCCTGGAACAGACGGCGAGCGGCCTGTACCCGTCGCTGTATGCCGATGATGCGTTGCTCAAGCGCCTGTCGATCAAAGGTGAGTCCGACAGCGAGCGCAAACGCAAGATCGAGCTGGGCATCGAACGCTTGCTGGGCATGCAGCGCTACAACGGCAGCTTCGGTTTGTGGGGCGCTGATGGCGAAGAAGAATACTGGCTGACGGCTTATGTCACCGACTTCCTGCTGCGTGCCCGCGACCAGGGCTTCGCCGTGCCGCCTGAAGCGTTGAAGAAGGCCAGCGAGCGCCTGCTGCGATACGTACAGGAACGCAACCTGATTGACGTCGACTACAGCGATAACGCCGACCACACCCGTTTTGCCGTGCAGGCCTACGCCGGCATGGTGCTGGCGCGCAGTCAGCAGGCGCCGTTGGGCGCGCTGCGCAGCATCTTCGAACGACGCAGCGATGCGCGCTCCGGTTTGCCGCTGGTGCAGTTGGCCATCGCATTGCAGAAAATGGGCGACCAGCCGCGTGCTGACCAAGCCTTGCTCGCCGGGTTGGCGGCGCAACGCAATGCCAATGAATGGCTGGCCGATTACGGCAGCCCGCTGCGGGACCAGGCGATGATCCTGGCGTTGCTGGAAGAGAATGACCTGGCCAAGGGCAAGCGTGAGGAGCGCTTGTTCACACTGTCGGATCAATTGGCGGCCAGCCCGTATCTGTCGACCCAGGAGCGTAACTCGCTGTTCCTGGCGGGGCGACTCGGGTTCGCCAAGCCTGACTCGAACTGGCAGGTGTCGCTCACCGGCAGTGGCGGGGTGCAGGAATTGAACAATCAGCAACCGACGCTGGCGTTGGAGGGCAAGGCGCTGTCCAGCGACTTGAGCCTGAGCAATCAGGGCGAGACGCCGGTGTACCAGCAACTGACGATCTCGGGTTATCCACAGGTGCCTCCGGCGCCTGGCGGTGACAACCTGAGCATCCGCCGCGAATACCTGGGCATGAACGGCCAGCCGCTGAACCTGCGCAACCTCAATAGCGGTGACCTGGTGTTGGTGCACTTGGCGGTGAGCGCCAAGCAGCGTGTGCCGGACGCCCTGGTGGTAGACCTGCTACCGGCCGGGCTGGAGTTGGAAAACCAGAACCTGGCACAAAGTGCCGCCAGCCTGGAAAACGCCAGCAGCCAGGTGAAGGAGTGGCGTGAATCAATGCAGAACGCGTCGCTCAAGCACCAGGAGTTCCGCGACGACCGCTACGTGGCGGCGATCAATCTGGAAGGCTCTGGCACTACGCACCTGCTGTACTTGGCGCGTGCCGTGACGCCGGGCACCTACCGTGTGCCGCCGCCGCAGGTGGAGTCGATGTACCGGCCGAACTGGCAGGCAGTGGGGGAGACGCCGGCGGATCTGGTGATCAAGGGGCGTTGAAGCTCTTGCTCTGAAAGTGGGGACCCCATGCGGGAGGGGCTTGGTCGCGAAGGCGGTGTTGTCAGTCAGCTTATACGGCAACTGATACGCCACCTTCGCGAGCAAGCCCGCTCCTACAGGGGATTTGTGGTGTCTTGGGGTTAGTGGACGACCCAGCTGAGGAGCCATAGGCCCAGCAGCAACCAGATGATGCCCATGATGATCGACGCGCGCATGAAGGCGCGCACGGCCGAGTACAGCAGCATCAGGCCGATGATCAAGGTGATGATGCTGATGATCGAAGTGTCCATGCCCAAGGTGCGGGACAGGCCGTCGATGAAGTTGCCTCCGGCGTTGGTCAGGGCACCGAACAAGCCGCTGAGACCATCGACGATAAAGCGGATGACGGAACCGAGCGCCTGGCCCAACCATTCGAAAAAGCTTTCTACCTGCATGTGTGTGTCCTGATGAGAAGGTGGGCGAATCTGTGCCTTTGGTTGTTATTGCGACAGGCTAGTTCCCTACAAGCATAGAGGTTTGCCGGTTTGAGTTTGCGATTAATGATGCGTTGCGTAAGTTGCAGGTGTGCGCGGTTCACTGTGGGAGCTGGCTTGCCCGCGATACCGGTGTATCTGTGACCTATATGCCAACTGACCCACCGCTATCGCCGGCAAGCCGGCTCCTGCAGGGTTTGCGTTGGGGCCTGGGAATCGTGGTGGTGGTTGTTGCGCTGATTTGGCTGGCTGATCGGATTTGGCCGTTGCCCCTGCCCAAGGATGACTTGGCGCGGGTGGTGCTGGCTGAGGATGGTACGCCGTTGTGGCGGTTTGCCGATGCCAATGGGGTGTGGCGTTATCCCGTGCAGACGAGCGAAGTATCACCCTATTACCTGGACGCGCTGCTGACCTATGAGGACCGTTGGTTCTATCAGCACCCCGGCGTAAACCCGCTGGCGCTGGCAAGGGCGACGTGGCAGAACCTCTCGGGCGCACGGGTGGTGTCGGGTGGCAGTACTTTATCGATGCAGGTGGCGCGGTTGTTGGACCCGCATTCGCGGACGTTCCATGGCAAGTTGCGCCAGTTGTGGCGCACGGTGCAGCTGGAATGGCATCTGTCCAAGGAGGAAATCCTCAACCTCTACCTGAATCGCGCACCCTTTGGCGGTACGTTGCAGGGTGTGGCGGCCGCCAGTTGGGCGTACCTGGGCAAATCGCCCTCGCAACTCACCCATGCTGAAGCCGCCCTGCTCGCGGTGCTGCCCCAGGCGCCGAGCCGTCTACGCCCCGATCGGCATCCACAGCGCGCCCAGGAAGCCCGCGACAAAGTGCTGCGCCGTCTCGCCGAGTTCCAGGTGTGGCCGCACGCCGCCGTCGATGAAGCCCTGGAAGAGCCGCTGCTGCTTGCCCCGCGCCTGGAACCGAGCCTGGCGCCGTTGCTCGCGCGCCGCCTCAACCGTCCTGACAGCCCACCGCTGATCCGCACCACCCTGGACGCCACCCTGCAACGTCGCCTCGAAGACCTGCTGCTGGGCTGGCGTGCACGCTTGCCCGAGCACACTTCTGCCGCGATCCTGGTAGTAGAGGAAGAAACCATGGCCGTGCGCGCCTACCTTGGCTCGGTGGACATCAATGATGCCAAGCGTTTTGGCCATGTGGACATGATCAGTGCCCTGCGTTCGCCGGGTTCCACCTTGAAACCCTTCCTGTACGGCATGGCCCTGGACGAGGGGCTGATACATTCCGAATCGCTGCTGCAGGACGTGCCCCGGCGTTATGGCGACTACCGGCCGGGCAATTTCTCCATGGGCTTTACCGGTGCCGTGCCGGCGAGTACGGCGCTGTCCAGTTCGCTCAACCTGCCGGCGGTGCAGCTGCTGGAAGCCTATGGGCCGAAACGGTTCGCCGCCGAGATGCGTATGGGGGGCGTGCCTTTGGCTTTGCCCGCATTGGCCGAGCCGAACCTGGCGCTGATCCTGGGCGGCGCAGGCAGTCGCCTCGAAGATTTGGTGAGCGGCTACAGCGCGTTCGCCCGGGACGGCAAGAGTGCCACCCTTCGATTACAGCCGGACGATACGCTCAGAGAACGCCCCTTACTGTCGCCAGGGGCTGCCTGGATTGTGCGGCGTATCCTCAGTGGCCAGGCCCGGCCGGATCGCGATCCGCGTGCGGAGCTGGTGCAACGCCCGGTGTTGGCCTGGAAAACCGGCACCAGCTACGGTTTTCGCGATGCCTGGGCGATTGGCGTCGGCCCCCGTTATTTGATCGGCGTGTGGATCGGCCGCCCGGACGGCACGCCGGTGCCGGGGCAGTTCGGCCTGGCCTCGGCAGCGCCGTTGATGTTGCAGGTGCACGATGTACTGACCAACCGCGACAGCCAGCGCGGCATCAGCGCGCCGGTCAAACCGGTGCCGGCCAACGTCGGCGTGGCGGCGATCTGTTGGCCACTGGGACAGCCCATGAGCCGAAGCGATCCCAATTGCCGTCGCCAGCGCTTCGCCTGGACGCTGGACAACACCACGCCGCCGACCTTGCAGGCCCTGGACCAACCCTTGAGCGTGGGCTTGATGGAAAGCGTGTGGGTCAATGCCAAGGGCCTGCGGGTAGACGCTCACTGCCCTGGCGCCGAGCGCAAGAACATTGCCCTGTGGCCCGCGCCCCTGGAGCCCTGGCTGCCCAGGGCCGAGCGACGTGAAGCGCGCATCCCCGCGGCTGACCCCGATTGCCCGCCACCGGCACTGGCTGCGTCTTCGCCGCTGTCGATCGTCGGCGTCCGTGAAGGCGACCAACTGCGCCTGCCCGCCGCCAGCCAACAGGCACTGCGGCTGAAAATCTCCGCCCTGGGCGGCAGTGGCCGGCGTTGGTGGTTTCTCAACGGTGCGCCCCTTGGCGACAGCGCCAACCAGGACTTTATCAGCGCCAGTTTCGAACAGCTCGGTCGCTACCAGCTCAGCGTTCTCGACGAGGCAGGCCAAACCGCCAGGCTAGAGTTCAGCGTCGTCGACTGAATCGCCATCGCCGGCAAGCCTTAAGGGCATCCAGAGATTCACTTGCCTTCACGTCTAATCCCCCCGAAGCTATCCACCTTCAGGAGCCCCCGCATGAACCTCGAACACCTCACCGAACGCCTGCACCGCATCCGCGATAACAACGACTGGAAGCAGTTCCACAGCCCGAAAAACCTGGCCATGGCCGCCAGCGTGGAAATGGCCGAGCTGGTGGAAATCTTCCAATGGCTGACCGAAGACCAATCGCGCCAGCTGCCGGCCGACACACTCGCCCATGCCGGGCAGGAAGTCGGCGATATCGTGTTGTACCTGCTGTTGCTGTGCAGCGAGCTGGGCCTGGACATGAACGAGGTGGTGCGCGCCAAACTGGCCGACAGCGAACGGCGGTTTGCCCATGAGTGATCGTCATTTCGACCAGCTCGCCACGCGCTTCGCCGAGAAGATCTATGGGGGCGCCAAAGGTGCTATCCGCCTGGCGGTGCTCCAGGCCGACCTGACCGAAGCCCTGCCAAAACGTCCGTTGCGAGTACTGGATATCGGCGCGGGCCTGGGGCACATGTCGCTGTGGCTGGCCGAGCAAGGCCATGACGTCACCCTGGCCGAACCTGCCGAACCGATGCTCGAGGGCGCGCGTCAACGTTTCGCCGACGCCGGGCAGGCCGCCACCTTCATCCATGCGCCCTGGCAAGACCTGCTCGGCCAGCTCACCGAACCTTACGACTTGGTGCTGTGCCACGCGGTGCTGGAGTGGCTGGCCGAACCCCATGCGATCCTGCCGGTGCTGCACCAGCTCACGGTGCCCGGTGGCTGGTTGTCGTTGGCGTTCTACAACCGCGATGCGCTGATTTACCGCAACCTGCTCAAAGGCCACTTCCGCAAAATGCGCAAGAACGACATGGCCGGTGAAAAGCAAAGCCTCACGCCGCAGCAACCGCTCGACCCTCGTGAGTTGGCGGCGCAACTCGACGGGCTTTGGCAGGTCGAAAGCCAAAGTGGTGTGCGGGTATTCCACGACTATATGCCGGTGGAGTTCCAGGCCCGCGCGGATGTGCAGGACCTTTTGGAGATGGAACTCGCTCACCGTCGTCACCCAAGCTTTGCCGGACTTGGGCGTTATTTGCACTGGATCTGCCGTCCGGTTTAAGCGGCCCAGTCTGCGGAGGTCGAAATGCGTCGTCTCTGTTTGATCCTGTTGTCCCTTGGGCTGGCCGCGTGTTCCAGCCCTAATCCTTATGTGGCCGCCTCGGCACCGATCCCGCCGGCGCCGCCCCAGGCCGCCAACACCTTTGATGCCAGCGCCTACCCGGCGCCCGTGCGCGATTATGGTGCCTACCGCAATTGGGCCTGGCGTAACGGCCAACTACCCGCGGGCACGGCCTGGGCGGATTCGGCGCAGGTTGCCGAAGCCGTCAGCGGCGCCCTCGACCAGCGCGGCCTGCGCCCCCTGCACGACAACCGTCCGGCAGACCTGCTGGTGAGCGCGGACGTGCGCTTGGAGAAGCGTCTCAAGCAAGTGCAGGACGACTATGGCTACGGTTATCGCGGCTATAACCGTTATGGCAATGGCTACGGCATGTACAACTCGGTGCCCATCGTGCGCACCTATGAAGTCCAGGTCGTGGTGGTTCGCGTCAACTTGTTCGATGCGCGCACCGGTCAGCCAGTGTGGAGTGCCAGCGCGGAGACGGGCAGCCAGGGAAGCCTCAGCGAGCGAGGAGACGCCTTGCGCCAGGCGGTGCAAAAGGCAATGACGGCGTATCCTCCCAGTTAACAGCTATTCTCATTTAAAGCGCTGGTCGCTCTCTGGAGAAAAACCATGTTTCGTCGTATCGCTACACTCGCCTTTGTCGTGCTGCTGGGCGGTTGCCAGACCAGCCAGGTGAACCACGATTTTGATGCCAGCCGGGATTTCGGCGCCTATCGGAATTGGGCCTGGAAAGACCCGGCGCTGCAGTATCGCCCCGATGATCCGCGCATCAAGAGCGACCTCACCGAACAGCGCATTCGCCAGGCCGTGACTGAACAACTCGACCAGCGCGGCCTGCGCCCGGCGGCGCCCGGCACCAAGGCTGACCTGAATGTTCAGGCCTACCTGATCGTCGAAGAACGCCAGCAACAAGTCACTACCAACTACGGTGGCGCCTGGGGCGGGCCGTGGAATGGCTACTGGGGCGCGCCGATGTACAACGAAACGCGCAACATCACCTACAAAGTCGCGACCATCCAGATTGACCTGCTCGACGGCAAGGACGGCAAACTCGTGTGGCGCGGCAGCGACGAGCAAATGATGGCCACCTCGCCCAACCCCCAGGATCGTGACAAAGCCATCCGCACCACCGTCACCCGCGTCCTCTCCAGTTACCCGCCACACTGACCCCTGTGGGAGCTGGCTTGCCTGCGAAAGCATCACCTCGGTATTACCGACCCACCAAGGTAATCGTCTCGCAGGCAAGCCAGTTCCCCCATTGATTTGTGGCGACTGGCCAGCCCTTGTCTACACTCCAAGCAACTACGGAGAGTAAGCGCTAAGGAGTGCCAGATGTCTCCCGGACTTCCTTCCAGGCAGCGTGGTGCGATTGGCTTGATGGCAGCAGGCACCCTGGCGGTGGCCTTGGTGTTCATGTTGCTTGCAGTGGACAGCGGTCGCCTGTACCTGGAAAAGCGTAAGTTGCAGTCCATAGCCGACACCGCGGCCCTTGAGGCGGCCAGCCGTGGCGGCCTGTGCACCCCTACCACCTCGGCCAACGACTACGCCAAGGAAAACGCCGCGCGCAATGGCTTCACCGTGGTCGCCGGCGACAACAGCCGGGGCCTGGCTGTGACCTGCGGCTCACTGGTGACCAATGCCAGCAATGTTCGCGTATTCACCCCTGACGCCAGCAAAAACGATGCAGTCCGGGTGGTGGCCACCCGCAGCGTGATGACCAGCATCGCCAGTGGCATTTGGAACATGTTCAGTGGCGCGCCCATGGCGACAGAAACACTCCTGAGTGCAACCGCTGTGGCAGCCTATGCGCCACCGGTCGCGCAGCTGACGATTCGCAGTAGCTTGGCCACGGTCGACTCCACAAAGTCTCCCCTGCTCAACGCCACCATTGGCGGTTTATTGGGCGGCAGTCTTTCGCTCACTGCGGCGGGGTGGAATGGGTTGATCCAAACCAACTTGAACCTGCTCAGCTACCTTGATCAATTGGCGATTCAATTAAGCGTCAAGGCGGGCGACTACGACGCATTGCTCAATACTGCCGTGTCCGCGACCCAGTTGATCGACGCCGCGGTGAAAGTGTTGCAAAAGAACGGCGCGGTGGCCACGGCGATCATCAACGATGTGATTTCATTGAAAGCCATTGCGCCCAATACCCAGCTTTTGAAAGTTGGGGATCTACTCAAGGTCGTGACTGGAACCCCGGCAGCGGCCTTGAATACCAACGTGCAGCTGTTTCAGCTGCTTGAGGCCGTCGCACAGGTGTCCAGCAGCAAGAGCGCGGTGAGTGCGGCGGTCCAGTTGAATATTCCGCTGATTGGCAATGTTTCGATTCAAACCAAGGTGATCGAGCCGCCGCAGATGTCTGCCATAGGCAATCCAGCGAAGGCGAAGGCGGGATTGTTGAATACCCCGCAGACGGATCAGATTTACGTTCGCACGGCGCAGGTCAGGACGTTGGTTTCCATCGACATGTCCGTGTTGAAACTGGTCTCTGGGCTGGCCTCGACAGTCACCAGTCTTGCCACTCCCGTTGCAGGTGTGGTCAATAATTTGCTGCACTTGAATCTTGCGGGGGTCGTCAGTTCAGTATTGTGTGCGGTCGCGTGCGATTCCACCGATGTCGAGATCGCTAACAAGTTGGATATCCTGATTGAAGCGGGTGGCGCGGAAAGCCGCGTGACCGATTTCAGTTGCGCCAGTAGCACCACCAAGTCGCTCACTGTGCAAGCCACAACCACCGTCGCCACGCTGGCGGTCGGGAGTATTGATGCGACCTCCGCGTTCTCTTCTTCGGCACCGATTGCTGTGCAGCCCATACGCCTGATCGATATCGGCTCCAGGCATTGCCTGCTGGTGGTCCTGTGCGGGCCGCGCACGCCTAACGTGGGCGGCGGGCTGATGTTGAAGGCCCAATCCACCCTCGGTTCTCAAACAGGCACGCTGTTCTATTTACCGGTCGCAGAGATGAATCTGGCACCGACCTACAAGACGCTCCAGCCCGCCGGAGATATTGTTGCGAGCCTGAGCGCGACCCTGAGCGGTCTTCAAGTGACTTATGTACCGCCCAGTGGTTCGGTTTCAAGCGGTGCGCTTGCTGGCGTCGCAGGCCTTTTGACGACGATCACCACGACGCTCGTGGGGGCGATTCAGAATCTGCTGGCGCCGATCCTGGATCCCATCATCAACACCTTGTTAAAGGCCCTGGGCATCAGCCTCGGCAACGCTGAAGTCGGCGCCAACCTCACCTGTCGCATGGGGTATGCCTACCTGGTGATCTGATCCACCGGCAACTCCACGCAAAACCGCGCACCTTCCTGCCCGTTGACGACGCTCAGGCGTCCGCCCATGTTTTCCACAATCCCATAGCTCACCGACAGCCCCAACCCTGTGCCTACGCCGATGGGCTTAGTCGTAAAGAACGGTTCGAAAATCCGTTCCAGCAACCGGGGGTCAATGCCGCCAGCGTTGTCTTCGACCCAGATCCGCACATGGCGGCTGTCATGCTCGCAATGCACCGCGATCCAAGGGCGAAAGGCCGAATCCTTGTCCCGTTTGCTCAACAGCGCATCACGCGCATTGACCATCAGGTTGATCAATACCTGCTCAAGTTGGTCGGCATACCCTCTGACTTGCACCGTAAAGTCCGCCGGGGTGATTCGCAACTCCACGCCCTTGCCGCGCAGGCCTTCGCTCAGCAGCGACAGCGTGCCTTCCACGGCCTGGTAGGGGTCGAAGGGCTGCTGTTCGATTTCCGAGCGGCGGCCGAATACGCGCATGTGGTCCACTACCCGCGCCGCGCGCTGTACCTGGGTGTCGATGCGCTGGAGTTTTTCGGTGAGGTAGTCGATCTGTGCATCGCCGTTGCCCAGGCGCTTGAGCACATTGACGACGGCCATGCGCATCACATTCAGCGGCTGGTTGATTTCGTGGGCCAGGCCGGTGGCCATTTCGCCGAGCGTGGCCATCTTGGCGCTCTGGGTCAGTTGTTGCTGGGAGCGGCGCACTTCAGTGTTGTCGCGGCCCACCGCTTGCACCTCCACCAGCGTGCCGTGTTCGTCGAACACGCCGCGGTCCGACCACACCCACCAGGCATGCTCGCGCCCGGGCAATTGCAGGCTGATTTCGGCGGTGCTGACCGGGAATTCCGGGGTCAGCTGGCCGATGCGTTGCACAAATGCCTGGCGTTGTTCCTGCGACAACCAATGCCCCAGGTTCAATCCTGGCAGTTGCGCGGGCAGGCATTCCAGGTAGTTGGCCAGCGGCGTGTTACCGAAGGTCAGGGTCAGGTCGGGACGATAACGGCAGATCATGGCCGGTGAGTCTTCCACCAGGATGCGGTAGCGTTCTTCGCTCTGCTTGATCTGTTCGGCGGCCAGGGTTGCTTCGGTCACATCGAGCCATAGCCCGACCGCTTCCACCGGCAGGCCGAGGTCATCGCGCAGCAACTTGGCTTCGTCGAGCAGCCAGTGGTAATCGCCCTGCTTGTCCCGCACCCGGTAGCGGCTGCGCACGCTGCCTTCGCGCAGCAGTTGGCGGGTACGCTCGAAGTACAGGTCGCGGTCTTCGGGGTGAACCAATGACGCCAGGCTGTCGTGGCAGCAGTCGTCCAGGGTCCAGCCCAGCAGCGGCACCAGGCTGGCGCTGAAGAATGCCGGGTGCAGCGCACCGCTGGCATAGCGCTGCACGTAGATCACTGCCGGCGAGCTGGCGATCAGGTTATCCAGGCGCGCGTGTGCGGCGGCGGCTTGGAGTTGCTGATTCTTGATGTCGCTGATGTCGAGCATGAAGCCGATCCAGCGCCGGCTGTCGCCCACGCCCAGCACTTGGCCCTGCACCCGATACCAGAGGGGGTTGTGCTCGGCGTCGGTGCGTTGCAGGCGCACGTTGGTCAGTAGCGGTCTGCCGAGGGCTTGCAGGTCGTGCAAGCGGCTGTGCAATTCCTCGCGATCGGCAGGGTGGATCCGTTCCAGCCAGAGGTCCAGCGGCTGGCGTGCCGCCCCGTCTTCCTGGCCAAGGCTGTGCAGCAACTGCGGGGCCAGCTGGACTTCCTGAGTGGCCGGCAGCAGCTCCCACCAGCCAGTGCCGAGCAGGCCTTGCAGGGCTTCCATGCGCTCCAGGTGTTGGTGGTTGCGTTGTTCGCGCAGGCGGCTGAGCAGCGGCGCGGCGAGGGCGGCGGTGAGGTCCAGCCAGTCGCGTTCGCGGGTGTCTTGCGGGCCGCTGTAGAGGCCGCAAAGTAGCCAGGCGGCGACGCCCTGGCTGTCACGGTAGGGCACCAGCAATCCGTCGGTATTGCCGAAGACGCTGTGCAGGCGCGGGTTGTCGCTGAGCGCTCGGGCCAGGCCAAGCGGCGCGTTGCCATGGGCACTGTCCAGTCGGGTGCCGAGGTGCTGGCCCGTCTGCCACAAGGCCGGTGCGTCGTGTGCAGCGTATTGACCGTAGATCCGCCACCCCAGGTCTTCTTCATCGAGCAACGCCAGGGCGATACAGGGGACTCGCCAGCGCTGCGCCAGGTCGCGCAAACGCTCGCCGGTCACCTCGGCTAATCGGCTCAGGCTGCACACTCGCAGTTGCTCGCTCATCCGGCAGGCGAGTTGATGATTCTGCTCGCGGTGTTCGGCCAGTTGCCTGTCGCCGAGCAAGTCGCTGACGTCCAGCAGGCGCAGGAGCCAGCCGTCACCCTCGGGTTCGACCCAGCCACGCGTGTGCAAGATCCGCCCGGTCGCGCCCTGGAAGTCCAGGTCCAGGTGCTGGTGCTGCCAGTCGGCGGGGTTGCCTTCGATACTCAGGGCACTGCTGGCGCACAGCAGTTCACGCAGCGACGGCCGGTGCTCGCCTACCCCGTGCGGAACAAGCTGCGGATGCAGGGTGCCGCTGATGCTCAACACATGGCCCTGACCATCCAGTTGCAGCTGCAGCCCTGGCGTCGGCGCGGCTGGCATGTCGAGGGCAAGGGTGCTGGTGCGGCCGAGCAGGCGCCCGAAGAGCTTATCCCCCGAGGTCAAAACTGCAGACTCGAACGGGCGATCAGGTTTGCTGGCAGGTTCGGAACCGGACCGATGCCAGGCACCATCAGGGCCGGGAATACCGAATAGATATTGGTGGTGGGATACCTGATCTCCACGGTCAGCAATGTGCCGTTGTAGGTGGCGGTGATGAAGTCGGGGGAGAATTGAAAGCTGGGTGGAATCCAGCTCAATTGGTTGATCACCGTGGTTTTAGCGCGGTCTCGCACCTGGGTGGAATAAGCGGTGCCGGCGGCCACCGGGTCCACCGCCATGGCCTGGCGCACGGCTTCGGCTGCCGCCTGGTTGAACGACTGCATCAGCAGCAATGGCAGGCTGTAGCTGATCAACCCATAGAACACCGCAAAAAAGATCCCGAAGACCAGGGCGAATTCGATCGCCGCGGCACCTTTTTGCTTTCTCGGGAGGCCTGTTTTCATGACTGCGTCTACCCTGACGGCTACTACTTGATATCAGCATAGAATCATTCAGCGAAAAGGGATGTTTTTTACGTGATCCATAGCGTGGCAATGCTGCTCTGGCTGGGGCTCTGTGCGGTGCAGGATGGGCGTCAGCGGCAGATCGCCAACAGCTTGACCCTGGGGGCGGCCCTGCTGGCGCTGATCTACCTGCTGTGGATGGGCACTACCTGGCTGGGAGCGCCCGCCAGCGAAGGGGGATGGGCCTTTGCCGTGGCACTGCTGCTGACCTTGCCCGGCTATGCGCTGGGCCGCTTTGGCGCGGGGGACGTCAAGCTGCTGGCTGCCCTGGCCCTGGCCAGTTCGCTGGACGTTTTGTTGTGGTCGCTGATCGGTGCCGCGGTGTTCCAGGGCGCCTGGGTGCTTGTCAGTCAAAGGCTTAGCGTGCGCCGACAACGGTCGGAGACGGGGGTGTCAACAAAGCAGCCTTTTGCGCCGTTTGTATTGACAGGGTTCGCGCTGTACTGGTTTTGGATCCATTAGTCGCAGCAGGTCGCTATCGCTATGTACATAGTCTGAAAGTACGTCTACGTTTATTGGGTAGATCTATAGGATTCTTCGTCAAAAGGGATAGGTCAATCTTTTGGCTTGCCAGGCATGGAGTAGCGCGTGAACAAGCTTACCTCGGCGGTGAAAGTGCTCGTGGTCGACGATCAGCCGTTGATCGTGGAAGAGCTCTGCGAATTTCTTGAAGGCAGTGGTTACCGCTGCGTCCCTTGTGAGTCCAGCCGGCACGCCTTGCAGCGTTTCAGTGAGGACGCCGAGATCGGCCTGGTGCTGTGCGACCTGCATATGCCGGACATGGACGGCATCGAGCTGGTGCAAGCCATGCAGAAAGTGGCTGGCAAGCAACGGGCGTTCGAGGCGATCATGCTGACCGGGCGTGCCGACAAACAGGACGTGATCAAGGCCCTGCGTGCGGGGATCTCGGATTACTACCAGAAGCCGATCAACCTCGATGAATTGCTCGAAGGCCTGCAACGCCAGGAAGCGGCATTGGAGGAGCGGCAAAAAGAGCTGCAACTGGGGCACCTGAACCAGAAGCTGCAGTACCTCTCCGAATCCATCAATGACCTGTACCAGGACCTCGACAAAGTACGTCGCAGCCCGAGTACTGGGTCAGCGGATGAGGGCGAGCTGGCCACCGAAGAAGCCGGTCCGGTGGAAATCCCGACCATCTTCAACCAACTGTCACCCCGCCAGCTGGACGTTGCGCGCTTGGTGGGCAAGGGCCAGACCAACTACCAGATCGCCTGTGAGCTGGGGATCACGGAAAACACGGTCAAGCTGTACGTGTCCCAGGTATTGCGCCTGACGCATATGCATAACCGTACCCAACTGGCACTGGCCTTGTCGCCGAACAACGTCGCGATGCGCCAGCGGATGACGGCGCACTGAAGCACCAGGCACTATTGACTTTTACCGCCGTTGGACGACCCACCGGATTGTGATTCAAAAAACTCCGGAATCGGGTGCTTGTGAGTGTCCAGCCAACGCTGCAAGGCCTGCTCCCGTTCCGCGGGGGTGGTCCTTTGCGGCGTGGGCGAAGCGACACGCCCATCGACCTGCACGGCCAGCCAGTTTTCCGTTTCCGCCTGCTGCGGGGACGACGGGCCGGGTTCGATGGCCAGTGCGCTCAGCGGCAGCAACGCCAGGCCGACAAGGTAATGTGCTTTCATCGATCACTCCTCACTTGATGGTCATCGGCAGGGCATCGCGGACCGCCGCGACTTTGCGAGCCGCCACACGGGTTCCTTTGAGCTTCTTCGCGCGAGCCTGGGCATCGGTGACTTGTTCTGGGCTCAGGCCCAATTGGCTGACCACCTTCGCCGCTTGCCCCCAGTCTTCCTGATAGATCAGCAAGGTCACCAGGTTGACGGCGGCCAAGGGGTCGCTTTGCTTGAGCTCGATGGCGGTCATGAATTCAAAGCGCGCGTCCTCCATGCGCAGTTGGTTGAGGTACACCACGCCCAGGTCATTGCGGATCTTTTCGTCGGTGGGCGCCAGTTGCGCTGCCCGTTGCATATGCGCCACGGCCTCACCGTTGTCGCCCCTGGCCGCCGCCAGTTGCCCCAGGCCGTGCTCGCCTTCGGCGGTCATGCAGGTGCCGAGCAGGCTGCGGTACAACGGCTCGGCCTCGCTGCGCCCGAGCAGGCGATAGTTACGGGCCTTGCGCTGGCGTACCTGGGGCAAGGCCTCGGGCAGGTTTTGCAGGTTGGCCAGGCTGGCGTGCAGCTTGCCTTCGCTGGCGAGGTCATCGGACAGGTTGAGCGCCAACTCCTGTTCCGAACTCGGCTTGGCGCAACTGCCGGGCGTGGTCAACGCCGCCCACGGTGATTGGCCATTGGTGGCGCAGCCGCCGAGCATCAGCAGGGCCATACCGGCGATCAGTGCTTTCATCAATGACTCCTTAAAAGTGACTCAACGCGCGGGCGATGCCGATGAAGGCCGGGCCGCCGAGCACGATCAGCAAAGCAGGGAATAGAAACACCATCATCACCACCGACATTTTGGCCGACATCTTCGAGATGTATTCCTGCAAGCGGGTCAGGCGTCGGTCGTCCAGCAGTTGCTTGAGGGCCAGCAGGGACTTCATCGCGCCGCCGCCCTGGTGGATCAATTGCTGCAGGATGATGCAGGTGTCGGTGAATTCATCCACTTCCAGCAATCGCGCGGTCTTGCCCAGTTCTTCGCTCAACTCCAGCCCGGAATCGACCCGCGCCAGGATCAGGCGCAGTTCATGCGTGAGGTTGGGGAGTAAACGCTGGGCTTCATTGCCCAGCACGCGCAGCGACTGCTCGACCGCCATCCCCGACTCGAACAGGATGCGCAGCAGCGGAATGAACGTCGAGATTTCCTTGGCAATGGCTTGCTGGCGATGTTTGGCGGCAGCGGCCAGCACGCGTTTGGGCAGCAGGTAGCCAATGCCCAAGGCAAACATCGGCGCGATCCATGCGGGGTCCGCGTGAGGAAAAAGTATCTGCTGGCTGAGGAGGGTCAGGCCCAGTAGCACGATGGGCGTACCGATCTGGAAGGCCGCAAACAGTGAGCGTTGACTTGCCTTGCGCCAGCCAACCCGGTTGAGCAGGGTCTGGGACTCGTTGTCCAGGCTGACCGAGCGCTGTGCCAGGGCGCTACTCCCGAGTTGGCGCATGAGCGTGCCGAGTCGGTCGTCGCTGCCCATTCGCCCTTGCAAGCGCTCAGCCACCCTGCGCTCGCGCCGGCGGTTCTCGAGCAACTGGCCCCCCACCATTACCGCAGCGGCAAGCAACAACAGCGCGCAGGCCAGAAGTGCCATTTCAGACACTCCTCAGCATGCGCCACATCACGAAGGTGCCACCCAGGTCCATCGCCAGCGCGCTGAACAGCATGATGCGCCCCGTGCCGTCATTCCACATGGTCATCAAGTAGCTCGGATTGACCAGCATGAAATAGCCCACGATCAGCACCGGCAGCCCACCCAGCACGTAGGCGGTCATGCGTGTTTCGCCAGTCATGGCCTTGAGTTGACGGGCACCCTGTTCGCGCTCGCGAATCATCTTGATCAAATTTTCCAGCAGCTCGCTGGCGTTGCCGCCGTAACGGTGATTGACCTTCAGCCCCAGGGCGAACAGGCGGAATTCATCCTGTTCGTAGAATTCCGCAAAGTCGTTGACTGAGTCCGGCAGGCTGACCCCCATGCGTACGTTGCGCTGCACGCGGGCCATGGCGTCCTTGAGTGGGTTCTCGACACCCTCGACACCTCCCAGAACCGCATCTGCCAAGGTTCTGCCGGACTTGAGGCTACGTACACTGTGGTCCAGCAGTTGCGGCAGCTGCTCGACCATGCGCTGTACGCGACGTTGGTAACGCCAGCTGATGTACACGCGCAGTACCAGGGGCGGTCCTATGATCATCGTCATCAAGCCCAGCCCGTCGGCGAGTAGCCAGCCGAGCAACGCGCCGATCACCCAGGCGCTTAGCCACAGGCCCAGGCGGTCCGTGGGTTTGCCCAGCCCGGCGCGTTGGAACATGCGCTCCAGGCCCGTCCACGTGGTGTTGGGTTCCTGGGTCTCGGGCTGGCCGTCACCGAGCCGCTCCAGCACACGGTCCGTCCGGGCCTTGCGCAGGCCATGATGAAACTGCCAGAACGACAGGCCGATCAGCAGCAGGCAGATGAGCAACAACACCGGTCCGGTCATCAAGCACCCCCTAAGACTGCAACGTCGATTCGCGGCGCAGCTTGTCGCCGGCTGGGTTGAGGGCCTCGCGCAGGAAGCCGAACCCGGTGCGCCGGTCCAGCCGGAAGAGCGTATTGGTGACATACACGTCATCGCGCACGCCGACCACTTCGACCACTTCGCTGACGCAGCGCCGGCCATCGGGCATTCGCGTCAACTGGATAATCACGTCCAGTGCGGCGCAGATCATCTGGCGCAGGGTTTTCTCCGCGACCACGCGGCCGGTCAGGCCCACCAGGGTTTCCAGGCGCAGCAAGGCATCCTGGGCATTGTTGGCGTGCACGGTGCTCATGGAACCGTCGTGGCCGGTGTTCATTGCCGTCATCACGTCGAGCACTTCCACGCCACGGATCTCCCCGAGGATGATGCGGTCCGGGCGCATCCGCAGGGCATTGCGGATCAGGTCGCTGGACCTGACCTCGCCGTGGCCTTCGGCATTCGGCGGGCGGGTTTCCAGGCGCACGACGTGGGGGTGGCCCAGTTGCAGTTCGGCCACATCCTCGATAGTTACCAGGCGCTCGTGCGGGTTGATCAACTGGCTGAGGATATTCAGCAGCGTGGTCTTGCCGGTGCCGGTACCGCCGCTGATCAGGATGTTGCAGCGCTTGCCCACGGCCTCCTGGAAGAATTCGAAAATGCTCTGGTCGATGGTCTGCATGGCCACCAGGTCACTGCTCTTGAGCATGTCCTTGCGAAATTTCCGAATCGACAGGCACGGCCCGTCCAGGGCAATCGGCGGGATAATCGCGTTGACCCGGCTACCGTCGGGCAGGCGCGCGTCCACCATCGGCGAGGACTCATCCAGGCGTCGGCCCAATGGCGCGAGGATACGTTGCATCACGCGTTCGACATGGTGGTCGTCGATGAAACGCAGGTCGCTCTGGTGCAGCAGGCCGTCACGTTCGATAAATACCCGGTGCGGTCCGTTGACCAGGATCTCGGTCACCGAGGGGTCGCGCAGCAGCACTTCCAGGGGACCGAAGCCGGTGAGTTCGTCGACGATCTCTTCGGCCAGGCGCTCCATCTCGTAGCGGGAGATCGCCAAGCGCATGCGCGTGATGTATTCCGAGACCTTGTCGATGACAAACTGGGCCAGGGATTGGCGCGTGCCTTCGAGCAGGTTTTTACCCGACTCCTCGATGGCGTCGATGATGTAGCGGTGCAGCACCAGTTTCAGGCCGTCGTGATCGCTGTTGCCACTGGCACTGCGCGCCGGGCCGCCAAACAGTTTTTCGCCGCTCATCGTCCCGACCCCAGGAAGCGCTCAAACCAGCGCATGGAGGGTTTTGCAAGGCCCTCGGAGCGTTTTGCCAGGCGTTCGCCCAGGGTACGCACGGCTTGGGTCAAGGGTTCTCGTGGGGCCAGGGCAAACAGGGTCTGGCCCTGGTTTTTTACATTCAGGCGCAACTCGGCGCTCAGGGGCAGTACGGCGATGCATTCGAGGCCGAAGCTTTTTTCCAGGGCCTCGGTGTCGGGTGCACAGGCCTTGATGTAGCGGTCCACCACCAGCTTGGCGTGATCGAGCTTCATGCCTTTTTCACGCCAGCGGTTGATGACCGCCAGGTTGCGGCGGCAGTCCAGCACGCTCTGGTCGGTGCACCACAGCAGCTTGTCGCAGTGGCTGACAAAGGTGCGCAGTGCTTCGCTGTCCGGCTGCCCGGTAATATTCACGACGATGTGCTGGAAGTGTTGGCGCAGGGCACTGAGCAACATGAACAACTCGGCAGCGCTGGTGAGCTTGAGCGGTTCGTCGCCGGTGGCGTACGCCAGGATGCGCAGGCCATCCAGGGCGGTGGTGAAGGCACTGTTGATCAAGGTCGTGTCGAGGCGGCGCAAATGCCGCAAGGCATCACCGAAATTGAACGTGCTTTCCAGGCCCAGCAGCGCCAGGCTGTCGCTGCGCGGCAGGCCCAGGTCGAGGAGCAGTGTCTGCTGGCCGCTCCGCTGTACCACCAGCGCCAGGTGGGTAGCCAGCATCGCCCCATCCGCGTTGCTCTGGGTACCAAACAAGACGGTCAGGCCACCCAGCTGGGCATTGGGCGTGACCGTCGGCAGGCGCTTGCTCAGGCGCCGCACCAGCCCTGCCACTTCACTGGAGCGCGAGCCGTAGGCAACGAAGTCGCGGGCACCGGCACGCATGGCGTTCAGGACAAGCTGGTTGTCCATGCCATCGCCGAGAGCCACCACCGCGAGCATCGGCTTGGCTTCCAGGGCGCCTTCGATCAGCGCGCTCTGGGCCACCACGTTTTCCCGGTCCAGGCCGACAAACACCAGGTTGGCAAAGGTCACGTCGACCAGTGCCAGCAGTTCGTCCAGGCTGCCGGTGCCGGCGCTCACGACTTGGCCCAGGGGCGCGAGTGCACCCTGCAGCCACTCCAGGTCAGTGGTGTTGCGGGTGATGGCGAGGAAGGTCTGGCTTAGGCTATCGCTCATTGGGAAAGTCCACTGCGACGGTCAAAGTTGCCGTTTTCCAGGAAGAACAGGCGGTACCAGTTCGGGTCGTAGTTGCGCAGTTTTTCGCCGGGCAAGGAGGGCAGTTGGGCGTTGGCGGCCAACGGCTGCACCAGGTGCGGCGTAACGATCATCAACAGTTCTTTTTCCTCGCGGCTGATAGTGGAGTCGCGGAAAAACGCGCCGAGGATCGGGATGTCGCCCAGCCCGGGAAACTTGCTGATGGTGGAGCGGTTGTTGGTGCTGATCAGGCCGCTGATCACGAAGCTTTCGCCATCGGCCAGGGACACGCTGGTGTCGGTGCGGCGTACGGTCAGCGCCGGCACTTGAATGCCTTGGATCTGCACGGCGTTGCTGTAGTCCAACTCGCTGACTTCCGGCGCCACCTTGAGGGTGATGCGGTTACGGTCGATCACCGTGGGGGTCAGGGTCAGGCGGATGCCGAACTCCTTGTACTCGATGGAGATGGTATCGCTGCCGGCGCTGGGCACCGGCACCGGCACCTCGCCGCCGGCCAGGAAGGAGGCACTCTGGCCGCTCATCGCCACCAGGCTCGGGCGTGCCAGGGTGTAGGCGAAGCCACTGCGCTCCAGGGCGTTGATCATGGCCGAGACCCGCCCGCCGCCAAAACCGATATTGAAGTTGCTGCTGCTGATCTGCAGCGCCTGGGTGGTGGGCGTGGGGAACAGCAAATTAGGGCTGCCGAAAAAGGCGTTCTTGGCGGTACCGAGAATCGTGGTGCTGGCTTCCTTGAGCTTGGTGCGGCTGACTTCCACAAAACGGATATCGGTCTGCACCTGGCTGGGCAGCAGTGGATCTTCCGACGGCGACAGCGACAGGCTGGTCAGTGCCGAGGTGGCCTTGCCCTTGACGAACACCATGCTCTGGCGCGGCGCGCTGGCGCAGGCGGTCCAGACCATCAGGCTGGTGGCGCCGGACGCGACACCGGTCAGCAGGAAATTACGGTCGCCGTTGACCCGCACATCGGCGATTTTCGGATCGCCGATGGCCAGGCGCGTGATAGCTACCGGCGATTGCAGCTCCTGTTGCAGGCCTTCTCCCACTTCAACGACGGCGGGCAACTGGCCGAGCGCGCTGCAGTTGCCCGGCGCCGCCAGCGCCATGCCGACCGGCAGGCTCGACAGCATCAGGGCCCAGGCCAGTTGCGTGAACAGGGGTGCGTAGCGATGGCTCATTCAAGGCATCCTTGCTCGGTCACGGAGTTTGTGGCGCCGATTGGGCGCCGCGAATCACTTCAACACCACGGCGTACACCAGGCTGACCACCCGCTGCGGCGACTCGTTTGGGCGGGCCGGTCAGGGCCAGTTGAGTAAATTGGTAGAGGTCGCGGTTGGCACTTTCCAGTTTTTCCGGCGCATCGCTTTCACCGGCCAAGTAGCGACTGAGCAGTTGCTCTTCGGCGCTGCGTACGGCCAGGCGCAACACACCCGCTTGCGCCGCGAGCATCAGGCGGCTTAATAGAGGCTCCGGCACGGCCAGCACGACGGTGCGTGCGCTCGCCCGACGTTGGGCGGCCTGGGCGCGCTCTTCGGCCGTGGCCGGCGGTGGGACAGCCGGCCGGCCATCGTTGGCCAGGCCCAATTGGTCGCCGACGCTGAGCAGGCGCATGGCGGGCAGCACGATCTGGGCCGATGGCTCGGCATTGCTGGTGTCCTGACGCAGGAACAACAGCACATCCACGTAATCGCCTGGGCTGAGTTGGCCTGCGGCGCCGATCACCTCATCCACGGCCACGGCCAGGGCGCGTTCGTCGGGGCGAATCATGCGGGCGAGCGGGCCGCCGCCGGTGAAGCTTTCTTCGGTGAGCCAGGTGCCGGCACCGAGGGTGCGCAGTGGCGTGCGGCCGATGGCTTGGTCAAGCTGAGTCAGGCTGCCAGCGGGCACGGTGCGCAGTTTTTCCACGGCCAGGTCAGCGGCGGTCAGCGGGATAAGGGCAGGCACGTCGTGCACCAGGACCACTACGGGTTGGCGGGTCTGGTCTTCGACGGTAGCGACGGTATTTTCCACGGAAACGACAGGTGCAGCGGGGGCGGCGACAGGCTCCGGCGCGCGGCTCAAGACCAGCCCCCAGTACCCGGCGATCAGCGCCCCGATCAGCAGCAACCCGGCCAGGACCATGCTGATACGACTGTTCATGACGGCTCTCCCTATCCCGTTGCACTGCGCGCCCGTTTAATCCAAACGGGTTAATCCGCAACCTGGCTGTGATGAACATCTAACGATTTCGCTATTTGAAGGTAGCTCAGCTAGGACGAAATGCCATTACCGTGGGAAAAATTTATCTGAACTAGAGCAGCAGCTGTTTAGCGTGCGGTTTTGTGGCGTCAACGTTGTGACTAATACTTTGTGATTAATCCGTTATTACAGTTGTGAGGGTGGGGTTTGTTGACAATGCTCTAGTAGCAAGCCGCGATCATCTGGTACTAGAGCCGTTCCGGCTTCCGGTAGCGTTTTTTGGAGAAGTCTTATGTTCATTGACCTGATGTTGAAACTGTATGTCCACACTCAACTATTCTTTCAACGCAAAGACGGTGCTTCAGGTATTGAATACGCGATTATCGTGGCGATGGTTGCACTGGTGATCGTGGGCGCTGGTTCTGGGCTTGGAACTAAGATCAAGTCCATTTTTGATAGCGTCGCGACCAAGATGACGACTTGATAGTCTGCTTGTAAATGTGGAAAACCCTCATTGACGTTCTTCAAGACCAGGTACAGCCATGAGCGCCTCATCGCTTTCCCGCCAACAAATTCTTTTGGTGGACGACGAAGAGGACGCCCTGATTGAACTCGCCGAATCCCTCGGGAACGAGGGGTTTGTCTGTTTTACCGCCAACTCCGTCACCTTCGCCCTGCAAGAATTGACACTTCACCCCGACATCGCCCTGGTCATTACCGACCTGCGCATGCCTGAGGAAAGTGGCATCTCTTTGATCAAGCGCCTGCGCGAGCACACCTCACGTTCTCACCTGCCGGTGATTGTGATGTCCGGTCATGCAGAAATGGACGACGTCAGCGACATGCTGCGCCTACAGGTGCTGGATCTGTTCCGTAAGCCGATCTACCTGGTGCGGTTGATCGATACGTTGAACAATCTGTTTCCTCTCCCTAAAGCCAGGCCCTAGGCGTCAGGCTTGTCGAATCGTCCTTGCGGCGATGGCGTCGATAAAATCGCCATCGCCGGGAAGCCGGCTCCTGCCGAAGGTTACAGCTGATAACTGAAACTCAACGAATACCGCGGCCGTCGATCGAAGCTGTCCAGCGCCACGTCCGACATCGGCTTGGCGACTTCCAGCGCGATGTTGTAGTACTTGGCGTCGCCGAAGCGCAGCCCCAGCGCTGCCGATGACATGTCGTTACCCTTGACTGGCAGGTCGTTGAACCAGGTCTTGGCGCGGTCGAACACCACATAGGGTTGCAGGATCCTTACCCAATCACCGGCGCGGTTGTAGCTGTAGTTGACCTCGTAGGCCACGCCCCAGCCCTTGTCGCCCGTGCCTTGGTCATCGGGATAGCCGCGGCCGAAACTTTGCCCGCCGAAGGTAGCGCGTTCGCTGTCAGGCAGGTCGTCGTTGCTCCAGTAGAGCGCGCCAGACAGCACGCCTTGCCAGTTATCGAACAGCTTGTTGCTCTGCACGCCAGACAAGCGCAGGCGGAAGAAGTCGAGGTCGGGTTTGAGGCCACCGAAATCCGTATGGGTCTTGGCGCCCATGCCATTGATGCCTTGGTACACACCGCCGCTGATGATGCGTAGTTGGGTGGTGTCAGCCTTGCGCCAGTCCCCTTCGAAGGCCAGGGCGCGCAGGTTGGTTTCCAGTTCAAACCGTTGGGGGAAACCCTCCAGTTTGTAACGGTTGGTCTGGTCGACGGCGTAGAGGCGCGTACCCAGGCTGAGCGACTCGCTGGGCGAGGCGATGAAGGGGTGGCTGATGCCAATGGAGTAACGGTCGATCTGCTGGTGCGGCTTGAGTTCCAGGCCGTCGCCCAATTGCAGGCTGGTGCTTGGATCGGCGCGGTAGCGTTCCCCCGAGAGTGCAAGCTGGGTGCCCTCGGCGTTGATGAACTGGCTATAGGCCGCGCGGTAGTAGTGCTCTTTGTCTTCGCCAGGCGGAAACAGGCCGCTGACGCTCAGTTGTTCACCCATGGACGTCCATGAATTACTGGTGCCAGTCAACAATGCCTGGGTACCGCCACGGCTGGCCTCGTTGAGGCTCATGCTGGTGGTGAAGGGCTTGCGGCTGGCACTGATTTGCATGTGGGTGCCGCCATCGGTGGTGCTTGGCGGTGGCACCTGGGCCTGCAAGGTCACGCCTGGAATGGCACTCATCAGTGTGGTGTAGCGCTCGAAGGTCTTGCGTGTGAGCGGGCGCTCGGCCTTGAGTTTTTCCGCCAGTTTGTCGACGTAGGACGAGACCGCGCCGATATCGCCTTGCAGTTGGTAATCACGGATGTAGCCTTCTACCAACACCACTTGCACCAGGCCGTCCTCGAAACGTTGTTCCGGCAGGAAAGCGTAGGACAGCAGGTAGCCGTCTTCCTGGTAGCGTCGGGTGATGCTGCGCGTGGCTTCGATCAGTTGCGCCAGGTTGGTTTCATGGCCAATCAGCGGCTCGAATACCTGGGCGACTTCCTTGAGCGGGTAGACCGTGCCGCCGTCGATCTGCAGTTTGCGGATGGTCACTTTGGTGTCCATCAGCAACGGCTGCCCGGCGGTGGGCGCCGGCGTCGGCACCTGGGTTGGCGTGGCAGCCGGCCGATAGGCGTCGGCGGGCAGGTTGGGCACGGGCAGGTTGCGGATGGTGTCGTTGCTATTGAGGAAGCTGGGTAGGGTATCGGCGTGAGCGTAAGCACTGAGGGTGAGCATTAACATCGGCGTCAAGGCGCGCATAGGACACTCCATGGTCATAACTGCAGCAGCATTCGCAGATTCCCGCCGGGCTCTGGGGGCGCGGTTCGGGTGTTTTCAGGGATCGATCATTGATCCATAAAAAAGACGAGAGACTTAATGGGGTCTCTCGTCTCAACCAAGCGTAGGCGCTGTAGGTGAGGCCGTCTAATCGGCCAGGTGCAATTCTATTTTTTGCCGCCCAGGCCACCCAACAGCCCGCCCAGAAGACCACCATTTGCGCTGCCGCTCGCCCCCGCAGAAGCCCCGGCGCCTGCACCGACACCCAGGTTCAGGCCACCACCGAGCAAGCCGCCACCGGTGTTGGTGCCGCCGGTGACCAGGCCACCGATCGACGCCACCGTGCCGCCCACTGCACTCACGGTACCGCCCAGGGCGTTGGTGACCGGGTTGGCGTTGGTGCCGCTGATTTTGCCGCCCAGGTTGCTGACGGCGCTGCCGACATTGGTTACCAGGCCATTGACCGGAGCACCCAGGCCGGTGGCGCCGCCGATGTTTTGAGTCAGGCTCTGTACGCCGCTGGTAACGGGGTTGAGTGCGTTGCCGATTGGGCCGGTCAACCCTGCAACGGGAACGCTTGTCTGGGTGCTTGGCGTGCCGCCTCCGAGTGCGGCCACGGTGGTGCCCGCTTTGACACCGGTCACCCCAGCTGCGCTGACCACGCCGTTGGTGCTGCCTGCATCCAGGCCGCTGCCAGCACCGGCGATCACGCCACCAATGAGTTCGGCCAGGTTCAGATTGCCGCTGCTACCGCCTGTACCACCGCCGTTGCCGCCACCACTGTTATCCGCATCCGGGTCGACGTAGCCACTGGCCTTGCCGGCCGCGGTGCCCACACCATTGAGCACATTGCCCAACGCGCCGGTCACAGGGTTGCCGGTGCCGCCGGTGTCGGCCACTTTATCGCCCAGGCCGTCGACGGTATCGCCGACTTTTTTCAGCAAGCCGCCTACCGGTGAGTCCAGGCCTGTCGCGGTGCCGACTTTACCGGTGGTTTTTTCCACCAGGGATACCACAGGCACCAGGACTTTTGCGCCGACGGTATTAGTGACCGAACCCAGCGGACCGGTGGTGCTGGCAGTGCTCAGGGTGTCGCCCAGCATGGTCACGGCATTGCCGACCTTGCCGACGGTATTGCCCACCAGCGGTGCAGCGCCGCTGACCACAGGCACTTTGCCCAACAGGGTGGCGACGTTAGTACCGGTAACGGTCACGCCGTCGCCCAGGTCAGAAACCCCGTTGGCCACGCCAGCGACGGTTTTGCCCAAGGCATTGCTGTCGGTACCCAGCGTACCCAGGCCATCAGACAGACCAGTGCCGATGCTGCCGACCGCGTTGCCGGTGGCGGTCACCAGGCCGCCAGCGGTTGCGCCAACAATCGGCAGGCTGCCGAGGGTGGTGCCCAGGCTCCTGACGGTGCCGCCGAGGCCTGTCACGGTATCGCCAACGGTGTCGACCACGGTCGCGGTGACCAGTGGCGTTGCAGTTCCCCCTGGGGTGCCAGGGTCGGTACCGCCACCGCCCGTGCCGCCGCCACCAGCGCCAGCGCTTGAGGAAGAACCACCACTCTTATGCCCACCACCACCGCTGCTGCAGCCGCCGAGTGCCAATGCTACTGCCAGGGCCAGCGCGGTACTTGCTTTCCAAAACACGACGTGAGTTTTCATGATTGAGTTCCCTGCACCTGTACAACCTTAGTTGTCTTCAAACGCTCACTATTTCTAGGGATAGCGATACGTTTGTCCGTGTGGCTATAACAGCCCCGGCGGTGCGTTCTCTCAATGCTCAACTTGGTATTAACGATTTATATATCGTGCGGATGTACCGTTTAAGTAACTAATACCAAGGGTGTGGTGTGAGGATGTATCAAGATGTATATCTGTTTAAAATCAAATAGTTGAATAAAAAAAGCGGACGTTAAAAAGTCCGCTATCACTTAGGTTGTATATATACAATTAATCGGTTTTTTCAGGCGATCGGCTGCCACTTGCCTACCATGTGTTCAATATCGCCTGCGCCTTTCAAGCACAACTCACCGCTGGAGCCGGCGGCGCTGGCCAGTAAGGTCACTTCACTGGGCAGGCGTACGGGTTTCCTGAACTCGACGTGTATCTCTATATTGGCGGCGGGCAAGTGTTCGCCAAGTGCGGCGAGGGTGTGTGCCTTGTTCCACAGGCCGTGGGCGATGGCTTGGGGGAAGCCAAACAGCTTGGCGGTCAGGGCGCTGAGGTGGATCGGGTTGTAGTCGCCAGAAACCCGTGCATAACGGCGGCCGATGTCGGCGGGAGCCTGCCAGCGGGACAATTCGCTGACCTGGGTGGGGGAGGGTTGGGCGGTATCTTCTGCCTCACCGTCCAGTTTCACGCCCCGGCACAGCATGCGGCTCTCGGCTTCCCACAGCAGGCCGAGGGCATCTTCGACGGTGGTGATGAGGTCGAAGGTCGCGCCCTTGGGGTGAGGCTTGAGGTTTTGCGCGCAGACACCGACGGACAGTTGGCTCACACCCCCCATCGGGCGGTGGATGCGGATTCGGTTGCTCAGGTGAATCAACCCCAGCAGCGGGAAAGGAAAGCCTTTATCGGTGAGCAGCTGCATCTGCAGGCCGAACGCCAAGACATGCGGATAAGTCGCCGGCAGGATCGGGCTGTCGGCAAAACCACAAACCTTGCGGTACGCGGCCACCTGCGTGGGGTTGATGCTCACCCGGCAGCGCAGTCCCTGCTCAGGCAGGGTGCTGCCGGTGATCTTGCGCTTGAGTGCGGCGCGCCAATACAGCGGCGGCAGAAACGGCGTATTGCCCAGTGTCTTCCATTGCATGTCTATGCTCCCAGGAGACTTTGCCCACACACGCGCAGCGCTTGCCCGCTGACCGCACCGGAACCCGGTTGACCCAGCCACGCCACCGCTTCGGCGACGTCCTGTGGCAGGCCGCCCTGGCCCAGCGAACTCATGCGTCGCCCGGCTTCACGCAAGGCGAACGGAATATGCGCGGTCATTTGGGTTTCGATAAAACCCGGCGCCACGGCGTTGATGGTGATGCCGCGCTCCTTGAGCAGCGGCGCCCAGGCCTGTGCCAGGCCGATCAACCCCGCCTTGCTCGCCGCATAGTTGGTTTGCCCACGGTTACCGGCGATGCCGCTGATGGACGCCAGCAACACCACGCGCGCGTTGTCGTGCAAAGAACCGCTGTCGAGCAGCGCCTTGGTCAGGACTTGGGGCGCATTGAGGTTGACCGCCAGTACCGCGTCCCAGTATTCAGGGGTCATGTTTGCCAGGGTCTTGTCACGGGTGATGCCGGCGTTGTGCACCAGGATGTCGAGGCCATCGGGCAGGTGCTCGATCAATTGGCTGGCGGCGTCCTCAGCGCAGATATCCAGTGTGACGGTGCGTGCTCCCAGGCGCGCCGCCAGGGCTTCGAGGTCGGCCTTGGCCTGGGGCACGTCGAGCAGGATCACCTCGGCGCCATCGCGGGCCAGGGTTTCGGCGATGGATGCACCAATGCCTCGGGCGGCGCCGGTAACCAGTGCCTTGCGTCCGGCGAGGGGCCGGGTCCAGTCTTCGACCGGCGTGGCGCAGGCTTCCAGGCGAATCACCTGGCCGGAGATATACGCGCTCTTTGGTGACAGGAAGAAGCGCAGGGCCCCCTCTAACTGAGCTTCGGCACCGTCGCCGACGTAGAGCAGTTGCAGCACGCCGCCATTGCGCAGCTCTTTGGCCAGCGAGCGGCTGAAACCCTCCAGGGCGCGCTGGGCGCTGGCGGCGAAAGGATCGCTGAGGCTTTCTGGCGCCCGCCCGAGGATTACCAGGTGCGCGCTGTTATCCAGGTTTTTCAGTAATGGCTGGAAGAATTCGCGCAGCTGCTTGAGTTGATCCGTGTGTTGCAAATCGCTGGCGTCGAACACCACCGCCTTGAGTTTGGGGCCGTGGCCGGGAATCCAGGTCGACGTCTCGGCGCCGTAGGTGTAGATGGCGTCGGTGAGCCGGTTGGCAAACGCCTGTACCTGAGTTGCCAGCGCACCGCCGCCCAGCAGCAACGCACCTTCCACCGGACGCAGGCGCCCGGCTTGCCAGCGTTCCAGGCGTACCGGTGACGGCAGGCCAATGGCGGCGACCAGGCGATGGCCGAGGCTTGAGTTGGCGAAGTCGATATAACGGTCAGACATGGAACGCTCTCCGAAGGCTGGGGTTCAAAGGGTTGACCACCCCGGGGTGGCAGTCGTTCGATTGAGCCTAGGCTAGGCTTGGTGATTCCACCCACAACCATCAGGGAGCTTTCCATGACTCAATTGCGCCGTGTAGCGATCATTGGCGGTAACCGCATTCCATTCGCCCGCTCCAATGGCCCCTATGCCACGGCGAGCAACCAGGCGATGCTGACCGCCGCCCTGGAAGGCCTGATCGAACGCTACAACCTGCACGGCCTGCGCATCGGCGAAGTGGCTGCCGGTGCGGTGCTCAAGCATTCCCGCGACTTCAACCTCACCCGCGAATGCGTGCTGGGCTCGCGCTTGTCCCCGCAAACCCCCGCCTATGACATTCAGCAGGCGTGTGGCACCGGCCTGGAAGCGGCGTTGCTGGTGGCTAACAAAATCGCCCTGGGGCAGATCGAATGCGGGATTGCTGGCGGGGTGGACACCACGTCCGATGCACCTATCGGCGTGAATGAAGGCCTGCGCAAGATCTTGTTGCAAGCCAACCGCAGCAAGTCCATGGCGGATAAATTAAAAGTCCTGTTACAACTTCGTCCCCATCACCTCAAGCCGGAACTGCCGCGCAACGGCGAACCACGGACGGGTTTATCCATGGGCCAGCACTGCGAATTAATGGCGCAGACCTGGCAGATCCCCCGCGCGGAGCAGGACCAGTTGGCCCTGGAAAGCCACCAGAAAATGGCCGCTGCCTACGCCGAAGGCTGGCACAACGATTTGCTCATGCCGTTCCTTGGCCTGACCCGCGACAACAACCTGCGCCCGGACCTCACCCTGGAAAAACTCGCTGCGCTCAAGCCCGCCTTCGAGCGCAGCGAAAAGGGCACGCTCACCGCCGGCAACTCCACGCCCCTCACGGATGGCGCGTCGCTGGTGCTGCTGGGCAGTGAGGAATGGGCCCAGGCGCGTGGCTTGCCGATCCTCGCGTATTTGCGCGATGGCGAGGCGGCGGCGGTGGACTTCGTCAACGGCGCCGAAGGCCTGCTGATGGCGCCGGTCTACGCGGTGCCGCGGTTGCTGGCCAGGAATGGTCTGGCGCTGCAGGACTTCGATTACTACGAGATCCACGAAGCGTTCGCTGCCCAGGTTTTGTGCACGCTCAAGGCGTGGGAGGATGCGGACTACTGCAAGACGCACCTTGGGCTGGATGCACCGTTGGGGTCGATCGACCGTAGCCGGCTCAATGTGAAGGGCAGCTCCCTGGCCGCCGGGCACCCGTTCGCCGCCACAGGGGGGCGTATCGTCGCCAATCTGGCCAAGTTGCTGGATGCGGCGGGCAAGGGCCGTGGTCTGATTTCGATCTGTGCCGCAGGCGGCCAGGGTGTTACGGCGATCATTGAACGATGATTGCGCCGAAAATTGGCCTATTGGATGCATTCTTGAGTGGTCAGAGGTCGGTAGCCTCTCCCACCGGCGAGCCGATTGCCGTATAACGAGTGCCATAAGCGTATTTGGTAATAAAGGACCCACAATAAAAGCTGATGAAGACTCCTAAACGCATTGAACCCCTGATCGAAGACGGTCTGGTCGACGAAGTGCTGCGCCCACTCATGAGTGGTAAAGAAGCAGCTGTTTATGTGGTGCGCTGCGGCAACGAATTGCGTTGCGCCAAGGTTTACAAGGAGGCGAACAAACGAAGTTTTCGTCAAGCGTCCGAATACCAGGAAGGCCGTAAGGTCCGTAACAGCCGGCAGGCCCGGGCCATGGCCAAAGGCTCCAAGTTCGGCAAGAAAGAAACCGAGGATGCCTGGCAGAACGCCGAAGTGGCGGCGTTGTTCCGCCTGGCCGGTGCGGGCGTTCGTGTGCCTCAGCCGTTCGACTTCCTTGAAGGCGTGCTGCTGATGGAGCTGGTGGCCGACGAGTACGGCGATGCGGCGCCGCGTCTGAACGACGTGGTGCTGGAGCCGGACCAGGCGCGTGAGTACCACGCCTTCCTGATTTCCCAGATCGTGCTGATGCTGTGTACCGGTCTGGTGCACGGTGACCTGTCCGAGTTCAACGTGCTGCTCACGCCAACGGGCCCGGTGATCATCGACCTGCCCCAGGCGGTGGATGCGGCGGGTAATAACCACGCGTTCAGCATGCTCGAACGGGATGTGGGCAACATGGCTTCCTATTTCGGGCGATTTGCCCCGGAGTTGAAGAAGACCAAGTACGCCAAGGAAATGTGGGCCCTGTACGAAGCCGGCACCTTGCACCCGGCCAGCGTGTTGACCGGTGAGTTCGACGAGCCGGAAGAGCTGGCGGATGTGGGCGGTGTGATCCGCGAGATCGAAGCGGCGCGGCTGGATGAAGAGCGTCGCCAGGCGATTCGGGCGGCGGACGACGCGCCACCGAGCAAGGTGCCGGACGAGCCACCGCCGCCGCCTTGGATGCAATAACGCAATCCAGTGTAGGAGCTGGCTTGCCTGCGATGCAGACGCCTCGGTATGTCAGTCACACCGAAGTAATGCTATCGCCGGCAAGCCAGCTCCCACAAAAGCCCGCTCCCACATTGGGTTGTTTGCCTGTCCAGCGAGGTTCGATCAGGTGCAACAGTGACCGGACGCCAATTCCTTGAGTATCGGACAGTCCGGCCGATGATCGCCCTGGCAGTGCTCCACCAGGTCCTGCAACGTATCGCGCAGTTGCCCCAGCTCCAGAATCTTCTGGTTGAGCGCATCGATATGCTGGCGTGCCAACGCTTTCACGTCGGCGCTGGCCCGTTGTCGATCCTGCCAGAGGGTCAGCAGCTTGCCGACTTCCTCCAATGAAAACCCCAGGTCCCGCGAGCGTTTGATGAACGCCAGGGTGTGCAAGTCGTCGCTGCCATACACGCGGTAGCCGCTGTCGGTACGGTGGGCGGCTTTGAGCAGGCCGATGGATTCGTAGTAGCGAATCATCTTGGCGCTGAGCCCGCTCTGGCGTGCGGCTTGGCCGATGTTCATGGACGTTGATCCTCCAAGTCCTTGGGTTTCCAAGTTTTCAACAGTAATGCGTTGCTGACCACGCTGACGCTGGACAAGGCCATCGCCGCGCCAGCCAACACCGGGTTGAGCAAGCCGAATGCCGCGAGTGGAATGCCGATCAAGTTATACACAAAGGCCCAGAACAGGTTCTGACGGATTTTTGCGTAGGTCTTGCGGCTGATCTCCAGGGCCGCCGGCACCAGGCGCGGGTCGCCGCGCATCAGGGTGATACCGGCCGCGTGCATGGCCACATCGGTACCGCCGCCCATGGCGATGCCGATATCGGCAGCAGCCAGGGCCGGGGCGTCGTTGATACCGTCGCCGACCATGGCCACCACACCGGTTTTTTTCAGTTCGGCGACGGTGGCGGCTTTGTCGGCGGGCAGCACTTCGGCGTGCACATCGTCGATGCCCAGGGCTTGCGCGACCACGCGGGCGCTGCCGCGATTATCGCCGGTGAGCAAATGGCTGGTGATGTGCTGGGCCTTGAGTTGCTGCACGGCGTCCAGCGCACCGGGCTTGAGGGTGTCGCCAAAGGCGAACAGCCCCAGCACACGCGGTTGCGCACCTTGCTCGATCAGCCAGGACAAGGTGCGACCCTCGGCTTCCCAGGCGTTGGCGGAGTCGGCGAGGTCGCCCGCGCTCAAGCCGTTTTCTTCCAGCAGCCGACGATTGCCCAGGGCCAGCGGTTGCCCATTGAGCGTGCCGGCAATGCCGCGCCCGGCCAGGGATTGGCTGGCCGTCACATCGGCTACGGCCAGTGCTTTTTCGTGGCATGTATTCAGCACCGCCTTGGCCAATGGGTGTTCGCTGCCGCGTTGCAGCGCGCCGGCTTGTTGCAGCAGTACATCTTCGTTGCCATCGACTGCCGCCAGGTGAGCAATTTTGGGTGTGCCGGAGGTGAGGGTGCCCGTCTTGTCGAACACCACGGCGCTCACTTCATGGGCACGCTCCAGCGCCTCGGCGTCCTTGATCAGGATACCGTGGCGCGCTGCAACGCCCGTGCCCGCCATGATCGCAGTCGGCGTGGCCAGGCCCAAGGCGCAGGGGCAGGCGATCACCAGCACGGCGACGGCATTGATGATTGCGGTCTCCACGGACGCACCATACAGCCACCAGCCCACCAGGGTGATCAGCGCCAGTAGCAGCACGGCCGGCACGAAGACCTGGCTGACTTTGTCGACCAGCTTCTGGATCGGAGCCTTGGCGGCCTGGGCGTCTTCCACCAGGCGGATGATCCGCGCCAACACGCTTTCTGCGCCGAGAGCCAGGGTGCGAACCAGCAGGCGGCCCTCGCCATTGATGGCGCCGCCGGTGACCTTGTCGCCCGGTTGTTTTGGTACGGGCAGGCTTTCGCCGCTGATCAAGGCTTCGTCGGCATGGCTCTGGCCGTCCACCACCTCACCGTCCACCGGGAAGCGCTCGCCAGGCTTGACCATGACCAGGTCACCCAGCTTCAACGCATTGATGGCGACATTTTCTTCACGCCCTGCAACGACCCGAATCGCCCGTTCAGGTCGCAAGGCTTCCAGGGCGCGGATGGCGCTGGCGGTCTGGCGCTTGGCGCGGCTCTCCAGGTATTTGCCCAGCAGCACCAGCGCAATCACCACCGCCGAGGCTTCGAAGTACAGGTGCGGCGCCATGCCTGGGTGAGCGGTGAGCCACTCATAGATACTCAGGCCGTAACCGGCGCTGGTGCCGATGGCTACCAGCAGGTCCATATTGCCGGCACCGGCACGTACGGCTTTCCAGGCGGCGATGTAGAAGCGTGCGCCGAAGATGAACTGCACCGGTGTGGCCAGCGCGAATTGAGCCCAGGCGGGCAGCATCCAGTGCAGGCCGAAGGGGGCGACCAGCATCGGCAGCACCAGCGGCAATGCCAGCAGGATCGCCAGCAGCAGCGCCCAACGCTCGCGGTGCAGGCGCTGGGCCTGGTTGGCCTCGGTGGTGGTTTCGCTTTGGGGCAGGGTAGCGGTGTAGCCCGCTTTGTCGACGGCGGCGATCAGCACGCCGGGGTCCATCTGGCCCAGCACTTCAACATGGGCGCGCTCGTTGGCCAGGTTGACGCTGACGCTTTGCACCCCCGGCACCTTGCCCAGCGCGCGTTCGACCCGGCCAGCACAACTGGCGCAGGTCATGCCGCTGATGGGCAGGTCAAAGGTGGTGGATCCATTCATGGGGCAGTCCTCCAGGAGAAGTCGCCCTTAGGATCAACCTTGACCTGTGGGGAAGGTCAAGCACCTGTTTATTGCAGGCATCGGCTTGCCGGCGCCTACAGGGTGGATACTTAATATTCGAGGGCGGCGGGTTTGAGGTACATGCCGTCCGGGCCTTGGGCAATGCGCAATTTGCGCACGTCACCGGCCTTGAGCGTGATGTTTTGCGCGGGCGGCGCCAGCAATCCCGGCAGGCAGCCTGGCGACTGGCCCGGCAGCAGCTTCAGGCGCAAGGACAGGTTGCCCGCCGGCAGGTTGAACGAAGTGGCTTGTTCCTGGAACAGCCGGCCTGCCAGCTGGTCATTCAGGTACAGGCCGATTTCGCAGTTGGTCGGCACTTCCAGGCGTTCCCGGGAAATGATCAGCACCGCATAGTCTTCGGCGGCGACAGCCGGCGGTGCAGCGGCAGACAAACTCATCAGGCCGAGAAGGGCAAAGAACGACCAGCGCATGGCGAATGCTCCGTGGTGTGAATCGAAGAGAGGTGAAGCTTGGCCGACGATGCCAACGATTACCAGCCCGGCAGCTATTCCAGGAACTTGACCTTGCCATCGTGGCAAGGTCGAGACTGGGTCCAACCTCATCAAAGGAGTCATGTCATGCAAGTATTCAGTGTTGACGGAATGACCTGCGGCCATTGCGTTCGAGCGGTGACCCAGGCGGTACAGAGCCAGGACCCGGCGGCCAGTGTGAAAGTCGACTTGGCGGCAAAGGAAGTGGGCGTCGAAAGCCGCCTTTCTGCCGAGCAAGTCATCCGCCTGATCACCGAAGAGGGCTACAGCGCCAAGCTTGCCTGACGCGGTAAAATAGTTAGCGAGCTATCGTATTCAATGCGCTCAAGCGCGGCTAGACTATCGGGCTGCCGTCTCACTTGGGTGCCCGATGAACCTCCGCATAATCCTGATTCTGGGTGCCTTGAGCGCCTTCGCGCCGCTGGCGATCGATTTTTACCTGCCGGGCTTCCCGGCGATGGCCAAGGCGTTCGCGACCGATGAAAAACACATCCAGTTGACCCTGGCGGTGTATTTCGGTGGCCTGGCCATCGGCCAACTGATCTACGGCCCGCTGGCTGACCGCTTTGGTCGGCGCGGCCCGTTGCTCAGTGGTGTCACGTTGTTCACCTTGGCGTCCTTTGCGTGTGCCTTCGCGCCATCGCTGGAGTGGCTGATCGCCGCGCGCTTTGTGCAGGCCCTGGGTGGGTGCGCGGGCATGGTGATTTCTCGCGCGGTGGTCAGCGACAAATGCGACGCAGTGGGCTCGGCCAAAGTGTTTTCCCAGCTGATGCTGGTCACCGGCCTGGCGCCGATCCTCGCCCCGCTGGCGGGTGGGTTGATGGTGGGGCTGTGGGGCTGGCAGTCGATTTTCCTGGCACTGTCGATATTCAGTGTAATGGCGGCCGTCGCCGTGGCGGTCGGGCTGCCGGAGACCTTCCCGGCTCATCAGCCGCGCCAGCCGTTGTCCGGCTCGCTGCGCCGCTACGCTGCATTGTTGTCAGACCGTGTCTACCTGGGTTACGCGCTGACCGGCGGTATCTCGATTGCCGGGATGTTTGCCTACATCGCCGGATCACCTTTTGTCTTTATCCAACTCTATGGCGTGCCTGCCGAGCATTACGGCTGGCTGTTCGGCTCCAATGCTGCTGGCTTTATTCTGGTCGCGCAGGTCAATGCGCGGTTGCTGTCCAAGCGTGGCCCGGCGTTTCTGCTGTCGCGCAGTGTATGGGTCTACCTGCTGGCAGCGCTGACGCTGCTTGGCATCGCTGCCTTGCGCACCGACGCGCTGTGGCCATTGCTGGTGCCGTTGTTTATCTGCATCGCCAGCCTGGGTTGCATTTTGCCGAACACCTCGGCATGCGCCATGAGCGGGCAGGGGGCACGGGCGGGTAGCGCTTCGGCGTTGCTCGGCTGCATCCAGTTTGGCGTGGCGGCGGGGGCGGCATCGTTGGTGGGGATCTTGCACGACGGCACGGCGATGCCGATGGCAATGGTCATCAGCTTGTGCGGTGTATTGGCGGTGACGATTGCGATGTCGACCCAGCGCCTGCAACGCAAACGGGCCTTGCAGGCGCAGGCCTGAAGCGCGGGTCAGCCAGCGGCGGAGCGTTGCTGGCTGTTCGGAAAGCGGTGAGGCGCCTGGATACGGGCTTGCAGGGTGTCGGCAAAGGCACGGGCCTCGGCTTCGGTGCGGAAGGTGAACGCGTCCTGGTCGAGACGTACCTGCCATTTATTGCCTGCGGATTTTGCTAACGCTTTTATCAGGATTTTCATTGCTGACTTCCTCACGTAAAAGAATCGTGGCAAAGGCGGCCAATATAAACCCGATAACGCTCACAAATGTGACAAGGATCAACTCTCTGACTAGCGGTGCCGTCCATTACTCAAATGAATAATGGACGGCACTGAAAACCGCCTCTCAGAACCCTTCGAGCACGATCTTGCCCTTGGCCTTGCCGCTTTCCAGCAGTGCATGGGCGCGGCGCAGGTTGGCTGCATTGATCACACCGAAGTGCTCGCCCACAGTGGTTTTCAGGGTGCCGGCGTCGATCAGCTCAGCCACGCGATTGAGCAGGTTGTGCTGTTCGATCATGTCCGGGGTCTCGAACATCGAGCGTGTGTACATGAACTCCCAGTGCAGCGACAGGCTCTTGCGCTTGAGCTTGCTGACATCCAGCGCCTTGGGGTCGTCGATCAATGCCAGCTTGCCTTGTGGTTGCAACGCTTCCACCAGTTGGTCCAGGTGATGATCGGTCTGGGTCAGGCTGGCGACGTGGGTCACTTGCGGGTGGCCAGCGGCTTTCAACGCGTCGCTCAGCGGTTGGCTGTGGTCGATCACCAGGTCGGCACCCAGGGCCTTGGTCCATTCCTGTGTTTCCGGGCGCGACGCCGTGCCGATCACTTTCAAGGCAGTGAGCTGGCTGGCCAGTTGGGTCAGGATCGATCCCACGCCACCGGCGGCGCCAACGATCAAAAGGCTCTGGCCTTCGTCCTGCTTGCCCTCACGCACGTGCAGGCGTTCGAACAGCAGTTCCCAGGCGGTAATGGCGGTCAGCGGCAGCGCGGCGGCTTCGGCAAAGCCCAGGCTCTTGGGCATGTGGCCGACGATGCGCTCATCCACGGTGTGCAGTTCGCTGTTGCCGCCCGGGCGCACCAGGGAGCCAGCGTAGAACACCTTGTCACCGGCCTTGAACAGCGTCACTTCGCTGCCGACCGCCTTGACCACACCGGCCACGTCCCAGCCCAGCACTTTGGCGGCGCCGTTTTCCGGGGCGACGTTCTGGCGCACCTTGGTGTCCACCGGGTTGACCGAGATGGCTTTGACTTCCACCAGCAGGTCGCGGGGGCCGGCGACGGGCGCTGGTAGTTCGATGTCTTGCAGGGCGCTTGGATCGTTGATCGGCAGTGAGGCGTAGTAGGCAATGGCTTTCATAGGGGCTCCGAAAGGGCGGGTGATCAGGCGAGAAATTTCAGGCGCTTGAGCTCGAAATGTTCGAGCACATCAGCGGCCTTGGCGCGGAAGCTCTGGATATGTGCGCTCTGGTCGTGGTCGGCCAGCGCCGCGTCGTCGCTCCAGCGTTCGAGCATGTAGAAGGTTTCGGGGTGTTGCAGGTCCTGGTGAAGGTCGTACTGCTCGCAACCGGCTTCCAGGCGCGTGGGTTCCAACAGGCCGCGTAGCAGGGTTTCCAGAGTGGCCTGTTGGCCGGGCTTGGCGATCAGCGTGGCGATGACGTTAAAGGCAGTGGGCATATTCAACTCCAGACACGTGATGAACGGGATGCACAGATGATTGGCTATTTCCCGGGCAGATAAAAGCGGCTAAAACAGCAGTCTGTTTCAACGAAATTTTGATAATGAGTGGGAAAGCATGCTGCGTTTTGATGATTTGCAGTTGTTTGTACGTGCGGCGGACCTGGGCAGCCTGTCTGCTGCGGCGCGGGTCATGGACCTGTCACCGGCCGTGGCCAGTGCGGCGCTCAAGCGTATCGAGCAGCAATTGGGCACGCGCTTGCTGGCACGCTCCACGCGCAGCCTGCGCTTGACCGCCGAAGGTGAAGGCTTCCTGGAATATGCCCGCGCTGCCTTGAGCTCGCTGGATGAAGGGCGACGCTTATTGGCCAACGGGCAAGACCATGTCAGCGGGGTGCTGCAGCTGTCAGCCCCTTCGGATTTCGGGCGCAACCAACTGCTGCCATGGCTGGACGAGTTCCAGCATGAGTACCCGCAACTTACGGTGCGACTGTTATTGGGCGATCGTATTGCCGACCTGTTCCGCCAACCGGTGGATATCGCCCTGCGTTACGGCGAGCCCGAGGACTCCAGCCTTATCGCGCTCCCCGTTGCGCCGGATAACGTCCGCGTGCTGTGTGCGTCACCCCGTTACCTCGCACGGTTTGGTGAGCCTCGGCATCTGGAGCAACTGGCCCAGCACAATTGCCTGCTGTATATGCTCGGCAGTCGGGTCCACGACCACTGGACCTTCCGCGACGGCAAGCGCGAAGTCAGCCTGACCGTCACCGGTGACCGCTTCAGTGACGATGCCGATGTGGTCCGTCGCTGGGCAGTGGCGGGTGTGGGGATTGCCTACAAGTCGTGGCTCGATGTCAGCTGCGACGTGCTGGCCGGGCGCTTGCGTCTAATACTGCCGGAGTTGCGTGGCGAGCGTACGCCGCTCAATTTGTTGTGTGCCCATCGTGCACAACTGAGCAAACCCATCAACTTGTTGCGGGAAATGCTCGTGTCCCGCTGTGCGACGTTGACTGCCCAGTTGCCGGAGCGATTGAGCACGACGTAACGGCCTCCATCACAACAGGAAATTTCACTCAGTTACTGTCCCTATCCGGACTGTCAGACGCCATGGAACCGGCAGTTTGCGCCCCTATACTTTGGCGCCAACCTCAGCAGAAAAATAATCAACAGGGAGTGAAAAGATGGAAGCAGCACTGTGCATCAGTCAAATCGCCAGCTTGCTCGCCGATCCCAAACGTACTGCGATGCTGTGGGCGTTGATGGATGGCTCGGCCAAGTCGCCGGTGGAGTTGGCGACACTCGCCGGGTTGTCGCCGACATCCGCCAACGCGCACCTGGCGCGACTGACCGCAGGGGGGTTGCTGCGCGTGGAGGCCCGGCGTGGCAAGCGTTTGTTTCGTGTGGCGGCGCCTGATGTCAGCGCGGCGATCGATGCCATGGCCAAGACCACCGTGGCCTGCGCCACACGCAATGCACCGAATACGTTGCCGCCCCCCTTGGTTGCACCGCCGTCGTTGCGCCATGCCCGATTGCGCCATGGGCACCTCGGCGGCGAGCTGGGCGCGCAGCTGTATCAACACTTGCTCGAGGCGGGTTGGATCGAGCGCTATGAACAGCGTACCGATGTCACACTCAAGGGCGCGCAGCGCCTGGCGGGCTTGGGTATTTTCACTCAGGCGCTGGCGTCGCCGTTGGTGTGCAACTGCTTCGACTGGAGCCAGGAGCAACCTCACTTGGGCGGTGCTTTAGGGGCAGGGTTGTTGCAACTGTTTTTGCAGTCGAACTGGATCAGTGTGATCAATGATTCCCAGGCGTTGCAGGTCAAAGCCCCCGGGCAGCTGGAAATCACCCGACTGGGCATGCCGGTGAGACCGGGGGCGGGTGCGTGATGGCGGTGCCGGGCGGGATGGGGATGAAGGCTTTGGGCGTCGACTGTGCTGGAACGGGCTTGCCGGCGATAGCATCACCTCGGTCATCCTGAAACACCGAGGGGGCTGCATCGCCGGCAAGCCGGCTTGCGTGGGTATTACGGTTTGACCAGTCGCGCATCCAGGCTGTTTTGCGCCAGGCGTTTGGCCTGGTCCTGGGTCATGCCCAGCGAGGTGTACAGCGCGTGGAAGTTCTCGGTGACATAACCGCCGAAGTACGCCGGGTCATCGGAGTTCACTGTGACCTTAACGCCGCGCTCGAGCATGTCGAGAATGTTGTGCTGGGCCATGTCATCAAACACGCACAGCTTGGTGTTGGACAGCGGGCACACGGTCAGCGGGATCTGCTCGTCGATGATGCGCTGCATCAGGCGCTCGTCTTCGATGGCGCGTACGCCATGGTCGATACGCTGGATTTTCAGCAGGTCGATGGCTTCCCAGATGTACTCCGGCGGGCCTTCTTCGCCGGCGTGGGCCACGGTGAGGAAGCCTTCGTGGCGCGCACGGTCGAACACGCGCTGGAACTTGCTCGGCGGGTGACCCATTTCCGAACTGTCCAGGCCCACGGCCACGAACGCGTCCCTGAACGGCAATGCCTGGTCGAGGGTTTTCTCTGCTTCGGCTTCGCTCAGGTGGCGCAGGAAGCTGAGAATCAAACCGCTGGTGATCCCCAGCTGCTGCTCGCCATCTTTAAGTGCAGCGGCGATGCCGTTGAGCACCACCTCGAACGGTATGCCACGGTCGGTGTGGGTTTGCGGATCGAAGAACGGTTCGGTGTGGATCACGTTTTGCGCTTTGCAGCGCAGCAGGTAGGCCCAGGTCAGGTCGTAGAAATCCTGGGAAGTGCGCAGCACATCAGCGCCCTTGTAATACAGGTCGAGGAACTCTTGCAGGTTGTTGAAGGCGTAGGCCTTGCGCAGGGTTTCGACGTCGTTCCACGGCAGCGCAATCTTGTTGCGCTCGGCCAGGGCAAACAACAACTCCGGCTCCAGCGAACCTTCCAGGTGCAGGTGCAATTCAGCCTTTGGCAGGGCATTGAGCCAATCGTACATTTTCTAAATTCTCATCAGGTGCAATGGCGGCATTCTACAGGCCATCGCCGAAATAATCGGCAAAACCTGACCAGCAGGAGAGTTTTGCTTTCATTCACGCAAGGGCCGCGTGAACTAAGGTGTAACGAAACGTTAGCGGCTTGGCGCAGTCTGTACCCCATCAATGACTGATTTGCCGTATTAAAAGGCCCGGAATGCTCACATCCCTCAAGCAAGAAAAATTCATGTTGCTGGCGCTGATTGCCGCCGTCGCCGCTTATCCATTGGAGCACTGGATGCTCCATAGCGGGCAAGCGGTGGCGTTGCTGTCGGGCGTGGTGCTCATCGGCTTTATCGTGGTGGCGTCGATGCGCGTGGCCCATCATGCCGAGCAACTCGCGGAAAAAGTCGGCGACCCCTACGGCACCATGATCCTCACCCTCGCCGCCGTGCTGGTGGAAGTGGTGATCCTGGCGATCATGATGAGCAATGAGCCGTCTCCCACCCTGGTGCGCGATACCATCTACTCGGCGGTGATGCTCGACATCAACGGGATTCTCGGCCTGGCAGCGCTGATGGGCGGCATCAAGCATGGAGAACAGTCCTACAACGACGATTCGGCGCGAACCTACAGCGTGATGATCCTCACTGCCATGGGCGTGTCGATGGTGGTGCCGGAATTCATCCCCGAAGCTGACTGGAAAATTTACTCGGCCTTCACCATTGGCGCGATGGTGGTCTTGTACACCCTGTTCCTGCGCATGCAGGTAGGGCCACACAGTTACTTCTTCAGCTACAGCTACCCGGAAAAGCGTCGCAAGAAGCAGCCCGAAGAAGAGCAGGCGCCATCGGTCAACCTGGCATTTTCCATCGGTACGCTGGTGTTCGGGGTGATTGTGATCGGCGCGCTGGCCGAGGTGATGTCCAAGACTCTGGACCTAGGCCTGGAAGGCACAGGCGCACCGCCGGTGATCACGGCGATTGTGGTCGCGGCCATTTCGGCAGCGCCGGAGATTCTCACCGCGTTGCGCGCGGCGTTGGCGAACCGCATGCAGTCGGTGGTGAATATCGCGCTGGGTGCTTCGCTGTCGACGGTGATCCTGACGGTACCGGTGATGGAGGCCATGGCGCTCTACACCGGCCAGCCGTTCCAGATGGCAATGACGCCAGTGCAGACCGTGATGGTGTTTATCACGCTGATTGTCAGTGCGATCAACCTTAACGATGGCGAAACCAACGCCATCGAAGGCATGACCCATTTCGTGTTGTTCGCGACCTTTATCATGCTGTCGCTGCTGGGTTTGTAACTGACCTGAACAGCACCGCATAGTCCATGTGGGAGCGGGTTTGCCCGCTCCCACATTCTTGATCGCTACTCGGCCTAGGTCCCGGCGATCAGTTCACGCGCCGCCTGGCGGTGATCGGCGATCAGGCCTTTCAGATCCAGGCCTTCCACTTGGCCGTCGATCACCCGCCATTGGCCGCCGATCATCACCCGATCCGCACGGTCCGCGCCGCACAACAGCAGCGCCGAGATCGGATCGTGGCTGCCCGAGAAGCGCAGTTCATCCAGCTTGAACAGCGCCAGGTCGGCCTGTTTGCCCACAGCCAATTCACCGATGTCCGTGCGGCCGAGCAACTGCGCCGAGCCTTTGGTAGCCCAGCCCAGCACGCCTTCGGGCGTGATCTTTTGCGCACCATAGCGCAGGCGCTGGATATACAGGGCCTGGCGGGTCTCAAGGATCATGTTCGACGCATCGTTGGAGGCGGAACCGTCCACACCCAGGCCGATAGGCGCGCCCGCTGCGAGCAGGTCCAGGGTCGGGCAGATGCCGGACGCCAGGCGCATGTTCGAGCTTGGGCAATGGCAGATGCCGGTGCCGGCGGCACCCAGGCGCGCGATTTCGTCCGGGTTGAAGTGAATGCCATGGGCCAGCCAGGTACGCGGGCCGAGCCAGCCGACGCTGTCGAGGTAATCCACGGTGCGCAGTCCGAAACGCTGCAGGCAGAAATCTTCCTCGTCGAGGGTTTCCGCCAGGTGCGTGTGCAGGCGCACGTCCAGGCGGTTAGCCAGTTCGGCGCTGGCCTCCATGATGTGCGGGGTGACGGAAAACGGCGAGCAGGGTGCCAGGGCAATCTGGATCTGCGCGCCGTCACCACGCTCGTGGTATTCGCGGATCAGGCGCTGGCTGTCGTCGAGAATGACTTGGCCTTGCTGCACGGTCTGTTGTGGCGGCAGCCCACCGTCGGCTTCGCCCAGGCTCATGGAGCCGCGAGTGAGCATGGCGCGCATGCCCAATTCGCGCACGCTGGCGACTTGCACATCAATGGCGTTTTCCAGGCCGTCGGGGAACAGGTAGTGGTGGTCTGCCGCTGTGGTACAACCCGAGAGCAGCAACTCCGCGAGGGCCACCTTCGATGCCAGCGCGAGTTTTTCCGGCGTCAGCCGCGCCCATACCGGGTACAGGGTTTTCAGCCAGGGAAACAACGGCTGGTTGACCACCGGTGCCCAAGCGCGTGTCAGGGTCTGATAGAAATGATGGTGGGTATTGATCAGCCCGGGTAGGACCACATGCTCGCGCGCATCGAACACTTGGGCGCAGGGCTGTGTGGGTGCTTGTCCAAGGGCCAGCACTTCGCTGATCACTCCGTCGTGCAGCACCAGGCCGCCACGGGCGTCGAGGTCGTTGGCAGTGAAAATCGCGAGGGGGTTTTTTAACCAGATACGGGTCGCAGGCATTGGCCGGCTCCTCTGAATGATGGGTTCAGGTTTGCCAGCTCAGTGTTGCCCTGTCTGCTGATCCAGGGTCGCCGGTGAGGGCGAGGGGCACAGTCTACTGCTAGTCGGTGCTCGGGTCTATTTGCAGGAGCGAGGTGCTCTTGAGAACATCGCGGGCAAGCCCGCTCCCACAGGGCCTTGCCCTTACCAGGCGATGGTGTCGCCTTTGTAGTCGATGAAATGATGACCGCCTTTGCCGGTGTAGGCATTGACCTGGTCAACCAGGCCGCGCACGCTGGTGTCGACGTCGATGTGCGCGTTTTCGCCGCCCATGTCAGTCTTCACCCAGCCCGGATGCAGTGACAGTACCGTCAACGTGTGATCACCCAGTTGGTTAATAAAACTGTTGGTCATGGAGTTGAGTGCGGCCTTGCTGGCTTTGTACAGCGCCAGGTCGGAGCCGTCGGGGATGGTCACGCTACCCAGTACCGAACTCATGAAGGCGAGTACGCCAGTGTCCTTGCGGATCTGCCCGACAAAACGCTGGGCCAGGTTGATCGGCGCAACGGCGTTGGTGAAGAACAGTTGGCCGACCTCTGCCAGGGTGGCGTGCCCCGGCTCCTGATTGGCGGGGCCCTTGACGCCCGCATTGACGAACAGCAGGTCGAAGGTGCGCGCCTTGAGCCGCTGGCTCAGGGCGATCACGGCTTGCTGATCGTCCATGTCGAGTTTCTCGATCTGTACCGGGCCGACTGCTTTCAGGGCATCGGCCTTGCTCGGATCACGCACGGTGGCGGTCACGTCCCAACCGTCCTGAAGCAGTTGCTTGACCAGGCCAAGGCCCAGGCCGCGCGAGGCACCGATGATCAATGCGATTTTTGGCGTAGACATGAAGGCTTCCTTTTAAGCGTCGCTGTTCAGGGAGTTCAACATTAGCAGTTTCAGCGTTGTAGCAGGATACGTCCACGGCTGAGGTCGGCGAGTTGGGTTTGCAGGGTATCGATATGCGCTTCGCCCACTGCGAGTTGCAACTCGACACCGTTGGCGGTGAAGGTTTCTTCGACCACCAGCCCACCCAGTTCAGCGACGCGAAGTTTCACCAGGTTCAGCTCGGCGAACCCACAGGCGCAACTCAACGGGACGCGGCTGATCAGTTCGATGCGTTCGGCACTTTGCAGGCATTTATTCGCGCCGCCACCATAGGCCCGGGCGAGGCCGCCGGTTCCCAGCTGGATGCCGCCGTACCAGCGAATCACCAGCACCGCGACCTGATCAAACCCCTGCGCCTCGATGGCGGCGAGGATCGGCCGCCCGGCGGTGCCACCGGGTTCGCCGTCGTCATTGCTGCGGTATTGGTCGGCAAGTTTCCAGGCCCAGCAATTGTGCGTGGCGTTCAGGTCGCTGTGTTGCTCGAAAAACGCCTGGGCGTCTTGCGGGCTAGTGATGGGGGCGGCGAGGGTGATAAAGCGGCTTTTGCGTATTTCTTCGCGAAACTCGCAAAGGCCGGTAAGCGTGAAAGGCATAAGTCGCTTCGTTTAATAGGCGGGCTTGATGCCACAGCCCTTGAGAATGATGTGGATCAAGTTGGTGCCGGCGTCTTCCATGTCTTGCTTGGTCAGCTTGGTGCGACCCGTGACGCGGCAGATCTGGGTGGCAAAGTCGGCGTAGTGCTGGGTGCTGCCCCACAGCAGGAAGATCAAGTGCACGGGGTCTATCGGGTCCATCTTGCCGGCGTCGATCCAGGCTTGGAACACGGCAGCGCGGCCACTGAACCAGGCGCGATAGTCCTGGCTGAAATATTCGGTAAGGCATTCGCCGCCGCTGATGATCTCCATGGCGAAGATCCGTGAAGCCTGGGGGTGGCGCCGTGAAAACTCCATCTTGGTACGGATGTAGCGCGTGAGGGCCACGGCCGGGTCATCCTCTGCAGTGAGCGCGTTGAAGGTGCTGTCCCACAGTTCGAGGATGTTGCTGAGCACCGCGATATACAGGCCCAGCTTGTTGGTGAAGTAGTAATGCAGGTTGGCCTTCGGTAGGCCGGCACTGGCAGCAATGGTGTTCATGCTGGTGCCTTTGAAGCCATGGCGCGCGAACTCATCTTCAGCAGCCTGGAGAATCGCTTGTTCGTTCTTTTGCCGAATGCGGCTGGCGGGTTTACCGGCTTGGTTGCTGTGGGCAGGAACTTCGAGGCTCATGGAGGTTTCCGTGCTGATCGATAGAGACGACGTGTGCACAGATAACCCACCCTCAAGCCTCAGACAAGTCCTGATGCAATAAAACCGTCAAAGCGGTTCCAGGCTGTCGCTTTCCGGCACTGTGTTTGCGGCAGCCGTGGCTACCTTGCTTTCCGGCAGCAGCAGGCACAACACGATCGCCGTCAGCCCGCCGCTGGTGATGGCCGAGTCAAACAGGTTCTGCACCAGCGCCGGCATCAGATGCAGCAGGTTCGGCTGGGCGGCGATACCCAGGCCCACGCCGAACGAGGTGGCGATGATCAACATGCTGCGACGGTCCAGCGGTGCCTGGGCGAGAATGCGTACGCCGGCGGCGGCCACACTGCCGAACATCACCAGGGTCGCGCCGCCCAATACCGGCTTGGGGATTTGCTGCAGCACCGCACCAATCAACGGAAACAGACCGAGACAAAACAGCACGACGCCGATGTAGAGGCCTACGTAGCGACTGGCCACGCCGGTGAGTTGGATCACGCCATTGTTCTGCGCGAAGGTGGTGTTGGGGAAGGCGCTGAAGGTGGCAGCGATCATGCAGCTCACACCATCGCCGAGTACGCCGCCCTTGAGTCGGCTTATATAGGAAGGGCCGCTGATGGGTTGGCGGGCGATCATGCAGTTGGCGGTGAGGTCGCCGACGGTTTCGATACTACTGATCAGATAAATCAGCGCGATCGGCAGGAAAGCGCTCCAGTCGAAGTTGAAACCGAAGCGGAAAGGTATCGGCAGGCTGACCAGCGGCAACTCAGGCAAGGCTTGGGGCACGAGCTTACCGCTGAACCAGGCGGCCAGGCTGCCGAGGGCAAGGCCGATGATGATTGCCGAGAGGCGCACCCAGGGCGTGTTGGAGCGGTTGAGCAAAATGATCGTCAGCACCACGAACAGGCCCAGCGCCAGGTTGATGGGCGCACCGAAGTCAGGTGCGTTGAAACCGCCTCCCAGGTCAGTGATGCCGACCTTGATCAAGCTGATGCCGATCAGGGTGATGACAATTCCGGTAACCAAAGGCGTGATGACCCGGCGCAGTTGACCGATGAACCGGCTCAGCACGATCTGTACCGCTGCGCCGAAGAAGCACACGCCAAAGATCATCGCCATGATGTCTTCCGGGCTACCGCCACGTTGCTTTACCAGAAAACCCGCCGACAGCACCGCGCCGAGAAACGCGAAGCTGGTGCCTTGCAGGCAGATCATGCCGGCGCCGATGCCAAATGGCCTGCGAGCCTGGATGAACGTACCCACGCCGGAAACCATCAGCGCCATGCTGATCAGGTACGGCAAGTGCGCGGTGAGTCCCAAGGTGGAACCGATGATCAGCGGCGGGGTGATGATGCCGACGAAGGCGGCCAGCACGTGTTGCAATGCAGCCAGGAAGGCCGGTGCAGGTTTCGGGCGGTCGTTGAGGCCGTAGATCAGGTCGCTGGGGCTGGAGGATTCTGGTGGCATGGCGGGCAAACTCGAGTCGGACGGTTCTAGGTCCTTGTGTGCTTGCAAAAAGCTGTCCAGTTGCTCAGCTTTTTGCGCGAGGCCCGGTTTAGCGCGTCGCGGCCAGGCTTTCGAGGAAACTTTCCAGCACCAAATGGGGGCGACGGCCCTTGCGCGTGACCGATGCGAGGCTTAAATCGTAGAACCGTGTAGCCGGTTTCAGCGCACGCAGCCGGCCTTGCTGTACCCACAGGCTGGCATAGTGATCGGGCAAGTAGCCGATGTAGCGGCCGGTGAGAATCAGGAACGCCATGCCTTCGCGGTCGGAGGCGCTGGCAGTGCAGTTGAGCGGCTGGTAATGGGCCTGGATATCGGCGGGTAGGCGGAATGTGGGGGCAATCGCGTCCTGGGCATCGATGCGTGCATCGTCCAGCTGTTTGTCTTCGGCGTAGAACAACGGGTGGCCCACTGCGCAGTAGAGCAATGAACGCTCGCTGTACAGCGGCTGGTATTCCAACCCCGACAGCGCGCTGGCCTGGGGTACCACACCGACATGCAGACGGCCGTCGAGTACGCCCTGTTCAACCTCGTTGGGCGCGATCATGCGGATCTGGATCTGCACATCCGGGCCGCGCTCCTTCAATTGCGCGAGCGCGTGGGTGATGCGCATGTGGGGCAGGGTGACGAGGTTGTCGGTGAGGCCAATGATCAGCTCGCCGCGCAGATGCTGGTGCAGGCCGTTGACCTCGGTGCGAAAGCTTTCCAACGCACTGAGGAGTTGCAGGACCGACTGGTAGACCTCGCGGCCCTCTTCAGTCAGGGAAAAACCGGCGCGGCCGCGCTGGCACAGTCTGAGTCCGAGCCGTTGTTCGAGATCGCTCATTTGCTGGCTGATCGCCGAGCGCCCGATGCCCAGTACGGTTTCTGCCGCCGAAAAGCCGCCGCACTCCACCACGCTGCGAAAGATGCGCAGCAGGCGAATATCGAAGTCGCTGACTTGGGCCAGGGGATCGGGTCGACGGCTGCTCATAGTTTAGTGAAGGCCTGACTGAAGGTTAGAAGAGTTGGATTTCACCGACTTTATCGCCGTGGCAATTTAGCTGCAACAACGCTTTTCAATCCCGACGCTGCCTTTTGCCTTGCGAGGTTTTGCTGATGAACATGCCCGAAAACGCCCCATCGTCCCTGGCCAGCCAATTGAAGCTGGACGCGCACTGGATGCCATACACCGCCAACCGAAACTTTCAGCGTGACCCACGCCTGATCGTGGCCGCCGAAGGTAGCTGGTTGACCGATGACAAGGGCCGCAAGGTGTATGACTCGTTGTCGGGCCTATGGACGTGCGGCGCCGGGCACACGCGCAAGGAAATCCAGGAGGCGGTTGCCAAGCAACTGGGCACGCTGGACTACTCCCCGGGCTTTCAATACGGCCATCCACTGTCCTTCCGACTGGCGGAAAAGATCACCGACCTGACCCCAGGCAACCTGAACCATGTGTTCTTCACTGACTCCGGCTCCGAGTGTGCCGATACCGCGGTGAAAATGGTGCGTGCGTACTGGCGCCTCAAAGGCCAGGCCACCAAGACCAAGATGATCGGCCGTGCCCGTGGTTATCACGGCGTGAACATCGCCGGCACCAGCCTGGGGGGTGTCAACGGTAACCGTAAGCTGTTTGGTCAGGGCCTGATGGACGTTGACCATCTGCCGCACACCTTGCTGGCAAGCAATGCCTTCTCCCGTGGCATGCCGGAGCAGGGCGGTATCGCGTTGGCAGACGAATTGCTCAAGTTGATCGAATTGCACGATGCGTCGAACATCGCGGCGGTGTTTGTCGAACCAATGGCCGGCTCCGCTGGCGTGCTGGTGCCGCCTCAGGGTTACCTCAAGCGCCTGCGTGAGATCTGCGACCAACACAACATCCTGCTGGTGTTCGACGAAGTCATCACCGGGTTCGGCCGTACCGGCTCGATGTTCGGTGCCGACAGCTTCGGCGTGACCCCGGACCTGATGTGCATCGCCAAGCAAGTCACCAACGGCGCGATTCCGATGGGCGCGGTGATTGCCAGCAGCGAGATCTATCAAACCTTCATGAACCAGGCGACGCCGGAGTACGCGGTGGAATTCCCCCACGGCTACACCTACTCGGCGCACCCGGTTGCCTGCGCGGCTGGCCTGGCGGCATTGGACCTGTTGCAAAAGGAAAACCTGGTGCAGAGCGTTGCTGAAGTCGCCCCGCACTTTGAGAATGCGCTGCATGGTCTGAAGGGCAGCAAGAACGTGATCGACATCCGCAACTACGGCCTGGCCGGTGCGATCCAGATCGCCCCGCGTGACGGTGATGCCATCGTGCGTCCGTTCGAGGCTGGCATGGCCTTGTGGAAAGCCGGTTTCTACGTGCGCTTTGGCGGCGACACCCTGCAGTTCGGGCCAACCTTCAACAGCAAGCCGCAGGACCTGGATCGCCTGTTCGATGCGGTCGGCGAAGTGCTGAACAAGATCGACTGATTTCTCCTTCTATATAGAACAACTTTTCAGGAGCCCTGCATGAGCCTTATCCAGCATTTGATCAACGGAGAGTTGGTCAACGACAGCGGTCGCAGCGCCGACGTGTACAACCCGTCCACCGGCCAGGTGATCCACCAGGTGCCGCTGGCCAGCCGTGAAACCATTCAACAGGCGATCGACTCGGCCAAGGCGGCGTTCCCGGCCTGGCGTAATACCCCGCCGGCCAAGCGCGCCCAGGTGATGTTCCGTTTCAAGCAGTTGTTGGAGCAGAACGAAGCGCGTATCTCGCAATTGATCAGCGAAGAGCACGGCAAGACGCTGGAAGATGCCGCCGGTGAGCTGAAGCGCGGTATCGAGAACGTCGAGTATGCGTGCTCTGCACCGGAGATTCTGAAGGGCGAGTACAGCCGCAACGTAGGACCGAACATTGATGCGTGGTCGGATTTCCAGCCTCTGGGCGTGGTGGCCGGTATTACGCCGTTCAACTTCCCGGCGATGGTGCCGCTGTGGATGTATCCGCTGGCGATCGTCTGCGGTAACTGTTTCATCCTGAAACCATCGGAGCGTGATCCGAGCTCAACGCTCTTGATCGCACAACTGCTGCAGGAGGCCGGCCTGCCTAAAGGCGTGCTGAGTGTGGTGCACGGTGACAAGGGCGCGGTGGACGCGCTGATCGAAGCACCGGAAGTGAAAGCGCTGAGCTTCGTGGGCTCGACGCCGATTGCCGAGTACATCTATTCGGAAGCGACCAAGCGCGGCAAACGCGTGCAGGCCCTGGGTGGCGCGAAGAACCACGCGGTACTGATGCCGGATGCGGATCTGGATAACGCCGTGAGTGCATTAATGGGCGCGGCATACGGTTCTTGCGGCGAGCGTTGCATGGCGATCTCGGTGGCCGTGTGCGTGGGTGATCAGGTGGCGGATGCGTTGATCGCCAAGCTGGTGCCGCAGGTCAAGGCCTTGAAGATTGGTGCGGGCACTTCTTGCGGCCTGGATATGGGGCCGCTGGTGACGGGGCAGGCGCGAGACAAGGTCAGTGGCTATATAGAAGACGGTGTGTCTTCGGGCGCCAAGTTGGTGGTCGATGGTCGCGGACTGAGCGTCGCGGGCCATGAAGAAGGTTTCTTCCTGGGCGGCAGTCTGTTTGATCATGTGACGCCTGAAATGCGTATCTACAAAGAAGAGATCTTTGGGCCGGTGCTGTGCGTGGTACGGGTCGATAGCCTGGAAGCGGCGATGCAGCTGATCAACGATCACGAATACGGTAACGGTACGTGCATCTTCACCCGTGACGGTGAGGCGGCGCGTCTGTTCTGTGACGAGATTGAAGTGGGCATGGTGGGTGTTAACGTGCCACTGCCGGTGCCAGTGGCCTATCACAGCTTTGGTGGCTGGAAGCGTTCGCTGTTTGGCGACTTGCATGCGTATGGGCCGGATGGGGTGCGTTTCTATACCCGTCGCAAGGCGATTACCCAGCGTTGGCCGCAACGGGCCAGCCATGAAGCGTCGCAGTTTGCCTTCCCTAGCTTGTAAGGCTGACTAGAAAGCCGGCCCCTTGGGGCCGGCTTTTGCGTTTTTAGGGCCTTTTTGACCGATATGACAGAAATGTGAAAAAAGGTGTTGACGGCAGATTCTAGAAGTCTATAATTCGCCCCACTTCCGGCGCAGTCGAAACGGAAAACTCCTTGGTAAACAAGTAGTTACGCAGAATTCGGCAGCGAGTTGCTTCAGTTCATCGAAGCCCAGAAGGAGT
>NZ_PCQI01000044.1:0-1021 GCF_002980075.1 Pseudomonas sp. MYb13 | reverse complement strand
GGCCAATATTTCGATCAAGAAAGCGGGCTGCACTACAACCGCCATCGCTACTACAATCCGGATGTTGGTCGTTACCTCACGCCGGACCCGGTGAAGTTGGCGGGTGGGATCAATGCTTACCAGTACGTGCCTAACCCTACCGGATGGGTCGATCCTTTAGGATTGGCTTGTGAACTTGCAGGCTGTCCTCAGCTAAGTGCCGAAAGTGCGTGGAAATTTAACGCTGATGTAGACTTGGACTGGCGCCAACAAGAAGGCAACAGCTATAAACAAATGCACAGGGGGTTGAATGAAGCCTTTCGCAGAACAGGTATCTCAATGGAGGAATACAACGTATCTAAATGGGGAAAGGACCAGTATGGAAAGTCATTTCCAACAGAGTGGCGTGTCCAAAAGGGCCAAAATAGGGGCGCGGAGGTGAATATTGACGACCCTACGCTAGTCCCAAGCAAAGAAGGTCCGAAATCCCCTCATATTGGTTATCAAACGCCTGGAAAGCGATCCGGCGGAGGCGCCAAACGAGGCCATATACTTCTCGAACTGGTACCCGTTAGCCGATCGAAAATTGGAGCTCCCTGATGAATTACCTTGAAGAGGAGATCGATCACGCCTTAAACACTTTGTGTATAAGCTCTAAAAAACTGGACTCGACCGAGATTGCAACCTTGATACATTCGCTGACGAAGAAGTTTTTCAGATTAGAGAGCACCCTGCTCGATCCAGTCGAATTGAACGCAAAGAGCACAGAACACAATCCTAATTTTTGGCAAGAAATACAGTACCGTGTTAGTGAAGAAAATCTGGTTCTATTGGTATGTGACTCGGCATACAGGGCGTGGAAAATCCATGACGCACAAGATATTGCAGCTGTTCTGGGTGAGACGATCGGGTACACATTCTGGATAACCGATAACAACCTCACGTTTCTGTTGCACATGGACGACCATGACTGCGTTATTTGGGCTTGACGGTGGCTATGCCACAAATTGCCCTCTATGAACCCCATAGCCAGCCCCAATTC
>NZ_PCQI01000043.1:0-1043 GCF_002980075.1 Pseudomonas sp. MYb13 | reverse complement strand
TTGGGCGTCTTAATGCCAATCAGGCGATGCTGGCAGTCGTAGCGGTATTCGGTGACGAGGGTGTGGCCTTTGCCGCGTCGCTCACGGATCAGGTTGCCGTAGGCGTCGTAGTCGTAATGGTGGTCACCCTGGATCATCAGGCGATTGCCGGCGACGATATCGGGGCCGGGGCGGTCTTGCATGAGCAGGTTGCCGGCCGGGTCATGGCCGAAGCGTTCCTGCTCGTCTTGGGTGTGGTCGGCGCGGGTGAGGCGGCTTAGGGGGTCGTAGTGGTAGCGGTGTTCACCTTTGCGGGTGTCGAGCAGGCGGGTGAGGTTGCTTGATTTGTCGTAGTCGTACTGGCGTTGATAAAGGGTGTATGCCTGCTGGGTGACGGCGTGAGCGTGCAGGCGCTGCTGGTCGTCATAGTGGTAGTGGCTGATCAGTTGGCCTTGTTGGCGTTGGTGCTCCTGGCCGGCTTTGTAGAGATGAGAGGTCAGGGTTTCGCCGTTCAGTTCGACGGTGGCGAGGTGACCGCCTTTGGCGTGGTTGAAGGTGAGACGGTTGTTGTCCGGCAGGCGCAGGTTATGAAGGTGGCCGCAGGCGTCGTAGCCGTAGCGCAGGGTGCCCCAGCCTTGGTGTTCGGCGGTGAGGCGATTTTGGACGTCATACTCATAGGTCAGGGCCCAGTGGCCGTCGTCGACGCTTAGGAGATTGCCTTGGCGGTCGTAGGCGTAATCAACCTTGTTACCGTCGGGCAGGGTTTTTCCTACGAGTCGACCGGCATGGTCGCGCTCATAGCGAGTAACCAGCCGACTACCGTCATCACCGTGTTCAGTCTTTTCCTGCAGGTTGCCGTTGAGGTCGTAGACGTAAGCGGTGCGCTGTCCGTCAAATCCGGTTTCCTGCTGGATCAGGCCATTAGGGTGGTAAGCGAGTTTGTAGGTCTCGCCGACTTCATTCTCGATCTCGGTCAGCAGCAGCCGAACGTTGTCGTAACGGTATTTGACCTGGCTGCCATCGGCGTTGATGCGGCGGCTGATCAGGTGCAGGCCGTCGGCGTA
>NZ_PCQI01000042.1:0-1076 GCF_002980075.1 Pseudomonas sp. MYb13 | reverse complement strand
GTCTGGTACTCGATCACACGGGTCTCGAAGAAGTTTTTCTCTTTCTTCAAGTCCATGATCTCGCTCATCCACGGGAACGGGTTGGTGGTGCCTGGATACTCTTCCTTCAAGCCAATCTGCGACAGGCGACGGTTGGCGATGAACTTGAGGTAATCCTCCATCATCGCCGCGTTCATGCCCAACACGCCGCGCGGCATGGTGTCACGTGCGTATTCGATCTCCAGTTGCGTCCCCTGCAGGATCATCTGGGTGGCTTCTTCCTTCATCTCGGCATCCCACAGGTGTGGGTTTTCGATTTTGATCTGGTTGATCACGTCGATACCGAAGTTCAAGTGCATCGACTCATCGCGCAGGATGTACTGGAACTGCTCGGCGACGCCGGTCATCTTGTTGCGGCGGCCCATGGACAGGATCTGGGTGAAGCCGCAGTAGAAGAAGATGCCTTCCAGGACGCAGTAGTAGGCGACCAGGTTGCGCAGCAGTTCCTTGTCGGTCTCGACGGTGCCGGTTTCGAACTTCGGATCGGAGATCGAGCGGGTGTACTTCAGGCCCCAGGCTGCCTTTTTGGCGACCGATGGAATCTCGTGGTACATGTTGAAGATCTCGCCTTCATCCATGGCCAACGATTCGATGCAGTACTGGTAGGCGTGGGTGTGGATCGCTTCTTCGAAGGCCTGGCGCAGGATGTACTGGCGGCACTCCGGGTTGGTGATCAGGCGGTACACGGCCAGCACCAGGTTGTTCGCGACCAGGGAGTCGGCGGTGGAGAAGAAGCCGAGGTTGCGCATGACGATGCGACGTTCGTCGTCGGTCAGGCCTTCGGGGTTTTTCCACAGGGCGATGTCGGCGGTCATGTTGACCTCTTGCGGCATCCAGTGGTTGGCGCAGCCGTCGAGGTACTTCTGCCAGGCCCAGTCGTATTTGAAGGGCACGAGTTGGTTGAGGTCGGCGCGGCAGTTGATCATGCGCTTTTCGTCAACGGCGACGCGGGCGGCGGAGCCTTCGAGTTCAGCGAGGCCTTCGGCGACGTCGAGTTTGTCCAGCGCAGCCTTGGCGCGCACGATGGCGGCGGAGTC
>NZ_PCQI01000041.1:0-1193 GCF_002980075.1 Pseudomonas sp. MYb13 | reverse complement strand
GCCACCAGCTGTTTGCCGGTCGGCCCGTCCTGGGCGACCACCACGGTTTCACCGACGTTGTCCTGTTCGCGCAAGCGCGCCTCGATCTCGCCCAGCTCGATCCGGAAGCCCCGGATTTTCACCTGATGGTCGACACGGCCGAGGTAATCCACCACTCCATCCGGGCGGCCACGGGTCAGGTCGCCGCTGCGGTACACGCGGCTCCCGGGCTTGCCGTACGGGTCTGGTACGAAGCGCTCGGCGGTCAGTGCCGGACGCTCCAGGTAACCGCGCGCCACGCCCTCGCCGCCCAGGTACAACTCACCGGCCACACCGATCGGTTGCAGGTTGAGTTGCGAGTCCAGCACGTAGCCGCTGCGGTTGCCCAACAGCGTGCCGATGGGGGCGTAGACCGCACCGCATGGGTCGCCCTTGCGCGCCTTCCACAGCAGTGGCGTAACCACGGTTTCCGTCGGGCCGTAGCCGTTGAACAGGTAGGTCGGCTTGAGTGCGCGCCAAGCCAGGTCGTAACTCGCCTGGGCAACAGCGTCACCGCCAAAGCAGTAAACACGTACCTTCGGCGGGTTGCCGTCACGCTCGGCGTGCTCGGCCAGTTGTTGCAGGTACACCGGCGGGAACACGGCCATGGTCACGTTGTGACGATGCATTTGCTGGTAGGTGTATTCCGGCAGCCACAGGCTGTCATCGCGGATCAGCACGCTGGCACCGTTGATCAGCGGGTGCATCCAGCCTTCATGGGAGCCGTCGAAGGCGAAGGACATGAAGTGCAGTTCACAGTCTGCCGGACTGGTTTCATAGCGCTCGCCGGTGGCAATGATGTGCGCCACCAATGGGCCGTGGGACACCGCCACGCCCTTGGGCATGCCGGTGGAGCCGGAGGTGTAGATCACGTAGGCGAGGTTGTCGCCGTCCAGTTTTACGTCAGGTGCATCGTCGCTGTAATCGACCCAGGTTTCAGTACGGTCAATCGCCAGGGAATCCAATCCTTCGGGAATCGGCAGTTGCTGCAACGCGCTGGTGTGGGTCAGCAACAACTTCGCGCGGCTGTCCTGCATCATGTACAGCAGGCGATCGCGCGGGTATTCGATGTCCAGCGGCACGTAGACGCCACCGGCTTTCATTACCGCCAGGAACGCCACCATGATTTCGGCACTGCGCGGCATGGCGATGGCCACGCGCACTTCCGGGCCGAC
>NZ_PCQI01000040.1:0-1223 GCF_002980075.1 Pseudomonas sp. MYb13 | reverse complement strand
CGCAGGTTATGAAGGTGGCCGCAGGCGTCGTAGCCGTAGCGCAGGGTGCCCCAGCCCTGGTGTTCGGCGGTGAGGCGGTTTTGGACGTCGTATTCATAGACCAAAGCCCAGTGGCCGTCGTCGACGCTTAGGAGATTGCCCTGGCGATCGTAGGCATAGTCGACGGCACCACCATCAGGCAGGGTTTTTCCTACGAGTCGACCGGCATGGTCGCGCTCATAGCGAGTAACCAGCCGACTACCGTCATCACCGTGTTCAGTCTTTTCCTGCAGGTTGCCGTTGAGGTCGTAAACGTAAGCGGTGCGCTGGCCGTCAAATCCGGTTTCCTGCTGGATTAGACCATTGCTGTGGTACTGAAGTCGGTAGGTCTCGCCGACCTCGTTTTCGATTTCAGTCAGCAATAAACGCACGTTGTCGTAGCGGTACTTGACCTGGCTGCCATCGGCGTTGATGCGGCGGCTGATCAGGTGCAGGCCGTCGGCGTATTCGTAGCGGGTGACGTTCCCCAGTTCATCGCGTTCGGAAGTGATTTTTCCGTAAGCGTTGTAGCTGTATTCCCTGCACGCGCCGCCCGGTAGCACCACACGGATCAACCGACCCACGCTGTCCCACTGATGTTGGGTCAGCGCACCATGCTCATCCTCACGCGCAACTTGTCGGCCGAGATCGTCATAGCGATAGCGCTTAACGCCGCCATTGGGCAACTGCTCCTCAAGCAACTGCCCACGTTCATTCCACACCAGTCGCTGACAGCTATGGTCTGGATACCAAACGCCAACCAGCTGCCCATATTGGTTGTAGCTGTAGTCAGTAGCGTTGCCGTCAGGATCGGTCTTACGCGTAACATCGCCCTGGTCATTCCGCTCGTATTTCCAGACTGCTTCACCACGCCGCACAACCCGTACGAATCCGTTGTCATGCTCGTAGGTCGTCGGCTCGTCATCTCCCGGAAACAACGCCACCAGGCGTCCCGCTTCGTCGTATTGATACGCCGTGATCGCACCGAGAGGATCCTGCTCAACCGTCAGCCGGCCTTTGTCATCGTAGGACTTGAAGTGCTCGGCCCCCTCCGGATCCACCCGCTGCACCAGCCGCGCCCGCTGGTCATGCACGTAGACTTCCTGGCTGCCGTCGGCGTTAAACACCGTGACCTGCCCGTTGTCATCCCAGGCATACCGCGTGTCCATCTGCGAGAAACTCGCCCAATGCCGGACACACCGCGC
>NZ_PCQI01000004.1:0-478152 GCF_002980075.1 Pseudomonas sp. MYb13 | reverse complement strand
CGCCCCCGGCCCCCTCAAGAACAAACGCAATGCCGCTGGCAATTCCTGGCGGTGCCGCGCCGCGATTTCGTCGATGGGTTGGCTCGGCGCAATCACCAGCACCTCCACCGCCGCCACCCCAGGTGCGGCATGGCTGAACTGGTTCAAGCGCTCCAGCAATTCGATATCGCCTTCGAGGCTGTCAATGAACGTGCTGTTGAGCATGTGCCCACCGATCTGCGCCAGGGTCGGCTGCTGGCCGGTATAAGTGCGCTGCGTCGCCGGTTCGTTACCCCGCGGGTTGCCGCTGACACCGACCACCAGCACCCGGCTGGCCCCCAGGTGCAAGGCCGGGCTGATCGGCGCCGACTGCCGTACGGCACCATCGCCGAAATACTCCTGGTCGAGCTTCACCGGGGCAAACAGCAAGGGGATCGCCGAACTGGCCAGCAGGTGTTCAACCGTCAGTTGGGTCGGAACGCCGATGCGACGATGGCGCAGCCAGGCGTCGATGGTGCCGCCGCCCTGGTAGAAGGTCACCGCTTGCCCGGACTCATAGCCAAAGGCCGTGACTGCGACGGCGTGCAGGTGCTTTTGACGGATGGCTTCGTCAATGCCGTCCAGGTTCAAGCGCTCCTGCAGCAGCTCGCGCAGCGGCGAGCTGTTCAGCAGTGCCACCGGCACTTGGGCGCCGAGGCCCAGCAGGCTGTGGATGAGAAAGCGGCCGGCCTGGCGAATCACTCCGGGCCAATCGCTGCGCAACACCAAGTGGCTGCGAAAGCCCTGCCAGAAGGCGGTGAGGCGTTGGATGGCCGCCGTGAAATCCATCGCGCCACTGGCCAGGGTCACGGCGTTGATCGCGCCGGCCGACGTGCCGACGATCACGGGAAACGGATTGGGCGCCCCTGGCGGCAACAGCTCGGCAATCGCCGCCAATACCCCTACCTGATACGCCGCTCGCGCCCCGCCACCGGAAAGAATCAAGCCTGTAACCGGTTCAGCTGGGCGCATTGCGTCACTCCATGTGGGGAAAGTCGGTATTGTCAGCGGCGTTTTTCGTACAGCTTAGCTTCACCCGGTGGCCGGCTCTTGAAGCGGCGATGGGTCCACAGGTATTGCTCGGGGCATTCACGTACCGACGCTTCGACCCACTGGTTGATGCGCAGGCAGTCAACTTCATCGCTTTCACCGGGGAAGTCGGTCAAGGGCGGGTGGATCACCAGCCGGTAGCCACTGCCATCAGCCAGGCGCTCTTGGGTGAACGGCACCACCAGCGCCTTGCCCAGGCGGGCGAACTTGCTGGTCGCGGTCACAGTGGCAGCCTGGATGCCGAACAGCGGCACGAAGATACTTTGCTTGGCGCCGTAATCCTGGTCCGGTGCATACCAGATGGCGCGACCGGCGCGCAGCAGCTTGAGCATGCCGCGCACGTCTTCGCGCTCCACGGCGAGCGAATCGAGGTTATGACGTTCACGGCCACGGCGCTGGATGTAGTCGAACAGCGGGTTGCCGTGCTCGCGGTACATGCCATCAATGGTGTGCTTCTGCCCCAGCAGCGCTGCGCCGATTTCCAGGGTGGTGAAGTGCAGGGCCATGAGGATCACGCCCTTGCCATCCAACTGGGCCTGCTTGAGGTGTTCCAGGCCTTCGACGTGGGCCAGGCGTGCCAGGCGCTGGCGCGACCACCACCAGCTCATGGCCATTTCAAAGAACGCGATGCCGGTGGAGGCAAAGTTTTCCTTGAGCAGGTGCTTACGCTCTTTGGCAGATTTTTCCGGGAAGCACAGTTCCAGGTTTCGCGCGGCGATGCGGCGACGTTCGCCGGCCACACGGTACATACCCGCACCCAGCAGGCGACCAATGGTCAGCAGTGCACGGTACGGCAGTTGGGTGACCAGCCATAGCAGGCCTAGTCCCAGCCATAACAGCCAAAAGCGCGGGTGAAAAAATACAGCTCGAAAACGCGGGCGATCCATTACAGATTCCGGTAAAGACAAGGGCCGCGCATTCTACAACGGTTCGACTCGGCTTGCGGCCCGTGAGTGTTCTCGTTATAAGTCTCGACACTTTTCGTGACAAGCCGCTTTTGCCGACCATGAGCCAAACCGAACCGCTAGACCAAGATCCCGTGTTCCAGCTGAAAGGCAGCATGCTCGCCATCACCGTGCTGGAACTCGCCCGCAACGACCTCGATGCCCTGGACCGCCAGCTCGCCGCCAAGGTCGCCCTGGCGCCGAATTTCTTCAACAATGCCCCGCTGGTGCTGGCCCTGGACAAACTGCCCGCTGGCCAGGGCAGCATCGACCTGCCCGGCCTGATGCGCGTCTGCCGCTCCCATGGCCTGCGCACCCTGGCGATTCGCGCCAGCCGTATTGAAGACATCGCCGCCGCCATCGCCATTGAACTGCCAGTACTGCCACCGTCCGGTGCGCGCGAGCGTCCGCTGGAACCATTGGTCGGTGAAGAGAAGAAAAAAACGGAAAAACCGCCCGAGCCTGCGATCAAGCCTACAAAGATCATCACCTCGCCCGTACGCGGCGGACAGCAGATTTACGCCCAGGGTGGCGACCTTGTGGTGATCTCCTCGGTCAGTCCGGGGGCGGAACTTCTCGCCGATGGCAACATCCATGTATACGGCCCGATGCGCGGACGTGCCCTCGCCGGCATCAAGGGTGATACCAAGGCCCGTATTTTTTGCCAGCAGTTGACCGCTGAGCTAGTGTCCATCGCAGGCCAGTACAAGGTTTCAGAAGATTTGCGCCGTGATCCGCTGTGGGGGGCTTCGGTGCAGGTCAACCTGTCGGGCGATGTGTTGAACATCATCCGTCTTTAACGGATACTGCCGCATTTTCCAAGCATCTCTAGACTCTGATAGCACAGCGAAACCGGCAAGACTTGCGTAGGAATAATTGGAAGTGGCGTTTCTCCCTGGGAAACCCCATCTTTTTCCTACAAAGGCTGTCCGCCTGCAGCGAGTTCCAAGAGATGTTTTTCAGGGACCGAAAGTCCTTTTTCCTTAGGGGTGAAACACCTTGGCCAAGATTCTCGTGGTTACATCCGGCAAGGGTGGTGTGGGTAAGACCACCACCAGCGCCGCTATCGGTACCGGTCTCGCTCTGCGCGGCCACAAGACAGTTATCGTCGACTTCGACGTCGGCTTGCGTAACCTCGACCTGATCATGGGCTGCGAACGCCGCGTGGTGTATGACTTCGTCAACGTGGTCAACGGTGAAGCCAACCTGCAACAGGCCCTGATCAAGGACAAGCGCCTTGAGAACCTGTACGTGCTGGCTGCCAGCCAGACCCGCGACAAAGACGCGCTGACCAAGGAAGGCGTAGGCAAAGTCCTCGCCGAGCTGAAGGAAACCTTCGAATACGTGGTCTGCGACTCCCCGGCTGGTATCGAGACGGGTGCTCACCTGGCGATGTACTTCGCCGATGAAGCCATCGTGGTGACCAACCCGGAAGTCTCTTCCGTCCGTGACTCCGACCGCATGCTCGGCCTGCTCGCCAGCAAATCCAAGCGCGCCGAAGAAGGCCAGGACCCGATCAAGGAGCACCTGCTGCTCACCCGCTACAACCCTGAGCGCGTCAGCAATGGCGAAATGCTCGGCGTTGAAGACGTGAAGGAAATCCTCGCAGTGACCCTGCTGGGTGTTATTCCAGAATCCCAGGCCGTCCTGAAGGCTTCCAACCAGGGTGTTCCGGTGATTCTTGACGACCAGAGCGACGCCGGCCAGGCGTACAGCGATGCAGTCGATCGCTTGCTGGGCAAGACCGTGGAACATCGCTTCCTCGATGTTAAGAAGAAGGGATTCTTCGAGCGTATCTTTGGAGGCAACTAAACAATGAAATTTCTCGACTTCTTTCGCGCCAACAAAAAGCCAAGTACCGCGTCGGTAGCGAAAGAGCGTCTACAGATCATCGTGGCGCACGAACGCGGCCAACGCAGCACGCCGGACTACCTGCCAGCCTTGCAGAAGGAACTGGTCGAGGTGATCCGCAAGTACGTCAATATCGGCAACGATGACGTGCATGTCGCCCTGGAAAATGACGGCAGCTGCTCGATTCTGGAACTCAATATCACCCTGCCTGATCGTTGATCGAAAAGGCGGCTGCCACGGCGGCTCGTTCACCCTGATGCCTTTTTGGGCATTGGGTGGGCGAGCCGCCGTTGGCGTTTGTTACGAGGCTGTTTAATGCCGTTGTCCACTATCCACATCCTTCATCAGGACGACGCCGTCCTGGTGGTGAACAAGCCCACCCTGCTGCTCTCGGTGCCTGGCCGCGCCGACGACAACAAAGACTGCCTGATCACCCGCCTGCAGGAAAACGGCTACCCCGAAGCCCGTATCGTGCATCGCCTGGACTGGGAAACCTCGGGGATCATCCTGCTGGCCCGGGACGCCGACACCCACCGCGAACTGTCCCGCCAATTTCACGACCGAGAAACCGAAAAGGCCTACACCGCCTTGGCCTGGGGTCAACCGGAACTGGACAGCGGCAGCATCGACCTGCCTCTGCGCTATGACCCGCCAACCAAGCCACGTCACGTGGTCGATCATGAATTCGGCAAGCACGCGCTGACCTTCTGGAAAGTGCTGGAACGCTGCGGCGACTGGTGCCGCGTCGAGCTGACGCCGATCACCGGGCGCTCGCACCAGTTGCGTGTGCACATGCTGTCCATCGGCCACCCGCTGCTGGGTGACGGCCTGTACGCCCATGAACAGGCCCTGGCCGCCTGGCCACGCCTGTGCCTGCACGCGAGCATGCTGAGCTTCACCCATCCGCAAACCGGCGAGCGCTTGCGCTTCGAGTGCCCCGCCCCGTTCTAAAATTGGCAATACGATCAAAACGTGGGAGCGGGCTTGCTCGCGAAGGCGGTGGATCAGTCATCCTATTGAGTGACTGACGCACCGCCTTCGCGAGCAAGCTCGCTCCCACAGTGAGTTCTGCGTCAGTTCTAGACACCGAGTGAAACCAATACGGTAAACTCCGCGCATTGCTGTCTGGAGCTATTTATGCGCGAAGCGTTGAATCAAGGCCTGATCGACTTCCTCAAGGCCTCCCCTACTCCTTTTCATGCCACCGCGGCCCTGGCCCTGCGCCTGGAAGCGGCCGGCTACCAGCGCCTCGACGAGCGCGAAACCTGGAACACCGAAGCCAACGGGCGCTACTACGTGACCCGCAACGACTCCTCGATCATCGCCTTCAAGCTCGGCCGCCACTCGCCGCTGCAGGGCGGCATCCGCCTGGTCGGCGCCCACACCGACAGTCCGTGCCTGCGGGTCAAGCCGCAGCCGGAGCTGCAGCGCCAAGGTTTCTGGCAGTTGGGCGTCGAAGTCTACGGCGGTGCGCTGCTGGCGCCCTGGTTCGACCGCGACCTGTCCCTGGCCGGCCGCGTCACCTTCCGCCGCGATGGCAAGGTCGAAAGCCAGTTGATCGACTTCAAGCTGCCGATTGCCATCATCCCCAACCTGGCCATTCACCTGAACCGTGAAGCCAATCAGGGTTGGGCGATCAATGCCCAGACCGAGCTGCCGCCGATCCTCGCGCAATTTGCCGGTGATGAGCGCGTGGACTTCCGCGCCGTGCTCACCGAGCAGCTGGCTCGCGAGCATGGGCTGAATGCCGACGTCGTACTCGACTACGAGTTGAGTTTCTACGACACGCAAAGCGCTGCGGTGATCGGCCTGAACGGTGACTTCATCGCCGGCGCGCGCCTGGACAACCTGCTGTCGTGCTACGCCGGCCTGCAGGCCCTGCTCACCAGCGACAGCGAAGAAACCTGCGTGCTGGTGTGCAACGACCATGAAGAAGTCGGCTCGTGCTCGGCGTGCGGCGCCGATGGCCCGATGCTCGAACAGACCCTGCGTCGCCTGCTGCCGGAAGGTGATGAGTTCGTACGCACCATTCAGAAATCCCTGCTGGTGTCTGCAGACAACGCCCACGGCGTGCACCCGAACTACGCCGAGAAGCACGACGCCAACCACGGCCCCAAGCTCAACGCCGGCCCGGTGATCAAGGTCAACAGCAACCAGCGCTACGCCACCAACAGCGAAACCGCCGGGTTCTTCCGCCACCTGTGCATGGCCCAGGAAGTGCCGGTGCAGAGCTTCGTGGTGCGCAGCGACATGGGTTGCGGCTCCACCATCGGCCCGATCACCGCCAGCCACCTGGGCGTACGGACCGTGGACATCGGCTTGCCGACGTTTGCCATGCACTCCATTCGCGAGCTGTGCGGCAGCCATGACCTGGCGCACCTGGTGAAGGTGCTGGGTGCGTTTTACGCGAGCCACGACTTGCCTTGAGACCGAGGTGCGGCCATTGCGGGCAAGCCCGCTTCCACAGGGGAAGTACCTTCCAACCGTGGGAGCGAGCTTGCCCGCAATGACGATTAAGAACACTCACATCGGTATCTGACCCACATCAATCCCATTTCCCGTAATCCGACCTAGACTTGTCAGTATTCCCACTCCGACAAGGCCGTCGCACCATGATCTCCATGTCCTCCTTCCATGCCATGCTTATCCCGATTCTGATCGGTATGATCATGTTGGCTGTAGGCTTCAACTTCCGTGACAAGCCCCTCGGCGTGTTTGGCATGTGGATCGGCATGCTGTTGATCCTGGGCACCGTGGTGTACAAGATCCTCGCCAAACTGGCCGAATGACGATTGCACTCGTACACTCGGTCAATTCGTCGTTTCCAAGGTTGACCGCCTCGTGCTTTCCCGTCTGTTTGCCCTGCCCTGCTACTGTTTGATCGCCCTGCTGACGCTGCTGCCGCTCACGCCTGCCCAAGCCGTGGGCTTGCCAGGCTTGCTGGGCAGTACCAACAAGACCCAGCCCCAGGCTGAAGTGCCGCTGGGGCAGTCGTTGGACGAGGTGATCAAGACCCTCGAGAACGACCAGCAGCGCACCCAGCTGCTGAGCGACCTGAAAAAACTCCGTGAGGCCACGAAAAAAGCCCAACCGGCCGCCGAAGAAGGTGTGCTGGGGCTGATCGGCGGCACCCTGGCCAACCTGGAAGCGCAGTTCTCCGGCGCCGACAGCCCGTTGGGGCGCTGGTCCAACGAAGTCGACCTGGCCAAGGAAGAACTCAGTGCACTGATGCTGCCGGCCAACGAATGGCTGCCGATCATTTTCGGTTTTGCCTTGATCCTTGCGGTATGGAGCCTGCTCGCCGCCGCACTGATCTGGCTTAGCCACCGCGTACGTGAACGCTTCGGCCTGCCCGAAGAACTGCCGCAACACCCACGCACCTGGGACATGGTGCGCTTTGCCCTGCGCAAACTGGGCCCGTGGCTGATCGCATTGGTGATCACGGTCTACCTGAGCTACGCGCTGCCCTCGTCTTTGGGCAAATCCCTGGCGATGGTATTGGCCTACGCGCTGGTGGTGGGCACCTGCTTCTCTGCGATCTGCGTGATTGCCTTTTCCGTACTCGACGGCCCCCATCGCCATCGCGCGCTGTACATCCTGCGCCACCAGGCTTTCCGCCCACTGTGGTGGATTGGCAGTTTTGCCGCCTTCGGTGAAGCCCTGAGCGACCCACGGCTGGTCCAGGCGCTGGGCCAGCATTTGTCCCATACCGCTGCGACGGTTGCCAATGTGATGGCGGCGCTGTCGACCGGTGTGTTTATCCTGCGTTTCCGCCGGCCCATCGCCCACCTGATTCGCAACCAGCCACTGTCCCGCCGCCTGACCCGCCGTGCCCTCAGTGACACCATCGAAATCATCGGCTCCTTCTGGTACATCCCGGCCTTGTTGTTGGTGGGTATCTCGCTGTTCGCCACCTTCGTCTCTGCCGGCGATACCAGCACGGCCTTGCGCCAGTCGCTGCTGTGTACGGTGCTGCTGGTGCTGTGCATGGTGATCAACGGCCTGGTGCGCCGCCACGCCCTCAAGCCGCAACGCGGGCACAAGCGCCACGCGCTGTACTCCGAACGCCTGAAGAGCTTCGTCTACACCCTGGCCCACCTGGTGGTATGGCTGGTGTTCATCGAGTTGGGCCTGCGGGTGTGGGGCCTGTCGTTGATCCGCTTTACCGAAGGCGATGGCCATGAAGTCAGCGTCAAGTTATTCGGCCTGGCCGGTACCTTGTTGTTTGCCTGGCTGATCTGGATTCTCAGCGACACCGCGATCCATCACGCCCTCACCCGCTCGCGCAAAGGCCTGGCCAATGCGCGGGCGCAGACCATGATGCCGTTGATCCGCAACGTGCTGTTCGTGACTATCTTTATCATCGCCGCGATTGTCGCCCTGGCGAACATGGGCATGAACGTCACGCCGCTGCTGGCGGGTGCCGGCGTGATCGGCCTGGCCATCGGTTTTGGCGCGCAATCCCTGGTGGCGGATCTGATCACCGGCCTGTTCATCATCATCGAAGACTCGCTGGCCATCGACGACTACGTGGATGTCGGCGGCCACCTGGGGACCGTGGAGGGCCTGACCATCCGCACGGTGCGCCTGCGCGACATCGACGGCATCGTGCACACCATCCCGTTCAGCGAGATCAAGAGCATCAAGAACTACTCGCGGGAGTTCGGCTACGCGATCTTCCGGGTGGCGATCCCCTACAACATGGAAATCGACGACGCCATCAAGCTGATGCGCGATGTCGGCCAGAAAATGCGCAATGACCCCCTGCAACGCCGCAATATCTGGTCGCCATTGGAAATCCAGGGTGTCGAAAGTTTCGAATCGGGCAGCGCAATTCTAAGGGCGCGGTTCAAGACAGCGCCAATCAAGCAGTGGGAAGTGTCGCGGGCGTTCAACCTGTCGCTCAAGCGTCACCTGGATGAAGCCGGGCTGGACCTGGCGACGCCGCGCTTGAGTGTGCAGGTGGTGACAGGGGCTTCGGGCGGGCTGGAGAAAGAAAAGACTACCTGAACAGTCGGCGCCGGCTTGTGGAATCGTCGCAGCGCGGCGATGGCGTCCTTGAGCCGGCGCCTACAAGGGTGGGGAAGAATCAGTTGGTCAGCGCTGTACCGTCCATCTTCTGGCGCAAGCTCAACGGACGCATATCGGTCCACACTTCCTCGATGTAGGCCAGGCACTCTTTCTTCATGCCGCTCTTGCCTACGGTGCGCCAGCCTTCCGGTACAGCCTTGTAGTCAGGCCAGATGGAATACTGTTCTTCATGGTTGACCACTACCTGAAACAGGATGTCGTCGCGGTCAAATACTGAGGTCATTGCTGTTCTCCATCGCTAAAAGGCTGGCTGCGCACCGCGCGCAGCACTGATATCTGTAGAAACGTACCAAGCTGCGAAAAAATTAGAGGCTGGCCACCGCCGCAGCCAACGCGCGTCCGAAGATGTCCGCCACGCGGTCCACTTCGGCGGCGGTGATCACCAGCGGCGGCAGGAAACGCACGACACTGCCGTGCCGACCACCCAGCTCCAGGATCAGGCCGCGCTTGAGGCATTCGCGCTGCACCAGCGGCGCCAACTGACGATGCACCGGCGGATGGCCCTGGATGTCTGGGATGCCACTTGGGTCTACCAACTCCACGCCAAGCATCAGCCCACGGCCGCGAATATCGCCCAGGTGCGGGAAATCGCGCTGCAGGATGCGCAGGTGTTCACCCAGGCGCTCGCCCATGGCGGCCGCGTGGCCGGCAAGGTCGTGGTCCTTCAGGTAGCGCATCACCGCCGAACCCGCCGCCATCGCCATCTGGTTGCCACGGAAGGTCCCGGCATGCGCACCCGGCAGCCAGGTGTCGAGCCAGTCGCGATACACCACCACCGCCAGCGGCAAGCTGCCGCCGATGGCCTTGGACATCACCACCACATCCGGGATAATGCCGGCATGTTCGAAGGCAAACATCTTGCCGGTGCGGCCAAATCCGCTCTGGATTTCATCGACGATCAACGCCACACCCGCTTGTTCGGTGATGCGTCGCAGGCCACGCAGCCAGTCGAGGTCAGCCGGAATCACACCGCCCTCGCCCTGCACCACCTCGACAATGACCGCCGCCGGCAGCAATACGCCGGCCTCCGGGTCGTTCAGCAGGTTTTCCAGATAATGCAGGTTGACCCGCACCCCTTCTGCACCACCCAGGCCGAACGGGCAACGGTAATCGTAGGGGTAGGGCAAGAATTGCACGCCATTGCCAAGCAAGGCTCCCAAGGGTTTCTTCGGCCCCAGGCTGCCCATCAGGCTCAAGGCACCCTGGCTCATACCGTGGTAACCGCCCTGGAATGACAGCACCGTGCTACGCCCGGTGGCGGTGCGCACCAGCTTCAACGCGGCTTCCACCGCATCCGTGCCAGTGGGTCCGCAGAACTGGATTTTTGCTTCCCGTGCCAGCGTCGGCGGCAAAAGCCCGAACAAGTCCTGCACGAACTGGTCCTTGACCGGAGTAGTCAGGTCCAGTGTGTGCAGTGGCAGTTCATCGGCCAGCACCTGCTGGATGGCCTCAATCACCACCGGGTGATTGTGCCCCAACGCGAGGGTGCCGGCGCCGGCCAGGCAATCGATAAAACTGCGGCCCTCCACGTCTTCCACGTAAATACCCTTGGCGCGCTTGAGCGCCAGGGGAATGCGTCGGGGGTAGCTACGGGCGTTGGACTCTTGCTGGCGCTGGCGGGCGAGCAACGGGGTTTCGTCGAACTGGTAGAGCGTTTCATGCACCTGGGCGTCTTCGATACGGGTGGTAGCGACTGACATTTCTCGATCCCTCAATACGCTGATGATGGTGACCAAACTGCCGATCCGCTGGCGTCTGGCCCAAGGGGCATGCGCACGGATTTCCTGTTCTGGAAACGCACCAGCACGGGAGGGATTTAGTGACCACCGATCTTTAACTGATGGATGAAGCCCCAAGCCCGCTCCCACATTTGGAATCGCACTCGGTTTTATAACCCAAGGTATTTTTCATTCAGCGCATATAAAATCGCGCAGGTCTCCGCATCCAGAAACCCGCAATAATCCCGCGACCGAAAGTGCATCTGAAACGCCCGCGTTCTCTGTTCAAAGGCTTGCCGGTTCTTCGCCGGCGCATACCCGTAACGCTGAAACGCCCGCTCCACCTCGACCTCCGGCGGCAACCCGACACAGAACCGACGCTGATACATTGCCTGCGTTGCCTCATCAAACCAGGCCCCTACCCCCGCTTCATGCAGACACTGCCACGGCAGCCGAGGCCCTGGATCGCTCTTGCGCCCGTACGCCACGTCCGAGTGCCCGAGGATGTCGGTAGGCCCGATCTGTGGATAACGCCCAAGAACGTCGCGAACCAGCGCAATCAACACCTCTATTTGTTCCTCCGCGTAGGCAGGAAACGTGAACACGCCGCCGTCGTCCCGCGCCAGGTTGACGAGCTCGACGCCGATCGAGCGACTGTTAAGGTTATCGCGCCCCGCCCAATGGCTCCCCCCGGCATGCCAGGCGCGCTTGTCCTCCTCCACCAATCGAAAGACCCGCAACTCTTCATAGCCGGCAGCGCTGTAGCTGGGGTCGTCGGGGTCGGGCAGCAGATAGTGCGCACTGACCCCATCCTGCGTCAGGGTGCGCAGGGAGGAGCCGAACGGTGCCGCCGTGTAATGCAGGATCACCTGCCGCACCGGCTCGCCGTCACGTTCATTGAAGCCTTGGGCAGGAAAACTGGTATCGATGACCAACATAAGAACCGTCCTTTTCAATACAGGCCGAGTCGTTCAGCCCGTTCAAGCGCAAAAAAATTACCGCCATCCTGAAGCCTTGAACTTCAGGAGGGCGGTAACTATTTGGCACTTGAAAGGAAAGTAATCAGCGCCGCAGCGGCATACCCAGGTCCACGCGCAGGCCATCTGGCTGGCTGTCGAACTTCAACGAGCAGGAACAGCGCTGCACAATCGCTTGCACGATTGCCAGGCCGAGGCCGCAGCCTTCGCTGTTGCCGTTGCGCCAGAAGCGCTGGGTCAGGTACTGCAGGTCCTCGGCGCTGATCTGCTTGCCGTGGTCACGCACGCGGAACACCACGTTATCGGCGGCAGTGAATACACTGAGTTCCACCCGGGTATCGGCCGGTGTATGGCGCAAGGCGTTGTCCAGCAGGTTGCGCAACGCTGCGACCGCCAGGCCCACTGGCATTTCCACCGGAGTGGCCAAGAGGTTGTCCGGCAGGATCAGGTCGATACGCGAGTTGTCACCGGCATTGGCATCCTGGATCGCCAGCCGTGCCACATCCTCGGCACTGGAGTGCATGCCATCGTCGAACGACAGGTTACCCTCCACCCGCGCCAGCAGCAGCAATTGCTCCAGGGTGCGGTGCAGGCGGTCGGCGCCCTCCTCGGCGTGGGCCAGGGACTGGTCGCGGGCCGCGCCTTCGGTCATGCGCGCCACTTGCAGATGGGTCTTGATCGCCGTCAGAGGGCTGCGCAGTTCGTGGGCAGCATCACCCGTAAGGCGGCGTTCGCGCTCGATGGTCTTGGCAATGCGTTGCAAGAGTTGGTTCTGGGTGTCGAGCAGCGGCTTGAGTTCGCTGGGCAACGGGTGGATCTGCAGCGGTTCGAGGGAGTCAGCACTGCGGCGCATCAAGGCGTCACGCATGCGATTGAGCGGCAGCAGGCTCTGGCCAATCCCCAGCCACAACAGGCACAGGCAGCCAAGCATCGCCACGCCCACCGGCACCGACGCCGCCAGCAAGATCGACAGGTTCAGGGCCTCGCGCTCTACTTGGCGGTCGGCGGTGGTGATTAAAAGATCGCCGCGGGACAGGGTGAAACTGCGCCAGCCCACGCCATCGATGACCTGGTCACGAAACCCGCTCTTGCGCGATTCCAGCCCTTCGTCCGGCGTGGTGTGGCTGCGCGCCAGGACTTCCCCGCGCAGGGAACTGACCTGACAGGCCATGCCACCGGGCACATGCAATTGTTCGGCACTGAAGTGCGCACCGCCGCTCACACTGGCCAGGCCGGGCATCTGCTCGGTCAACCCCGCCACCATGCGGGCCGAGGCCACCAGGCGCTGATCGAGGGAGAACATCATCTGGTTGCGCAGATCGTTGAGCATCCAGGCAGCCGCCAAGACCCAGATCAGCACGAAAGCAGCGCCCAGCTTGAACGTCAGGCGCAGGCGCAGGCTTTTCACGAGGCGTCCTCGCCCCCGTCAGCCGGGCCGAGGCGGTACCCAAGGCCACGCACGGTCTCGACAATGCCATTGCCCAATTTGCGCCGCAGGTGGTGGATATGCACGTTGAGGGCATTGCTTTCCAACTCATCGTTGAAACCGTAGACGCTGTCCTTGAGCTGCTCGCTGGACAGCACACGCCCCTTGTTATGCAGCAGCGCTTGCAACAGCGCCTGTTCGCGGCGCGACAAGTCGACGGGTTCGCCGCCCAGGAACGTCTCGCGGCTGCTTGGATCATAGGCCAGGCGACCATGCTCGATCAGGTTGACGCTGCGCCCTGCCACCCGGCGCAACAGGGTTTGCAGGCGCGCGGCGAGTTCGCGCAGGTCGAAGGGTTTGAGCAAGTAGTCATCGGCGCCGGCTTGCAGGCCGTCGACGCGGTTGGTCACCGAGTCCCGCGCGGTCAGGATCAGCACCGGGATTTCGAGGCCCTGGCTGCGCTGTTGCTGCAATAGCTTGAGGCCGTCTTCATCCGGCAGCCCGAGATCGAGCACCATGATGTCGAACGTGGCCGCCTTGAGCATCGCGCGTGCGGCACCCGCCGTGGCCACGCGTTCGACGGTAAAACCTTGGGCGGTAAGGCCGGCCACAATGCCGCTGGCGATCAGTTCGTCGTCTTCGCAGACCAATACGTGCATGCTGAACCCTTCATGAAAGATGGGGGTGATTAAAAGTGTCGTGGATTAAGCGCCGATTATGCCGTGAAAAGACGCCCACTAAGACTCTAGAATAGCCCCGGTTAATCATCGGTTAATCAACGCCACACATTGTGTGCCCACTTGCATCGAACTAAGGCTTGACCATGCGGCATCTGTTTATCTTTCTGCTGGTGTTGTTCGCGGGGTTCGCCCAGGCCGCGCCGGGCAACCCGTTTGAGACCAAACCTGATTTCCTCCCGGTGGGCAAAGCCTTCACCTTTACCTCCGAACGTCTTGAAAGTGGCGAGACCCAGCTGTATTGGCAGATTGCCGACGGTTATTACCTGTACAAACAGCGCATGAAGTTCGATGGGCTGGCTGAAAAGCCGGGGCTGCCGCAAGGCGAAGCCCATAGCGATGAGTACTTCGGCGACCAGGAGGTGTACCGCCAGGGCCTGGAAGTGAAGATCCCCGCCGGGGCCACCGGCCAAATCAAGCTGGGCTGGCAAGGCTGTGCCGATGCGGGCCTGTGCTATCCGCCGCAATCGATCACAGTGGACCTGGGTGGCAACCCGGCCGTCGCCGCGACCGCCGAAGCCCAGGACCAGAGCCTGGCCAGCGGTTTGCAGCAACGCAGCCTGGGTTGGAGCCTGCTGCTGTTCTTCGGCCTGGGCCTGTTGCTGGCGTTTGCCCCCTGTTCGTTGCCGATGCTGCCGATACTCGCCGGCCTGGTGGTGGGCAGTGGCGCCAGCCCGCGTCGCGGCTTTGCCCTGGCCGGCAGCTACGTGGTGTGCATGGCCCTGGTGTATGCGGCGCTCGGCGTGGTGGCTGCGCTACTGGGCGCAAACCTCGCCGCACTGCTGCAAACCCCGTGGATCCTGGGCAGCTTCGCCGCGCTGTTCGTGATCCTCGCCCTGCCGATGTTCGGCTTTTTTGAACTGCAACTGCCAGCGTTCCTGCGCGACCGCCTGGACAACGTCAGCCGCCAGCAACGCGGCGGCAGCCTGGTGGGCGCGGGGATTCTCGGGGCACTGTCCGGCTTGTTGGTGGGCCCGTGCATGACCGCGCCCCTGGCCGGCGCCCTGCTCTACATCGCCCAGAGCGGCAATGCACTGCACGGTGGCCTGATCCTGTTCGCCATGGGCATCGGCATCGGTATTCCGCTGTTGCTGCTGGTGACGGTGGGCAACCGCTTCCTGCCAAAACCGGGCACCTGGATGAACGTGCTCAAGGGCATCTTCGGCTTCCTGTTCCTAGGCACCGCCGTGTTGATGATTCGCCCGGTGGTCGATGAAAGCCTGTGGCTTGGCCTGTGGGGCGCACTCGCGCTGGTGATGGCTTACTGCGGCTGGACGCTGGCCCGCGAATACGGCCTGGCCGCCAAGGTCTTTGGCGCCGGTGCCCTGGTATTGGGCCTGTGGGGTGCCGTGCTGGTGGTGGGCGCAGCGGGTGGCAGCGACGACCTGTGGCAACCGCTCAAGGTCTACAGCGACTCGCGGGCCGCCGCACCGACGGCCCACGACGCCTTCATGACCCTCAACGACCCAGCGGTGCTGCAAAGCCAGCTCGACAGCGCCAAGGCCCAGGGCCAATGGGTGCTGGTGGACTATTACGCCGACTGGTGCGTGTCGTGCAAGATCATGGAAAAACAAGTGTTCGGCAAACCAGAAGTGCTCGACGCCCTGAAGGACGTACGCCTGCTGCGCCTGGACGTGACCGCCGACAGCGCCGCCAGCCGCGAGCTGCTTGGCCGCTACAAGGTGCCGGGGCCGCCCAGCTTCGTGTGGATCGGCCCGGACGGTGAAGAACGCCGCGCCCAACGCATCACCGGCGAAGTGGATGCCGCCGCCTTCCTGCAACGCTGGACGCAAGCCCGGGGCGCCCTCTGATGTTGACCCTGACCATTGGCACCTTCGCCATCGCCCTGAATCACATTTTGCTGATCAGCGCGCTGATTCTCGCCACCCTGGTGGGTTGGCGCGTCGCCAAGCGTGGCGGTGAAAACCCGGAGTCGGTGCTGTTCAGCCTGTTCCTGCTGGGCATGCTGGTAGCCCGTGTCAGTTTTGTGCTGATGTACTGGAGTGATTACCGCAACGACTGGCTGCAAATGGTCGATCTGCGCGACGGCGGCTTCCTCGCCTGGCCTGGCGTGATCGCACTGGTCCTCGGCGCATTGGCCTACGGCTGGCGCCGCCCGGCCCTGCGCAAGCCGCTGAGCGCCGGGGTGATCACCGGCCTGGTGTTCTGGGGCATGACCAGCGTCTCCCTGAGCCTGTATGACAAAGGCTCGCAACTGCCAGAGATTACCCTGCGCAATGCCAATGGCGAAGTGGTGCAACTGGCCGACTACAAGGGCGGCCCGCTGGTGATCAACCTGTGGGCCACCTGGTGTCCGCCATGCCGCCGTGAAATGCCGGTGCTGGAACGCGCCCAACATCAACGCCCTGATGTGACGTTCCTGTTCGTCAACCAGGCCGAAAGCATGCAAAGCGTCAGCACCTTCCTCGCGACCCAAGGCCTGACCCTCGACAACGTGTTATTTGACGCCAGCGGCCGCCTCGGCCAGGCGGTAGGCTCGATGGCCCTGCCGACCACCTTGTTCTACCGCGCCGACGGACGCCTGATCAACAGCCACCTGGGCGAGTTGTCCCAGGCCAGCCTGGCCCGTGCCATGGAACCCTTCGATACCGCTCCTGAAAGGAAACCGACATGCCCCGCCTCCGCCACCTGCTGACCCTGCTGCCGCTGACGCTTGCCGCCACCCTGGCCCAGGCCGAGGACTGGCCGGCACCGATCAAACAGATCGAAGCCAAGGGTGCCAAGATCCTCGGCAAATTCGATGCCCCCAGCGGCCTTACCGGCTACGCCGCCCAGTACCAGAACCGGGGCATGGCCCTGTACCTGACCGCCGACGGCAAAAGCGTGATCGCCGGCAACCTGTACGACGCCCAGGGCAATGACCTGAGCAGCGCGCCCCTGGAAAAACTGGTGTACGCCCCCATGGCCAAGGAAGTCTGGGCCAAGATGGAAAAAAGCAGCTGGATCCAGGACGGCGACAAAAACGCACCGCGCATCGTCTACCTGTTCAGCGACCCCAACTGCCCTTACTGCAACATGTTCTGGGAACAGGCCCGCCCATGGGTGAAGGCCGGCAAGGTGCAATTGCGCCACATCATGGTCGGCATCATCCGCGAAGACAGCCCCGGCAAATCCGCCGCGCTGTTCGCTGCCAAGGATCCGCAAAAAGCCCTGGAAGAACACGAGGCCGCCGGCAAAGGCAGCAAATTGCAGGCATTGGACAAGATCCCGGCCGATATCGAGGCCAAGCTTGATAGCAACATGAAGTTGATGGATGAACTGGAATTGTCGGCGACGCCGGCGATTTTCTATCTGGATGACAAGGGTGGCTTGCAGCAACAGCAAGGGGCGCCGTCGCCGGATAAGTTGGTGAAGATTCTTGGGCCGAAGTAAGCGTCGACTGGACTGACGCCTTCGCGAGCAAGCCCACGCCCATACTCGATCACCTTCCTTCAGGATGAACCTGGTCGAGTGTGGGAGCGGGCTCGCTCGCGAATCGGCGCTGACAGCCGGCAAACATGTCGAGTCTTACAGCCCCTCCAGCTCTGCCATCAAATCACTCAAGCGATCCACCTTCTCGGCACTGATCTCATTCGCCGCCAGCCCCTCGATATACTCAGCCAACTCCGCCACCGTACTGCACTCGAACATCGCTCGCAGCGGCACGTCACGTTGCAGGGCTTTCTGCACCCGCGAGGCAATCTGCGTGGCCAGCAACGAGTGCCCACCCAGTTCGAAGAAGTTGTCCTGCACCCCTACCCTGTCGACTTTCAGCACCTCGGCCCAGATGGCGGCCAGGGTGGTTTCCAGCTCGTTGCGCGGCGCCAGGTAATCCTGGCTGTGCAACTGGCCGATCTCCAGGGCCGGCAAGGCCTTGCGGTCGAGTTTGCCGTTGGCGTTGAGCGGCAGGCGGTCGAGCCATAGCCAGTGCAACGGCACCATGTATTCCGGCAACTCAGCGCGCAGGCGTTGCTTGATGCGGTCCAGGCGCTCGCCTGGGTTGAGCGTTCCATCAACTGCCACCAGATAGCCGACCAGATGCTTGCCGTTGACGCCCTCCTGCACGCCCACCGCGGCATCGCGTACTTCCGGTTGTTCGTGCAGGCGCGCTTCGATTTCACCCAGCTCGATCCGGTAGCCACGAATCTTCACCTGGTGGTCAATGCGACCGACGTACTCCAGCACGCCGTCGCTGCGGCGGCGCGCCAGGTCACCGGTGCGGTAGAGACGCTCGCCCGGTGCGCCGAACGGATTCGGCACAAACACCGGCGCAGTGCGCAATGGGTCGCTGACGTAACCGCGACCGACGCCCGTACCAGCGACACACAGCTCGCCAACGGCGCCTTGCGGCACCAGCTCCAGCGCACCATCGAGCAGGTACAAGCGGTTATTGTCGGTCGGTGTGCCAATCGGCAAGTACGTACCACGGGTCGACGCCAGGTCGACGCGGTAGAACGCCACATCGTCCGAGCATTCCGCAGGACCGTACGCGTTCACCAAGCCAATCTGCGGGTAGCGCAGCAGCCATTGGTGCGCCAACTCCGGCGGCATCGCCTCACCGGTCGGCAGCATCCAGCGCAGGCCGTCCAGGCCAATACGGTCCTGGGCCAACATGCCCTGGATCAGCGATGGCACGCTTTCCAGCACGGTAATGCCCTGGGCCTGTACATGCTCCAACAGGCCTTGAGGATCATGCGCGAGGGTGTTCGGTACGATGTCCACCCGCGCGCCGAACAGCGGCGCGGCGAGGAATTGCCACACGGAAATATCGAAGCTCTGCGAAGCGGTTTGCGCAATAACATCCGCGTCGTCCAAGGCCAGGTACGGCACCTTGCTCAACTGGTTATTGAGCATGCCGCGCTGTTCCACCATTACACCCTTGGGCAGGCCGGTGGAGCCCGAGGTGTAGATCACGTAGGCGAGGTTGTCCGGGCCACTGTAGATGCCGGGGTTCTCCCCGCGAGCAGGCACTTCTTCCCACACCAGCAACTGGCAGTCGAAGCCTTCCAGCAGTTCGATAGCCTGCTCGCGGCACGCTTCGGTGCACACCAGCAACGGTGTGCGGCTCAAGTCGATGATGCTGCGCAAACGCTGGCTCGGCAGGCCCGGATCGAGCGGCAGGTAGCCGGCACCGGCCTTGAAGCTGCCGATGATCATGCCCAACAGGTCAAGGCCACGTTCAGCCAGCAATGCCACCGGTTGGTCCAGGCCGACGCCTGCGGCAATCAGGGCGTGGCCCAGGCCGTTACTGCGGCGGTTCAGTTCGTCATAGGTCCATTGCTGATCGAGACAGCTGGCGGCGATGCGTTGCGGATGCGCCGCCACCTGGGCTTCGAACAGTTCGACATAGCTGCGCTCCAGCGGGTAGTCATGCTCGCTCTGGTTACATCCCTGTACCAGGAACTCGCGCTCCTGCTCGCCAATCAGCGGCAGGTCGGCCATGTCGCCGTGGAAGCCCTGCACTAGCGCCAGCAGCAGGCGCTTGAACTCGCCGAGCATGCCTTGCACGGTGGTCTCGTCGAAGTAGCGCTGGTCGTATGACAGGTGCAAACCGAGGTCATCGCCCGGGTAGCACACGGCAGTCAGCGGGAAGTTGGTGTGGGTGCGGCCGGAGTCCGAAGTGGCATTCAGGCTGTGTGCGCGGTCCAGCACCGAGACCTCCACCGGGGCGTTTTCGAACACAAAAAGGCTGTCGAACAGCGGCTGGCCCTTGGGCAGTTCGCTGTGTTCCTGAAGGGTCACCAGCGGCAGGTATTCGTACTCGCGCAGTTGCATGTTGCTGTCGAGCAGGCCGCTCAACCACTGGCGCACGCTGCAACGCTGGTCGTCCTCGGGCAATTTCACCCGCAGCGCAATGCTGTTGATGAACAGGCCCACCGTACGTTGCATCTCCGGCATTTCCACCGGGCGCCCGGCCACGGTGACGCCGAACAACACGTCACGGTCGCCGCTCAAGCGTCGCAGCACCAAGGCCCATGCCGCCTGGGCGAAAGTGTTGACGGTCAGTTGATGGGCCTGGGCCAACTCGCGCAGTTGTGCACCGTCACGGGCGTCGAGGCGGGTATAGCAATCGCCCACCACCATGCCGCCGCTGTGGCCCGCGTGTTCACGCAGGAACGGCCGGTCGCTCGGGATCGGCGTGGTGCGCTCGAACCCTTGCAGGTTGTGTTGCCACCACTGGCGTGCCTCGTTGAGGTTCTGGCGTTGCAGCCAGGCAATGTAGTCGCGATAACGCGGCGGCATGGCCAATTGCGCCTCGCGGCCTTCGCCCAGGGCCATGTAGATCTCGAAGAAGTCATTCATCAGCAACGAACGGCACCAGGCATCGATGAGGATGTGGTGGTTGCTCATCATGAACCAGTAGCGCTCCGCGCCGACGCGGATCAGGCGCAGGTGGAACGGTGCCTGGTTGAGCAGATCGAAACCGGCTTCACGCTCTTGCTTGAGCAGCGCTTGCAGACGCGGTTCGTGTTCGCCTTCCGGTTCCTGGCTCCAGTCCAGGTATTCGATCGGCGTGCTGCCCGGCTTGTGGATCACTTGCAGCATGTCTTCGCCGACGTTCCAGCAGAACGAGGCGCGCAGGGCCTCGTGACGGGCAATCACCGCCTGCCAGGCCTGGGCGAAACGCACGGGGTCGAGGGCGCTGTTGATGCGGTAGCGGTCTTGCATGTAATAGAGACCCGTGCCCGGCTCCAGCAGCGTGTGCAGCAACAGGCCTTCCTGCATCGGGGTCAGCGGGTAGACGTCTTCGATGGCACTGGCCGGTACTGGCAAGCTGTCGAGTTGCGACTGGGACAACTGGGCCAGCGGGAAGTCGGACGGTGTAAGGCCACCGGCATCGTCCTGAAGGCAGTGCTGGGTCAAGCTTTGCAGTTCGGCCAGATACGCCTCGGCCAATTCGCGCACGGTCGGCTGATCGAAGCGCTCGCGGCTGAAGGTCCAGCGCAGCACCAGCTCGCCGCCATACACCTGGCTGTCGACGCTCAACTCGTTGGGCAGCGGCGCATCCGGGTCATGGGCCAGGCCTGCAGACTCGTCCAGCGGATGGAACAGCGCATCGGCGCCGAAGCTCTGGTCGAACTGGCCCAGGTAGTTGAAAGTGATCTGCGCGCTCGGCAGTGCGGCCATGCTCTGTTTGCACGGGCTGTCGGCCAGGTAGCGCAGCACGCCATACCCCAAGCCTTTATGCGGCACGCCGCGCAGTTGTTCCTTGATCGCCTTGATCGAGTCGCCCAGGGCCGCTTGCGGGGTGAGGCGCAGCGGATAAGCACTGGTGAACCAGCCGATGCTGCGGGTCAGGTCGATGTCATCGAACAGGGCTTCGCGGCCATGACCTTCCAGCTGGATCAGCGCCGAAGCGTGGCCGCTCCAGCGGCACACCACACGGGCCAAGGCGGTCAACAGCAAGTCGTTGACCTGGGTGCGGTAGGCGCTCGGGGCCTGTTGCAACAACTGGCGAGTCTGCTCGGCATCCAGGCGCACGCTGACGGTATCGGCATCGCGATTGCGCAGCGAACCTTGCCGGCGGGCCACCGGCAAAGCCACATCAGGGCCCGCCAACTGGGCCTGCCAGAGGCTCAATTCTTCACGTAACGATTCGCTGCCGGCGTAGGCCTGCAAACGCGCGGCCCAATCACGCAGGGCGCTGGTCTTGGCCGGCAGGCTGACGGACTGGCCGTCGCTCAGTTGGCGATAAACAGTTTGGAGATCTTCAAGCAATACGCGCCACGACACGCCGTCCACCACCAAGTGATGGATCGCGATCAACAGGCGCTGCTGCCCCTCGGGACCGTCCACCAACAAGGCGCGCAGCAGCGGGCCGTGTTCCAGGTCAAGGCTGCGCTGGGTGTCGGTGAACAGCGCGGTGCACTGCGCCATATCGCGCACTTGCGCCTGCATCAGCACGCCGCCCTGCGGCACAGCCAGGTGTTCGGCATACCAGTGCGCGTCGCGCTGGGAGAAGCTCAGGCGCAGGGCATCGTGATGCTCCAGCACTGCCAGCAACGCTCGCTCCAGGCGATGGGGGTCCAGCAGTTGCAGCGGCTTGAGGACCAGCGCCTGGTTCCAGTGCTGGCGCTGTGGAATCTCGGTATCGAAGAACCAGTGCTGGATCGGCGTGAGGCCAGAACGGCCGGTCAGTACGCCCTGCTCGGCCGTGACCTGCTCGGCGCGCGTGGCGACCGCCGCCAGGGTTTGCACGGTCTGGTGCTGGAACAGGTCGCGCGGGCTGAAATGAATCCCGGCCTGCCGCGCACGGCTGACCACTTGGATCGACAGGATCGAGTCGCCGCCCAGTTCAAAGAAGTTATCGTCCAGGCCCACCTGCTGCACGTTCAACACGGCGCACCAGATGGCGGCCAACGTGCTTTCAAGCTCATCGCGCGGGGCGACGTACTGTTGGCGGTTGGCTTGCGGATCCGGCTGCGGCAAGGCACGACGGTCAAGTTTGCCGTTGGCCGTCAGCGGCATGCTGTCGAGCACGATGAAGTGCGCGGGCACCATGTAGTCCGGCAGTTGCGCCTTGAGGTGCGCCTTGAGCGCATCGCGTACTGCGCCGTGCTCGGCATCACTGGCCAGGTACGCCACCAGCTGTTTGCCACTCGGCGAATCCAGCGCCAGCACCACCGCTTCGCGCACGGCTTCGTGCTCCAGCAGGCGGGTTTCGATCTCGCCCAGTTCAATGCGGAAACCGCGAATCTTCACCTGATGGTCGATACGCCCCAGGTACTCAACCAGGCCATCGGCGCGTTGGCGCACTAGGTCGCCGGTACGGTACAGGCGTGCGCCATTGCGCGAAAATGGGTCGGCGACAAAACGCTCGGCGGTCATCCCCGGGCGCTGGTGATACCCCTGGGCCAGGCCGGCGCCACCGACGTACAGCTCGCCGGTCGCCCCCTGCGGCACCAACGCCAGGTCGGCATCGAGAATATAGGCCACGCGGTCACCGATTATGCTGCCGATCGGTACGCTCGCAGCGCCCTCTTCCAACTGCTCGGGCGCGAGGCTGGCCAGCGGCATCACCACCGTTTCAGTTGGGCCATAGGCATTGAAAAACACCTGCGGCTGGAACGCGGCGCGGATGCGCTGCAGGTGTTCGCCGGTGAGCGCTTCACCACCGGTGATGCACATGCGCACCGGCAAGGTCTGCTGCTGGGTCGCCAGCCATTGCGCCAACTGGCTGCCGTAGCTCGGCGTGAAGCCCAGAATATTGATGCGATGGGTCCGGATCAGCGCGCAGATTTCTTCTGCGTCCCACTGGCCCTGAGCACGCAGCACCACCTGCGCGCCACTGAGCAGCGGCACCAGCAAACGCTCGGTGGCGGCGTCGAAGTTGATCGAATAGAAGTGCAGTTCGCAGTCGTCTGGGCGCATGCCAAACCGCTCGATCACCGCCGCGCAATGCATGGCGATTTCACCGTGGGACACCACCACGCCTTTGGGCTTGCCGGTGGAACCGGAGGTGTAGATCAAGTACGCCTGGTGTTGCGCCAGGCTGATAAACGGCAGCTCGCCGGACGGGTAGTTGGCGAGCACCGGCGAGTCATCTTCGAGGCACCAGCACGCCACGCTCGCGGGCAACTCGCCGAGGGCTTCGAACATCGCCGCATCGCTGAGCAACAGGCCGATGCCGCTGTCTTCGATCATGTAGTGCAGGCGGTCCAACGGGTATTCCGGGTCGAGCGGCACATAGGCGCCCCCGGCCTTGAGAATCGCCAGCAGGCCAACCACCATTTCCAGCGAGCGCGGCAGCGCAAGGCCCACTCGCACCTGGGGGCCGACGCCGCGCTCGCGCAGCATCCAGGCCAGGCGGTTGGCGCGGGCATCCAGCTCGCGGTAGCTCAGCGCTTCACCCGCGAAGGTCAGCGCGGGCGCATCGCCACGGGCTGTCGCTTGCTGGCTGAACATGGCATGAATGCATTGATCAAGGCGATGCTCGCCCGCCTCGATGCCCAGGCTGTCCTGCAACGCACGCTGCTCGGTGGCGGTCAGTAACGGCAATTCGCTGAGGCGCTGCTCGGGGGAAGCGATCAAGGCTTCCAGCAGGTTGCGCCAGTGTCCGGCCATGCGCGCAATGCGCGGCTCGTCGAACAGGTCGGTGCTGTAGGTCAGGCAGCAACCCAGGCGATGATCGAGGTCGGTGACTTCCAGGTTGAGGTCGAATTTGGTCGCACGCGCATCATTGGCCAGGTACTCGACGGTCATGCCGGCCAGTTGGCGGCTCTGCTGGAATTCCCAGCGCTGCACGTTGCACATCACCTGGAACAGCGGGTTGTACGCCGCACTGCGCGGCGGCTGCAGGGCCTCCACCAGGTGGTCGAACGGCAGGTCCTGATGGGACTGGCCTTCGATCACGGTGTGGCGCACCTGCTCGAACAACTCAGCGACGCTCATCTGCCCATTGAGCTGGCAACGCAGTACCTGGGTGTTGAGGAAGGCGCCGATCAGCCCTTCGCTTTCCGGACGGATGCGGTTGGCCACGGGCGCGCCAATGCGCAGGTCGGTCTGGCCGCTATAGCGGTAGAGCAATACGGCCAGGGTTGCGGTCATGGTCATGAACAGGGTCAGGCCACGCTCGGCATTGAAGGCACGCACGCGCGCCGCCAGATCGTCACTCAGGTCGAAGCGGTAGAGCTCGCCACGGTGGCTTTGCACAGGCGGGCGTGAACGGTCGCCGGGCAGTTCCAGCAAGGGGTGGTCGCTGCCCAGTTGCGCGGTCCAGTAGTCCAGTTGACGCTGGCGTTCGCCGGCCTCCAGCCATTGGCGCTGCCACACGCTGTAGTCGAGGTATTGCACCGGCAACGGTGCCAACGGCGACAGGCGCTCGTCGATAAAGGCCTCGTACAACGCACTGAGCTCACGGGCAAAGATGTCCATGGCCCAGCCTTCGGTGACGATGTGGTGCAGGGTCAACACCAGGTAGTGTTCGCGCTCGGCGGCCTTGACCAGGCAGGCACGCAGCAACGGCCCGGTCTCCAGGTTGAACGGTGTATGGGCCTCGTGATCAGCCAGTTGTTGCAAGCGTTGCTGGCGTTCGGTTTCGTCCAGCGCGGAGAAGTCCTGCCAGTCCATGCGCAGCCCGGTCTGCGGCGAAACCTTCTGGCAAGCCACGCCGTCGACACTCGGGAAGGTGGTGCGCAGGGTTTCGTGACGCATGACCAAGGCCTGCAACGCCGCCTCGAAGCGCCCCACATCCAGCACACCCCGCAGGCGCGCCATGCCGCCGACGTTGTAGGCCGGGCTGTCCGGCTCCATCTGCCACAGGAACCACATGCGCTGCTGGGAATAGGACAAGGGCACCGGCTGGCTGCGATCGACCTTGGCGATGGCGGTTTGTTGGTTGCGTTGGCCCGATGCCTGGATCAGTCCGACCTGCTCGACGAACGCGCCCAACTCGCTGGCTTCGAACAGGGTGCGCAACGGCAGCTCGACATCGCAGGCCTGGCGGGTACGGGAGATGATTTGCGTAGCCAGCAACGAGTGGCCGCCGAGGGCGAAAAAGTCATCGCGCAGGCCGATGCTTGGCAAACCAAGGACTTCGCGCCAGATCGCCGCAACCTGCTGTTGCAGCGGGGTTTCGGGCTCGACATGTTCGCGCACGTGCCACACCGGCTCCGGCAGCGCACGGCGGTCCAGCTTGCCGCTGGGGCTCAGGGGCATGGCGTCCAGGCGCATCAACAGCGCAGGCACCATGTATTCCGGCAGCTCGGCTGCCAGGGCGGTCTTGACCTGCTGTTCGTCCAGCTCGGAATGGGCGGTGTAATAGCCGATCAGCTGTGCATCACGCACCCGCACCACGGCCTGGGCGATGCCTTCCAGGGCGAGCATGCGTGCTTCGATTTCTTCCGGCTCGACGCGAAAGCCACGCAGCTTGACCTGCTGGTCGAGGCGCCCGAGGTACTCGATCACACCGTCGGCGTTCCACCGAGCGCGGTCACCGGTGCGATACAGGCGCGCCCCCTGGTGGTCGGCGACAAAACGCTCAGCCGTCAACCCGGCGCGGCCGAGGTAACCCCGGGCCAGGCCGATACCACCGATGCACAGTTCGCCCGGCACGCCGACGGGCACGGGGTTGAGCTGTTCGTCCAGCACGCGGCAGATCACATTGCCCAAGGGGCGGCCAATCGGCGAGCGCTCGCCGTCTTCCACGCGGCAGTGCCAGTGGGTCACGTTGATCGCGGTTTCGGTCGGGCCATAACGGTTGTGCAATTGCGCCGTCGGCAACTGCGCCAACACGCGGTTGCGCAGTTCGGCGGGCAAGGCTTCGCCGCCGGAGAACACGCGGCGCAGGCTGGTGCATTCGGCCGCCAATGGCTCATCGATAAACAGCTGCAACAGCGGCGGCACAAAGTGCAGCGTGGTCACGCCGTGTTCTTGTACCAGCTGCGCGATGCGATGCGGGTCGCGGTGCTCACCGGGGCCAGCCAGTACCAGGCGGCAACCGGTGATCAGGGGCCAGAAGCATTCCCACACCGACACGTCGAAACTGATCGGCGCCTTTTGCAGCAGCACGTCGGTGCCGTTGAGTTGGTAGGTGGCCTGCATCCACTGCAAGCGCTCGGCCAATGCCGCATGCGTATTACCCACGCCCTTGGGCTGGCCGGTGGAACCGGAGGTGTAGATCACGTAGGCAAGGTTATCGCCGTGCAGGTGCAGGCCAGGCGGCTGGGTGGGCCAACTGTCGAGGTGCAGGCTGTCCATCGCTATCACGCACACGCCTTCGGCGCTCGGCACCTGTTCCAGCAACGCGGTCTGGGTCAGCAACAGGTGCACACCACTGTCCTTGAGCATGTAGGCCAGGCGCTCGGCGGGGTAATCCGGGTCGAGCGGCACATACGCGCCACCGGCCTTGATGATCGCCAGCAGGCCGATCAGCAGTTGCGGCGAACGCTCGGCGGCGATGGCCACGCACACATCTGGGCCGACGCCTTTATCGCGCAGGTAGTGGGCCAGGCGGTTGGCCTGGGTGTGCAGTTGGGCGTACGTCAGGCTGCCGCCGTCCCAGACCAGGGCGGTGCTGTCCGAGGCCTGCTGGTTGAGCAGGTCGGGCAGCCACTGCCGGGCCGGCGCACACGGGGCTTCGCTCCACGGCTGCTGCTCATCCTTGTGCATCAGCTTGAGGTCGCCGAGGGCTTGCTGCGGTTGTTCACACACCGCCTGCAACAGGGTGATGTAGTGCTCGGCCAGGCGCTCGATGGTCGCGGTATCGAACAGTTCGTCGGCGTAGTCGAACGACAGGCTCACGCGCCCATTGCGGTCCTCTTCGGTGTGCAGTTGCAGGTCGAACTTGGCTTCGCGGCTGTGCCATGGCAACTCATCGGCGAGCAGGCCTGGCAGGCGGCGCAACGCGCTCAGATCACGTTGCTGGTGGTTGAACATGACCTGGAAAAGCCCCTGTTCACGGGCTTGCGGAAAAGCTTCCAGCAGTTGTTCGAAGGGCAGGTCCTGATGCGCCTGGGCGCCCAGTGCAGCCTGGCGTGTCGCGGCCAGCAACTGGTTGAACGGCAGGCGCCCGTCCAGCTCGGCCCGCAGCACCAGGGTGTTGATGAAGAAGCCGACCAGGCCTTGGGTTTCCTGGCGTGGACGGTTGGCGCTGGGTACGCCGATGCGAATATCGCGCTGGCCGCTGTAGCGGTAGAGCAGGCTCTGGAACGCCGCCAGCAACAGCATGAAGGGGGTCGACTCATTGGCCTGGGCGGTCTGGCGAATCGCTTCGCTGAGGCTTACGCCGAGGCGCACGGTGTGACGCGAGGCCGTGTGCCGATGGTGTGCCGAGCGCGGGTGGTCGGTGGCCAGGCCCAGGGCGGGAGGGTCTTCACCCAACTGCGCTTTCCAGTACGCCAGTTGCCGCTGGCTTTCACCCTCGGCCAGCCATTGGCGTTGCCACGTGCCGTAGTCGGCGTATTGCAGGGCCAGCGGCGGCAGCTCCAGGGCTTGGCCCTGGGCAGCGGCGGCGTAGAGGCGTGAGAACTCGTCGATGAGAATATTGAGCGACCAGCCATCGGCGATAATGTGATGCAGCGTCACCAGCAACTGGTGGTCCTCATCATCCAGGCGCACCAGGGTCACCCACAGCAGCGGGCCCTTTTCCAGGTCGAACTGGGTGCGAGCTTCATCCTCGCGGATCTGCTGCGCACGGGCTTCGCGCTCGCCAGCGGGCACGTCACTGAGGTCGATGACTTGCAGCTCAAAATCGGTCTTGGCCTCGATACGCTGGAAGGCCTGGCCGTCTCTTTCATAGAAGCGGGTGCGCAGGGCTTCGTGGCGCTGGATCAGTTGCTGGAAGCTTGCGCGCACGGCGTCTTCATCCAGCTCGCCGCGCAGGCGCAGGGCACCGGGGATGGTGTAGGCGCTGCTGTGCGGGTCCAGTTGCCAGGTGATCCACAGGCGATTCTGCGCCAGGGACTGGGGCAGTTCGTCCTGGCGTGACAGGCTGTGGATCGCGCCTTGGGCCACGCCGCCGTCCTGTTGCAACTGCGCGACATTCGCTGCAAAGCCCTGCAGGGTCGGCGCCTCGAACAGCAGGCGCAGGTTCAGTTCCAGGCCGAGGGTTTCACGCAGGCGCGCCACGACCTGGGTAGCGGTGATGGAGTTACCGCCGAGCAGGAAGAAGTGATCGTCGGCGGCCACTGTTGCCACCTGCAGCTGCTCGCACCAGATCGCGGCGATCTGCTGTTGCAGCTCGGACTGCAGCCCTCCATCGCTCGCCTTTGCCTGCAGATCGGGGAACTGCGCATAGCTGTCGAGGCTGCCATCCGCATGGCGAAGCGCACACGCGGCACGTTGCACCTTACCGCTGGAAGTCTTGGGCAATGCACCGGGATTGAGCAACACCACCACGCTTGGCGCCTCTTGGTAGGCCTCGGCAACGGCTTGGCGGATCGCCTTGATCAGCGCTTCGGGCGGCAGGATTTTCTGCACGCTGCGGCTGATTTCGGCGGCAATGCCGATGCCTTCCAGGCCCTGGTCATTTACCGCAAATGCGGCGACCCGGCCTTTGCGCACCACCTCCACTTCGCGTTCGATGGTTTGCTCGATGTCCTGGGGATACAGGTTGTGACCGCGCACGATCAGCAAGTCTTTGAGGCGACCGGTGATGTACACCTCGCCGTCACGGATAAAACCCAGGTCGCCGGTGCGCAGCCAGGTACGGCCGGCCTGTTGCACGAAGGTTTTGGCGGTGGCTTCGGGGTTGCGCCAGTAGCCGTGGGCGATGCTCGGACCACTGGCCCAGAGTTCGCCGACACTGTTGTCGGCCAGCTCAGTGAGGGTGTCCGGGTCGGCGATCAGCACCGCATGCTCGGGCTGGCTAGTGCCGCAACTCATGATTGCACTGCCCTGCCCCGGCTCGGCGCGATTGGCGGCCAGCGCCTGCTTGTCGACGCGCAACGCGGGGATGCCATGGCCACGGGTACCGCCGGCGACAAACAAGGTCGCCTCGGCCAGGCCGTAGGAAGCGAAGAAATTGTTCGGGGTAAAACCGCACGCGGCGAACTTCTCGGCGAAGCGTTCCAGGGTGTCGAGGCGGATAGGTTCGGAACCGGAATAGGCCACGCGCCACTTGCTCAGGTCCAGGCGTTCCAGGGCCGACTCGCTGACCCGCTCGCTGCACAGGCGATAGGCGAAATCCGGGCCACCGCTGATGGTGCCGCCGTATTCGCTGATCGCTTCGAGCCAGCGCAACGGCCGGCCGAGGAAGTAGGCTGGCGACATCAGCACACAGGGCACGCCACTGAAGATCGGTTGCAGCAGGCCGCCGATCAGGCCCATGTCGTGGTACAGCGGCAGCCAGCTGACGATCACGTCGTCCGGGTTGAGGTCGATGCCAAAGCCGCGACGGATCAGCACTTCGTTGGCCACCAGGTTGCCGTGACTGACTTGTACGCCCTTGGGCAGCGCGGTGGAACCGGAGGTGTATTGCAGGAAGGCGATGTCGTCGGGGTGCAGGTCGGGGGCAACCCAGTTACCCGCGTTCTCCAGGCCATCGACGCTCAATACCGGCGGCGCGTTTTCGATCTGCGACAAGCCGTCGGCGAGGCTGGCGATGGTCAGCAACAGCCGCGGCTCGGCATCGCTGATGATCGACAGCAGGCGCTCCTGGTGATGACGACGGGTGGACTCCGGCGGATAGGCCGGCACCGCAATGACCCCGGCGTACAGGCAACCAAAGAACGCCGCGACGTAATCCGGGCCACTGGGGAACAACAGCACCGCACGGTCGCCCAGTTCCGCATTGGCTTGCAGGGCAGCGGCAATGGTGCGGGCGCGCTGGTCCAGGTCGCGGTAACTGAGTACGACGCTGTGCTCGGCGGACTCGGCGAGGAAGCGCAGGGCGACCTGGTCCGGGGTCTGCGCGGCGCGACGCTGAAGGGACTGGACCAGGGTGCGGGGAAGTTCGAAGGCGTCCATCATGGGGTTCCTGCCTGAAATCGGCTTACGGGAAATTCGGGAAGTGGGGAGCGTTTAGCCAGTGGCCAGTTGCCGCGCCGCGCCATTGCGCCAGCGGGCCAGGTGTTCGTCGGCGTAGCGCCGCACGCAGCGCAGTACGGCGCTTTCGTGCTGCATGAGGAAGAAGTGGTGACCGTCGAACATGTCCAGGGAAAAGCCGCTGGCGGCATCGAGTTGCCAGTCGAGCAACTGATCGGCGCGCACGCTGTCCTGTTTGCCGCCGAACACGTGGATCGGCATCTCCAGCGGTGCACGCTCGCCGTAGGTGAAGCTGCCGCACAGCAGGAAATCAGCGCGCAGGATCGGCAGCATCAACTGCATCAACTCGGGGTTGGCCAGGGCTTCTTCGGTGGTGCCCTGCAGTTCGCGCAGGCGGGCGATCAATTGCGCGTCGGTCTTCTCGATGGCGTATTCGCTGACATCACGACGCGCCGGCCCGGCCGTGCCGGAGGCAAACAGCGCCAGCGGCGCGGGCCCGCCGCGAGCACTCAAGGCATGCGCCAGTTCAAAGGCGAGCAGGCCGCCGAGGCTATGGCCGAACAGCGCATAGGGACCGTCCAAGTCGCGGCTGACTTCGTCCGCGAGCTGCGCAGCCAAGGCCTTGATATCGCGCTGCAACGGCTCGTCCATGCGCATGCCACGGCCGGGCAATTCCAGCGGGCAAACCTGCAACCACTCAGGCAGGGCACGGCGCCAACGCGCATAGACCATGGCGCTGGCGCCCGAATAGGGCAGGCAGAACAGGCGCAGTCGAGTCGGCGCACTCATCGAGCGACGACGCCAAACTGAAACACGCTGTGTGCACGATAAAAACCCATTTCGTCCTCCTGCGGGTGCTGATCCTTGGTCGTTTTACTAACGAACCTGTCACCCAGAAGAACGGACGGCATCGGCAAATAATTAGTCGGTGGGTACGAGCGAGACGTGGTTCACACCTCACAAGAAAGCATAAGATTAGTTCGCCTTCTCATTTGACAATCATTATCATTAAGCATAATTTGTTGCCCGATGTGTAGGAGGCCTCAGCAAGGACGCCCTCCCCTAACCTCTTTTGCGACAAGGTGATTTCCATGACGGAACAAGTATCCACAGGCAGGTGCGACTCACCGCTTCTCCAGGCATTCGTCGATAATCGGCTGATTCTGGTGAAGATCGCGGCCCGCATTACCGGCTGCCGCTCCCGAGCCGAAGACGTAGTGCAGGACGCCTACTTCCGGCTGCAATCGGCGCCGACAATCACGTCATCGTTCAAGGCTCAATTGAGTTATCTGTTCCAGATCGTGCGCAACCTGGCGATCGATCACTACCGCAAGCAGGCCCTGGAGCTCAAATACTCCGGGACGGAAGAGGAAGGCTTGAATGTGGTTATTCACGGCGCTTCACCGGAAACCTCGCACATCAATTTCAACACCCTGGAAAACATCGCCGACGCCCTGACCGAGCTGCCGCAGCGCACGCGTTACGCGTTCGAGATGTATCGCCTGCACGGCGTCCCGCAAAAGGACATCGCCAAGGAACTGGGCGTATCGCCGACCCTGGTGAACTTCATGATCCGTGACGCGCTGGTGCACTGCCGCAAGGTGTCGGGCAGCCATAGCGATACGTTTGCACGCAGGGTTTGAGACTCAGCAGATGAAAGGTGGGGGCTGGCGTGTGTCGAAGCGTGGCTTGCCCGCGATGAAAGGAACCTTGGTTTTCCAGTGGCGCCGAGGTGATGCTATCGCAGGCAAGCCAGCGCCCACACAAGCGCGCTCCCCACTTCTTTAACCTGTGGTGTGCCTATCAGGGCGTGGGCATTACATCGATGCGATACGGCTCGAAAATCTTCAGCATCTCGCCGTCATCGCGCAGGCGCTTGAGCAAGGCGGAAAACGCTTCGCCTGTGATCGGCGCCTTCGGGCGCAGCAACGCGTAATGGTGATAGACCTGGTCGATGCGCTCGGACACCAGGAACTGCCCCGCCATTTCCGCGTTGCGCACCATGAAATCACTCAAGTACGAACGGGTCACCAAGGCGATGTCGGCACGCCCGCGCGCGACCATCAGCAGGTTGCTGTCATGGGAGTAGGTCAACGTGGCGTTGAAGTGCTCGGCCATGGACTTGGGGTCGGGGTTGAAGTTGGCGAAGGCGTAGTGATAACCGCTGAATACCGCCAGGCGTTTGCCTTTGAGGTCGGCGAAATAGCCTTGGTCGCGACCAGGCTCACGCTGGGCGACAAATATCTCTGCGTCTTCCAGGCCCATGTCGACGCTGGTATGGGCAATCTTCTGCCAGCCCCAGTCGGGGTTTTCGAAGATGGCCATATCGATCCGGCCCTGCTCGAAATCGCGAAAGCGCCGCGGTATAGAGGTGGGCACCAGTACAAACTGGTAATCGGTTTGCGAGGCGTTCAGGGCTTCGACCAGTTGTGGCAGCAAACCGGTATCGGCGCCCTGCTCGGGGCGCACGGTGTAGGGTGGGAAATGCGCCGCGCCGATGCGCACCAATTGCGCAGCCGACGCTGGCATCCACCCTGCGGTGCCCAGTGCCCAAAAGGTAAGTCCTGCAGCCAGCCGCCATGGCGAAAACATCAAGGCACACACCGTTCAAAAACGCTAATGGCGATAAGCTAGGCGTTTTTGTCTGGCGAGACAACTTTCCGTCGGCAAATTAATAGCTTGCACCTCAATCGGCTTTCAGAACCATCAGCAGGGCTTCTTCGGCCAACTGCTCGAGCGTCAGGCTGCCCTCGGCGCGAAACCAGGTGGTGGTCCAGGACAAGGCCCCCGTGAGGAAACGCCGGGTAATAAATACATCACCGCGAATATAGCCAGCGTCCTTGGCCTCGCCCAGTACCTGCAGCCAGATCGCCTCGTACACATCGCGCAAGGCCAACACCTGGGCCTGGCCTTCGTCCGACAGCGAGCGCCACTCGTACACCAGCACCGCCATGGCCTCGCCGCTGCCGCCCATGATCGACTGCAATTCGCAGCGGATCAGCGCCAGCACACGTTCGCGCACATCAGTGGCTTCTTCCAGCGAAGCGCGCATCATCGCCGTGTTGTAGTGGATGGTTTCCTCCATCACCGCGCGCAGGATCTCGTCCTTGCTCTTGAAGTGATGAAAGATGCTACCGGACTGGATGCCCACGGCGCTGGCCAGGTCGCGCACCGTGGTGCGCTCGAAGCCCTTGTTGCGAAACAGATGGGCGGCGGTTTGCAGCAGTTTGCCGCGAGCACTGTCGGGGTCGGTCAATTGGCCGCCATCGACCATGGTGCGCATGACCCGAAGGGCTTTGTGCTCATCCATGCCTCTCTCCTCTACTTCCACGGACGTCTTGGCCCGCAATTTAGGCCGTGCCGGCCACCCAAGCAAGCGCTTGGCTAAAACTTGCGCCTGGAGTTTACAAACCAAGCGCTTGCTTGGTAGTCTCGTTGCCAGCCATTCGAGGAAGGATTTCTCATGAGCAAGACGGTTCGTATCGGCTGCGCCAGCGCCTTCTGGGGTGACACCTGCACCGCCGCCGCCCAACTGGTGCACGGCGGCAAGCTCGATTACCTGGTGTTCGACTACCTGGCGGAAGTCACGATGTCGATCCTCGCCGGCGCGCGGATGAAAGATCCCCACACCGGCTATGCCACGGACTTCGTCGAAGTGCTCACCCCGCTGCTGGTCGAGATCCAGCGCCAGGGCGTGCGGGTGATCAGCAATGCCGGCGGTATCAACCCCCAGGCCTGTGCCGCCGCCCTGCAAGCGGCCTGCGACAAGGCAGGCGTCGGGCTGAAAATAGCCGTGCTCCTGGGCGATGACCTGCAACCCCAACTCAAGCTCCTGCACGGCATCACCGACATGTTCAACGGCACGCCGCTGCCGCCGATGTGTGTGTCCGCCAACGCCTACCTGGGCGCACCAGGCATTACCCAGGCGCTGACGCTGGGCGCGGATATCGTCATCACCGGCCGCGTGGTGGACAGCGCGGTGGTGAGCGCCGCACTGGTGCATGAATTCGACTGGTCATGGCAGGACTACGACCGCCTCGCCCAGGCCGCACTGGCCGGGCATATCATCGAATGTGGCGCGCAATGCACCGGGGGCAACTTCACCGACTGGCGCGACGTGCCGGAATACGAACACATCGGCTTTCCCATCGTCGAAGTCAGCGCCGACGGCCAGTTCACCGTCAACAAAGTCGACGGCACGGGCGGATTGATCAGCGAACTCAGCGTGGCCGAACAACTGCTGTACGAAATCGGCGACCCACGCGCGTACCTGCTGCCGGATGTGATCTGCGACTTCAGCCAGGTCAAGTTGCACCAGCAAGGCAAGCATTGCGTACGCCTGCACGGTGCCAAGGGCTTGCCACCCACCGACCAGTACAAAGTCAGCGCCACGTACCCGGATGGTTTTCGCTGCACCGCCAGTTGCCTGATCGCCGGGATCGATGCGGTGGCCAAGGCCGAACGGGTCAGCCAGGCGATCATCAACAAGACCTCGGAACTGTTCAGCGAGCGTGGCTGGGCGCCTTACACCGAAGTGAACATCGAATTGCTCGGCAGCGAAGCCACCTACGGCGCTCACGCCAGGCGCCAGGACTGCCGCGAGGTGGTGGTAAAGCTGGCGGTGCGTCACCCCAGCAAACAGGCGTTGGTGCTGTTTGCCCGCGAGATCGCCCAAGCCGCGACCGGCATGGCGCCGGGCCTGACCGGCATCGTCGGCGGGCGGCCGACGGTGTACCCGTTGATCCGGCTGTTTTCGTTCCTGGTCGACAAGGCGTCCTGTGACGTACTGATCGACTTCCAGGGCGAGCGCCACGCCTGCACACTGCCAAGGACCGATGCTGCGACGCTGCCCGATGCACCGATCGAGCCACCCAAGCCCCAAGGTCGTGCCGATGCCAGCGTGCCGCTGGTGAAACTGGCGGTGGCGCGCTCCGGCGACAAGGGTAACCACAGCAATATTGGCGTGATCGCCCGCGACCCCGACTACCTGCCGTGGATCGCCGAGGCGCTGACCTCGGAAGTCGTCGTCGATTGGATGGGCCATGTGCTTGACCCCGTGCACGGCCGCGTCGAGCGCTGGTACCTGCCCGGCAGCCACAGCCTCAACTTCCTGCTGGAAAACGCCTTGGGCGGTGGCGGCATTGCCAGCCTGCGCATCGACCCGCAGGGCAAAGCCTTCGCCCAGCAACTGCTGGAAATCCCCATCGCTGTGCCGCAACACATCGCAGATTCTCTCAATTAACAGGAGCGTTGCCGTGGCCTTCGACTCAATCTTCAAAGCCGACCTGTTCCAGGGGCAAACCGTGATGGTCACCGGCGGTGGCAGTGGTATTGGCCGCTGCACCGCCCATGAACTGGCAGCGCTCGGCGCTCACGTCATCTTGGTCGGACGCAAGGCGGAAAAACTGCAGAATGTCGCACTAGAAATTGCCGAAGATGGCGGCACCGCCGATTGGCAGGTGTGCGACATTCGCGATGAAGAGGCGGTAAAGGCGCTGGTCAAACACATCATTCACGCGCACGGTCCGATCCACGGCCTGGTCAACAATGCGGGTGGCCAATATCCGTCGCCGCTGGCTGCGATCAATCAAAAAGGCTTCGAAACGGTGCTGCGCACCAACCTGGTCGGCGGCTTCCTGGTCGCGCGGGAGGTGTTCAACCAGTCCATGAGCAAGCACGGCGGCGCCATCGTCAACATGCTCGCCGACATGTGGGGTGGTATGCCCGGCATGGGCCACTCGGGTGCCGCGCGCGCCGGCATGGACAACTTCACCAAGACCGCGGCCTTTGAATGGGGTTATGCCGGCGTCCGCGTGAATGCCGTGGCGCCGGGCTGGATCGCCTCCAGCGGCATGGACACCTACGAAGGCGCGTTCAAGGCGGTGATCCCGACGCTGCGCGAACACGTGCCGCTCAAGCGTATCGGCACCGAGTCGGAAGTCAGCGCGGCCATTGCGTTCCTGCTCAGCCCCGCCGCTGCCTTTATCAGTGGCAGCACGTTGCGCATCGACGGCGCCGCCAGCCTGGGCAGCCGCGCCTGGCCGCTGCACAAGGCGCAGTCGCCGAGCGAACCCTTCAACGGCTTCCACCGCGCCTACCTGCCAGATGTACTCAAGGCGGAGCAATAGACCATGCCGGTGATTGAATCCTCGATCGACCCCCACAGTGCCCAGTTCGCGCAAAACCGCGAGGCCATGCTGGCGGTCATCGCTCAGCTGCGCCAACTGGAACACAACCTGCTGAGCAAGGCGCAGGAAGCCAAGCCCAAGTTCGACAAGCGCGACCAACTGCTGCCCCGTGAGCGCCTCAACCGGCTGCTCGACCCCGGCGCACCGTTCCTGGAACTGGCCAGCCTGGCCGGCTACAAGCTGCACGACGACAAGGACGGCAGCGCCGCCGGTGGTGGGTTGATCGCCGGCATCGGTTATGTCAGCGGCGTGCGCATGCTGGTGGTGGCCAATAACAGCGCGATCAAGGGCGGCACCATTTCCCCCACGGGCCTGAAGAAATCCCTGCGCCTGCAGCAGATCGCCATGGAGAACAAACTGCCGGTGGTAACCCTCGCCGAAAGCGGCGGCGCCAACCTCAACTATGCCGCGGAGATTTTCGTCGAAGGTGCGCGCAGTTTCGCCAACCAGGCGCGCATGTCAGCCATGGGCTTGCCGCAGATTACCGTGGTGCATGGCTCGGCCACGGCGGGCGGCGCGTATCAGCCGGGGCTGTCGGATTACGTGGTGGTAGTGCGCGGCCGGGCCAAGCTGTTCCTCGCAGGCCCGCCGCTGCTTAAGGCCGCGACCGGTGAAGTGGCGACCGATGAAGAACTGGGCGGCGCCGAGATGCACGCGCAAATTGCCGGCACCGCCGAATACCTGGCGGAAAATGACGCCGACGGCGTGCGCATCGCCCGTGAGATTGTCAGCCTGTTGCCCTGGAATGATCGCCTGCCAGCTGCGCAAAAGCGTGTCTACACAGAGCCGCTGTACCCCATTGAAGAGCTGCTGGGCCTGATCCCGGATGATCCGAAAAAACCCTATGACGTCCGCGAAATCCTCGCGCGCCTGGCAGACGGCTCGCACTTTCTTGAATTCAAGGGCGAGTTCGATGCCCATACCGTCTGCGGTCACCTGCACATCCAGGGGCGTGCTGTCGGCGTGATTGGCAACAACGGCCCGATCACGCCCAAGGGGGCCAGCAAGGCCGCGCAGTTTATCCAACTGTGCGACCAGAGCCGCACGCCGCTGCTGTTCCTGCACAACACCACCGGCTTCATGGTGGGTACCGAGTCGGAGCAGCAAGGGGTGATCAAGCACGGCGCGAAGATGATCCAGGCGGTGGCCAATGCGCGAGTGCCTAAACTTACGCTGGTGGTAGGCGGCTCCTACGGCGCGGGTAACTATGCGATGTGCGGCCGCGGCCTGGACCCGCGTTTCATCTTCGCCTGGCCTAACAGCCGCACGGCGGTGATGGGGGGTGCGCAGGCGGGCAAGGTACTGCGCATCGTCACCGAGGCCAAGCAGTTGAAGGACGGCCTTGTGCCGGATCCCAAGGTGCTGGACATGCTGGAGCAGGTCACCGCGCAGAAGCTCGATAGCCAGTCCACCGCGCTCTACGGCAGCGCGAATCTTTGGGATGACGGGCTGATTGATCCCAGGGATACCCGCACGCTGCTCGGCTTTTTGCTGGATGTCTGCCATGAGGCCGAAGCCCGGGTGTTGCAGCCCAACAGCTTCGCAGTGGCGCGTTTCTAACAGGAGAACAACAACAATGATCTTCACCCAGGAACACCAGGAACTGCGCCGCACCGTCCGCGCCTTCGTCGACCGCGAGATCAACCCTCACGTGGATGAATGGGAAAAGGCCGGGCGTTTTCCCATCCACGAGATCTTCCGCAAGGCCGGTGCCCTTGGCCTGCTGGGCATTTCCAAGCCGGAGAAGTTCGGCGGCATGGGCCTGGACTACAGCTATTCCATCGTCGCCGCCGAAGAGTTCGGCACCGTCCGTTGCGGCGGCATTCCCATGTCCATCGGCGTGCAGACCGACATGTGCACCCCCGCCCTCGCCCGCTTCGGTTCCGATGAACTGCGCGACGAATTCCTGCGCCCGGCCATCAGCGGCGAACAGGTCGGCTGCATCGGTGTCTCGGAAACCGGCGCCGGCTCCGACGTGGCCGGGTTGAAAACCCACGCGCGCAAGGACGGCGACGACTATGTGATCAACGGCAGCAAAATGTGGATCACCAACTCGCCCAGCGCTGACTTCATCTGCCTGCTGGCCAACACCTCCGACGACAAGCCGCACATCAACAAGTCACTGATCATGGTGCCGATGGGCACCCCTGGCATCAGTGTCAGTCCGCCCCTGGAGAAGCTCGGCATGCACAGCTCCGAGACCGCCCAGGTGTTCTTCGACGGCGTGCGTGTGCCCCAACGCAACCGCATCGGCCACGAGGGCGCGGGGTTCATGATGCAGATGCTGCAGTTCCAGGAAGAACGCCTGTTCGGCGCGGCCAATATGATCAAGGGCCTGGAGCATTGCATCGACAGCACGATCGAGTACTGCAAGGAGCGCCAGACCTTCGGCAAGGCTCTGATCGACAACCAGGTCATTCACTTTCGCCTCGCTGAACTCTCCACCGAAATCGAATGCCTGCGCGCGCTGGTCTACCAGGCCACCGAGCAATACATCAAAGGCCAGGACGTGACTCGCCTGGCCTCCATGGCCAAGCTCAAGGCCGGACGGCTGGGCCGCGAAGTCAGCGACAGTTGCCTGCAATACTGGGGCGGCATGGGCTTCATGTGGGACAACCCCGTGGCCCGCGCCTACCGCGATGTGCGACTGGTCTCGATCGGTGGCGGCGCCGACGAAATCATGCTGGGCATCATCTGCAAACTGATGGGCACCTTGCCTGGGAAAAAACCATGAACACCCTGCTGCTCGAACCCCATAACGGCGTGCTGCACATCACCCTCAACCGCCCGGCACAGCGCAACGCCATGAGCCTGGAGATGGTCAATGAACTGCGCGCGGTGCTGGCACAGCTGGACAGCCAAGTGCGTGCGCTGGTGATCAGTGGGGCCGACGGGCATTTCTGCGCCGGGGCCGATGTGAAAGACCTCGTCACGGCAGGCAATCAATTGCAGGCGCTGAACCGCGCGTTCGGCACCTTGCTGCAGGAAGTCGAAGCGGTGCCGCAAGTCGTGATCGTGGTGCTGCAAGGCGCGGTGCTGGGCGGCGGGTTTGGCCTGGCGTGCGTGAGTGATATCGCCATCGCCGATCACCAGGCGCAATTCGGCCTGCCGGAGACCAGCCTGGGCTTGCTGCCGGCGCAGATTGCGCCGTTTGTGGTCAAGCGCATCGGGCTGACCCAGGCACGCCGACTGGCGCTGACAGCTGCGCGATTTGACGGCCTGGAAGCCGAGCGGCTGGGCGTCGTGCACTTTACCGAACGTGATCCGCAGGCGTTGGCGGAGCGCGTGGACGAGGTGTTGGGGCAGGTGCTGCGCTGCGCGCCGGACGCGAATGCACGAACCAAATCCCTGTTGCTGGCGAGTGTGGATGAACCGCTTGAGGCGGTGCTGGACCGTGGAGCGCAGTGGTTTGCCGACGCGGTGAGGAGTGAGGAAGGGATTGAGGGGACGCAGGCGTTTGTGCAGAAAAGAAAGCCTCGGTGGTGCAAGTGACGTCATCGCAGGCAAGCCAGCTCCCACCGTTTGACCGAGGTCGGCTACTGGGCCGCCGCGCTGTTGCTTTTGATGTGGGGCGAAGGCCTTTTGCTGACTTGCGGCCTTTCCAAACGTGAGGGCTGCAAGAGCGGACCCCTAGCCGCCGTTACCTGAACAACGGACATGTACCCGGAGCAATCAATGCCGCAGCTAACAAAAATCCTGATCGCCAACCGTGGCGAAATCGCCTGCCGCATCCAACGCACCGCCCAAGCCCTGGGCTACCGCACGGTGGCGGTCTACAGCGATGCCGACGCCCAGGCCCTGCACGTACAAATGGCCGACGAAGCCGTGCACATCGGCCCTGCGCCCGTCCAACAGTCATACCTCAACATCGAAGCCATCCTCGACGCTGCCAGGCTCACCGGCGCCGACGCCATCCACCCCGGCTACGGCTTCCTCTCCGAAAACCCCGACTTCGCCCGCGCCTGCCAGCACGCCAACCTCACCTTCATCGGCCCCGGTGTCGAGGCCATCGAACTGATGGGCAGCAAACGACTGTCCAAACTCGCCATGCTCGACGCCGGCGTGCCCTGTATCGCCGGCTACCAGGGCAGCGCCCAGGACGACGCCACCCTGCAACGCGAAGCCGAGCGCATCGGCTACCCGCTGATGATCAAGGCCAGCGCCGGTGGCGGCGGTCGCGGCATGCGCCTGGTGCACCAGCCACAAGACCTGTTGAACAACCTGCAGACTGCCCGCTCGGAAGCCAGGAATGCCTTTGGCAGCGATGAACTGATCCTCGAACAAGCCCTGATCGACCCACGCCACGTCGAGATCCAGCTGTTTGGCGACAGCCACGGCAACCTGATCTACCTTGGCGAACGCGACTGCTCGATCCAGCGCCGCCATCAGAAAGTCATCGAGGAAGCGCCCTGCCCCGTCATGACGCCCGCGCTGCGCCAGGCGATGGGTGAAGCCGCCCTGAAGGCCGGGCGCGCGGTGAACTACGTCGGTGCGGGCACCGTGGAATTCCTGCTCGACCGCCAGGGCCGGTTCTACTTCCTGGAAATGAACACGCGCCTACAAGTGGAACACCCGGTGACCGAGCTGATCACTGGCCTCGACCTGGTGGGCTGGCAGCTGCACATCGCCGCCGGCCAAGCGCTACCGCTGACGCAGGCGGACGTCACCCTGAGCGGCCACGCCATGGAAGTGCGGCTATACGCCGAAGACCCGGCCCAGGGCTTCCTGCCGCAAACCGGCGAGGTGCTGCACTGGGAACCGGCGGCTGGCGTGCGCATCGATCATGGCGTGGTGCAAGGCCAGCGTATCAGCCCGTTCTACGACCCCATGCTGGGCAAGATCATCGCCCATGGCACCACCCGCGAGGAGGCCCGGCGTAAACTGCTGCGAGCCGTGGAAGACACGGTGTTGCTGGGCCTGGAGACCAATCGGCAGCTGTTGGCTGACCTGCTCAAGCACCCGGACTTTATCGCTGGCGATTTCAGCACCGGGTTTATCGCGCAGCACTTCAACGAAATTCCGCCCCAGGCCCCATCAAAAGAACAGCTCGACCTCGCCGCCGCGCTGTTTTACGCACACAGCGCACACCAGCATTCCCAAGCACTCGCGGGGTGGCGCAACACCGCCAGCGCGCCCAGCACCTACCGCCTTGAAGTCAACGGCGCCATCCACAACGTCAGCGCTGAGCACCTGCACCTCACCACCGACGGTCGCTATGCCACGCTGGTACTCAATGGCATCCGCCGCCGCATCGCCTATCACCTCGACGGCAACCGACTGTGGCTACCCGGCCTCACCGTGATCGACCGCACCCAGCACATCGCCAGTCGCCAGGCCGACGCCGGCAGCGGCACGGTCAAGGCGCCGATGGACGGTGCGATTGTCGATGTGCGGGTCAGCGCCGGCGACAGCGTCACCAAAGGCCAACTGCTGTTGGTGCTCGAAGCCATGAAAATGGAGCATCCGCTGACGGCCGGTATCGACGGAGTGATCAAGGGCGTGCAAGTGGTCACCGGTGATCAAGTGCGCAATCGTCAGGTTTTACTGGAGATCGTCTAACCCCTGGGCGGAACTACAAGGCCGGGCTACGCTCTATCCCCAACGGAAAGGAAGAGTACGGGAACCTGCGCGATGCCTCATTGGCTGATTATTGACCTTGAAGCCACAACGGATGAAGGCGGCTGGCCCGTGACGGAGATGGAAGTCATCGAGATCGGCGCGAGCCTGGTCAACCGCCAGGGCCGCGAGCTGGATCATTTCCAGCGCTTTGTGCGGCCACTGCGCCGACCATTGCTGACGCCCTTCTGTCGCCAACTGACACACATCACCCAGGCGAACATCGATGGCGCGGCCCCCATCACTGAGGTGTGGCCGCTGTTCGAACGCTGGCTGGGCCAGCATCAGCCACGCTTGGAGGGTTGGGCCAGCTGGGGCGACTATGATCGCAAGCAGCTGGAGCTGGAGTGGCAACGCCACGGACTGGCCAGCGCACTCGCCCAAACCCCCCATGTGAATCTCAAGCAACGCTTCGCCAAGGCCCGGCGCCTGGACAAGCCGCTGGGGCTCAACGGCGCCTTGCAGTTGGCGGGGCTGCAGTTCCATGGCCAGCAACATCGGGCGCTGGAGGATGCACGCAACACCGCACGCCTGCTGCCGCTGATTCTACCGGTCTAGGCAGCTCTCGAAGGCTTGGGCATACTGGCCGGCCTTTTTCCGTAATCTGCTCTTGCTGCAGGCACCGGCACACCGGCGCCAGCAGGAAGCAGTAAGCCTTAACCCACTTTCCGAGGAATCGCCCATGTTCAAAGTCAACGAGTACTTCGACGGCACCGTCAAGTCGATCGCTTTCGGCACCCCAGAAGGTCCGGCGACCATCGGCGTAATGGCCCCCGGCGAATATGAGTTCGGTACCGCCCAGCGTGAAATCATGCACGTGGTGTCCGGCGCACTGACCGTCAAGCTGCCTGACGCCAGCGAGTGGGAAACCTTCGCCGCTGGGAGCCAGTTCAACGTGCCGGCCAACAGCAAGTTCCAGCTGAAGGTTGCCGTGGACACTGCTTACCTGTGCGAATACCGCGGCTAAGGGTTCCTGGCAAACAAAAAAATGCCCGTCTCGCAGGAGACGGGCATTTTTTATGACCGCGCAAAACTACTCGAGAATCGTCACTGGCATCCCGACTTCCAGGCGACCAATACCATCGTTGACCAGGTTCTGGCCGAAAATCGCGCCATTTTCAGTCTTGCGATAGGACTCCAGCGTCGCGAAAGGTTCGCGGTCGGCGCTGCGTTCGCCGGTCTGCGGGTCGATGGTGGTGAGGATGCAGCGCGAGCACGGCTTGACCACACGGAACTCCACATCGCCGATGCGCAGGCGTTTCCAGCCGTCTTCTGCAAAGGCTTCGCTGCCTTCGATCACCAGGTTGGGACGAAAACGCAGCATTTCCATGGGGCGGCCGATGCGTTGCGAGAGATCGTCCAGTGAGCCCTGGCCGATCACCAGCAGCGGGTAACCGTCGGCAAACGCGACCTGGTCGTCGTCCTTGCCATAACCGGCCTCGGTGGTGCGGGCGCGTTCGAGGGGGATGTGCACCAGGCGCGTCGGCTTGCCGATAAAGTCACTGACCCAGGCGGCAGCTTCTGCGCCCGCGTCCGGCACACGCAAGGTGTCACGCCAGATGGTCACACCGCGCAATAGGGCATCGCTGCCGGGCACGGCCACGTCCAACGACGTGTAGCCCGGCGAACTCAGGGTGAGCCCGCCGCGGGTGTTCCAGAGTGCCGACAGCTGGCTCATCTTTGCCACGGCGCGCTGCGTGAGGAAACGCCCACTGGCCTCGTCCACCAGCATCCAACGTCGATCACCCTCTACCCCAAGTTTATCCAGGCCGACCTGCTGCACTGTCTCGGCCTTGCCGGACTTCAAGGGGTAACGGTACAACGCGCTGAGACGAAGCATGGGCCTGCATTCCTGAGGGGCAAAGCCGTCACCCTAAGGTCAAGCGGGCACTTCGTCCAGCATCAGACGCTGACGCACCACATCCACGAGCTTGTCGGGCTGGAATTTGGACAGGAAGTTGTCGCAGCCGACCTTCTTCACCATCGAGTCGTTGAAACTGCCCGACAGCGAGGTGTGCAGCACCACGTACAGCTTGCGCAGGCGCGGGTCGTTACGGATCTCGGTGGTGAGGCGGTAACCGTCCATCTCGGGCATTTCGGCATCGGTGAAAATCATCAGCAGCTTGTCGGTCATCACCTGGCCGCTGTCAGCCCAGGCCTTGAGCATGTTCAACGCCTTGAGGCCGTCGCTGGCAATGTGCATCTTCACGCCCAGTTGGCCGAGGGTGTCGCGCAGTTGCGACAGGGCCACGTTGGAGTCATCCACCAGCAGCACTTCACGGCCACGGGCGCGCTCCAGCACCGGGTCTTCGAGTTTCTCGCGGGAGACCTTGGCGTTGTACGGCACGATCTCGGCCAGGACTTTTTCCACGTCGATGATTTCCACCAACTGGTCGTCGACCTTGCTGATGGCGGTGAGGTAATGCTGGCGCCCGGCACTGGTCGGTGGGGGCAGAATGGCTTCCCAGTTCATGTTGACGATGCGGTCCACACCGCCCACCAGGAACGCCTGCACCGAGCGGTTGTACTCAGTGACAATAATGGTGCTGTTGGGACCCGGCACCAGCGGGCGCATGCCAATGGCCTGGGACAGGTCGATCACTGGCAGCGTCTGGCCACGCAGGTTGACCACGCCGCACACGAAGGGGTGACGTTGTGGCATCAAGGTCAGCTTGGGCAATTGCAGCACTTCCTGCACCTTGAACACGTTGATCGCGAACAACTGGCGCCCGGCCAGGCGGAACATGAGGATCTCCAGGCGATTCTCACCCACCAATTGCGTGCGTTGATCTACCGTGTCGAGAATGCCGGCCATTAAAAGCTCCTGATGCGCTGAGGAATTGTGCAGTTCACATAAGTTGGGTTATCGGCGGCGAACGCCAGACCTTGACCCGAGTAAAATGCCACGTAAATTCATTGATGTCACACTGACATCATGCTTTACTGCGCTGGCCTCTCCAGACGGTGGTATAGCGACGTTGCGCGACATTCAATTCGACGCAAGGTTCCGCTATGTAAGGGATTCCCCTATGCACAATCAGGCCCAACCTGATATTCGCAATATCTAATAGCCATTAATGTGACGCCATTCTCAATGCATGAATGGAGTCAGGCTTTTGTTTGCCATCCCAAGCCCTCGGCCCACAGGCCTTCCAGACATACAGATGTCGGTAATTGACGGTGTGCAAATGACCCCGCTCATGAGGGCCGCGCACCGCCGTTGCCGTCACTCTAATACACGTCCCACTGAAAACTCAGAAGCGACCTACAGATCCCAGTCATATTTCAGCGCTACTTTTAAGCCATTCACCCGGTGCGACCTCTCATCACCCGACCGTATGTTGTGGAGACTTGCATGATGAACAGCGCAAATGAATGGCAGACCACACTTCCCGAGTTTTTGTTGGAAGCAGAAACCCTACTGGCCAAGTCAGAAGAGTGCTTGAGCCATCTGCACCTGATTCGCGACGACAGCGATGCCATCGACTGCATGAAGTCCAGCCTGGCCAAACTGGCTGAAAAGGCCGACAGCCTGGCGTTGCAGGCGATCAGCGAGTTTTCCCGGCATATCCAATACCTGATCGCCAATGCCGCCAGCCCGATGCAATTGCATGATCAGGCGCTGGATGCCTTGCACGCGTGCCTGACTCTACTGGCGTGGCAACTGGAACTGATCGATACCCGCACAGGCGAACTGGGCATGGATGAAAGTGAGCAGGCGACATTGATTGCAACGGTCACGTTGCAGATTCCGCAAAAGGACTTCAGTTATAAACCGCAGCAGCGGATGCACCACGCGTCTTGAGCAGATATCAGGTCGTATTTAAACCTGAAGTTATCTGAAAACGACATACGCCATTAATCCAATGGAGTTGAATCGCGCAGGCGAAGATATCAATTAGCCACTAACGGTAATAACGATACAAACACACGAAAACAATATAACTCCCCCACTTGATGAACTCTGGGAATACCGCCCGGAGCATTTGCGCGGGTAATAACCCGGCCAGGCACGGCACCAGGCGACCAACGGTAATAGTGGTGGTACTATGCCCCACTCGAAGTGACTCAACTTCATCATGCATAAAAACGATTCGATCACGCATTCCAAACAGAGCCCCGTCAGCCGCCGTGACCGGTCTTTCCGCAGTGAACCTTCATTGGCTCCATCCGCTATGTACGCCAACCTCAAGACACTCATCGCAAGGTCCGCGTCCCGCAGCAATGCACGCCGATTAGTCCTCGCCTTGTGCCTTGGCTCACTGCTGCTGAGCCTGTGGGCCTACACCCGGGCCGCGCCATTGCCGTTGCTGGTGATTGTGCTCAACCTGGCCACCCTGGTGGTGGTGGGCCTGCAACAATGGCGTTCACGCAAGTCCATCAAGTTCCAGCCTCAGGAACTGGCCGACCGTTTGCTGCAGGTCCAGGAGAACGAACGCCACCGCCTCAGCCGTGAACTGCACGACGATATCGGCCAACTGCTCACCGCCGCCAAGCTGCAAAGCGAATGGCTCAAGCGTCGCCTGCCCGACGACCTGCAAAGCCAGTGCACGGTGTTGTGCAACACCCTGGATGAAACCCTGGCCAAGGTGCGCGACGTGTCCGCCATCCTCAATCCTCGCCAGTTGGCCAGCCTGGGCCTGGAAGCCAGCCTGCGCGCGCATCTGCTCAAGACCCTGGAAAACACCCCGATTCACTGGAGCCTGGAATGCCAGCAACGGCTCACCGGTATCCCGGAAGAAATGGCCGTGGCAGCCTTTCGCATCACCCAGGAAGCGGTGACCAACATGCTGCGCCACGCCCAGGCGCGCAATCTGCTGGTGCGCCTGCAACGCCTGCCCGAAGGCCTGTCGCTGAGTATCTGCGATGACGGCCAGGGCTTTTCGCCCGCCATCAACCCAGGCCTGGAAGGCCAACGGGGCATGGCCGGCATGTCCGAGCGGATTGATCAGCTTGGCGGTTCGTTATCCGTCAGTAGCCAGCCAGGCAAAGGGACACGGATCGACGCGCTTTTCCCCTGGGCGCCACGCGCCCTCGAACGGGCCAGTTCCCCTAAGGTTCTCGAGTGACCTGCAAATTACTCCTGGTGGATGACCATGCACTGATCCGGGCCGGCGTACGCGCGCTGGTCCAGGACATTCCCGGCTATACCGTGATTGGCGAAGCCAGCGATGGCGCACAGTTGCTGGAGCAGTTCAGCGCCCTGTTGCCGGATATCGTGCTGCTGGACCTGTCGATGAAGCACACCGGCGGCCTGGACGCCCTGCAGCAACTCAAGCGTGCCTACCCCAAGAGCAAAGTGCTGATCCTGTCGATGCACACCGACCCGGAACTGATCATGTGCGCCCTGGAGTCCGGCGCCCATGGCTACCTGCTCAAGGACACCACCGCCAACGAGCTGGAACACGCACTGCTGGCCTTGCGCAACAACGAACGCTACCTGAGCCCGGCGATTGCCCACACTGTCATCAACCAGGCGCTGGTGCGCAGCCAGGGCCCAACCACGCCTGCCGGCCATAGCCACAACCTCACGGCGCGGCAGCTGGAGATCCTGCGCCTGATCGTGCGTGGCAAGTCCACCCGGGAAATCGCCCACGGCCTGGGCCTGAGCATCAAGACCGTGGAAGCCCACCGCTCGCAGATCATGAAACGCCTGCAGATTTTCGACGTGGCCGGCCTGGTGCTATTCGCGGTGCGCGAGCAGATCATCAGCCTGGACGACTAACGGCGAATGCACCGGCAGGTGCACGCGCAAGGCCTTGGGCAAGGCCTCGAAATGCAGGTCATCGCCCTCTAGCGGCTCGCCATCGAGGTTGATGTACAGGCCCTGCGCAACCTTGATATTCACCCACGGCAACCGCGCCCGCACGAACATAGTGTCCAGGCCCCAGCCGTTGTTCATCAGCTCACGCAAGGTGCCGACCACTTCCTGGGGCGCCGGCAGGATGCTGACGTCCAGCAGGCCATCATCGGCCATGGCGCCTGGGCATAGCTCATGCCCACCGCCCGCCTGGCGACCATTGCCGATCCCCAGGGCAAGCAACTCGCCTTTCCAATGAAAATCGGGGCCATCCAGCTCGGCGTAGGCAGCCTTCAACTCGCTGAACCGCGTCAAGCCCGTGAAGAGGTAGGCCGCACCGCCGAGGACCTTCTTCAAGTCCTCGGAGGTGTTGGCGGTGACCTGGCTGCCGAATCCGCCGGTTGCCATGTTGAGGAAGATCTGCCCGCCGACTTGGCCGAGGTCGATGGCCCTTGGCGGCACATCCAGCAGCGCCAGGGCCTGGTCAGGCTCCAGCGGGACGCCAGCGGCCTTGGCGAAATCGTTCGCGGTGCCCAGGGGCATCAGCACCAGGCCGGCGTCGGTCTTGGCCTGGGCCATGGCTTCGGCGACGTCGCGCAGAGTGCCGTCGCCGCCACCGGCGATGATGTGGGTGTAGCCGTCAGCCAGGGCTTGCGTGACGATGCGCTCGGCGTCGCCGCCCTCCCACGTGACCCGCACCGCCAATTCCCCGCCTTGCTCACGCCGGGCCTGCACGGCTGCGCGCACGTCCTCGTTAAGGGCTTGCTTGCCGTGGAGGATTAACAGGGCTTTGGGGGTGATCATTGCGGGAATCTCCTGATTCAAGGGTGCTTGGAGGATGTGGACCTTGGCCGGGGAGAAAAAAGCCATTGGATGGGAAAAAAATTGGATGATTGAGTGCATATCCGTTTTTTGGGTAACGGCTGGTATTGGTTCCGCCCTTACGGCGGGTCACTTTTGAAAAGAGCCCAAAAGTAACCAAAAGGCTCTTGCCCCAACACTCGGTACCTCGCCTAGGCTCGGTATGCCCGTAATCCGACAGGTATTTGGGGGGCCGCCGCCACGCGCCATTCATGGCGCGGGGCGGCTAAACCGGCATCCCTGCCGGTTTACCCCCCAAATCCCTGTCGAATTCCGGCCAGCGTGTTTGACGGGGCGCCTAAGATCAAAATCAAAAGCAAAAGCACAGCGGCCTGACAGCCGGCTTGAGTGGTGTGAAGCAAAGGCAAAGGCAAACGTGGTTCATTGTAGGAGCCGGCTTGCCAGCGATGGTCGTTAACGATGACGTGGGGTGTCTGGATGAACGCGGCGGTCTCACGTTTTTCGCCGGCAAGCCGGCTCCTACAAGACCGCGTATCCACGATGCGAAGCGAGTCGCTCTTGATCTTGATCTGAGGCGCCCCGTTAAACACGCTGGCCAAAGCCGGAGTGAGGGCACACCGAGCCTAGGCGAGGTGCCGAGTGTTGGGGCGAAGGCCTTTTGCTTACTTTTGGGCCTTTCCAAAAGTGAGCCGCCGTAAGGGCGGAACCCTAAGTGGCCGTTACCGCAGCAACGGATATGTACTCAAAACCCAATCAACTCTTATGCAACTTACTCATCAACTGCGCCTCAGCCTGAGTCAACCCACACGACTGGGTAAGCTCATCCACCGTAGCCCCCATCCCCACCAACTTCGCAGCCTGCGCAAACGAAAGGCTGGAAGGATCGCGCTGCTCAATCTGCGCCAGCTTGTCGGGCAACGGCGCAAGAATGGCGCGCAGTTCATGCACCTCATCCCCCACCCTCACCGCGCTCTGCTGGTAATGATCAACCCGCTTGACCAACTCAAGAATGCGCCGATCACGCACAGCATCACGCTCGGCCTGCTGCAAGAACAATTCGCGCTGCTGGCGCACATAGCGCAGCAGGAATGCCAAGGTCCCGGCCCACAACAGGGCCAGGACAATTACCGCGGCCTCGAGGAACAATCAGATGCTCTCCAGTTCCGACCACTCTTCTTCGCTCATCATCTTGTCCAGCTCAACCAAAATCAGCAGCTCGCCGTTCTTGTTGCACACGCCCTGGATGAACTTGGCGGATTCTTCGTTGCCCACGTTCGGCGCGGTTTCCACTTCCGATTGGCGCAGATAGACCACTTCCGCCACGCTGTCGACCATGATCCCGACCACTTGCTTGTCGGCTTCGATGATGACGATACGCGTGTTGTCGTTCACTTCAGTCGGTACCAGGCCGAAACGCTGGCGGGTGTCGATCACCGTGACCACGTTGCCGCGCAGGTTGATGATGCCCAGCACGTAGCTTGGCGCACCCGGAACCGGAGCGATCTCGGTGTAGCGCAGTACTTCCTGCACGCGCATCACGTTGATGCCATAGGACTCGTTGTCCAGTTTGAAGGTAACCCATTGCAGGATCGGATCATCCAAACCTTGTGCGGACGCTGACTTATTCATACCCCTGACCCCTTCAAGTGCCGTTTTACACGGCGTGTGTGCTTCGCTGACCGCATTCGCATGCGGCCCTTATTGTTCAATCAACTGCGTTTGTTCTGTGGCATCGCCTTGACCGCGCCACTGGCAATCAACTCCGCCAGTTCGGCGACGTCAAGCAACGCGCACATGTGTTCGATCACGGTGCCTGCGAGCCAAGGCCGTTGGCCCCGGTGGCTGCGCCATTTGATTTCGTTCGGGTCCAGGCGCAACGAGCGGCTGACCTGATGCACCGCCAGCCCCCATTCGTAGCCCTGCACCGAGATCACGTATTGCAAGCCCTGGCGGAAGTCGTCACGGTAGCGGTCGGGCATGACCCAACGCGCGGTATCGAGCACCTTGAGGTTGCCGGCCTGGCTGGGCAGGATGCCAAGGAACCATTCCGGCTGCCCGAACAGCGGCGTCAACTCCTGGCCTTCCAGGGAATAGATCGACCCCAGGCACACCAACGGCACTGCCAGCGTCAACCCGGCGACGTCGAACAGCAGGCATTCGAACGGTTCGGCAGCCCAGCTGGGGCGGTCATCGCCAGTGACGGGAGGCGGCGTAATGCTCGGTGGCAGGTGCACTTCCACCACCGGCTCGACCACCACAGGCGCCACCACCACCGGCGCAATCGGAACGACGACAGCCGCAACCGGCGCAACCTGTGCGTCGCGCGCCTGCTCTTCCAATACAGCCAGCTGGAATTCGTCCAGCGTGCTTTCTGGTTCTACAGCAGGCTCCAGCACCAGGATCGGTTCCTGCAGTTCTTCCGCCGTCGCATCCTGCAGCAAGGCATCCAGGTAGGATTCCAGTGCCAGTTGCGGCCGGGTCTTGAGCTCTACGGGACGGTTCATCACGCCACCTGCGCCACAAGCTGCTGGGACAGCAGGTGCTTGAGCAACGCGCGGTAGGCCAGTACGCCACGACTTTTCGAGTCGAACTGCGACGGCGCCAGGCCGGCACGGCTGGCGTCACGCAGGCGCGTGTCCACCGGGATGTAGCCGTTCCAGATAGTGTCCGGGTAGGCATCGCGCAACACGCGCAAAGTGCCGAGGGACGCCTGGGTCCGGCGATCGAACAGGGTCGGCACGATGCTGAACGGCAGCGCCTGTTTGCGCGAACGGTTGATCATCGCCAGGGTGCTGACCATGCGCTCCAGGCCTTTGACCGCCAGGTGTTCGGTCTGCACCGGGATGACCAACTGCTGGCTGGCCGCCAAGGCGTTGACCATCAACACGCCCAGCAACGGCGGGCTGTCGATGATCGCGTAGTCGAAGTCCTGCCACAGTTGCGCCAGCGTCTTGGCGATCACCAGGCCCAGGCCGCTCTGCCCAGGCGACTGACGCTCAAGGGTGGCCAGGGCGGTGCTGGAAGGCAGCAGGGAAATGCTTTCGTTACTGGTGGGCAGCAGCAATTGCCCAGGCAAATCGGCGGGCACGCTGCCCTTGTGCAGGAACAGGTCGTAGTTACTGTGTTCCAGGGCATCCGGGTCGTAGCCGAAATAGCTGGTCATGGAGCCGTGAGGGTCCAGGTCCACCACGACCACACGCTTGCCCGCCTCGGCCAGCAATCCGGCTAAGGCGATGGAGGTAGTGGTCTTGCCGACCCCACCTTTTTGATTGGCAACTGCCCAGACTCTCATTCGGTTGGTTCCTCCCGGCAGGCACAGGCGCGACCGAGACATTGCATAGGGTTATTGAGCCGGCGACGGAGAATTGACGGCACTCTGACGAACCGGCGGCTTTACAGGGGCCGGTGCAGTTTGTGTGCCAGCCCGCTTCAAGGCCGCATCCGGTGTTGCATTGGCGGTACCGGTGCCGGTCAGGCTGCGACGCACATCCAGGTTGCGCGACACCACCAGTACCACTCGACGGTTACGTGCGCGCCCCTCAACCGTGGCGTTATTGGCCACCGGCTGGAACTCGCCATACCCCACCGACGCCAGGCGCCCTGGGTTCACGCCCTGCATCGCGAGCATGCGCACGATGCTCGCGGCACGCGCCGAGGACAGCTCCCAGTTAGTCGGGTACTGCGCGGTGCTGATCGGGAAATTGTCGGTAAACCCTTCAACGTGGATCGGGTTCTCGAATGGCCGCAGGATCGCCGCCACCTTATCAATGATGGTGAACGCCTGGTCACTGGGCATCGCATCGGCACTGGCAAACAGCAGGCTGGAGTTGAGTTCGATCTCCACCCACAGTTCGTTGCCACGCACGGTCATCTGGTTGGAGCTGATCAAATCGCCAAACGCGGCACTGATGTCATCGGCGATGCTCTTCAGCGGATCGCTGGTGCCGCCCACGCCGGCAGCGGTTTCATCGCTGTCGTTGACCAGCGGCTTGGCCGGCGTCACGGTCTTGGGCCGCTCTTCGCCGATGGGGATCGGCTTGAGGGCGCGGTCGGCGTCGTTGAACACCCCGATCAACGCCTGGGAAATGACTTTGTACTTGCCTTCGTTGATCGACGAGATGGAGTACATCACCACGAAAAACGCGAACAGCAGCGTAATGAAGTCGGCGTAGGACACTAGCCAGCGTTCATGGTTGACGTGTTCTTCAGGTTCGCGACGGCGACGGCTCACAACACATACCTCCCATCAATCCATGAAGCCCTGGAGCTTCAATTCGATGGAGCGCGGGTTCTCGCCCTCGGCGATCGAGAGGATACCTTCGAGCAACATTTCGCGATAACGCGACTGGCGCATGGCGATCGACTTGAGCTTGCTCGCCACCGGCAGCAACACCAGGTTGGCGCTGGCCACACCATAGATGGTGGCGACAAACGCCACGGCGATCCCGCTGCCCAATTGGGACGGGTCGGCCAGGTTGCCCATCACGTGGATCAGGCCCATCACCGCACCGATAATGCCGATGGTCGGCGCGTAGCCGCCCATGCTTTCAAAGACTTTGGCGGCATTGATGTCACGGCTTTCCTGGGTGTAGAAGTCCACCTCGAGGATGCTGCGGATCGCTTCCGGTTCGGCACCGTCCACCAGCAACTGCAGGCCTTTGCGTGCGTAGCTGTCGGGTTCGGCATCGGCTACGCCTTCCAGGCCCAGCAGGCCTTCCTTGCGGGCGGTGAGGCTCCAGTTGACCACGCGATCGATGCCGCCGGGCAGGTCCACGCGTGGCGGGAAAATGATCCACACCAGGATCTGCATGGCGCGCTTGAACGAGCTCAAGGGTGACTGCAGCAATGCCGCCCCCACCGTGCCGCCGATCACGATCAGCGCCGCCGGGCCATTGGCCAACGCGCCGAGGTGACCGCCTTCGAGGTAGTTGCCACCAATGATCGCGACAAACGCCATGATGATACCGATCAGGCTCAAGACATCCATCAGAGGCAGGCCTCCACCAGATGCTTGCCAATGTCGTCCAGGCTGTAGACGGCGTCGGCCAGGTCCGCCTTGACGATGGCCATGGGCATGCCATAGATCACGCAGCTGGCTTCATCCTGGGCCCAGATGGCGCTGCCGCCCTGCTTGAGCAGACGCGCGCCTTCGCGGCCGTCGGCGCCCATGCCGGTGAGCACCACCGCCAGAACTTTGTCACCGTAGGACTTGGCCGCCGAACCGAAGGTGATGTCCACGCACGGCTTGTAGTTCAGGCGCTCATCGCCCGGCAGGATTTTGATCGCGCCACGCCCGTCGACCATCATTTGCTTGCCACCTGGGGCCAGCAACGCCAAGCCAGGGCGCAGGATGTCGCCATCCTCGGCTTCCTTGACGCTGATGCGGCACAGCTTGTCCAGGCGCTCGGCGAAAGCCTTGGTGAACGCAGCGGGCATGTGCTGGATCAACACGATGGGCGCCGGGAAGTTGGCCGGCAATTGGGTCAATACGCGCTGCAGGGCAACCGGGCCGCCAGTGGACGTACCGATCGCCACCAGCTTGTAGGCCTTGCGCTTGGGCGCGGGTGAATGAGCCGCCGCAGGCGCAGCGGCACGCACGGGCGCAGGCGACACGGGGCGGGCAACCGGTGCCGGCGCAGGACGCCCGAACGAGGTTGTCGGTGCCGCGGCGGGAGCGGGAGCAGGTGCTTGCGACGGCGCCGGCGTGCTGAACAGGCTGCGACGGTTGCTGCGCGAAATGCTGTGCACCTTCTCGCACAGCATCTGCTTGACCTTCTCGGGGTTGCGCGAGATGTCTTCGAAATTTTTCGGCAGGAAGTCCACCGCGCCGGCGTCCAACGCATCCAGGGTGACCCGGGCGCCTTCGTGGGTCAGCGAGGAGAACATCAACACCGGGGTCGGGCAGCGTTGCATGATGTGTCGAACTGCCGTGATGCCATCCATCATCGGCATCTCGTAGTCCATGGTGATCACGTCCGGTTTCAACGCAATGGCTTGATCAATCGCCTCTTTGCCGTTGGTGGCCGTGCCGACCACCTGGATCGTTGGATCGGCGGAAAGAATTTCCGAGACGCGGCGGCGGAAGAAACCCGAATCGTCCACCACCAGGACCTTGACTGCCATAAACACTCCGTTAGGCGGGGCGGGCAATACCGCCCTGCCCCACCAGAATCAAATACGCCGAGCGGCGTAACGCTTGAGCATGCTCGGAACATCGAGAATCAGCGCGATCCGACCGTCACCGGTGATGGTCGCACCCGACATGCCCGGGGTTCCCTGCAGCATTTTGCCCAAAGGCTTGATGACCACTTCTTCCTGGCCAACCAGTTGATCGACCACAAAGCCGATACGCTGGGTGCCCACGGAGAGAATCACTACATGGCCTTCGCGCTGCTCTTCATGCTTGGCCGATGCCACCAGCCAGCGCTTGAGGTAGAACAGTGGCAACGCCTTGTCGCGCACGATCACGACTTCCTGGCCGTCCACCACGTTGGTGCGGGACAGGTCGAGGTGGAAGATCTCGTTGACGTTGACCAGCGGGAAGGCGAAGGCCTGGTTACCCAGCATCACCATCAAGGTCGGCATGATCGCCAGGGTCAACGGCACCTTGATGACGATCTTGGAGCCTTGGCCCTTGGTCGAGTAAATGTTGATCGAGCCGTTGAGCTGGCTGATCTTGGTCTTCACCACGTCCATGCCGACGCCACGGCCGGACACGTCGGAAATCTCGGTCTTGGTGGAGAAACCCGGGGCGAAGATCAGGTTGTAGCACTCGGTGTCGGTCAGGCGATCGGCGGCGTCCTTGTCCATCACGCCACGCTTGACGGCGATATTGCGCAGAATGGTCGGGTCCATGCCCTTGCCGTCATCGGTGATCGACAGCAGGATATGGTCGCCTTCTTGCTCGGCTGCCAGGATGACCTTGCCGTTGCGCGACTTGCCCGACGCCTCGCGTTCTTCCGGGGTTTCCACGCCGTGGTCGACGGCGTTGCGCACCAAGTGGACCAGCGGGTCGGCCAGGGCCTCGACAAGGTTTTTGTCGAGGTCGGTTTCTTCACCCACCAGCTCCAGGTTGATCTCTTTCTTCAGCTGACGCGCCAGGTCACGAACCAGGCGTGGGAAGCGGCCGAAGACTTTCTTGATCGGCTGCATCCGCGTTTTCATCACGGCGGTCTGCAGGTCGGCGGTCACCACGTCGAGGTTCGACACGGCCTTTTGCATGGCTTCATCGCCGCTGCTCAAGCCCAGGCGCACCAAGCGGTTACGCACCAGTACCAGTTCGCCGACCATGTTCATGATGTCGTCCAGGCGCGCGGTATCAACGCGCACGGTGGTTTCGGCTTCACTGGCAGGTTTCTCGGCCACCGGCGCGGCGGCAGCACGCGCCGGCGCCGGGGCGGCGGCTGGAGTCGGTGCAGGTTTGGCCGCCGGAGCGGGTGCCGGCGCCGCGGCTTTGGCGGCAACCGGTGCAGCGGTCGCCACCGCAGCGGCCGGCGCCACTTCACTGAACTTGCCCTTGCCGTGCAATTCGTCCAGCAGGGATTCGAACTCCTGATCGGAGATCAAGCCATCGCCAGCAGGTGCGGCACTGGCGGCAGGCGCTGCGACGGTGGCGGCGACTGCCGGCAAGGCGTCGGCCGCAAAGGTGCCCTTGCCGTGCAGTTGGTCGAGCAACGCTTCGAATTCATCGTCGGTGATATCGGTGCTGGCACTGCCACTGGCGGCAGGCGCCTCAGGCGCAGCGACCGGTGCCACGGCGTCAGCCGCGAACTGGCCTTTGCCATGCAACTGGTCAAGCAGGGACTCGAACTCGGCGTCGGTAATGTCTTCGCTGGTCGGTGCGGCAACAGGCGCAGCGGGTGCTTCAGCCTCGGCCTTCACCGCACTGAGCGAGTTGAGCAGTTGTTCGAACTCGCTGTCCGTCACATCCGCTTCGGGCTCTGCCACCGGTTCCGGCGCAGCTTCAGCCACCGGCGCAGCCGATAAGTCGGCAGGCTCTGCGTAGCGCGCCAGGGCGGCTAGCAGCTCCGGCGTGGCCGCGGTGATCGGGGCACGTTCGCGGACTTCGCCGAACATGCCGTTGACCGCGTCCAGTGCTTCGAGAATCACGTCCATCAACTCCGAGTCAACGTGCCGCTCACCCTTGCGCAGGATGTCGAACACGTTCTCGGCGATGTGGCAGCACTCCACCAGCTCATGGAGCTGGAGGAAGCCGGCGCCCCCTTTTACAGTGTGAAAACCGCGAAAAATTGCATTGAGCAGGTTCGCATCATCCGGGCGGCTTTCCAGCTCGACCAGTTGTTCGGACAGTTGCTCTAAAATTTCGCCGGCCTCTACAAGGAAATCCTGAAGGATTTCTTCATCGGCGCCGAAGCTCATGTGGGTGCTCCTTAGAAGCCTAAACTGGATAACAGGTCATCTACGTCATCCTGACCTGACACAACGTCTTCACGTTTATCGGCATGAATCTGCGGACCTTCACCCTTGGCGAGATGTTTTTGTGGATCTTTTTCCGAGAGGATCGCTTCGCGGTCATGTTCAATGCCGGCAAAACGGTCAACCTGGCCTGCCATAAGCACCAATTTGAGCAAGTTGCTTTCCACTTCGGTGACCAACTGGGTCACACGCTTGATCACCTGACCGGTGAGGTCCTGGTAATCCTGGGCGAGCAGAATGTCGTTGAGGTTGCTGGAAACCGTGCGGTTTTCCTGCTCACTGCGTGACAAGAACCCTTCGACCCGGCGCGCCAGCTCACGAAACTCTTCAGCCCCCACTTCACGGCGCATGAAACGGCCCCAGTCAACGCTGAGGGCCTGGGCTTCAGTGGCCATGCCATTGACCAGAGGCGTGGCATTTTCCACCAGGTCCATGGTGCGGTTGGCCGCCGCCTCAGTCAGCCTGACCACATAGGACAGGCGTTCGGTGGCATCCGTGATCTGGGAAATTTCTTCGGCCTGGGGCATGTGCGGGTCAATCTGGAAATTGACGATTGCACTGTGCAGCTCGCGCGTGAGCTTGCCCACTTCCTGGTACAGGCCGCGGTCACGGGTCTGGTTGAGCTCATGGATTAACTGCACCGCGTCGCCGAACTGGCCTCTTTCAAGGCTTTCGACCAATTGGTGAGCATGCTTTTTCAGGGTCGACTCGAAGTCTCCCTGTGACGTTTCTTTATGCTCCATAGCTCCCCCGCGATGGCATTAGCCGTGGATGCGTTCGAAGATTTTTTCGATCTTCTCTTTCAAGGCCAATGCAGTGAATGGCTTGACCACGTAACCGTTAACCCCGGCTTGGGCGGCTTCGATGATCTGCTCACGCTTGGCTTCGGCGGTTACCATCAGCACAGGCAGGCTGCGCAGCTTTTCGTCAGCGCGCACGTGGCGCAGCAAGTCGATACCGGTCATGCCCGGCATGTTCCAGTCTGTTACCAGAAAGTCGATGCTCCCGCTGTTGAGGATCGGAATCGCCGTAATGCCGTCATCCGCCTCGACCGTGTTAGTGAACCCAAGGTCACGCAACAGGTTTTTTATGATCCGCCGCATCGTTGAGAAGTCATCAACGATGAGGATTTTCATGTTCTTGTCCAATTCGACCTCCAAGCAGTCTTAAACGCGCCCAGCACCTGGACGCGCCATTTCAATCAACAGGCATTACACAAAAAGGACTGCCGGGGGCACCACGGGTCGAAACCGCGAAGGCTGGTTGCCCTCGCGGTATCGTCTGCAGTGTCCCCACACTGCCTGTCAGCGCGCTCGCCACTCTCCCAAACGCCCCCGCAAGCGGGCTGCGCACTGGCTGTGCAACTGGCTGACCCGCGACTCGCTGACGCCCAGGACCTCACCGATTTCCTTGAGGTTCAGCTCTTCGTCGTAGTACAGCGCCAACACCAGTCGCTCACGCTCCGGCAAATTGGCAATCGCATCCGCCAACGCCCCCTGGAAACGCTCATCTTCCAGGTCACGCGATGGCTCCATATGAGCACTCGCGCCGTCCTCGTGCAGCCCTTCGTGCTCGCCGTCCTGCAAGAGGTCGTCGAAACTGAACAGGCGGCTGCCCAAGGTATCGTTCAAAATCCCGTAGTAATCGTCGAGACTCAATTGGAGTTCGGCCGCAACTTCGTGATCTTTAGCGTCGCGACCGGTTTTTGCTTCAATTGCGCGAATTGCGTCACTGACCATGCGTGTATTGCGATGTACCGAACGCGGCGCCCAGTCACCTTTACGCACTTCATCGAGCATCGCGCCACGGATACGGATACCCGCATACGTTTCGAAACTCGCGCCCTTGCTCGCGTCGTATTTGGTCGACACTTCGAGCAGGCCGATCATGCCCGCCTGGATCAGGTCTTCGACCTGGACGCTGGCGGGCAGGCGTGCCAGCAAGTGATAGGCGATGCGCTTGACCAGGGGCGCATAGCGCTCGATCAATTCACCCTGGCTGTCACGTGCCGATTTCTTGTAAAGGTTGTAGCCGCTGGCTGTCATAGCACCGGTCCTGCGCTCGTCTGATGCACCAATCGCTCGACGAAAAACTCCAGATGCCCCCGAGGGTTGGCGGGCAACGGCCAGGTATCGACCTTCTGGGCAATAGCCTTGAACGCCAATGCGCACTTGGAACGAGGGAACGCTTCGTAGACTGCACGCTGCTTTTGCACAGCCTTGCGCACACACTCGTCGTAGGGAACTGCGCCGACGTATTGTAAGGCGACATCGAGGAACCGATCCGTGACCTTGGTCAACTTGGCGAACAGGTTGCGTCCTTCCTGCGGGCTCTGGGCCATGTTGGCCAGCACGCGGAAGCGGTTCATGCCGTAGTCACGGTTAAGCAGTTTGATCAGGGCGTAGGCGTCGGTGATCGAGGTGGGTTCATCACAGACCACCAACAAGACTTCCTGCGCGGCGCGCACGAAGCTGACCACGGACTCGCCGATCCCGGCGGCGGTGTCGATCACCAGCACGTCGAGGTTGTCACCGATATCACTGAATGCCTGGATCAGGCCGGCATGCTGCGCCGGGCTCAGGTGCACCATGCTCTGGGTGCCGGAAGCCGCTGGCACGATGCGTATGCCACCGGGGCCCTGCAGCAGCACATCGCGCAGCTCACAGCGGCCTTCGATCACATCGGCAAGGGTGTGTTTGGGCGTCAGCCCCAGCAGAACGTCGACGTTCGCCAGCCCCAGGTCAGCATCCAGCAGCATGACGCGACGGCCAAGCTCTGCCAGGGCCAGGGACAAATTCACTGACACGTTAGTTTTCCCGACGCCACCTTTGCCGCCGGTCACCGCGATCACCTGTACGGGATGCATGCTGCCCATTTTATTTCTTTACCTTGTCTTGCTTAGACGCAGGCTACATGGCTTGGCCGCGTGAATCGCTTGCAGACCATCGATGTAGATACATTTCACGGCGTTCATCCTGACTCAACCCACCCGCTTTGCCGGGCTGTGGTAAAGGTCGGCGAACATATCGGCCATCGCTTCCTCGCTAGGCTCGTCTTGCATTTGCACACTGACTGCACGGCTGACCAACTGATGACGGCGCGGCAGATGCAGATCATCCGGGATCCGCGGGCCGTCGGTCAGGTAGGCGACCGGTAATTCATGACTGATAGCCAGGCTCAGCACCTCGCCCAGGCTCGCGGTTTCATCGAGCTTGGTAAGGATGCAACCGGCCAGGCCACAACGCTTGTAACTATGATAAGCAGCGGTAAGAACCTGTTTCTGGCTGGTGGTTGCAAGCACCAGGTAATTCTTTGACCGGATGCCACGCCCAGCCAGGCTTTCCAGTTGCATGCGCAACGCCGGATCGCTGGCTTGCAGGCCGGCGGTATCGATCAGCACCACGCGCTTGCGCAGCAGTGGGTCGAGGGCGTTGGCCAGGGACTGGCCCGGGTCGACATGGGTCACCGACACATTGAGGATCCGGCCCAGGGTCTTGAGTTGCTCCTGGGCACCGATACGATAACTGTCCATGCTCACCAGCGCGATATTCTGCGCGCCGTACTTGAGCACGTAGCGGGCCGCCAGCTTGGCCAGGGTGGTGGTCTTGCCCATGCCGGCAGGGCCGACCATGGCGATCACACCGCCCTCTTCCAACGGTTCGATTTCCGGGGTGGCAATCATCCGCGCCAGGTGGGCCAGCAACATGCGCCAGGCCTGGCGCGGCTCTTCGATTTCAGTGGTCAGGGCCAACAGGTCGCGGGACAACGGGCCGGACAGGCCGATGCGTTGCAGGCGACGCCACAGGTTGGCCTGTTGCGGCTTGCTGCCTTGCAGTTGCGTCCAGGCCAGCGAGCCGAGCTGCACTTCCAGCAGTTCGCGCAGGCCATTGAGTTCAAAACGCATCGAGTCGAACACACGCGGGTCGACAGCCGGCGCCGGAGCAGGCGCAGCAGGGCGCGGCGGCTCCTTGAACGTAGGTTCGACCAGCGGCTCGGCCGCGGTCAGCGGCAAGCCGGCGAACAATTGGCGATTGGTGGTGGCATCGCTGTCGCCACGCATGCTCAGTTCAGCCTGGGCCGAGACAATCCGCGACGCAGTCTTGCGCAGCTCGTCTTCGAGCTCCATGTTCGGCACGCGCGGCGCCAAGGCCGAAGGCGTGTAATCCAGGGCAGCCGTCAGCTCGACACCGCCGGCAATACGACGGTTACCAATAATCGCGGCGTCGGCGCCCAACTCATCACGAACCAGTTTCATGGCCTGACGCATATCGGCGGCGAAAAAACGCTTAACTTGCATAACCCACTACCCTCAGCCGTTGGGCCCTACTGTCGCGACGATAGTCACTTGCTTGTTGTCAGGAATTTCCTGATAAGCCAAAACGTGCAAATTCGGTACTGCCAGGCGTCCAAACCGCGACAACATCGCCCGGACTGGGCCGGCCACCAGCAGAATCACCGGTTGGCCCTGCATTTCCTGGCGCTGTGCAGCGTCGATCAACGAGCGCTGCAGCTTTTCAGCCATGCTTGGCTCCAGCAGGACGCCCTCTTCCTGGCCTTGTCCCGCCTTCTGAATACTATTGAGCAATATTTGTTCCAACCTTGGTTCCAAGGTGATCACAGGCAGCTCGGAGTCAATCCCTACAATGCTTTGGACGATTGCACGGGACAATCCGACGCGCACCGCGGCCACCAGGGCGGCAGTATCTTGACTCTTGGCGGCGTTGTTGGCGATAGCCTCGGCAATGCTGCGAATGTCGCGTACCGGCACCTGCTCGGCCAGCAACGCCTGCAACACCTTGAGCAACTGCGACAGCGACAGCACGCCCGGCACCAGTTCTTCGGCGAGTTTTGGCGAGGCTTTGGCGAGCAAACCCATCAATTGCTGGACTTCCTCGTGCCCGATCAGCTCGTGGGAGTGCTTGTACAGAATCTGGTTGAGGTGGGTGGCGACCACGGTGCTGGCGTCCACCACGGTGTAGCCCAGCGACTGCGCCTGGCTGCGCTGGCTGATTTCGATCCACACCGCGTCCAGGCCAAAAGCCGGATCTTTGGCGGTAATGCCGTTGAGGCTACCGAACACCTGGCCGGGGTTGATTGCCAGTTCGCGGTCCGGGTAGATCTCGGCTTCGGCCAGGATCACGCCCATCAGGGTCAGGCGGTAGGCGCTCGGCGCTAGGTCGAGGTTGTCGCGGATATGCACGGTGGGCATCAGGAAGCCCAGGTCCTGGGACAGCTTCTTGCGTACGCCCTTGATCCGCGCGAGCAATTGGCCGCCCTGGTTACGGTCCACCAGAGGGATGAGGCGGTAGCCGACTTCCAGGCCGATCATGTCGATCGGGGTGACGTCATCCCAGCCAAGCTCCTTGGTTTCCTGGGCGCGAGCCGGGGATGGCAGCAGTTCCTGCTGGCGCGCAATCTCTTGCTGGGCCTGGACCTTGACCGCATTCTGCTTTTTCCAGAACAGGTAGGCACCGCCGCCCGCCATGGCCGCCATGCTCAGGAACGACACATGGGGCATGCCCGGCACGATCCCCATGATGGCCATGATGCCCGCCGCCACGGCCAGGGCCTTGGGCGAGGCAAACATCTGCCGGCTGATCTGCTTGCCCATGTCTTCGGAGCCCGAAGCACGGGTCACCATGATCGCCGCCGCTGTAGATAACAACAGTGATGGCAATTGCGCCACTAAACCGTCACCAATGGTCAGCAAGGCATAGACCTTGCCGGCATCGCCGAAGGTCATGCCGTGCTGGAAGATACCCACCGCCATGCCGCCGATGAGGTTGATGAACAGGATCAGCAGGCCGGCGATGGCGTCACCGCGCACGAATTTACTGGCACCGTCCATGGAGCCATAGAACTCGGCCTCCTGGGCCACTTCCAGGCGGCGCGACTTGGCTTGGTTCTGGTCGATCAGGCCGGCGTTGAGGTCGGCGTCGATGGCCATCTGTTTACCGGGCATGGCGTCGAGGGTAAACCGCGCGCTCACCTCGGAGATCCGCCCGGCGCCCTTGGTGACCACCACGAAGTTGATGATCATCAAGATCGCGAACACCACGATACCGACCACGTAGTTACCGCCGATCACCACCTCACCGAAGGCCTGGATCACCTTACCGGCAGCGGCGTGGCCGTCCTGGCCATGGAGCATGACCACTCGGGTCGAGGCCACGTTGAGCGCCAGGCGCAGCAAGGTCGCCACCAGCAGGATTGTCGGGAATACGGCGAAATCCAGCGGCCGCAAGGCGTAGACGCAGACCAGCAGCACCACGACGGACAAGGCAATGTTGAAGGTGAAGAACACGTCCAACAGGAACGGCGGCATTGGCAACATCATCATTGCCAGCATCACCAGCAACAACAACGGCACACCCAGATTGCCCCGCGAGAGGTCAGTCAGGGTGCCACGGGCCGTGCTGAGCATTTGAGAACGTTCCACCAGTATTCCTCGTCACCGTGAAGCAAACTTTTGACGCCGGGAGGCGTCCTGGTGGCGGTATTGCAAGAAGCCTTCCAACTTTTGCTTCAGGCCGTAGATCGCTGGCGCCGGCCCGGTCCGCCGCGGCAAACCTGGGCTTGCGCCAGTGCACTGATGCGCTTGAGTCAGCTGCGCAGCTGATTGAACGGGCTGGTGATTGGCGGGTCGGGCGCATGATGGCCCCAGACCAATAGCGCCAACGCCTCACGAGGGTTATCTACAACGGCTTCACATCAGCGGCCTGTAGCCCTTTTGGGCCCTGGGTTACGCCGAACTCAACCTTTTGCCCTTCTTCAAGGGTCTTGAACCCTGCGGCGGCGATGGCCGAAAAGTGGACAAACACGTCCGCGCTTTTGTCATCCGGAGCAATAAACCCAAAGCCCTTCTCCGCGTTAAACCACTTCACAGTACCTGTTGCCATTGCCGTTCTCCTGATCTCTCGCTCGATGCCGCTTACGAACATCGCTAAATGAGCTTGATACGAAACGCAAAAACGCCTTTGGGTCGATGAATCCTCGCGAACTGCACGCGCAGGCCTTCCTTCAGCCAGACCCCAGCCGAGCTGTGGAGGTCCACCCGCACAGGCTCGTCCTCGCCATCCAGTGCAATCAAGCCTTCCCCGGTTTTTCGGCTGTAGGATTTGATCGTGCCCGTCAACGCTTCCATCACCACTCCTTCTGCATCTCATAACAACGTGTACGCAGTGTGTGCTGCCATGGAACCGCAAGAACGCGACGCTGGCTACTGTCAAAGTTGACAGCTTGCGCACGGCTTTCGACGAACGGCAGGTCGCTCGCCTACTGGAGGCGCGGGCTTGCCAGCGAGGGTCGTTGACGATGTCGCAGGGAATCCGGAGGAACAAGCAGGTCCTCGAGCAACACCACCGTCGCCTTGGCGAAACAGGCGTTCGAGCAAACACCTCACTTCAACCGCTGGTCGGCACTGTCATTTCTCACAGGTAGTTGCCAAATACTGCCGGTGTTACACCTCTTTGCAGCTACAGCCCGCTCAATGTCTCGGGCGTACAGACAGTAACGCTCATGTCAGCAAAGGACTCTCATCATGAAAAAAGACTCGGATCTCCCCATTTCCGCTTGCCCAGATGCCTCGAATACGCCAGCGCGTAACCTCGTGGTAAACCAACAGGAACATGTAGCGAATCCCGACGATATTCCGGCGCCACCATCGCTAGTGAACCGCAAGTTCCTGGTCCCACCCCAACCAGGAAGCCGCCCCAGGACAACCGACTCATTCAAATCAGTTCCGTTCTCCGATCTGCCGTACTACATTCCGAACATTCGAGCGCCCTATGTCAGTTTTAATGGCGCAATCAACATTGCCGGGGTAGAGGTCAACAAGGAAAAAGGCCTGTTATTCATTTTGATGCCCTACCTGGATAAAGCCGAGTTCGACCATCTGGAATTGTTTTTCAAGGACCCGTCAGATCCCGTCGCCAGCTACACCATCAACCAGGACGATGTCGACAGCGGCCGCGCTATTCCATTGTACGTGCCTCCCACCCGAATCATTCATGGGCCTGCCAACCCGGTCTTCGTAAGATTGACTCGGCTGGGGGGCAGCACTAATGAAACGCTACACCTGAACCTGTTTATCGACCTGGCGCGTCCAGGCGGCAGAAACCCGGTCGCCAGCACGGTGCAAAACGAAAACCTGGCCCTGCCCGTGTTCCCACAACACCTCATTGATTTTGGCGTAGGCCAAGAGGACATCGGCTCGCCCATCCCTGTGCAAATCAAACCCTACCCCGTCAATACCGCGCTACCCGACGACACCTTTCGCAAGCCACGCGACCGGATTCGCCTGAGCATTGGCGGCGTGATCGTTGTGCATAGCGTGACGGAGGCCGAAGCAGGCGGCGCCGGTGACATCGTTATCATGGTCAATACATCGACCTGGACATCTATCGGCAGTGGTTCGCATGTCTGCGAATATGAAGTGGTCGATGAAGCCGGTAACCACTCCGATGGCTGGTCACCTGCACAAATCCTTGACGTGCAGTTGGACGACGGCTCCGAGCCACTGCTGCCCATGACCTTTGTCCAGGAAGCACCGGAGAACATCCTGGACCACGATGCCTTGGTGGGCGATGCTCATGTGTTCATTTTTATCAGTGGCAATGGCTATGCCCTGGGCGACATTATCCGGGTCACGGTCAATGGCCGTACGGTAGAGGGCGAGCCCCTTGTCACGACCTACGACTCAGCGCCCCTGACCTCTACCACCGCCGTCTACATCACGGTCCCTGTTCCCAATGCGGATATCAAAGCACTGGTGGGCGGACGCTTTCAGCTGCGCTACAAACGAATCCGCAGCGATGTGCCTGATCGAAACTCGCGCAGCAATATCGTCGATGTGATCGGTACTGCCCTGCCTGTCGGCCTCGCGCCGCCTTATGTGATCGAGGCCACCGGCGACACGCTCAATCCTCAGGAGCTGTTCTTCAATGTGGTGATCCCCAGCTACCAGGGTCAGAACTATTTCGATCTGGTAACGCTGGTCTTTGCCGGCACCTACGCCAATGGCAACGCCTATTACCGCGAAGATATAGATGTTGCCGGGGATGGAGAGGGAATTCGCTTGATCTCCAACGGCCCCCTTGGCGACATTAACAAGCTGGAGGGGGGCACGCTGGAGATCTACTACACCGTCCAGAACGAAAGCGGCGTGCGTGCGTCCCGGGGCAACCTATACAACGTCGGTCAGCCAGCGGCCTCCTTGCTTGAACCACTTGTACTGGAGGCGCCCGCGCCTGGCTATCAATTCGATCCTGCTGTTTCACTGGGCAATGCCAGTGTTCGGGTTCAGCCAGACACCGATATCAAGGAGGGCGATACCGTAAGGCTGTATGCCCTAGGCAATGCGCCAGGCGGTACGCCGACACTACAACCCTTCCCTATCACGGACTTTTGGGAAGGACGCCCGCTTCCGTTCACACTGCCGCGCGCGAACGTGCTGCCCAATACCGTGATGCGTATCTACTACGCGCGTGAGCGGTTGCATGCGCCAACACGGTTTTCTCATCAGGTGGACATGAACGTGGGCAGTGCGCCTGAGTTGGGCGTCCCAACCGTGCTGGAAGCCACCGTCGTGAGCCCGACCAGCTCGACGCTTAACCCAACCCACGTCGTTAGCCCGCCGGTTTTCACCGTTCGCGTCGACTATTCGCCAATGTTCGCCAGCGATGACATCACAGTGAAACTCATCGTGAAGCCAGGCTTGACCGCACCAATCATTACGCCCAAACCCGGAAACCCTAGTCAAGGGTATGTAGATTTCACGGTTTCCAATACCAATATTGCCGATCACATTGGTGAGATTCTAAAAATTCAGTATCACGTATCACGTGCGGGTGCCGTATACGACTCGGGTGTACTGGAATTACGGGTTCTGAACTTCCACGAACTCCCCGGTGGAAATCCGCTACCTCAAGCGACTATCAACGGCTTGGTGTCAGGTGCCACATTAAATTTAGCGTCATTTACGGAGAATCCAAAAGCCAGCGTTCTACCATGGCCATTAATAAGAGCTGACCAGCGAGCCTGGATGACTCTTAGCAGCGCTGGGATTGAGCCTTTGGATATACTTAAAAACTACAAAGTTAAATCTACGGAGATTGGTACCGGGATAAAAGACAAGGAAGCAATTCGTACCTGGTTCAGCCAAATTGATGCAGGCGCAAGAATACAGCTCGATTTTAAAGTTGCACTCGACGCAACCCCCAACAGAGATAAAGCTATCGAGTTCCCCCCCACTCACTACATTTTCGATAACTGGCTAGACTCAATCACCAACTTTAATGATGGCACATCCGGCGAATGGACTATCGGCACCGCAGGGAGAGATGCAATTTTCAGACTAGGAACAATGGACGTGATAACAATCTATCCAGACAACAGTGGGACTGTACTGTATAGGGACTTTACATTCACCAAAAACCAACAATACCGGTTCACCCTTGACGTACTGAATTACAGCCCTCATAGCGATAATGTGGCACCTATACTTGAGGTGTTCGCCCCAAACATGACTATAATCCCGCGATATACCGTTCCAAGGGATGCCAAATGGAAGACATTGGCAAATACTTTCTCATTTAATGAAAGCGGGGAGTATACAATCAGAATCCACAACCACCAAGAACGTGGTTCGGGGAGCGGAACAGAAGGAGGAAACGACTTTCAGCTTGACAACATTATAGTCACTCGCGAATAAAAAGCCCGTTGTTAAATCCCCAAATAAAAACGCCCGTAGCAATACGGGCATGTTTTATGCATCGTAAGTGACAAAAGCAATTGCACAACCACTTCGTTTTTTTAAAAAATTATACTTCACGCAACTCTAACAAACTTAATGCGTGCCACACGACATAAAAACCTTCTCAACGAATTAAGAATCCCGACGCAAATCCGGCGGAATCGGCAGGTCCTTCAGCGGATCCGGTCGCTTGCCCTTGCCCGCGCGGTATTGGCGAATCTGATAGACGTACGCCAACACCTGGGCCACGGCCAGGTACAGCCCGGCGGGGATTTCCTGGTCGAGGTCGGTGGAGTAGAAGATCGACCGCGCCAACTCCGGCGACTCCAGCAGCAGGATGTCATTGGCCACCGCGATTTCGCGGATCTTCAACGCGGTAAAGTCGCTGCCCTTGGCCAGCAACATCGGCGCGCCGCCCTTCTCCGGGTCGTATTTGAGGGCGACGGCATAGTGGGTCGGGTTGGTGATGACCACGTCGGCGTCGGGCACCGAGGCCATCATCTTGCGCTGAGACATTTCCCGCTGCAGTTGGCGAATACGCTGCTTGACCTCGGGGCGGCCCTCTTGGTCCTTATGCTCGTCGCGCACTTCCTGCTTGGTCATCAGCAGCTTCTTGTGGCTTTCCCACAGCTGGATCGGCGCGTCCACCGCGGCAATGATGATCAGCCCGGCCGCCATCCACAGGGCGCTCCAGCCCACCACCTGCACGCTGTGGATGATCGCCGACTCGAGCGGTTCGTGGGCGATGCGCAGCAGGTCGTCGATGTCGGACGACAACACCATCAGCGCCACGAACAGAATCAGGATGAATTTTGCCAATGCCTTGAGCAATTCCACCAAGGCCTTGGCAGAAAACATACGTTTGAGCCCGGCCGCGGGGTTCATGCGGCTGAACTTGGGGGCCATGCTACTGGCGGCGAACAGCCAGCCACCCAGGGCGACCGGGCCGATCAGCGCGGCCAGCAGCAACGTGATCAGGATCGGCTGCACCGCCAGGATCGCGATCTTGCCCGAGTGCAACAGGTACTGGCCCATGGCGTCGGGGTTGAGCAGCACTTCGCGGGGCAAGGCAAAGTTGTGCTTCATCAATTCCATCAAGTCCAGCGCCAGGCCGCCGCCGTAGATCAGCAAGGCACCGGCACCCGCCATCATGGTGGCGACGGTATTGAGCTCTTTGGAGCGCGCAATTTCGCCCTTTTCCCTGGAGTCCTTTTTGCGTTTCTCCGTGGGGTCTTCTGTCTTGTCCTGACCACTCTCGCTCTCGGCCATGGCTCAGCGCGCCCGTGCCAGATCACGTAAGAACTGCAGGGCGTCGGTCGCCAGCGGTTGATACTGATTGAGAATGTCGGCCAGGCCGATCCAGAAAATCCCCATGCCCAACACCAGGGTCAACGGGAAACCAATCGAGAAAATGTTCAGCTGCGGCGCCGCACGGGTCATCACCCCAAACGCGATGTTGACCACCAGCAACGCCGTGATCGCCGGCAATACCAGCAACAGGGAGGCGCCCAACACCCAACCGAGACGCCCCACGACCTCCCAGAAGTGATTGACCACCAGCCCCGACCCTACCGGCAAGGTGGTAAAGCTTTCGGTCATCACTTCAAAGGCCACCAGATGGCCGTTCATGGCCAGGAACAGCAGGGTCACCAGCATGGTCAGGAATTGCCCGATCACTGCCGCCGACACGCCGTTGGTGGGGTCGACCATGGATGCGAAGCCCATGCCCATCTGGATCGAAATGATTTGCCCGGCGATCACAAACGCCTGGAAAAACAACGTGAGGGAAAACCCCATCAACGCGCCGATCAGGATCTGCTCGGCAATCAGCAGCAATGCGCTGAGATCAATGGCGTTGACCGGCGGCATCGGCGGCAACCCCGGCACGATCACCACCGTAATCGCCACCGCGAAGTACAAGCGTACGCGCCGTGGTACGAGGGTGGTGCCGAACACTGGCATAGCCATCAACATCGCCGTCACGCGAAACAGCGGCAGGATGAAGGACGCCACCCAGGTGCTGATCTGGGTGTCGGTCAATGCCAGCAAGGACTGCATCAGGTCAGCCGATCAACTGCGGAATACTGCCGTACAACTGCAGGATGTATTCCATGAAGGTCTGCACCAGCCACGGGCCGGCCACGATCAGGGTGACCAGCATCACCAACAAGCGTGGCAGGAAGCTCAAGGTTTGTTCGTTGATCTGCGTCGCAGCCTGGAACATCGCCACCAGCAGGCCCACCAACAGGCTCGGCACCACCAGCACGGCGACCATCACGGTGGTCAGCCACAGCGCTTCACGAAACAGGTCGACAGCAACTTCTGGCGTCATCGCGCTATACCCCGCCGAAACTGCCGGCCAGGGTGCCGATAATCAGCGCCCAGCCGTCCACCAGCACAAACAGCATGATCTTGAACGGCAACGAGATGATCAGCGGCGACAGCATCATCATACCCATGGCCATCAGCACGCTCGCCACCACCAGGTCGATGATCAGGAACGGAATGAAGATCATGAAGCCGATCTGGAACGCGGTCTTCAACTCCGACGTGACGAACGCCGGCACCAGGATGGTCAGTGGCGCCTGGTCCGGGGTGGCGATGTCGGTCCGCTTGGACAGGCGCATGAACAGCTCAAGGTCGCTGGAGCGAGTCTGCGACAGCATGAAATCCTTGATCGGGCCCTGGGCCTTGTCGATCGCGTCCTGGGCCGTCATTTTCTCTGCCAGGTAGGGTTGCAGGGCTTGCTGGTTAACCTTGTCGAATACGGGCGCCATGATGAACAGCGTCAAGAACAACGCCATGCCGGTAAGGATCTGGTTCGACGGGGTCTGCTGCAGCCCCAGGGCCTGGCGCAGGATCGAGAACACGATGATGATCCGCGTGAAGCTGGTCATCAGCATCACGAACGCCGGGATAAAACTCAGCGCGGTCATGATCAGCAGGATCTGCAGGCTGACCGAATACTCCTGTGCGCCCGCCGCGTTGGTGCCCAGCGTAATGGCCGGGATCGACAGCGGGTCGGCGCCGAACGCCAATGGCGCCGCCAGCAACAGCATGAGCGTCAATAAAACGCGCATTACTTCTTATCCTTCTGATCCTTGCCCAGCAACTCCATCAGGCGCTGGGCGAATTCTGGCGTGGCGGACTGGCTCTGGTCCACGTTCACCGGAGTCTTGAGCACATGCAGCGGGGTGATGCGCCCTGGAGTGATGCCCAACAGAATCTGTTCCTCACCCACTTGCACCAGCACCAGCCGATCACGCGGACCGAGGGCACGGGAACCGATCATCTCGATCACCTGGCCGTTGCCCGGGCCGACGCGCTGCACGCGGCGCATCAGCCAGGCCAACACAAAAATAAGGCCCACCACCAGCAACAGGCCGAGCACCAGTTGGGTCAATTGCCCACCGATGCCGCTGCTCACCACCGGTGCCGCTGCGGCAGTCGCCTGCGCGACCGGCTCAGCCGCGAGGGCGCTCAATGGCAGCGCCAGAAACAGTCCCGCCATCGAATACTTCATGTCAGCGCAACTTCTTGATGCGTTCGCTCGGGCTGATCACGTCCGTCAGGCGGATGCCGAACTTCTCGTTGACCACGACCACTTCGCCGTGGGCGATCAAGGTGCCGTTGACCAGCACGTCCAGTGGCTCACCGGCCAGGCGGTCGAGTTCAATCACCGAGCCCTGGTTGAGTTGCAGCAGGTTGCGGATGTTGATTTCGGTGCTGCCCACTTCCATGGAAATCGACACCGGGATGTCGAGGATCACGTCCAGGTTCGGGCCGTCGAGGGTCACCGGGTCGTTGTTTTTCGGCACGCTGCCGAATTCTTCCATGGGCAGGCGGTTGCCAGCCGGCGCGGTGGCAGCGTCAGCCGCCAGCAGCGCATCGATATCGTCCTGGCCAACATCGCCGGTTTCTTCCAGGGCAGCCGCCCATTCGTCAGCCAGAGCCTGGTCTTCGGCGGAAGTGTTTTCGTGTTCGGTAGCCATTACATGTCCTCGGCGGAGCAAACATTCATAAATAGGGTATGCATCATCGGGTTGAGTCAGCGACGGTTGATCGGCTCAACCACTTGCAACGCCAGGTTGCCCTTGTGGGAACCGAGCTTGACCTTGAATGACGGCACGCCGTTGGCGCGCATGATCATTTCTTCCGGCAATTCGACGGGGATGATGTCCCCCGGCTGCATGTGCAAAATGTCGCGCAAACGCAACTGGCGACGGGCCACGGTGGCGCTCAGCGGTACGTCGACATCCAGCAGGTCTTCGCGCAGGGCCTTGACCCAGCGCTCGTCCTGGTCGTCCAGGTCGGACTGGAAGCCGGCGTCGAGCATCTCGCGCACCGGCTCGATCATCGAGTACGGCATGGTCACGTGCAGGTCGCCGCCACCGCCATCGAGTTCGATGTGGAAGGTCGACACCACAATGGCCTCGCTGGGGCCGACGATATTGGCCATGGCCGGGTTCACTTCCGAGTTGATGTACTCGAAATTGACTTCCATGATCGCTTGCCACGCTTCCTTCAAGTCGATGAAGGCCTGCTCCAGCACCATGCGCACCACCCGCAGCTCGGTAGGGGTGAACTCACGGCCTTCGATCTTGGCGTGGCGGCCGTCGCCGCCGAAGAAGTTGTCCACCAGCTTGAACACCAGCTTGGCGTCAAGAATGAACAGCGCGGTGCCGCGCAGCGGCTTGATCTTGACCAGGTTGAGGCTGGTCGGCACGTACAGCGAGTGCACGTACTCGCCAAACTTCATCACCTGCACGCCACCCACGGCCACGTCCGCCGAGCGGCGCAGCATGTTGAACATACTGATCCGGGTATAGCGGGCAAAACGCTCGTTGATCATCTCCAGGGTCGGCATGCGTCCACGGACGATGCGATCCTGGCTGGTGAGGTCATAACTTTTGACGCTGCCGGGCTCGGCAGCCATTTCGGTCTGTACCAGACCATCGTCCACGCCATGCAGCAGCGCGTCGATTTCATCCTGGGACAGCAGGTCTTGCACGGCCATGTCGTGATCCTACTGCAATACGAAGTTAGTGAAGAGCGCCTGCTCGACCACGACTTTGCCGAGTTCCTTCTGGGCCACTTCCTGCACGCTGGCAGTGACCTTCTGGCGCAGCATTTCCTGGCCCACCGGGGTGGCAAGTGTGTCGAAGCTCTGACCGGAGAACAGCATCACCAGGTTGTTGCGGATCACTGGCATATGCACCTTGAGGGCGTCCAGGTCCGACTGGTTGCGCGCCAGCAAGGTGATGCTTACCTGCAGGTAGCGCTGGCGACCGTTCTGACTGAAGTTGGCGACAAAGGCCGGAAGCATCGGCTCGAAGATTGCCGGTTGCTTGACGTTGCTGGCGGTTTCGGCGGCGGGCGCCGGTTTGCTAGCGCTGCTGTGCATGATGTACCAGGTGCCGCCTATCGAGGCGCCGATGGCCAGGAGCAAGCCCAGGACTATCAACAGGATAAGCTTAAGCTTACCTTTGCCTGCGGGTGCTTTTGCTGCGTCGTCGCTCTTCGCCATGCCAATAATCCGTCACTATTCGGGAATTCATAGATCTACGGAAAGGCAAGAGCAAGTGTTATGCCAGAGTTGTCTGGCAACCGGGGAAGAAGGGACACCATCAATCATTTGTGGGAGCTGACTCACCGCCATCGCAGGCAAGCCAGCTCCCACACTGAGCGTGTTTTGACAGGGATCAGGCGTAGTAGTCGACCGCGCTGGAGCCGATCACGGTCGACGTCACCGGCGTCACGGCTTCAGCCACATCAGCGTGGTTGCCGCTGTCGCCATTATCGCCGCCGCGCCCCCCGCTGCTGCTCACGCCACGGGTCTGGGCCTGCTGTTGCTGTTGTTCCTGGCCACGGGACTGGTCGGATACGTTGACGTCCACCTGGCCCATCCCCTGCTGGGCGAACATCTCCCGCAAGCGGCCCGACTGGCTTTCCAGCGCTTCACGCACCACCGGGTGGGCGCTCATGAAGTTGACCTGGGCCTGCTGGTCGGCAGTCATGTTGACCTTGATATCCAGGCGACCGAGCTCAGCCGGCTGCAACTGGATCTCCGCCGACTTGAGGTTGGCACTGGACAGGTACATCACACGGTTGACGATTTCGTCGGTCCAGCCGCTCTGGTGCATGGCCAACGGCGCATTGGCCACGGGCGGCAAGGCGTTGGCGGTTTTCGGCGTAGCGGCTTGGGTCAATGCGGCCAGGCGATTGGCGAAGTCATCCACACGGGTATCGCTGCTGGCGTTCTTCAGGTCCTTGAGACCGTCCTCGATCAGCCCGCTGAATGCCTTGTCGCCGCCCTGGTCGGTGCTGTCCTTGGTGGCTTGCTGGTCGACCATATTGGCCAGGCCGGCGGCAAAATTCTGCGCGGCGGTCGGCTGATCCTGAGTCGGCGCCGGCGCGGTTTTCGCCGGAGCCTGACTGCTGGCCGACACATGCCCGCCCTGCTCCATCGCCAGTCGCACGGCCGGCATGGCGTCGAGGGGATCGGCTTCCGGGTCGAAGGCCGGCTTGGCCTCCTCGGTCGCGGCAACCGGGGCTGCAGCCACCGGCTGGGCTTTCTCATCCTTGGCGGTGGTGACGGGCGCCGGGGTCTCGACCGGCACCGGCACCGCCACCGGGGTGACGGCGGCAATCAATGCCGGGTCGACCACCGGGTCAGCGGGAGGCTGCTGCACCAGCGTCGGATCGGTAGGTGCGTCGTCATCCTTGCTGGCACTGTCGTCGGTACTGGCCGGCGGCTTGGCAGGCAAGGTATTGCCGCTATCGGCAACCGCTGGCGTGCTGGCGGCAGGCTTGTCGTTGCCTGATGCCGGCTTGGCGCTGGCGTCGGACGACTTGCCCGCGGTGGGTTTGGACGCGTTGTCGTCGGCCTTCGCCGTGGGTTTGGAGGCCTGGTTGGCAAACACTTGAGCGAAGCCAGGGCCCTTGTCCCGTGGGTCCGCAGCCACAGCCGGTGAGTTGGCGGCGGGCGCTTGAGGCTTGGCCGCGGGGGCAGCCTGAAGGAGCGAATTCGGGGCGACTGGCATAGGTAAAGGTCTCCACTGCATGGGGATCGGGGATGCAGTATCTGGAGGTAGAGCAAGAGTCGGGCCAGGTTTTGTGTGTATATCCATTATTTGGGCAACGGCGGCTTATGGTTCCGCCCTTACGGCGGGTTACTTTCGAAAAGCGCGAAAGTAACCAAAGCGCTCTTGCCCCAACACTCGGCACCTCGCCTAGGCTCGGTGTGCCCGTAATCCGACAGGGATTTGGGGGGCCGCCGCCACGCGCCCTCCATGGCGCGGGGCGGCTAAACCGGCATCCCTGCCGGTTTACCCCCCAAATCCCTGCCGAATTCCGGCCAGCGTGTTTGACGGGGCGCCTAAGTTCAAAATCAAAAGCAAAGCGCGGCGGCCTGGTAGCCGACCGGATCGTTGAGGCGTACGCGTTCCCCTGTGGAGCTGGCTTGCCCGCGAAGGTCGTTAACGATGACGCGGGAAACCAGGATAAACGCGGCGCGCTCACTGGTTTTAGGGCTGCTTCGCAGCCCAACGCGGGGCAAGCCCGCTCGCCACAGTAAGGCGGCAACACAGTAAGGCGGCTAGACAGAACAAAAAGCGTATCTACGATGCGAAGCGAGTCGCTCTTGATCTTGATCTGGAGCGCCCCGTCAAACACGCTGGCCGAACGCAGGCTTGAATCCGTGGGTAACCCGGCAGGACGCCGGGTTAGCCGCCCCTCGCCATGGATGGCGCGTGGCGGCGGCCCACGGATTCAAGCCGGAGTGAGGGCACACCGAGCCTAGGCGAGGTGCCGAGTGTTGGGGCGAAGCGTTTTTGGTTTTTTTTGCGCTCTTCAAAAAGTGACCCGCTGTAAGAGCGGAACCATAAGTAGCCGTTACCGAAGAAACGGATATGTACACAATCAAACCTGAAACCGCTGCCGCTCCGACTCATACAACGGCTTCACCAACGCAAACTCCCGATCAATCTGATCGACCAGCTCCCCCAGATCACCAACCGCAGACTCAACCGACTCAACCTCCAACCGCTGACACAACTGCGCCAACCGCACCGCCCCCAAGTTCCCACTGCTCCCCTTGAAGCTATGCGCAATCCTTCCCAACGCCTTCGCATCATCCCTGGCCTTGCGCAGCGCTTCGACGCGCTTTTGGGAATCATCGAGAAAGGTATCGAGCAACTTGGGATATTCGCCTTCCATGACTTCCTGCAAACCCGACAGCACCTGCGGGTCCAGATGTAGATCAACCACTTGCTCGCTCCTTGATCAAGAATCGGCGAATTATGCCAGAGCGCCCCAGGAAAACTCCACGCAGACACTGCGCCCTCCATCGGACCAGCGTACATCGCTGCTCAACTGACGCACCAGGCTCAAGCCCCGGCCAGACAGGCGGTCGATACCCAGGGGCCGCGCCAGCACCTGCTCCACATCGAACCCCGGGCCACTGTCTTCGACGCGCAGGGTCAGCTTGCCGCCTGCCTCGGTCGGTACGACCTGCACATGCACGCGTATGTAGCCGCTATTGAGCTGCGCCAGGCGGTCATTACGCTGGCGGTAATACTCGGCGAACCCTCGTGCATCGCATTTGAGCCGTGAATCCAGGCCCAGCACGCCATGCTCCAGGGCATTGGAATACAACTCGGCCATCACGCTGTAGAGCGCCCCGCTCTGCTCCCGCAGGCCGTGGATCTCCAGCAATAGCTGCAGCAGGTACGGCAAGGGGTTGTAACGCTTTAGGGTCTCGGCACGGAATTCGAAACTCACCGACCAATCCAGCGGGCACGACTGCCCGCTGTCGGCATACAACGGCCCGGTGGCACGCAGTTGCTGGCCGGTGTGCAGGGTGATTTCCACCATGCTCACGTCATCCCGCGCCTCGCCTCGAAAGGCCGCCAGGGCCCGTTCAATGTCTTCAAACAAACGGTCAGGCTCGCGGTTGTCGGCGAACACCTGCTGCAAGCGTTCGGCGCCGAACAACTGGTCATTGGCATCGGCGGTATCCAACACCCCATCGGACAGCAGGAACACCCGATCGCCCAACGCCATGGGCCAGACTTCGGTGCGATCATCAAAGGCTTCGGCCGACAGCACCCCCAACGGCAAATGCCGTGACGCCAGCGGCGTGCGCTTGCCGGTGGCGACTTCATGCACATAACCATCGGGCATGCCGCCGTTCCACACCTCCACCACCCGCCGCTGCGTGCTCAGGCACAGCAAGGTGGCGCAGCAGAACATGTCCACCGGCAGGATGCGCTTGAGCTTGGCGTTCATCTCCCGCAGGGTCTGTGCCAGGCCGTAACCCTTGGCGGTCATGCCGTAGAACACTTCCGCCAGGGGCATGGCCCCCACCGCTGCCGGCAAGCCATGACCGGTGAAGTCTCCGAGCAGCACGTGCATATCGCCAGAGGGGGTGTAGGCCGCCAACAACAGGTCGCCATTGAACAGCGCATAGGGCGATTGCAGGTAGCGGATATTCGGCGCGGCATTGATGCAACCGGAATGCGCGACCTTATCGAACACCGCCTTGGCCACCCGCTGCTCATGCAGGAGATAGCCGTGATGCTTGGCGATCAGGTCGCGCTGCTGCAAGACCGTGGCCTGCAACCGACGCAGGCGATCCATGGCATTGATCTTGGCGGCCAGGATCAGCTGGTTATAGGGCTTGGGTAAAAAGTCATCGCCGCCAGCATCCAGGCACTGGGCAAGCGCTTCGCTCTCGCGCAGCGACGTGAGGAAGATCAGCGGCACCAATTCTTCACCCGCCAATTGCTTGATCCGGCGCGCCGCCTCAAAGCCGTCCATCACCGGCATCAGCGCGTCCATCAACACCAGCTGCGGACGCTCGCGGGTAAACACCTCCACCGCTTCAGCGCCGTTGGTGGCGGTGAGTACCTGATGGCCCTGACGCCGCACGATGGTCGACAGCAACAGCAGATCGGCGGCACTGTCTTCGGCGATCAGGATCGTCAGCGGTTCAAGAACCGGGGCCAGGACGCTCAACTGATGTCGAACAGTTTGTCGAAGTTGGAGATGGCGAGGATCTTGCGCACATCGGAGTTGCTGTTGACTACGCTGACTTGCGACTCGTCGCCACCGGCGTGATCACGCAGCAGCAGGAGCATGCCCAGGGCCGAACTGTCCATGTAGGTGGTTTCCTTCAAGTCGACGACGTACAACTCAGGCACTTTATAGTAACGCTCGTAGGCATCGCGAAACGCTTGGTGGCTGCCGAAATCGAACCGGCCTCTTATGGCGATCGTCAATTTGGTCCCATCCAGGGATACTTCTGACTCGACTGACATGCGACTGCTTCCTTGTCATTGGCAATGACACAAGGTTTAGCAGGCGAACCGGTTCTGAGCAACAACTCAGATCAATTGAAGGAGCGGGTTAGAACTGGGATTGGCGCGGAAGACGCTGGGACAGTTCGTCGAGCAGCTTCTGCTCACGCTTGTCTTCAAGCGCCCGGGCTTCGTCGATGTAGCGCTGCACCAGCTTGCGCAGGCCTTCGACTCGAGCAAATGCCGCTTGCCAGCTCTCGCGCGCTTTATCGAGGTTGTTCTGGTGCCACGCCAGGCTTTGGCGTTGCTGGCCAACGGCAGTTTCCAGTTGGTTGAGGAAGCCCTGGTAGCCCATCAGCCATTGGCCGGAAACGCCCTTGCTGCCGCGTTCGATCCACTGCTGTTGGTACTCGCCACGAAAACGCTCCAGGTCGCCCAGTTTGCTTTCCGCCAAACGGACTTGACCCTGGAAATAACCCAGGCGCTGGACGGCGGTTTTCTCGGCCTTTTCGGCCATGTCCACCACCGGGGCCAGGCGCGCTGCGCGGCTGTTGGCCATGGCTTAGCCGCCCGGTGCGGGGGCGAAGATCGACTGCAGGTGCGCTTCGCTTTCGCCCATGCTGATCTTGTCGTTGAGCCCCTGGCGCAGGTAGGTCACCAACTGCGGCTGCAGGGCGATGGCCAAGTCGGTGTCGCGATCACCGCCCGCCACGTAGGCGCCGACGCTGATCAGATCGCGGCTCTGTTGGTAGCGCGACCACAATTGCTTGAATTGTTGCGCGCGAGCCATGTGTTCAGGCGTGACCACCGCCGGCATCACCCGGCTGATGGACGCTTCGATGTCGATAGCCGGGTAGTGCCCTTCCTCGGCCAAACGCCGCGACAGCACGATGTGACCATCGAGCACACCCCGTGCCGAGTCGGCAATGGGGTCCTGCTGGTCATCGCCTTCGGACAGTACGGTGTAGAACGCGGTGATCGAACCCCCGCCCGCCTCGGCATTACCGGCACGCTCCACCAGTTTGGGCAACTTGGCGAACACCGACGGTGGGTAACCCTTGGTAGCCGGCGGCTCGCCAATGGCCAGCGCGATTTCCCGCTGGGCCTGGGCGAAACGCGTGAGCGAGTCCATCAGCAACAGGACGTTCTTGCCCTTGTCGCGGAAATATTCAGCGATACGCGTGCAGTACATGGCAGCACGCAAACGCATCAGCGGCGCATCGTCCGCTGGGGAGGCGACCACCACTGAGCGCTTGAGGCCTTCTTCACCCAGGCTATGCTCGATGAATTCCTTCACCTCGCGACCCCGCTCGCCAATCAGCCCCACCACGATGATGTCAGCCTCGGTGAAGCGGGTCATCATGCCCAGCAACACCGACTTACCCACGCCGGTACCGGCAAACAGGCCCAGACGCTGACCGCGGCCGACCGTCAATAATCCGTTGATACTGCGGATACCGACGTCCAGCGGCACGCTGATCGGGTTACGGTTGAGCGGGTTGATGGTGGGGCCGTCCATTGGCACCCAGTCCTCAGCCTTCATGCCGCCCTTGCCATCCAGCGCGCGACCGGCGCCGTCCAGCACGCGGCCAAGCATGCCCATGCCCATCGGCAGGCGGCCGGTGTCGGCCAATGGCACCACGCGGGCGCCGGGGGCGATGCCCGCCAGGCTGCCCACGGGCATCAAGAAAATCTTGCTGCCGGAAAAGCCCATCACTTCGGCTTCGACCTGCACCGGGTGGTAGCTGTCGTCGTTGATCACCATGCAGCGACTGCCCATGGCGGCGCGCAGGCCTTCGGCTTCGAGGGTGAGGCCGACCATGCGCAACAGGCGCCCTTCGAGGATCGGTTGGCCAGGTAATTCGGTGGCCTCGGTATAACCGCTCAAGCGCTTGGCGAAGCTGGTGCGATCAAGGCGCATCGGGGGCGTCCAGGTCCACGCTCAGGTCGGGCTCTGCCGGGTGCAGGGCCTGTTCGTGAAGTTGATCAAAGAGCTTGGCCATGATCTGGCTGATGCGGGTCTCCACCGTGGCATCGATGCGGCTGTGTTCGGTTTCGACGCGGCAACCACCGGGCTGCAGCGAGGCATCCTCGACGATACGCCAGGTTTCTTCATGCCGCTCGCGCAAGGCCTTGACCTGTTCGAAGTCCTGGGGGTTGATGTACAGCCGCACATTGCCGACGCCCAGGGGCAACAACTTGAGGGCTTCGCGCATCACGCTTTCGATGTGGCTGGAGTCCAGCGTCAGCTCGCGCTGGATCACCTGGCGAGTGATGTGCCGCACCAGGTCGACCATGGCTTTTTCGATCTGCGAGTCCTGCTCGGCGATCGGGTCGAACAACACCCCCATCAAGCGTTCCAGGCTGGCGAGCTTGAGGCTCAGTGCCTCCTCGGCTTCCTGGCGCACCTTGAGGGTGGTGCTGCGAAAACCGTCTTTTTCGCCAGCAGCAAAACCTTCGTTGTAGGCCTCCTGGCGGATGGTTTCCAGCTCTTCAAGGGTCAGTGGCTGGACTTCGTCCAGCGGCACTTCTTCCATTTCTGCTGGCGGCTCTTCAACCGGCTCGGGCTCAGGCTCGGGCACATGCGGATCGAAGCTGGGCAACGACCAGATGTCGAACCCACCGACGTCCCGTGCGCGAATCAGATCGCTGGGCGCCTCATCTTTGTTCGACATGAGAGGCGCCTTAGATCATTTCTTCGCCGCCCTTCCCGCCGAGAACGATTTCTCCGGCTTCGGCCATACGGCGGGCAATGGTGAGGATTTCTTTCTGCGCGGTTTCCACGTCGCTGACACGTACCGGACCTTTGGCTTCCAGGTCGTCGCGCAACAGTTCCGAGGCACGCTTGGACATGTTCTTGAAGATCTTCTCTTTGACGTTTTCGTCCGAGCCCTTGAGGGCCAGTACCAGCACGTCGGAGGACACTTCGCGCAGCAACGCCTGGATGCCACGGTCGTCGACGTCGGACAGGTTGTTGAACACGAACATGAGGTCTTCGATCTGGCCGGACAGGGTGTCGTCGATCTCGCGGATCGAATCCATCAACTGGCCTTCGACCGAGCTGTCGAGGAAGTTCATGATATCGGCCGCGCGCTTGATACCACCCAGGGTGGTACGCGAGGCATTCGAGTTGCCGGAGAACTGCTTCTCCAGAATCGTGTTGAGTTCTTTCAAGGCCGCCGGCTGCACAGTGTTCAGCGACGACACGCGCAGGATGATGTCCAGGCGCACTTTATGGTCGAAATGGCCGAGTACTTCACCGGCCTGGTCCGGGTCGAGGTAGGCCACTACGATCGCCTGGATCTGCGGGTGCTCATAGCGGATCACGTCAGCGACGGCGCGGGGCTCCATCCATTTAAGGCTGTCGAGGCCGCTGGTGTTGCCACCGAGCAGGATGCGGTCGATCAGGCCGTTGGCCTTGTCTTCGCCCAGGGCCGAGGTGAGCATCTTGCGGATGTAGCTGTCGGAGCCGACGCCCAGGCTGGTCTGGTCGCCGACGATCTCGACGAATTCGCTCATCACCTGTTCGACTTGCTCGCGGTGCACATTGCGCATCTGCGCCATGGCCACGCCCACGCGTTGAACCTCCTTGGGGCCCATGTGGCGCAGCACTTGGGCGGCGTCGGTTTCACCGAGGGACAGCAGCAGGACTGCGGCTTTGTCGACCTTGGTGAGCTTGGCAACAGCGGCTCGATTATCACTCATCTGCGTTGATCCACTCTTTCACGACCTGGGCCACACGGCCCGGGTCTTCTGCCACCAGACTCTTGATTGCATTCAGCTGAGCGTCATAGCCTTCGCTCGGGCTTGGCAACAGGATGCTTTGCGGGCCACCGAGGCTGACGCGGTCGTTGGCCAGTTCGCCGTCCAGGCCGCCCATGCCACCCAACTCGACGTCACTGCCCCCGAAAGCGGCCAGTTGTTTCTTGCCGTTGCCGGTGATGTTGTTGAGCACCGGGCGCAGCACGCCGAATACCAGTACCAGGATGAACAACACACCCAGCACTTGCTTGACGATGTCCCAGAACCACGGCTGCGAGTAGAACGCCGGCTCGGCAATCACTTCGCCGCGCTCTGCGGAGAACGGCATGTTGATCACGCTGACACTGTCACCACGGCTGGCGTCAAAACCGACGGCGTCCTGTACCAGGCGAGTGAAGCGTGCCAACTCGTCGGCGCTCCATGGGGCACGGGTAACGGCACCATCTGCGGCATTGACCTTGACCTGGTCATCCACCACCACCGACACCGACAGGCGATTGACGCGGCCTTGTTGCTGCTTGGTGTGGCTGATGGAACGATCGAGTTCGAAGTTCTTGGTGGACTGGTTACGCTTGTCCGCCGGGTACGGTGCGAGCATGGGCTGGCCGGTAGCCGGGTCCATGATCTGCTGGCCGTTGGCGTCCAGCAATGGCTGGCCAGGTTGCACCGCACCTGCGCTGGCCGCCGCACCACCAGTGGTTTGCGGGGCTGAGGCCGGCGCTGGCGGCTGGTTGCTCAGGGCACCCGGCACACCTTGCGGCGGGCCATTGGCGGCGGTGCGTTGTTCGCTCGTGGACTGCTCGCTGCGCAACGCCGGCTGGTCGGGGTTGAACTGCTCGGAGGTCGACTCCACGGCACTGAAGTCCACGTCGGCGGACACTTCTGCCTTGTAGCGGTCGTTGCCCAGCACCGGTTGCAGGATGTTATGCACACGCTGGGTCAGCATGCTTTCGACGCGACGGCTGTAGTCGAACTGCTTGCCGGCCTGGGTCAGCGCGGAGTTTTCCGCCTGATCGGACAGCAGGTTGCCCTTCTGGTCCACCACGGTGATCTGCGATTTGCTCAGTTCAGGCACGCTGGTGGCGACCAGGTTGACGATCGCCAGCACCTGCCCAGGTTCCAGGGAGCGGCCAGCGAACAGTTCGACCAACACCGAGGCGCTCGGCTTGCGCTCATCGCGCACAAACACCGAGCTTTTCGGGATGGCCAGGTGCACGCGGGCACCCTTGACGTTGTTCAAGCTGGAGATGGTGCGCGCCAGTTCGCCTTCCAGGCCACGACGGTAGCGGGTGGCTTCCATGAACTGGCTGGTACCCAGGCCCTGGTCCTTGTCGAGTATTTCAAAACCGATGTTGCTGTCGGACGGGGTCACGCCAGCGGCGGCGAGCTTCATGCGCGCGCGGGCCACATCGTCGGCCTTGACCAGCAGGGCCCCGGAGTTGGGCTCCACGGTGTAGGCGATGTCGGCGGCGGCCAGGGTTTCCATGATCTGCTTGGAGTCCATGCCCGCCAGGCTGCCGTAAAGCGGCCGGTAATCGGGTTGCTGCGACCACAACACCACGGCAAAACCAATCGCCACGCTGGCAGCCAGGCCGACCATCAGGCCTACCTGACGCAACATGGTCATTTCGGAAAGGTTTTCCAGGAACGACAGGCCAAACAGCGGCGGCTTGCCGTCTGCCTTGGCGGGTGCGTTGTCCACGACTGCTTCTGCCATGACTTAAATCTCGTCCTTAAACCGGCATCTGCATGATGTCTTGGTAAGCCTGAACCAACTTGTTACGCACCTGGGTCAGCGCCTGGAACGAAACGCTGGCCTTTTGCGAGGCGACCATCACATCGGTGAGGTCCACGCCGCTTTTGCCGATCTCGAACGCGTTGGCCAACTGGCTGGAAGCTTGCTGGGTGTCACTGACTTTGTTGATGGCCTGGCCGAGCATGTCGGCGAAGCTGCTTTGGCCCAATTCCGGCGCTGGCGCGACGGATTTCGGTTGAGCCATGGCATCCATTTGCATGGAGCGCATATCCAACATCAACCGATTGAACTCAATACCCTGGCTCATGAACTTCTCTCTCCGACAACCCGCATTTTTTTTGACGCTACGCCGCAATTACTAGGGGAGGTAGCAACAAGGGTGCCAGCTCTGTATCAACTCGTAAGAAAAGGCGACAAACCTTGTCGGCCTTGGTACCAATGGCCTGGATAATTACTTAGGTGGCGAACAGATACGCTTCCACATCCATGCCGGCATCGCGCATCTGCGCCAGCTTGTAGCGCAAGGTACGCGGGCTTATTCCCAGGCGCTCGGCGGCCTCTTTACGGCGGCCACGCTCGGATCGCAGGGTGTCGATGATCATCTGGAATTCGCGGCGCCGCAGGTCATCGCCCAAGGCACCGGCGGTTTCGGTTTCGACAATCACTGGCGCGGGCGCCAGGGTCGGCAGCGGCGCGACACCGCTGCCCATGGCCAGGCAAAAATCCTGCGGCTGGATCAGGCCACCCTGTTGCAGGATCAACGCCCGCTGGATGGCGTTGTCGAGTTCGCGCACATTCCCCGGCCACGGGTAGCCGATCAGGCAAGCCTGGGCCTCGGGCGACAGGCGCGCCTGGGCATGCTTCATTTTTTTGACGTGGTTGTTGAGCAGGCGCTCGGCCAGCGGAATGATGTCCGCCGGACGCTCGCGCAACGGGCGCCAGGCCAGGGGGAATACGGAAAGTCGATAGAACAGGTCCTCACGGAAGCGCCCCGCCGCCACTTCGCCCGCCAGGTCGCGGTTGGTGGTGGCCACCACGCGGATGTCCAGCTGGATCGGCTTGCGTGCGCCGACGCGTTCCACTTCACGCTCCTGCAGCACCCGCAGCAACTTGGCTTGCAGGCCCAGGGGCATCTCCGAAATCTCGTCGAGCAGGATGGTGCCGCCGTCGGCCTGCTCGAACTTGCCCGCCTGGGCCGCAATGGCGCCGGTGAACGAGCCTTTTTCGTGGCCGAACAGCGTGGCTTCGAGCATGTTGTCGGGAATCGCCGCGCAGTTGATGGCGATAAAAGGTTGCTTGGCGCGGGTCGATTGCTGGTGGATGTAGCGGGCCAGCACTTCCTTGCCCGTGCCGGACTCGCCGGAAATCAACACCGTGGAATCGCTGCGCGCCACGCGGGCCGCCAGCTCCAGCAATTGTGCACTGGCCGGTTCGAAGGCAATCGGACCCTCGCCATCACTGGCCGGGATCACACCCAGGGCATGCCGCGCGACCAACTCGATCAAGGCCTTGGGTTCAAATGGCTTGACCAGGTAATCCGCCGCGCCCTGGCGCATGGCATCGACTGCACGCTCAACGGCGCCGTGGGCGGTCATCAGCAACACTGGCAGTTGCGGCTGACGCGCACGCAACAGGCCAAGCAACTGGTGCCCGTCCATGCCAGGCATGTTCACATCGCTGACCACCAGGCTGAAGGACTCCTGCTCCACCGCCTCCAAGGCGTCTTCGGCAGAACCGACCGCCCGGTAGTCATGGCCCGCCAACAGCAGCGTGTCAGCCAATGCTTCACGCAGGGCGCGATCGTCTTCCACCAACAGAACCTTGATAGCCATAACCTTTCTACTCCGCGCTTGCCGCGCATGAAAACAGCGGCAAGGTCATCAATGCACAGGTGCCACGCCCAACCCGGGAGTGCAGCTGCAATTCTCCCTGATGGGCACGCGCTACTGCCTTGACCACGGTCAGGCCCAGGCCGGTACCGTTGGTCTTGGTGGTGAAAAAAGGTTCGCCCAGACGCTGCAATACGGCGGGCTCGATACCGCTGCCACTGTCGCTGATGCACAGGCGCAGGTTTTGCTCGCGGTTGTACAGGTGCACCTTGAGCCGCGCACCGGGGCCGCTGGCCTGGATGGCGTTCTCGATCAAGTTGAGCAGCGAACCAACAAGCGTGTCGCGGTTGCACAGCAACTCACCGAGGTGGCTGTCGCACTGCCAGCGCACTTGTACCTCTTGAACATGGGTAGCGGCCGCCGCCTGCAGGGCCTGCATCAACTCGGCCGGGGTGATGCGGTCGGTCAGCGGCAATTCGCCGCGGGCAAACACCAGCATGTCGCGCACCTGGTGTTCCAATTCGTGCAGGCGCTCCTTGAGGCGCCCGGCAAACCGTTGGTGGGTCGCGGCAGGCAACTGTTCATCAGTCAAATGACTGGCGTAGATCAACGCCGCCGACAGCGGTGTACGGATCTGATGCGCCAGGGAAGCAACCATGCGCCCCAACGACGACAAACGCTCGTGACGCGCCAACTGGTCTTGCAGATGACGGGTTTCAGTCAGGTCGTTGAGCAGCACCAACTGGCCCGGCTCCGCGTCCAGGGAGCGGGTCGCGATAGACAGGCGACGGCCGTCCTTGAGGGAGATTTCGTGGCCATCGTCTTCACGCGGTGCAAAGCAGCGGGTGATGACGTGGCGCCACAGTTCACCCTCCAGCGGCAGGCCGAGCATGTCGCAGGCAGCCGGGTTGGCCTCGCGCACGCGCCCTTCTTCGTCGATGACGATCACGCCACCGGGCAGCAGCGACAGCAGGTTCTGCAGACGGTTGGCGAGGCGCTCTTTCTCGGCCAACTCTTCCATGCGCTGGGCACTGACCACCGCCAACTCGCCTTTAAGCTCGGAGACCCGGGCTTCGAGCAGGCTGTAGGAGTCGGTCAATTGGCTGGACATCTGGTTGAACAGCGAAAAGGCCTGTTCCAGGCCCTGGCGGCTTTGCTGTTCTACAGACGGAACGAGCCCCGCGATGGCAGGGCTGGAAGAATGTTGGGCGGCGTGGGGCATCATGCTCTCTCGCTTGGCTGACCGTCAGTTAAACGGAACGTTGCGAGGGCTGTAGCAATACCCGTGCCGAAAAAAATAGTCTTACTTTTCAGTCAGTTGAAAAACAGGCGTCAATCATCCGCCTGTTCATCACCTTCTTTGCGGCTCATACCGTACTTGCGCATCTTCTCCACCAAGGTGGTTCGACGGATGCGCAGGCGCTCGGCGGCACGGGCGACGATGCCGTTGGCATCGTCCAACGCCTGTTGAATCAAGCCTTGTTCCAGGTTGCCGAGGTAGTCCTTCAAGTCCAGGCCTTCGGGCGGCAGCATGGCGGTAGAGCCGAAGTCCGGGGTATGGCCGTTGATGGCCACGCGCTCTTCCATGTCGCTGCGCAGGCTGTCGACCAGTTGCTCGTCTTCGTCGTCGACGTAGCGGAATTTCTTCGGTAACTCGACCACGCCGATCACACCATAGGGGTGCATGATCGCCATGCGCTCCACCAGGTTGGCCAGCTCGCGCACGTTGCCCGGCCAGCCGTGGCGGCACAGGGACATGATTGCTGCGGAGTTGAAGCGGATCGAACCGCGCTTTTCATGCTCCATGCGCGAGATCAGTTCATTCATCAACAACGGGATGTCTTCCACGCGCTCACGCAGGGGAGCCATCTCGATCGGGAATACGTTGAGGCGGTAGTACAGGTCTTCGCGGAAGCTGCCAACCTCGATCATGCTCTCGAGGTTTTTGTGAGTCGCCGCGATGATGCGCACGTCGACGCTCTGGGTCTTGTTGCTGCCCACGCGCTCGAAGGTACGCTCTTGCAATACGCGCAACAGCTTGACCTGCATCGGCAGCGGCATGTCGCCGATTTCGTCGAGGAACAGCGTACCGCCGTTGGCCAGCTCGAAACGCCCGGCACGGCTGGTGATCGCCCCGGTAAAGGCGCCCTTCTCGTGGCCGAACAATTCGCTTTCGAGCAGCTCTGCCGGGATCGCCCCGCAGTTGACCGGCACGAAAGGCCCGTCGCGGCGCTTGGAGTGATAGTGCAGGTTGCGCGCGACCACTTCCTTGCCGGTACCGGACTCGCCGAGTATCAGCACGCTGGCGTCGGTGTCGGCAACCTGCTGCATCATCTGGCGCACGTGCTGGATGGCACGGCTGGTGCCGACCAGGCTGCGGAACAGGTTGGGTTCACGGTGGCGACCGCGCTCGCGCGCCTGGTCGTACATCTCGCGATAGACCTGGGCACGGTGCAGGGAGTCCAGCAGTTTACTGTAGCTGGGGGGCATTTCCAGGGTAGAAAGCACTCGGCGGCGCTGGTCTTCCGGCAGGTCGACGGAAGAAATATCGCCCATTAGCAACACGGGAAGGAACTCATCCCACGTAGACAGTGTCTTTAACAAGCCCAAAACACCGCCAGGAGCGTTTACCGTCCCGATCAGCACACAAATGACTTCACGGCTCGACGACAATGAGCTGACCGCCTGCTGCCAATCATGGCTGCCGCAGGGCAGATTTTCTTCGCCAAGAAAATTCAAAATCACCGCTAAATCGCGGCGGCGGACGCTATCGTCATCAATCAGCAGAATTTTGGTTTCACGCCACATGCAATAGCAACTTCCCTAGTAAAACTTCCTGCCCCGAAGTGAGGGCAATCGAGACGTCTGTAAGACTTTGTACCTTACTAGACGTCTGAAATCTGAAAACAGCACTAGTTAAGTCAAAAATGCTGGCACAGTCAAATATATGACGCGCCGTTCGGACTAACTGAGCCCATTCAGCCGAACAGATGGTAAACCTTTGACGCGTTTTTCGCTCGGTTGATCAGCGACATCTCTTCAAAAATCGCCTGGCGCTCGCCGGTCGTCACCTCAAGCAACTGCTGATACACCGCCAGCAAGCTCTCCAACTTCTCTCGCAGCACGTCCTCGTTCACTGGCACCTCGCTGAGCACTTCCTCGATCACGTTGCGGCAGCCCAGGTCGAGTTCGCCGATGGCGTCCCAATTCCGTTCCGCCAGCGCGCCGATCAGGGCTTCGCGGGTTTCGTCTATGCGTTGCAGTGCGTGGCTCATGATGTGTTCCTCAAGGCCGATGGCCTTATTGTGCGGCACCTTGTGGTGTTGCGATGGCATCCCAGCCTTCTTTCACGGTAATCAGCAACCGAGCGACTTCGTCGATCATGCTGGCATCGTTGTGCAGATTGGCTTCCATCAAACGGTTGGTCATGTACGCGTACAGACTTTCCAATTGCTGGACGTAAGCCGGATCTTCGCTCTTCTCCGCATCCAGGCCATCGCGCAGGCCGATGATGATGTCCACCGCCTTGCCGAGCATCAGGCCCTTCTGTGCGATGTCCCCACGAGCCAATGCACCTTTGGCCTGCGCCATGCGGTCAAGCCCGCCCTCCATCAGCATTTGCACCAGGCGATGCGGGCTGGCTTCGGAGATCTGGGCATGGGAATTGACCTTCTGGTATTGGCGAAGGGCTCTCATGGGATTCATGGTTCTACCTCGTGACAGGTAACAGCGAAAAGGATTTCAGTAACCATTGTGTCGACTGGGTCGCAAAAAACTTTAACCCGATGGTCTTTTGAAGAACAAAGCCCAGGTCAGTGGACCTGGGCTTTTTCATGGGCGCGCGATCAACTGCTCTTCTGGTTGTTCAGCGCGTTGAGGGTACCCATGATGTTGTTACTTTGCTGACGCAGCTGGGCGACCAGGGAGTCCATCGCCGCGTATTTGCGGGTCAGGCTGTCGGTCAGGTCCTGGACGTGGGCGTCGAGGTCGGACTGATCCTTGGACAGCTTCTTGAGGCTGTCGGACAGCGCCGTGGTGCGGGTCGCGAACACGCCGGTGGTGGGCTTGGCGTAATCCTCGGTCGCAGCGTTCATGCGGGCCAGCAGACCATCCTTGCCACCCAACATGCTGTTGATGTCAGCTGCGTTGGTCAGTACGGCCTTGTCAAAGGCTTTGTCATCCATGGTCAGCAGGCCCGTGCCGGAGTCAGTACTGATCCCGAACTGCGCCAGGGACTTGAGCGCGCCGTTGCCGGACAGTGCGTTGAACTCTGTCCGCAGGGCGCTTTGCAGCGAACGCATGTTCGCATCACCGGTCAAGGTTGCCGACACGGAGTTACCCGCCGCATCCTTGGTCACCTTGGTTTCGGTATTGATCGCCTTGAGCAGGGCATTGTAACTGTCGACAAAGCCTTTCACCCCGGACTTGAGGGCGGCGCTGCTCGTACTCACGGAGATAGTGGTCACAGACTTGGTGGAGTCGGTACTGCTTACCGGCGGCGAGACCGACAGCAGCTTGATGCTCACGCCACTGACCGCTTCGGTGATGTTGTTGGTCTTGGAGGTGTAGGCAACACCGTCAATAGTGTATTCGGCGTTCTGAGGCTCATCGATCACCTTGTAGCCTGTATCGATTCCCGAATTGCCCGACAATGTCAGGTCCGACCCCACACCGCCGGTGGTGGAGGTCAACACCATGCGCGAGCCACTGGCGTCGGTCACGATGTTTGCGCTGAGCCCCGACGTGCCAAACTGCGTGTTGATCGAGTCACGTACGCTCTGTAGCGTCGCGCCGGGCGGGATGCTCACGTCGAACTTCTTGCCAGACTGGGAGATCGACAATGTGGTGGCGGTGCTGCCCTTGTTGACGACCGTCGAGGCGCCGCCCGCCAGCGTAGCGGTCGAAAGTTTCGACGGCTGGGCCAACTTATTGACCACCAGGTTGAAACTGCCGTTGGCAGCGCCCTTGCCGGTGGTCATGGTGGCGACTTTTTCGTTCGAAGACGTACCGGTCAAGCCGCTGAAGCTGTTGTCGTCAGTCGTGCTCTTGAGGTAGCCACGAAACGCGTCCAGGGCCGCCTGGATCTTGCCGATCGACGACAGCTGGGTGGTCGCTTTCTGTGACTGGGTGTTGATCTGGGTCTGCTTCGGCGCCCGATCGGCGTCCACCAGGGACTTCACGATACCCTGGATGTCGATGCCAGAACCAACACCGTTAACAGTTGTACTCGCCATCGTCTTTCTCCTAATGCGGTTGTTGCCGCTTTCTTGACGAACAACACTTCAAGAAATCATCGCAACAAGTTTCGTGCCAGCTCAGACCTTTTCGTCGAACAGCACGTGGCTGGCCGTGGCCAGGCTCTGGGCCAGTTTCAAGGCCGTTTCCGAAGGGATCTGGCGGATCACCTCACCACTTTCAGTGGCAATGACCTTGACCACGACCCGATGGGTGGAATCATCAATGGAAAAATCCAGTTTGCGCTGGGCCGCTTGTACGAATTCTCGAATATCGGTGACTGCTTTTTCCAGGTCAGCCCGCTCAGGCTCACCCGCGGTCGGCGCAATCGCCTCGACCTTGGTTTTGTCTTTGTCCGCAACTGCTGGGACGGGTGCGCTTTGAGGTGCAACCGGTGGATAAGACGAGGCCAGCTTTATACTCATGTCCATGTCCAATCTCCTCTGAAACCGAAAAGACGAAAGGGCACGTAAACGCGCCCTTCCGTCATTTACCAAGCGCCGTTATTACTGAAGCAGCTTCAGTACAGCGGATGGCAGTTGGTTGGCTTGCGACAGGATCGCAGTAGCAGCCGACTGCAGAGTTTGTTGCTTGGTCAGCTCAGCTGTTTCAGCAGCGAAGTCGGTGTCCTGTACAGTCGAACGTGCAGCGGTGGAGTTCTTCTGAATGTTGGTCAGGTTGTCTACGGTAGTGGTCAGACGGTTCTGAACAGCACCCAGGCCCGAACGTACGCTGTCGATGCCGCCGATGGCTTTGTCGATTACAGCGATGGCGGACTGTGCGTTGAAGGCACTGGTCACGTCGGTTTGAGCAACAGAGGTCTTGGTCGAAGCAGCGGCAGTACCGGTAGCTGCGAACAGGCCAGTTACACCAGCGCCGTTCAGAGCGTAGCCTTTGGACGAGTCCAGGTTTACAGCGCCGGTGGCGATCAGGCCGTCAGCGAGGGCAACGCCAGCCGCTGCGAAGTTGCCGCTGCCGTCACGGGTGTTGACAGTGATCGAGCCGGCGTCGGTCGAAGCGCTGAACACCAGGTTTTCGCCAGAATCGGACTTAACCGACAGAGCGCCTTTGGATTCATCGTAGTTAACGCTGATGCCCAGCTTGGCAGCGTTGGACTTCAGTTGGTCTGCCAGGCTGGCGGTATCGGTAACGCCAGTGAACGTAGTGGCTTGGCCACCAACGGTCATGGTGAAGGTAGCAGGAGCAGTCTTGGCAGCAGCGCCAACCACGAACTGAGCTTCAGTGCTAGCGGTAGCGCTCAGGCCACCCACTGCGCCGTTCAGGTTGCTGGCGATGGTTTTAGCCGAGTCGCCGGCAGTTACTGCAATGCTCTTGCTCTGGCCGTTGCCGGTCACGCCGATGGCACCTGCGCCTACACCCGTGGTGCTAGGAGCAACTGCAACGCTCTTGATCTGCTGGGAACCGATGTTGTTGGCAGCAACGTTGTCCAGGGACAGGTTGATGGTTTCGTTGGCGTTGGCGCCGACTTGGATCGACTTGGTACCGTACGAACCGTCCAACAGCTTCTGGCCACCGAAAGTGGTGGTCTGGGAGATACGGGTCAGTTCCGAAGTCAGAGCCTGGTATTCTTCCTGGTTGGAAGTACGGTCAGCGTCGCTCAGGGAACCGGTAGCCGAGGACAGAGCCAGGGTACGCATCTTTTGCAGAATGTCGGTCGAAGCCTGCATTGCGCCTTCAGCGGTTTGCGCGATGGAGATACCATCGTTGGCGTTCTTGACAGCTTGACCCAGGCCGTTGATTTGGCTGGTCAGGCGGTTGGAGATCTGCAGGCCGGCGGCGTTGTCTTTAGCGCTGTTGATGCTCAGACCAGTGGACAGACGCTGCATGGAGGTTTGCAGCGAGCTGGCCGCTTTGCCAAGGCCGTTCTGGGTAGTGATGGAAGCAATGTTGGTGTTTACTGTTAAAGCCATGACGAAATCCTCGTTGGATGGATACTGCGGCTTCCGGCCCTGGCAACCGCCGGGTGTGGCCTGAGAACCTACGTAATAGTTATCGTCGTGGCAGCCGGTTGCTTGAGGATTTTTTTTGATTTTTTTACTGGCGCCGTGCCACCCCTTGCAATTCAAGGGTTTACGCGGGCTTAACCCCCCGATTTCATTGGGTTTTCTGGCGTCAAATAAAAAACGCCGATGGTCGTTCGATCATCGGCGTTTTTTGTTGAAGCTATCAAGGCATCAGGGACGATAGAGAATCGCCGAGCCCCACGACAGGCCCACACCAAACCCGCTGATGGCCACGCGCTTCCAGGTGGCGTCCATCACATGCTTTTCCAGCAGCAACGGAATGCTCGACGACACGGTGTTGCCGGTCTCGACCATGTCCTTGATGAACTTGTCCACCGGCGCATCTTCAAAGCGGCGTGCTACTGCGTCGACAATTGCCGCACTGCCCTGGTGAATGCAGAAGGCATCGATGTCGTCAGCCTTGAGGTCCGACTCATTGAGCAGCTCGTGCAAATGCGCCGGCACCTTGAGCAAGGCGAAGTTGAACACCTGGCGGCCGTTCATGAAGAACACGCCGTCGCTGACCTTCAGGTGCGGTGCGCCTGAACCGTCGGTGCCGAATTTGGACTTGCCCAGCAACCACGGGGCGTCTTCGCCCATCCAGGTGGCGGTGGCCGCATCGCCGAACAGCATGGTGGTGTTGCGGTCTTCCGGGTCGACGATCTTCGAATACGGGTCGGCGGTGATCAACAGGCCGTTTTTCAGGCCGGCGGCTTCCATGAAGCCCTTCATCGCGTAGATGCCGTAGACGTAACCGGAGCAGCCCAGGGAAATATCAAAGGCCGCCACATGGGTCGGCAGGCCGAGCTTGTCCTGGACGATGGCGGCCGTGTGCGGCAGGCCTTCTTCATCACCGTTCTGGGTGACAACGATAAGCGCATCGATGGACTCGCGCTTCAGGTCCGGATTGTTGGCAAACAAAGCGTTGACCGCCTCGACACACAGATCGGAGGTTTCCTGTGCAGCTTCCTTGCGCGGCAGGAACGCGGAACCGATCTTGCCAATGATGAACTCTTCATCCTTGGCGAATTTGGCACCCTGGGCGTAGTTATCGATCCCGTCTGCCGGCACGTAACTGGCGATGCTTTTTATGCCAATCATTGTGGCTTCCCAATACTAAATAGCTGGAGAACACCCCTGGACCACGCCCGGAGTGCTGACAATAAAGGGGATAACCCCATAAAAATCTCGCTGAAAGCCGCCCCGCAAGGCCCCTGTGACGACTTATCCTTTTCACACGATACAGTGAAGATGCGCTTTATGACTCACAGGTCACTCAATTGTCCGTGCTTTGTGCAAAACCTTCAAACAATTAAACCCTAGAAACGGCAACGGCCCGCCCTGTTTCCAGAGCGAGCCGCTTGAAGTAACGCCACTTACATCTTGCTGAACAGGCTCAACTGCGAGATTTTCACGAAGGCCAGTTGCGAGGCCTGCAGCATGGTTTGCTGCAAGGTCAGGTTGATCGCGGCCTGGGCCGTGTCGATGTTGCCCAAGTCACTCATGGTGCTGGTATTGGCCAGGCCGATGCTGTTGTTTTCACTGGCCTGGATGTCCAGCGCCGCGCCGCGCGCGCCAATGGAGCCACGCACGTTGTCAACCTGGGCACGGGAGTTGGCCAGATTGGCCACCGACGAGCTCAGGACATCCTTCAACTTGAGCATCGCCGCCGGGTTTCCATCGGCTGGCTGCTCCAGCGCCTGGCGCAGCTGGCTCAAAGTATCCAGCGCGTTCTGGGTCTTTTGCGTACTGGCAGCCACCGCAAACTGATCGCCGTTTTGTGGCGTACCGCTGATATCAAAAGTCACACCGGCGGCAGTCACCGTCGTTCCGCCACCGGTGTCGCCCGTGGCAATGGCCTTGCTGTCAGCCGTGTACGGTTGGGCATACACCTCATACGCAGTGCCGGAGGTGAACTTGATCACCGCGCCACTGTTGGCAGGGAAGGTACTGGAATACGCCGCCTGATCGCTCACGGTCGCATTATTCAACTGTGCTGTGGACGTGTTACTCGGCGTACGCGAGACACTGAAAGTGTCGGGTTTGGCGGCTAGGCTGAACGAACGGTCCTTGACCAACGCATCGGAGTCAGGTCCCGGGGCAACCCCCTTGAGATCGAGATTGATGTCAAAGTTCACGCCCCGCAGGCTCACCGTGGAAGCGCCTTCCTTAGTGGAATCAAACGTGCCGTTGCCCGGAATTTCCGAAGTGATATCGTTGCCGTCTTTATCAGACACCTTGTACTGGGTGCTGCTAGTAAAGGTCAGCTTGTAAGGCTGGCCTTCCGCGAACTTCTTGGTGTAGTCGGTGCCCGACGTCACCAGGCCGGCCGACAACGAGACCTTGTTGTCATTGGGCACCGGCGCCGTTGCCGGCGGCACGATCGGCGGTACGATCCATGTCGATTGGGTACGGCCCGAGTTGACTGCACCGCCCATGATGCTCTTGCCGGTATCGCCAGCACTGACCTTCAACGTGTCTGAGACCTGCAGGCTCAACGGAGTCTCATCGCCCTGATAGGTGTAGGTCCCGTCACTGTTGCGACTGTAAGGCGGCGTCGACGTCTTGGAACCGGAAAACAGGTAGTTACCCGACGAATCCTTGCTGTTGAGCAGGCCCAGCACCTGGTCTTCCAAGGCCGCGACCTGACCGGCAATAGATTTGCGGTCGGCATCACTGAGCGAGCCACCCGCCTGGAGGGCCAGGGTACTGGCGGCTTGTAGTGCGTCGTTGATCGAACCCAACACGCTTTCTTCGTTGGTCAGCGAGTTCTTCAAGCTGGTGATGTTGCCGTTGAACTGGCCCAGCATGTCTTTCTGCTGTTGCAGCATCAACAGGCGCGCTGCCGCGACCGGGTCATCGGAGGCGGTCTCTACGCGCACACCGGTGCTGGCCTGATTCTGGGCCTTCACGACGCTTGAGTAGTTATCCGAATACTTGGCGGAACTGGTTTCGAAGTATTGTGCTGTGGAAATGCGCATCGTCCCAGACTCCCTTAAAGACTATTGATCAGCGTACTGAAGGTTTCTTGCGCAGCCTTGATGATTTGCGACGACGCGGTGTAGTACTGCTGGAACTTGATCATGTCGCCCGCCTCTTCATCCAGGTTGACCTGGGATACCGAGTTGCGTGCGTCCTGGTTGGCCTTGAGCAATGCGCCCGTGGCGGTGGTGTCGGTAATGGCCGAAGCGGCCTTGGCACCCACGGTCGACACCAGCCGGCTGTTGGCCGCCACCAAGCTCACACCGCCACCGCTGCCATCCGCCAGGCCGACGGTCGCCTTGGTCTGCAGGTCGAGCAATGCCTGGGCATTACGGTTATCCGACTTGCCCGAAGCATTGAAGGAAAAGGTCGTGCTGTCGCCATCGGCGGGCGCACCGCCGACAGTGGTGTCGAACTTGAAGCTCTTGGCGGGTACGACCAGCGCACCGTTGGCGTCACGCATTGGCACGTTGATGGTGATGTTGTTGCTTTGGCCCGGAATGATGCTGCCGGTGCCAATCGGGTTGCCCTGCGCATCGTTGACCGTATAGGTCTGGGTGCCGTCGGTCGCCGGCTTGCCAAACACCATCTTCACCGGCATCGAGTGTTCAATCCCGGTGCGCAGTTGGGCGGTGTCGGCGCCGCCATGAATATCGATAGGCAAGGTCAGCGTCGGCGGCGTAAAGGTGCCGGTACCCTCGTTGGTCTTGCTGCCCTCGCCCAGCAACGGCCCGGCGAAGGCGATCTTATTGGCGTCCTTCAAATCGGTGCCAATGCTGGTCGCGCCATTGGCAGTAGGGCTGACTTTGAAGCTGTCACCTGCCGCCATCGGCCCCTTGCCGTCCAAGGCCAGGGTGAACCCGTCAATCACCGGCGGCGGCGTGGTCGTGGTGTCGAACGCCCCCATGGACTTGCCGTCGGAACGCATCACCGTGTAGTTGTTGCCGCTGGTGAAAGTGACTTTATAGTCGTAGGTCGTCAGCTTGCTGGTGTCGCTGATGGACACGTTCAAGTTGCCGGAACCGGTGCTGTTGTTCCCCGAGCCCACGCTACGCTGCGCAATGGCCGCGGCGCTGTTGATGTCCTTGAACAACGACGAACCAAAGTCACCGTTCAGGTCCAGGCCTTGGCCCAGCTGGCTGTTGACCGCGTCCGCAGTGACAATTGCGATACGCCCCAGGTCATTGATGGCCGGCATCAAGGCATCGCTGCGATAACGCAACAAGCCACCGATGCTGCCGCCACTGAGTACGTTACCCAGGTCCACCGAGGTGCCGCCGCCCGCATTGAGCTGGATGGTGTACTGGCTCGGGTCGCTCGCGCTCGGCACGGCCGAAATACTGTTGGACTGGTCACCCAGCACCAAGGACTGGCCAGTGCCGGTACTGACGCTGAACACACCGTTCTTCTCGACAGCAGTGACGCCAACCAATTCGTTCAGCGAGCGCACCGCCTCGTTGCGCGCATCCAGCAGGTTGGCCGGAGCACTGTTGCTGGAGCCCTGCGCCTGGGTGATCTGCTTGTTGAGCGAGGCAATCGAGGAGGTCAACTGGTTGACCTGATCGCTCATGGTCTTGAGTTGACCATTGATCGACTCTTTCTGCTGGTTCAGCTGGGTCGAGATCGAGTTGAAGCGGTTGCTCAAGGTCTGGGCACTAGTCAGCAGCACCTGGCGTGCGGACACATCGCTGGGGTTGGCCGCAGAGGTCTGCACGGCAGCAAAGAACGCACTGAGCACCGAGGACATACCGGTGGTCTTGTCCGACAGGGTCTTGTCGATGGCACTGGCCTGGCTCGAATAGGCCTTGGCGTCATTATTCAGCGCGGTACTGTTCTGGTAGGCCGCATCGAGGAATTCGTTATAGACCCGGCGCACGTCAGCCAGGGTCGTGCCGCTGCCGATGAACACGCCGCCATAGGGGTTCGACGCACTCGCATTCTGGGTGGTCTGCTGGCGCGAGTATCCCGAGGTATTGGCGTTGGCAATGTTGTTACTCAAGACCGACAACGATCCTTGAGAGGCGTTAAGCCCTGACATCCCGATACTGAGCAAACTCATGGTTCAGACCTTATAAATGTGTGGTTGCGCCCGCGGCAGCGTAGTTCTGGTAACTGTTCATAGTTTTTGCGATCTGCGAAATCTTGCTGGCGTAGTCCGGATCGGTTGCGTACCCGGCTTTTTGCAACTCGCGCACAAACTGTTCCGGGTTGTCGGCCGACTTCACAACTTCTTTATAGCGATCATTGCTTTGCAGCAATGTCACCAGGTCATGGAAGCTGTCCTGGTACGAGTTGTAGGAACGGAACTGCGCCGTTTCCTTGACCATCGCGCCGTCACGGAACTCACTGGTGATTGCGCGGGCCTGGCCGCCCTGCCAACTCTGGCCGGCCTTGATGCCGAACAGGTTGTGGCTGCTGCTGCCATCTTCGGCGCGCATCACCGATTTACCCCAACCGGTTTCCAGGGCGGCCTGGGCCACCAGGTATTTCGGATCGACACCAATGCGCGCGGCGGCCGCCTTGGCCATCGGCAACATGGTGGCGACAAATTCATCCTGCGAGCTGAAGGCCTTCTTCGCCGGCGCCAACGGCGGCTGGGCCACGGCACGGCCGTAGACCTGCATGCGCCCGCTCGGCACGGCAAACGTGCGTGCGGTGCTGTTGACCACGTTGTCGTCGGCCGCACTGTTACGCAGCGGCGCGCTTTTGGCATCGATCGCGACCGGCGCGTTCGGCACGATGCCGGCGAGCAGGCGATCCGTCAGCTTGCTTGGCAAGGCAATGCGGCGCTGATTCATCAGCTCCATGTCATTGCTGTGGGACGCTGCAGCGCCGGCCTGTGGCTCCGCCACGCGATAAGCCCACAACGGGCGCTGACCATTGGAGCGGCCCAGCGGCCCTTGCGCCTGGGTGCCTGCCGCAATTTCCGTCGGCACATCAACCTTCTTCACCGGCTCGGCCGCCGCCGGGCCTTGCAGGGTAGCGGCCTGGGCCTCCACCGGTTTGTTCTTCTGCATCTGGCGCATCAGCACATCGGCCAGGCCGATACCACCGCCCTCGCGCGACATCGAGACGGCCAGTTGCTGGTCGTACATTTCCTGGTACTGCTTGGCCGCTGGCGTGTTCATCGGGTTGTCTTTACCCAACGCTTCGGTGGCCGAACGCATGGACTTGAGCATCTCGCTCAAAAACAGCGACTCAAACTCCTGCGCCACCTTGCGCATGTTGCCTTCGCTGTTCTTGTCGTCGCCGACCTTGAGCTGGTTAAGCCGGTTCAAGTCGGAGTAAGACCCCGAGTCCGCCGTGCTGCTGATGCCGCTCTTGCGCATATCCATGGCCATCGCCTCAGATCACGATCAGGTCGGCTTGCAAGGCGCCGGCCTGTTTCAGCGCTTCGAGGATCGCCATCAAGTCGCCGGGCGCTGCGCCCACCTGGTTCACCGCACGGACAATCTCATCCAGGGTGGTGCCAGGGCCGAACTTGAACATCGGCTTGGCTTCTTGCTGGGCATTGACACGCGAACGCGGCACTACCGCCGTCTGGCCGTTGGACAACGGCCCAGGCTGGCTGACGATCGGGTCTTCGGTGATGGTCACGGTCAGGCTGCCGTGGGTCACGGCCGCTGGCGACACCTTGACGTTCTGGCCGATCACGATGGTACCGGTACGCGAGTTGATGATGACTTTGGCGACGGCCTGGCCCGGGTCGACCTCAAGGTTTTCCAGGATCGACAAATAGTCGACACGCTGGCTGGGGTCCAGCGGCGCCGTCACACGGATCGAGCCGCCGTCGATGGCCTGGGCCACGCCAGGGCCGAGCATGTCGTTGATCTTGTCGACCACACGCTTGGCAGTGGTGAAGTCGGAGCGGTTGAGGTTCAGGGTCAGGCTGTTGCCCTGGTTGAAACCACTCGGCACGGTGCGTTCAACCGTGGCGCCGCCAGGGATACGACCGGCCGACGGCACGTTGACGGTGATCTTCGAACCGTCGCGCCCCTCGGCATCGAACCCGCCCACGACCAGGTTGCCCTGGGCGATGGCATAGACGTTGCCGTCGATACCCTTCAGAGGCGTCATCAGCAAGGTGCCGCCGCGCAGGCTTTTCGAGTTACCGATGGACGACACGGTGATGTCCACCACCTGCCCCGGCTTGGAAAACGCCGGCAAGTCGGCACTGATGGACACGGCCGCGACGTTCTTGAGCTGCACGTTGCCCGAACCGGCCGGCACCTTGATGCCGAACTGCGACAGCATGTTGTTGAAGGTCTGCAGGGTGAACGGGGTCTGGGTGGTCTGGTCACCCGTGCCGTTGAGCCCTACCACCAGGCCGTAGCCGATCAACTGGTTGGAACGCACGCCGGAGATGCTGGCGATGTCCTTCAGGCGTTCGGCCTGGGCGACAGCGCTCAAGGAAAGCAGGAGTGCGGCCGCCATCAGCTGTTTGAAGTTCAAAGTGGCCACCTAGAAAGGGAACAGCGGGCTAAGGAAGAAACGGTCGAACCAGCCCGGCTGACTCGCATCAGCAAACGAACCTGTACCCGAATAGGTAATGCGCGCATCGGCAATCCGCGTCGACGGCACGGTGTTGTCGGTGGAGATGTCATCGGCGCGGACCATGCCGGCAATACGCACCAGCTCGTCACCAGTGTTGAGCGTCATCCACTTTTCACCGCGTACGGCGATGATGCCGTTGGGCAGTACATCGGCCACGGTCACGGTAATCGAACCCGTCAGGCTGTTGCCCTGCCCCGCCGCGCTCTTGCCATTGGTGGCACGGTCGCCGCTGTAGCCGGCGTCCAGGCTCAGGTCGCCACTGCCCAATGGGTTATTGGTGTTCGGTACGGCGCCAAACAACGAGGTCAGGCCAATGCCGGCCTTGCTGGTCTTGCCGATCTGCGAGTTGGCGTTCTTGCTGGCCTGGGTCTTCTCGTTCAGGGTGATGGTGATGATGTCACCGACCCGGAACGCCTTGCGGTCGCTGTACAGGTTCTGCTCGAAACCGGCCTGGTAGATCGAGCCATTGTTGGCGGCCGCCGGCAACGGCGTGCGTGGCAACACCGGCGCGTAGTACGGGTCATTGGGTTTTGGCGTCGGGGCGACACAGCCCGCGAGCACGGCAATCCCACTCAATGCCAGAACAGAAACATAGCGATTCATGACCCTTACCTCACGGTGCTGCAGGCGCCCTCAAGAGCGCCCCATAGACTTGATTACAGATTCTGCGTTACGAACGAAAGCATCTGGTCGGCGGTGGAAATCACCTTGGAGTTCATCTCGTAGGCGCGCTGGGTGGTGATCATGTTGACCATCTCCTCAACGGTGCTCACGTTGGACGTTTCCAGGGTGCTTTGCAGCGTGGTGCCGAAACCGTTCAAGCCAGGGGTGCCGATTTGTGGCGCGCCGCTGGAGGCGGTTTCCAGGAACAGGTTGTTACCCATGGCCTGCAGGCCGGCCGGGTTGATGAAGTCGGCGGTTTGCAGGTTGCCGATCACCTGCGACGCCGGGTTGCCGGCAACGGTGATGGACACGGTGCCGTCGTTGCCGACGGTGAAGGTCTTGGCATCTGCTGGAACGACAACAGCCGGCTCCAGGGCGAAACCGTTGGCGGTCACGATCTGGCCGTTGGAATCCAGGTGGAAAGTACCGTCACGGGTGTAGGACGTGGTGCCGTCCGGTTGCAGGATCTGGAAGAAACCACGGCCGTTGATGGCCATGTCCAGCGGCTGGCCGGTCTGCTGCAGGTTACCGGCGCTGAAGTTCTTCTGGGTGCCGACGATCTGCACACCGGTACCCAATTGCAGGCCCGACGGCAGTTCGCTGTCCTGGGTCGACTGGGCGCCTGGCTGCTTCTTGATCTGATAGAGCAAGTCCTGGAACTCGGCACGGTCGCGTTTGAAGCCCGTGGTCGACACGTTGGCCAAGTTGTTGGAAATGGTGGTCAGGTTGGTGTCCTGGGCGGACAGACCTGTTTTGGCAACCCATAGAGCCGGAAGCATGCTGTTCTCCTTCGTGCGCCTGTTTGTTGGCGCTGCGCTGCAAAATTAGTAGTGAGTCAGTGATGTGACTATCAGCTCATCTGCATGACGCGTGTCATGGCCTGATCGTCTTCCTTGGCGCTGTTCATCATCTTGATGTGCAGCTCGAACTGTTTGGAAAGCGCCAGCACCGCGGTCATTTCTTCCACGGCATTGACGTTGCTCGCCTGCAGGAAGCCAGACGTCAGCGTGACGTTCGCGTCGGCCTGGGCCGGCTGGCCATCCTTGGTATGGATGGTGCCGTCCAAGCCTTTATTCATGTTCTTGAGGTCTGGCTGGACCAGCTTGATGCGGTCCACTTCAGCCATGACCCGCGGGCCTTCGCCCATGGCGCGGATGCTGATGGTGCCGTCAGCACCTACTTCAATTTTCTGCTGGGGCGGCACGGCGATCGGGCCACCGTTGCCCATGATCGGCATGCCGTTGCCGGCCCGCAGCACACCCAATGCGTCGACGTTCATGCTGGCGCTGCGCACGTAGGCTTCGCTGCCGTCCGGGGTCTGCACGGCCATCCAGCCATTACCGTTGACGGCCACGTCCAGGTCACGACCGGTCTCGATCATGGCACCCGGGGTGAAGTCGGTGGCTGGGCGCTCGGTCATGGCAAACGCCCGCGCCGGAAAGCTGTCACCGAACACCGGCATCGAACGTGCCTGTTCCAGGTCACGCTGGAAACCATTGGTGGAGATGTTCGCCAGGTTGTTGGCATGGGCCTTCTGCGCCAGCGCATTCTGGCTGGCGCCGGTCATTGCCACATAAAGGTACTTGTCCACGCTCTTTCCTCTTTCTGACGGACGCTTGCCGCCCACCGCTGTACTGATGAGGCTTAAGCAATTTGCGAACCAACTTTTGAAAAGCGCAGAAAGTGCAGGCGGGACGGGGGTTTGCGGCGAGGCGTGAGGATTTCAGGGTTGAGCGCGAGTCGAAAAAACGGCGGACTACTGCCGCCTGCGGCAAGGAGCGGTCTTATTGGCGACAAAGATCACATGTAGGCGCTGGCTTGCCTGCGACAGCGGAGTGTCCTTTTGCTCATCAGTGACTGAAGGACCGCAATCCCAGGCAAGCCAGCGCCCACGGGTCTTAACCGCGCTCAGCCTTGAGGATTTCGTAATCACGCAATTTATTGGCGATGGTGGTGTGGGATACCCCCAGTCGCTTGCCCAATTGCCGGCTACTGGAATGCTCGGCGTACAAGCTTTCCAGGACCGCCTTCTCGAACCGCCCGACGATTTCGTCCAGGCCGCCTTCCAGGGAAAAATCGCCAAGGGGCTGGCGTACGCCGTAGTCCGGCAGGCGGATATGCTCGGCCTTGACCGTCCCGCCATCGCACAACGACACCGCCTGGAACAGCACATTTTCCAACTGCCGCACGTTGCCTGGCCAGTGGTAATGACTCAGGCGATCCATCGCGGCGGGGGCCAGCTTGGGCAGCGGGCAGCCTATCTGGCGGCTGGCCTGGTCGAGAAAGTGCTCAACCAACGGCGCCAGGCCGTCAAGGCATTCGCGCAGCGGCGGAATATGCAGGGACAGCACGTTGAGGCGGTGGTAGAGGTCTTGGCGGAATTCGCCGCGGGCGCACAGCTCGGACAAGTCCACCTGCGTGGCACAAATCACCCGCACATCCAGGTACACCTCTTCATCACTGCCCACGCGACGGAAGCAGCCGTCCTGCAAAAAGCGCAGCAGTTTCGCCTGCAAGCGCGCACTCATCTCCCCCACACCATCGAGGAACAACGTACCGCCGGCCGTCAGCTCAAGCAGCCCCAGCTTGCCTTCGGCCCGCGCGCCTTCGAAGGCGCCGGGCCCGTAGCCGAACAGTTCAGTCTCGGCCATCGACTCGGGCAGGCCGGCGCAGTTAAGGGCCATCAACGGCGACTGCCCACGCGGGCTGGCCAAGTGACAAGCGCGGGCCAACAGTTCCTTGCCGGTGCCCGTTTCGCCTTCTATTAATAGAGGCGCATCCAACGGCGCCATGCGGCGAGCTTCGCGCACCACGGCAGCCATGACTTTGGAGCTCTGGAAAATGCTGTCAAAGCCGCGCAGCTCCTGCTTGCGCACATTGTAGATGCGCTCACCGACACGGTCCGCACGGTGAAGGGTCAGTACCGCACCGGCCATGGCTTCACTGTCATCATGTTCGGACGATTGCAGCGGCGCGATGTCCGCCAGGAACACGTCACCCTTGACCTTGACCCGCAGGCCATTGATTCGCGATTTACTCGCGCGCACCAGTTCCGGCAAATCGAAGTCCTCGGCATAGCGCGACAACGGGATACCCGGCACCTCATCCACCCGCACCCCGAGCAACTGCGCCGCTGCGCGATTAGCGGCGACGATGGAGCCGCCCATGTCAATCGACAGCACCGGAAACTCCAAGGCGCCGAGCAGCGCATTGAGCTCCATATGCCGCCGCTCGCTGGGCATCAGCCCTACCCTCTTTACCCCGAACACCCCGGCAATCGCCTCGAACTGCGGGCGCAGTGCCTGGAACTGCATGTTCACCAGGTTGGGGCAATACAGGTAAATGGCGTTGCCATGCTCACCGCCCACTTCGCCCTTGGCGACGTTGACGCCGTACTCCACCAGCAGGTTGAGAATGTCCCGCAGGATGCCGATGCGGTTCTGGCAGTGCACTTTGATACGCATGAGAAGGCTCTGAAAATGGGTAGGCGCCGCGTCTTTTTGTCGCTGCTCGCAGATAGTCGTCAAGATTATGTGACAGCCCAGACGGTTTTCCCAGCCCATTGCGGCGACCACGTGCGCAAGCGTAACGAATACTTTACGAAAACCGGTAACTTTTCCTACAGGAAAGCGCTTTAAACAGATGGAATCGGGCCGCGAACGGGTTATCAATAGGCTCATCGCAGGACATAACAAGAACGAATGCCTAGCAGGAGAGCCGTATGAAGCAGACGCAGTACGTGGCCCGCGAGCCCGACGCGCAAGGTTTTATCCACTACCCGCCGGAAGAACACGCGGTGTGGAACACCCTGATCACTCGCCAATTGAAAGTGATCGAGGGTCGCGCCTGCCAGGAATACCTGGACGGCATCGACAAGCTCGGCCTGCCCATGGACCGTATTCCGCAACTGGGCGAAATCAACGAAGTGCTTGCCGAGACGACTGGCTGGCAAGTCGCACGCGTGCCGGCCCTGATCCCCTTCCAGACCTTCTTCGAATTGCTCGCCAACAAACAGTTTCCGGTGGCGACGTTTATCCGTACCCGCGAAGAACTGGACTACCTGCAAGAGCCGGATATCTTCCACGAGATCTTCGGCCACTGCCCGCTGCTGACCAACCCCTGGTTCGCCGAATTCACCCACACCTACGGCAAGCTCGGCCTGGCGGCGACCAAAGAGCAACGGGTGTACCTGGCGCGCCTGTACTGGATGACCATCGAATTCGGCCTGGTGGACACGCCCGAAGGCCGGCGCATCTACGGTGGCGGCATTCTGTCGTCGCCCAAGGAGACGGTGTACAGCCTGTCGTCCGAGCCTGAGCATCAGCTGTTCGACCCGCTGGAGGCGATGCGCACGCCCTATCGCATCGACATCCTGCAACCTGTGTACTTCGTGCTGCCCAACCTCAAGCGTCTGTTCGAAGTGGCGCAGGAAGACATCATGGGCATGGTCGAGCGCGGCATGCAGTTGGGTCTGCATGCCCCGAAATTTCCGCCAAAGCCCAAGGCTGCTTGAACCTTGCATATTGAGGCCAGGTGAGTCTGTTCCCTGGCCCCGCGTTGCTTTAGGGTGACGCTACTGACCTTCACACATTCGAATTCAGGACACCCCCATGACCACCTTGAACCAAGCCCATTGCGAAGCCTGCCGTGCCGATGCCCCGCAAGTCAGCGATGAAGAATTGCCGGTACTGCTCAAGCAGATCCCTGACTGGAACATCGAAGTCCGCGACGGCGTGATGCAGCTGGAAAAGGTTTTCCTGTTCAAGAACTTCAAATTCGCCCTGGCGTTCACCAACGCCATGGGCGAGATTTCCGAAGCCGAAGGCCATCACCCAGGCCTGCTCACCGAGTGGGGCAAAGTCACCGTGACCTGGTGGAGCCACTCCATCAAGGGCCTGCACCGCAACGACTTCATCATGGCCGCACGCACCGACGAAGTGGCCAAGGACGCCGAGGGCCGCAAGTAATGCATTTCGATGCCATTGGCCGCGTGCCCGGCGACCCTATCCTGGGGTTGATGGACCTGTATGCCCAGGACACCCACCCGAACAAGTTCGACCTGGGCGTTGGTGTCTACAAGGATGATCAGGGGCTGACGCCGATCCCACACTCAGTGAAACTGGCTGAACAACGCCTGGTGGACACCCAGGCCACCAAGACCTACATCGGTGGCCACGGCAACGCCGCGTTCGGCAAGTTGATCAGTGAGCTGGTACTCGGCGCGGACTCCGCACTGATCCGTGAACACCGTGCCGGCGCCACCCAGACCCCAGGCGGCACCGGCGCCCTGCGCCTCAGCGCTGATTTCATCGCGCACAACCTGCCGGGCCGTGGCGTCTGGTTGAGCAACCCAACCTGGCCGATCCACGAAACCATCTTCGCCAAGGCCGGGATCCCGGTCAGCCATTACCCGTATGTGGGCGCCGACAATCGCCTGGACGTGGCGGCGATGCTCGCCACCCTGTCCACTGTGCCCAAGGGCGATGTCGTGCTGTTGCACGCCTGCTGCCATAACCCGACCGGTTTCGACCTGTCGCAGGATGACTGGCGCCAAGTGCTGCAGCTCGTGCGCGAACGCCAGCTATTGCCGCTGATCGACTTCGCCTACCAGGGCTTTGGCGATGGCCTGGAGCAGGACGCCTGGGCGGTGCGGCTGTTTGCGACCGAACTGCCGGAAGTGCTGGTCACCAGCTCCTGCTCGAAGAACTTCGGCCTGTACAGCGACCGCGTCGGCGCATTGATCGTGTGCGCGGAGGATGCCGAGAAGCTGACGGACGTGCGCAGCCAGCTGGCAAATACTGCGCGCAACCTGTGGTCGACACCCCCGGATCATGGTGCCGCGGTGGTGGCGACCATCCTGGGTGACGCCGAGCTGAAAAAGCGCTGGAGCGACGAGGTCGAAGCCATGCGTTCGCGCATCGCACACCTGCGTTCCGGGCTGGTAGAGGCATTGGCGCCCCACGGCCTGTCGGAGCGGTTTGCGCACATCGGCGCGCAGCGCGGGATGTTTTCCTATACCGGCTTGAGTGCCGAGCAGGTGAAACAGCTGCGGGAAAAACACAGCGTGTACATGGTGAGCTCGGGACGGGCTAACGTCGCGGGGATTGATGCGACGCGCCTGGCGCTGCTCGCCGAAGCCATCGCGGACGTCTCCAACTGACGGAACCGAATCAACACGTTGGCAGCGGGCTTGCTCGCGAATGCGGTGTATCAGTCAATGCATCAGGTGACTGACACTCTGGATTCGCGAGTAAGCCCGCCGCCACATTTGGATCGAGCACACCCTTTTAACCCGCGACCATCTCAGCCTTGAGCAGCGCTTCCTTGGCCTGCGCATCCGCCAAGCGATACAACTCGATGCTCCCATCCCAGTGCTCGATCAATGCCGTGCACGACTCCACCCAATCCCCACAATTGAGGTAATCCACCTCGCCCACCTTGCGGATCTCCGCATGGTGGATATGCCCGCAGACCACACCATGCAACTCGCGCTTGGTCACTTCGTAGGCGATGGCCTCTTCAAAATCACTGATGAAGTTCACCGCCGTCTTGACCTTGTGCTTGAGGTACGCCGACAGCGACCAATAGCCATAGCCATAGCGCGCTCGCCAGTGGTTCAGCCAGCGGTTCAACGTGAGGGTAAATTCGTAGGCCGAGTCACCGAGGAAAGCGAGCCAGCGGTGATAGCGGGTGATCACATCGAACTGATCACCGTGGATCACCAGCAGGTGCCGGCCATCGGCGGTCACGTGCACGGCTTCGTCCACCAATTGGATATTGCCCAGGATCAGCTTGGAATAGCGACGCAGGAATTCGTCGTGGTTGCCGGTGACGTAGATCACCTCGGTGCCGCGCTTGGCCATGGTCAGCAGGCGACGGATCACGTTGGTGTGGGCCTGGGGCCAATACATGCCGCCACGCAGCTTCCAACCATCGATGATGTCACCCACCAGGTAGACCTTATCGGCGTGGTAGCCCTTGAGGAACTGCGACAGATGTTCGGCCTGGCAATCCCGGGTGCCCAGGTGCACATCGGAAATCCACAGGGTACGCACCCGTTGCTTGCGGCTGGGCTTGGTGAATTCGGCACTGGTCATGGGCGTCCCTCGACGGTGTTTTCGCGAGCTTGCGCCAGCGCGATTAATAGCCCATGACAGATGTGCGTCAGTCTGATGACAGCGCTCGCCGACCGCGAAGCGTTGTAGACTGACGCCAGCCACCCAGGAGACCGCGATGAGCCCCACTCTCACGCTACGCCACTACGTCGAAGCGCCCCTCGCCCACAGCCATGACCATGCGCAGTTGGTGTTCGGCCTGTCCGGGCATTTGGACCTGGAAGTCGATGGGCGTGGCAGCCAAGTGCGCGAAAGCAGCGTGATGGTGCTGCCCTTCCGCGCGCATCATGCGTGCGGCAGTCGCGATGGCAGCCGCTGCCTGGTGCTGGATGTGCCCACCGAACATTGGGTGCTGCAATCCTTGGGCGAGCATGCCGATGCCAGTCGCCGCCTGCTCGACCAACCCGCGCGGCTGGCCCTGGACCCGCGGCAAAACCAATTGGTGCAATGGCTGGCGCAGAGCCCGGTGGATGACCCGCTGATCGTGCAGCAAGGCGCGGTGCTATTGCTGGCCAGCCTCAATCATCCGCAGGCCCAACCACTGCCGGGACGGCGCCTGCCGTATGCGGCGTTCGATGCGCACATCGAGCGCCACGTTGCACACCCGTTGCAAGTGGCAGACCTGGCACGCATCGCCGACCTGTCGGTGGCACGCCTGCATGCACGGTTCATGGCGGAACGCGGGCAAACGCCCATGGACTATATCCGCAGTCGCCGCCTGCAAATGGCCCTGGACCTGCTGCGCAAGACGCCGCTGCCCATTGGTGAGATCGCTGACCGCGTCGGCTATACCTCGCAAAGTGCATTTGCCGCCGCGATGCTGCGTGAATTTGGCGCCTCCCCGGGCGCATTGCGACGCAACGCGTAGGAAGAGTCTTGCGATAAAAATCGCGAGCCGGACGACAGACGCCTGCACAAGTGACCCACTAGACTGCGCTTCTGCCACCCGCTTGATTCAAGGACCGCAATGACTCCCCGCTCAGCCCTCGGCGCCCTGCATATCGGCGCACTGATGTTTGGCCTTACCGGCGTATTCGGCAAACTGGCGGCGGCCTCGCCGGCCATCATCGTGTTTGGTCGCGCCGTGTTTGCCGTGCTGGCCCTGGCGATCTTTGCCCGGTTTGCCAGCAACACCGCCTGGAAAACGCTGGAACTGCGCGACTGGCGCCGGCTGCTGGTCAGCGGCGTATTGCTAGCGGCGCATTGGGTGACCTTCTTTATGGCGGTAAAAGTCGCCGGCGTGGCCGTTGCAACCCTGGGTTTTACCGCTTTCCCAGCCTTTACCGTGATCCTCGAAGGGCTGATCTTCCGCGAGCGCATCCGCGCCAACGAAGTGGTGCTGGTAGTGCTGGTCAGCGTCGGCCTGGTGCTGGTGACCCCCGACTTCAACCTCGCCAGTGAAGCCACCGGCGGGTTGCTCTGGGGGATCGCCTCGGGGCTGCTGTTTTCCCTGTTGTCACTGAACAACCGCGCCAGCTCCGGACGCATCCCGGCGGTGCAGGCGGCGCTGTGCCAGAACGTGGTGGTTGCGCTGTGCCTGTTGCCCGTGGCGGCACCGGGGCTCTCCGAGGTGCGGGCGCTCGACTGGCTGTGGATCGGCTTGCTCGGGGTGTTCTGCACGGGCCTGGCCCATAGCCTGTTTGTCGCCAGCCTCGCAGTGATCAAGGCGCGCACCGCCTCGGTGGTGTTCGCCATGGAGCCGGTCTACGGCATCACTGCGGCCTGGCTGCTGTTTGCCGAAACCCCGACATTGCGCATGCTTCTGGGCGGCGTGCTGATCATCATCGCCATTGTGCTGTCCGGCTTGATGGGCGGCGCCAGCCAGGCCAAACAGCCCGTGGCAGCGGCTTGATCTACACTTTGAACATCCGCAACAGTTTGTCGTCGTTCACCGGATAATCGACAGCTCGACGACAGCCTGGGTGTTCTCCGAAGTTGCTGCACGCGAGTGGTCAAAACCTCAACGCGATGCGGGAGCTTTACCATGGAAATGTTCATCAGTTTGTTGGTGCAGATCATCAGCGGCGCCGTCGGCGGCAACCTCGCCGGAATGACCAAGCAGAGTCTTGGGACGGGGCTTAATACAGTGATAGGAGGTGTCGGCGGGTTGGTGCTGGGCCAGGTCGTCGCGGCGCTCACGGGCACCTCCGGTGGCGAAGCGCTGGATGTGGCGGCAGTCGGCAGCAATATTGTCGGCGGTGGCGTCGGCGGGCTGGTGCTGACTTGGCTGATTGGCTTCATCAAGCAAAAGATGGCCACCAAATAATCCCCCCCAGCACGGTCACCGCCGGCTTACGACGGTGACTGTCACTGCGTACGGTCGTTGTGCCCCAGGTCACGCTGCGGGTCGATCTGGTCGCGCACGCGCTGCTTGAGCACCTTGGCTTCGGGAAAGCCACCCTCGGCCTTGCGTTCCCAAATCTGCACGCCATCGCAGGTGATGCGGAATGCGCCACCGGTAGCCGGTGCCAGCGACACCTTGCCCAGGTCATCGGCAAACGTACTCAACAATTCCTGCGCCAACCACGCCGCGCGCAGTAGCCACTGACACTGTGTGCAATAGGTGATAACGATCTCGGGTTTGATCGAAGACATGACTTGGAGGCTCCTGGCGTAACGGACTCAGCGGATCGAGTGGCTATAATACCGGCCTTTATCGCCCAGCCTCGAGATTCATGATGCGCCGCCTGCTGTCCTGCCTGCTTCTGTGCCTGCTCCCTGTTCTTGCCGATGCCGTTGAATCGCCGCGCCCGAAAATCGGCCTGGTGCTGTCCGGCGGCGCCGCCCGTGGCCTGGCCCATATTGGCGTGCTCAAGGCGCTGGAAGAGCAAGGCATCCAGGTCGATGCGATTGCCGGCACCAGCATGGGCGCGGTGATCGGAGGGCTCTACGCCTCGGGCTACAAGATCGACGAGCTGGAAAAGCTGGCGCTGAGCATCGACTGGCAACAGGCGCTGTCCGACGCACCACCCCGGGAAGACGTGCCGTTCCGGCGCAAGCAGGATGATCGGGATTTCCTGGTGAAACAAAAACTCAGTTTCCGTGACGACGGCAGCCTGGGCCTGCCATTGGGGGTGATCCAGGGCCAGAACCTGGCGCTGCTGCTGGAAAGCATGTTCGCCCACAGCAGCAATACGCGTAATTTCGACAAGCTGCCCATTCCCTTCAGGGCGGTGGCCACCGATATCACCACCGGCGAGAAGGTGGTGTTCCGCAAGGGCCACCTTCCCCAGGTGATCCGCGCCAGCATGTCGATCCCGGCGGTGTTCGCCCCGGTGGAGCTGGACGGCCGGCTGCTGGTGGACGGCGGCATGACCGATAACATCCCGCTGGATGTGGCGCGGGAAATGGGCGTGGACATCGCCATCGTCGTCGACATCGGCACCCCGCTGCGCTCGCGCAAACAACTGGCCACGGTGGTGGACGTGCTCAACCAGTCAATCACGCTGATGACCCGGCGCAACTCCGAAGAACAACTCAAGGACCTGCACCCCAAGGACGTACTGATCCAGCCGCCCCTCGCCGCCTTTGGGGTGACCGACTTCGGCCGCGCCAAAGACATGATCGACGCCGGCTACCGCGCCACGCGCGCCCTTGATGCGCGCCTGGCACACCTGCGCCCCGCCGAACCGATCGACCCGCAATTGGTGGCCGCCCGTACCCCCGGCGAACGTACGCCGGTGATCACCGCCATCAACGTGGAGAACGACTCGAAAGTCAGCGACGACGTCATCCGCTACTACATCCGCCAACCCCTGGGCGAACCGCTGAACCTCGGCCGCCTGCAGTCGGACATGGGCACCTTGTACGGCCTGGATTACTTCGAGCAGGTGCAGTACCGCGTGGTCAAGAAAGGCCAGGACAATACCCTGGTGATCAGCGCGCGCGGCAAGCGCAGCGGCACAGACTACCTGCGCCTGGGCCTGAACCTCTCCGATGACATGCGTGGCGACAGTGCCTTCAACCTCGGCGCCAGCTACCGCATGAACGGCATCAACCGCCTGGGCGCCGAATGGCTGACGCGCGTACAGATCGGTGACCGGCAAGAGCTGTACAGCGAGTTCTACCAGCCGATGGACACCGGCTCGCGTTACTTTGTCGCGCCTTACATCAGTGCCCAGGTACAGAACGTCGAGCTGATCCTGGACAACGATCCCATCTCCGAATACCGCCTGGAACGCTACGGCTTCGGCTTGAACGTAGGCAGGCAGATCGGCAACAGCGGCGAAATACGCTTCGGCGTCGGCGAAGCCTGGGGCAAGGCGGACGTGCGCATCGGCGACCGCGATCTGCCCAGTGTGAGTTTCAGCGAAGGCTTCTATGAGCTGAAGTACTCCTTCGACTCCCTGGACAACGTGTACTTCCCGCACACCGGCGAAGACATCGGCCTGGCCTACCGCGAATTCGAACCGGGGCTGGGTTCGGACCAGCGCTATCGCCAATGGGAATTCAAATTGGACAAGGCCATGAGCCACGGCCCGGACACCCTGGTGCTGGGTGGACGCTACGGACGCACCCTGGATGATTCCGATGTGGTGATCTCCAGCTTCCTGCTGGGCGGTGCGCGGCAATTGTCGGGCTTCCGCCAGGATGCGATTTCAGGGCAGAACATCAGCCTGATGCGGGCCGTGTACTACCGCCGGCTCACGCCACGTTCGTACCTGCCGCTGGATTTCCCGCTGTACCTGGGAGCCTCGCTGGAACGGGGCCGAGCGTGGAACAACGACAATGAATTCGACAGTGGCTACATCAACGCAGCCAGCATTTTCCTGGGCTTCGATACACCCTTGGGGCCGCTGAACTTCAGCTATGGGTTCAACGATGACAACCAGAAGGCGGTGTACCTGAACCTGGGCCAGACGTTCTAAAAAGGTTGTGCGCTAAACCAAATGTGGGCGCTGGCTTGTCTGCGATGCAGGTACCTCAGTTGTTCAGAGACTCCGAGGTGATGCTATCGCAGGCAAGCCAGCGCCCACATTTTTGACCTGCAGCGTAGGTGAGGTCAGGACTTTTCCAGATTCGCCAGGATGTGCCCATGCACCCGCATGCACACACGCAAATCGGCTTCGTCCACACCCACAAACAACTCGTGGCGCAGCGCGGTGGCGATGGTTTCGATCTGTTCGATCAGCGGTCGGGCGGTGTCACACAGCAGGATGCGCTTGGCACGACGGTCTTCCACCACGGCCTGGCGTTGCACCAGGCCCTGGGCCTCAAGGCTGTCCAGCAGGCGGGCCAGTGTCGGCCCCTCGACGCCAACACTTTGCGCCAATTCACGCTGGGTGGGTGCGTCTTCGAAACGAGCAAGGTGCAGCAGCACCAGCCAGCGCGCCTGGGAGAGCCCAAGCCCGGCCAGGCGACGGTCCAGCTCGGCACGCCAACCACGGGACATTTGTGCCAGCTGCATGCCAAATCGGTGTTGATCGGTTAACGGCATAAAAAACTCATGTTTTAGACTGAAAATAAAGTGTGGCTAATTATTAGTCAGCTAAGCATGAGCTTTGCCAGTAGGCAAGAGTTGCTATGTACTGATTCGTTACATTGTCCTGATCGGCGCACTAAATCTCGAATTCAGACTGCAAAGCCGCCCGCACGCAATACAACACACCCTCAGGTACGCGCCCGGTAAACAGCGGCGCAATCTCCGCCACCGATGGCAATTCGCCCTCTCCGTCGAGGAACGCGTCCTGGATTTCCCCGAGCAGATCCTCTGGCAGATCGAGGGCCTGCTCCAGCGACAGCTGCTGCTTGCCGATCGATTCAGCGAGCAAGGTGTAGACGTTCTTCTCCGAACACTGCAACTGACCGGCGATCTGGATCGGGGTCATGCCGGCGCGTGCCAGGCTGATCAGCTCGTGGCGAATATCGGCGACTTCCTTCGGCGCTTCGGCCTGGCCGCCGAGGACTTCGAGGAAGGCCTGGCCGTAACGCTCCAGCTTGCGCGCGCCCACGCCGCTGACCCGCGCCATCTCGGCCATGCTGGTGGGTTGCTCGCGCAGCATCTCCAGCAGCGTGGAGTCAGGGAAAATAACGTACGGCGGCACGCTGTGTTCCTGCGCCAGTTTGCGCCGCAGGGTGCGCAACGCTTCCCACTGTTCACGCTCCTCGCCACGCACCAGTTGGCTGGCCTGGCTGGTGCTGCTCTTGGCGGTGGTCTGCGGCTTGAGGTCGCGGCGCAACTCCAGGCTGACCTCACCCTTGAGCAACGGCCGGCAGCTGTCGTTCAGGCGCAGGCCGCCAAAGCCTTCGATATCGATATCTACCAACCCACGCGCAACCATCTGCCGGAACAGCGAGCGCCACTCGCCTTCTGCGCGGGCCTTGCCGACGCCGTAGACCGAGAGTTTCTCGTGGCCGAAGCTGCGGACTTTCTCGTTGTCCTTGCCCAGCAATACGTCCACCAGATGGCCCACGCCATAACGCTGGCCCGTGCGATAGATGGCAGACAACCCCTGGCGCGCCGGCTCAGTGGCGTCCCAGGTCTGCACGCCGTCGACGCAGTTATCGCAATGGCCACAAGGCTCAGGCATGTCTTCGTCGAAATACGCCAGCAAGGTCTGGCGACGGCAACGGGTCTCCTCGCACAGCGAGAGCATCGCGTCGAGCTTGTGCTGCTCCAGACGCTTATGACGCTCATCGCCCTCGGAGTTCTGCAGCATCTGCTTGAGCATCACCACATCCTGCAGGCCGTAGACCATCCACGCATCCGCAGGCAGACCATCACGGCCGGCACGCCCGGTTTCCTGGTAGTACGCCTCGAGGGACTTGGGCAGGTCCATGTGCGCGACGAAGCGCACGTTGGACTTGTCGATGCCCATGCCGAACGCAATGGTGGCCACCATGATCAGGCCTTCCTCGTTGAGGAAGCGCTTCTGGTGAGCCGAACGCGTTTCGTTGGGCAGGCCGGCGTGATAAGGCAGCGCCGGGTAACCCTGCTCGCACAGGAACGCCGCCACTTCGTCGACCTTCTTGCGCGACAGGCAATAGACAATCCCCGCATCGCTGCGCCGCTCGGAGAGGAACGCCAGCAACTGCTTGCGCGGCTGCTCCTTGGGCACGATGCGGTAGAAAATATTCGGCCGGTCGAAACTCGACAGGAAGCGCTCAGCGTTCTGCAGATGCAGGCGCTCGACGATTTCTTCGCGGGTGCGCTTGTCGGCAGTGGCCGTCAGAGCGATGCGCGGCACATCGGGAAACAGCTCCGCCAACTGGCCAAGCTGCAAATATTCGCGGCGGAAATCATGGCCCCATTGCGATACGCAGTGGGCTTCATCGATGGCGAACAGGGCGATTTCCAAGCTCTGCAAAAAGGCCAGCATGCGCGGCTGCACCAGGCGCTCGGGGGCCAGGTAGAGCATCTTCACTTCACCGCGCTTGATCCGCGCAGCCAGGTCGCGTTGCTGCTCGGCACTGAGGGTGGAGTTCAAGGACGCCGCAGCAACACCGAGTTCTTCGAGGGTCGCGACCTGGTCGTCCATCAACGCGATCAAAGGCGACACCACCACGGCCAGGCCGTTGCGCAACAGCGCCGGCACCTGGAAGCACAATGACTTGCCGCCGCCGGTAGGCATCAGTACCAGTGCGTCACCGCCACTGGCCACGCGCTCAATGATCGCACCCTGGCGGCCACGAAAACTGTCGTAGCCGAAGATGTCCTTGAGGACGCGTTGTGCCTGCTCGAGCATGTAAAACTCCAAAATAGTGCCGAAAACCCTCTGTACAGGCTGGCCGAAGAAATGCGCTTTCACGGGAAATAATCCGTAAGCGAAGTTTTCGCGGACTGGCGCCTAGCCTGCAAGGGCATCACAAAACGCGGCAGTATACCCGAGCGATACCCGGCAAAGGGCGCCACTGACGAACAGCGAGCGCTATCTAAAACCTGGCAAATATGCAGTGTGGCTGGCCTGGGCGCTCAAGAAGGCCTAGAATTCAGCATCGTTTATTCCCAAGGTAGTCCTTCAATGTCCTTCGCTGAGCAACTAACCCGCCTGCAAGCCTTCCTCGACGCCGATGAGCTGCATGACGAGGCGCTGGACTACGTGGCCGCCCACGGCTACCTGACCGCCCTGTCGATCTGCTCCGAGGTCGTGCCCGACCGTGAATGGATCGATGCACTGTTCGCCGAAGAGCCGCACTACACCGACGCCGCCCAACGCGAAGAAATCGAATCCACCCTGCTCGCCCTCAAGGCCCACATCGGTCGCCAACTGGCTTCCGACGAGGAATTCGAGCTGCCGTGCGAGCTGGACCTCGGCGAAGAACCGGATGACTCCGACCTGCGCGGCTGGTGCATCGGCTTCATGGAAGGCGTGTTCCTGCGCGAAGCCGCCTGGTTTGAAACCGCCGAAGAAGAAGTCAGCGAAATGCTGTTGCCGATCATGGTCGGTTCGGGCCTGTTCGACGACCAGCCGGAGTTTTCCGACATCGCCGCCGACGCCAACCTGATGGACGACATGATCGTACAGATCCCGGAAGCGCTCACCGCCCTGTACCTGCTGTGCAACGCACCCGACGAAAAACCGGCGATCCTCAAGCCACGTCACCACTGAGCCGCTTGCCCGTGACACCCATGGGCAATCGTTCGCTGCTCCTGCGCTACGTCCTGCTGGCCATCGGCTGGTTGAGCGTGGCGTTGGGGGTAATCGGCATTTTCCTACCGGTACTGCCGACTACGCCCTTCCTGCTGCTCGCCGCCGCCTGCTTCGCTCGAAGCTCCCCGCGCTTTTACCACTGGCTGGTGCAACACCCGCGCCTGGGCCCGTGGATCCGCGATTACCTGGACGGCAACGGTATCCCCCTCAAGGGCAAGGTCTACGCCATCGGCTTGATGTGGCTGAGCATCGGCGTGTCCTGCTACCTGGTGCCGCTCCCGTGGGCACGTGGCTTCATGCTGACCAGCGCCGTGCTGGTGACGATCTACATCCTGCGTCAGAAAACCCTGCCGCCGCGCTGAACGCCCCTGCGACATTCGATCCCACACGACCTTGGTCGACACTGACTAACCCCAGGCATCATGCGAGACTGTCCAACCGGGTCTGGAATGCCCGGGTGTTCCTATGCTCGGAGTTACCATGACGCTGTCCAGCGGGCTGATCGCCGCCGTTGCCCTGGCCTATATGGCCATTATGTTTGCCATCGCCTTCTACGGTGACCGTCGCCGTGCGCCACTGCCGCCGCGCATGCGTGCCTGGGTGTATAGCCTGTCGCTGGCCGTTTATTGCACCAGCTGGACCTTCTTCGGCGCCGTTGGCCAGGCCGCAGAACAGTTGTGGGCATTTTTACCGATCTACCTGGGGCCGGTGCTGTTGCTGGTGCTGGCACCCTGGGTGCTGCAGAAGATGATTCTGATCAGCAAGCAGGAAAACATTACCTCCATCGCTGACTTTATTGCGGCGCGCTACGGCAAATCCCAGTCCCTTGCAGTCGTGGTCGCGCTGATCTGCCTGGTGGGCGTACTGCCTTATATCGCGCTGCAGCTCAAAGGCATCGTGCTGGGGGTCAACCTGTTGATCGGCGCCGGCGTCGACACCACGGGCACCCGCGCCCAGGACACCGCGCTGATCGTGTCGCTGGTGCTGGCGCTGTTCACCATTGTCTTCGGTACGCGCAACCTCGACGCCACGGAGCACCACCGCGGCATGGTGCTGGCGATCGCGTTTGAATCCCTGGTCAAGTTGTTCGCGTTTCTCGCAGTCGGCGCGTTTGTGACCTTCGGCCTGTACGACGGTTTCGGCGACCTGTTAAGCCAGGCCATGCTGGCGCCACGGCTGGAGGAATACTGGAAGGAGACCGTCAACTGGCCGTCGATGGTGGTGCAGACCGGGGTGGCCATGATGGCGATCATCTGCCTGCCTCGGCAGTTCCATGTCACGGTGGTCGAGAACATCGACCCGCAGGACCTGCGCCTGGCCAAATGGGTGTTCCCCGCGTACCTGATTCTTGCCGCACTGTTTGTAGTACCCATCGCCTTGGGCGGCAAGATGATGCTACCCAGCTCGGTGCTGCCAGACTCCTACGTGATCAGCCTGCCCATGGCCGAAGCCCACCCGGCACTGGCCGTGCTGGCGTTTATCGGCGGCGCGTCGGCGGCCACCGGCATGGTGATCGTGGCGAGCATCGCGCTGTCGACCATGGTTTCCAACGACATGCTGCTGCCGTGGTTGCTGCGCCGCTCCAGCGCCGAGCGACCATTCGAAGTGTTTCGCCACTGGATGCTGTCGGTACGCCGGGTCAGCATCGTGATCATCCTGCTGCTGGCCTACGTCAGTTACCGCCTGCTGGGATCGTCCGCCAGCCTGGCGACCATTGGCCAGATCGCCTTTGCCGCCGTGACCCAATTGGCGCCGGCGATGCTAGGTGCGCTGTATTGGAAGCAGGCCAACCGACGCGGCGTATTTGCCGGGCTGGCGGCGGGCACCTTCCTGTGGTTCTACACCTTGGTCCTACCGGTGACAGCGAAAAGCCTGGGTTGGTCCCTTGGCCTTTTCCCAGGGCTGACGTGGATGCATTCGCACCCGCTGGGGTTGTCCGTCACTTCGTTGACGCTCGGCACGGTGTTCTCCCTTGCGGGTAACTTCACGCTGTTCGTGTGGGTGTCGATGCTCTCGCGCACACGGGTCTCCGAGCACTGGCAAGCCGGGCGCTTCATTGGCCAGGAAATCAGCCAGCGCGCCAGCGCCCGCTCGATGCTGTCGGTACAGATCAGCGACTTGCTCAGCCTGGCCGCCCGCTTTGTCGGGGATGAACGTGCCCAGCAGAGTTTTATCCGCTTCGCCTATCGCCAGGGCAAAGGCTTCAACCCCAACCAGAATGCCGACAATGATTGGATCGCCCACACCGAGCGACTGCTCGCCGGCGTATTGGGCGCATCGTCGACCCGTGCGGTGGTGAAAGCCGCAATCGAAGGGCGGGAAATGCAGCTGGAGGACGTCGTACGCATCGCCGATGAAGCGTCGGAAGTGCTGCAGTTCAACCGCGCGTTGCTGCAAGGGGCTATCGAGAACATCACCCAGGGCATCAGCGTGGTCGACCAGTCGCTCAAGCTGGTGGCCTGGAACCGGCGCTATCTGGAGCTGTTCAATTACCCGGACGGACTGATCAGCGTGGGCCGTCCAATTGCCGACATCATCCGCTACAACGCCGAGCGCGGGCTGTGCGGGCCGGGCGAGGCCGAAGTTCACGTGGCGCGTCGCCTGCACTGGATGCGCCAGGGCCGTGCGCACACCTCCGAACGCTTGTTTCCCAATGGACGCGTGATCGAGCTGATCGGCAACCCGATGCCCGGCGGCGGCTTCGTCATGAGCTTCACTGACATTACCGCGTTCCGCGAGGCCGAGCAGGCGCTCACCGAGGCCAACGAAGGCCTGGAGCAGCGAGTGACCGAGCGCACCCACGAGCTGTCCCAGCTCAACGTGGCCCTCACGGATGCCAAGGGCGTGGCAGAGTCCGCCAGCCAGTCGAAGACACGCTTCCTGGCGGCCGTCAGCCATGACCTGATGCAACCACTGAACGCCGCACGCCTGTTCTCTGCCGCCCTCTCCCACCAGAACGACGGCCTGTCCAGCGAAGCCCGGCAATTGGTGCAGCACCTGGACAGCTCGCTGCGTTCCGCCGAAGACCTGATCAGCGATCTGCTGGATATTTCGCGCCTGGAAAACGGCAAGATCAACCCACAGCGTCAGCCTTTTGTGCTCAACGAGCTGTTCGACACCCTGGGCGCGGAGTTCAAGGCACTCGCCCAGGACCAGGGTTTGCGCTTCCGCCTGCGCGGCAGTCGGCTGCGCGTGGACAGCGACATCAAGTTGCTACGACGGATTCTGCAGAATTTTCTTACCAACGCCTTCCGTTATGCCGACGGCCCGGTGCTGCTGGGCGTACGCCGGCGCAAAGGCGAGCTGTGCCTGGAAGTGTGGGACCGTGGCCCAGGCATCCCGCAGGATAAACAGAAGGTGATCTTCGAAGAGTTCAAGCGCCTGGACAGCCACCAGACCCGTGCAGAGAAAGGCTTGGGCCTTGGCCTGGCGATCGCCGACGGTTTGTGCCGCGTGCTGGGACACCGCTTGAGCGTGCGCTCGTGGCCAGGCAAGGGCAGCGTGTTCAGTGTGCGTGTGCCGCTGGCGCGTAACCAGGCGAGCCCACAGATCAAGACGCCTCAGGAAACCGGGCTGCCGTTGAGCGGTGCACAGGTGCTGTGCGTGGATAACGAAGAGAGCATCCTGATCGGCATGCGCAGCCTGTTGACGCGCTGGGGCTGTGAAGTGTGGACCGCCACCGACCAGGCGCAATGCGCCGCGTTGCTGGCCGAGGGCGTGCGCCCGCAATTGGCACTGGTGGACTACCACCTGGACCACGGTGAAACCGGTACTGAGCTGATGGGTTGGCTGCGCGCGCAGTTGGCAGAACCGATTCCCGGCGTGGTGATCAGCGCCGACGGCCGCCCGGAGATGGTGGCCGAGGTGCATGCGGCAGGGTTGGACTACTTGGCCAAACCGGTGAAACCGGCGGCGTTACGGGCGTTGCTGAGCCGGCATTTGCCGCTGTAGACCGGTCTGAAACGGCCCCATGCAGGAGCTGGCTCGCCGGCTCCTCCACCGACCGTGTTTTATTCGGGCAGGTGCGCTACACCATCGGAGTCGGTCATCGCCCGCTCCAGCAGATCAGCGGGAAGACTCTTGCTGGCCCGCGCCCCGAGTAGCCTCAGTTGCTCGGTACGGCTGACCAAATTCCCGCGTCCGTCTGTCAGCTTGTTTCGCGCTGCGCTGTAAGCCTTATCCAACTGTTGCAAACGGTTGCCCACTTCATCCAGGTCCTGGATAAACAGCACGAACTTGTCGTACAGCCACCCCGCACGCTCGGCGATTTCCCGGGCGTTCTGGCTCTGGCGCTCCTGCTTCCACAGGCTGTCGATCACCCGCAGGGTGGCCAGCAACGTGGTTGGGCTGACGATGACGATATGACGGTCGAACGCCTCCTGGAACAAGTTCGGTTCAGCCTGCAACGCGGCGGAAAACGCGGCCTCGATAGGCACGAACAGCAACACGAAATCCAGGCTGTGCAGCCCCTCCAGGCGCTTGTAGTCCTTGCTGGCCAAGCCTTTGACGTGATTGCGCAGCGACAGCACGTGTTGCTTCAACGCCGCCTGACCGATCACTTCGTCATCGGCGGCCACGTATTGTTGATAAGCGGTGAGGCTGACCTTGGAATCCACCACCACCTGCTTGTCGCCGGGCAACATGATCAGCACGTCCGGCTGGAAACGCTCGCCGTCCGGCCCCTTGAGGCTGACCTGGGTCTGATACTCGCGGCCCTTCTCCAGGCCCGCATGCTCGAGCACCCGTTCGAGGATCAGTTCGCCCCAGTTGCCTTGGGTTTTCTGGCCCTTGAGTGCACGCGTGAGGTTAGTGGCCTCGTCTGACAGCCGCAGGTTCAGTTGTTGCAGGCGTTCAAGCTCCTTGGCCAGCGAAAAACGCTCGCGCGCCTCGTTCTGGTAGCTCTCTTCGACGCGTTTTTCGAAGGACTGGATGCGTTCCTTCAACGGGTCGAGCAATTGGCCCAGGCGTTCCTGGCTGGTTTCGGCGAAGCGTTGTTCGCGCTCGTCGAAGATCTTGCCGGCCAGCTCGGCGAACTGCGCGCGCAATTCATCCCGCGAGCCTTGCAGGTCGGCAAGACGCTGCTGGTGGCTGTCCTGCTGCTCGCGCAGTTCGGCGCGCAAGGCCGCGGCCAACGCGTCGAGGCGGCGTAGTTCGGTCTCCTTGGCGCTGCGGTCGAGGTTCCAGGCGTGGGCGGCGTCGCGGGCATTGTCGCGGTCGATCTGCAGCAATTCGACTTCCCGGCGCACCGCGGCCAGGTCAGCCTGCTTGGCAGCATTGGCCTGGCTCAGGTCGCTGATTTCATCACGACTGGCATCTAGCTGCGCGGCGAGGCCTTCCTGAGCCAGTTGCGCAGTGGCCAGACGCTCTTCGAGCAGTTCCCAGCCGGTCATGCGCGCGGCCAGTCGTCGCTGAAGCTGCCAGCACACGGCCAATAAAGGCACGGCAGCGCCAGCGAGGCCCAAGGCGATACTGGTCCAGTCAAAAGCCATAGACATGTCTGCCATCACCGAAAAAAACCAAGGTTAGCGGAGCACAGGGCCTGAGGACAGCTCAGTCTTCGACCTGGCCCAGTTCACGCTGGGCACGGCGGTCACCGGCGCGAGCCGCTTGGCGCAGGAGGTCGTGACCGATGCGACGGTCACGGGCATTCCCGCACTCACGGCACATCAATTGGCCCAGTCGGCTTTGTGCAGCGACCACACCCTCACGGGCCGGCTGCTTGAGCAAACGTCCGGCGAAGTGTTTGACGTTGGTGTTGTGGCCCAGGCGCGGACTGTCGAGCAACCACAAGGCAACTTTCAAGGAAAAGCGCTTTGGGGCGGTAACAGTGTGAGGGGCATCGGTAACAGAAGGTGATACTGAGCGAAACTTCATAAAGCACTGTGGGACAGAACGGAAGGCGCGCCACTCTACTCTTTTTTTCGTACAGGTAAAGCTGAAAAAACTCGGCACGCCCGTTCTAGAGCAAGCGCTCGGGACAATCCACAGAAGCTGTGGATAACTCAGTGGACAACCCCCCTTTAACTCGCGCAAAGGCCCATGGAATGGGGGCCGCAGTCAAACTGACGATTTTTTCACCAATAAAAAAAAGCCAGATTTTTCATTGACTTAAATTTCCATTGCAGGCTAATGGCGCCCCTGCGGCGCAGGTGACAGCGTGGTTACACACCTGACAACTCATGTGTACAAGTACCCATCCGATGGTTATATCGCCAGCTTTTTTTGAAGCAACTCGCTGCAAAAATGTTACCGCCAGGGCAAACCTGGGACTTTTCAAATCTTTCCCGGCTCGCCACACTCCCCAACCTGCAGCGCAACAGAGGGAGGGTCGATGAAAGGAATTCTGCTATTCGCCGTGTTGCTACTGGCTATCTGCGCTATTTCACTGGGGATCAACGCGGCACTGCCATCCCCTGACGGCGCACTGTTCGCCATCGCCATCCTGCTGTCGGCGGCATTTACTGCCGTCAGCTTATGCATTGAGTTGGGCGAAGGCCGGATCAATGACATGGGCGATGTGATGAAGGTGGTCGAGACCGGCCAGTCCCTGCGCTTGACCCTTGCCGCCTACGGGCTGGGTTGCTCGCTGGCAGCGGCAACCACGGTGCTGGTCTATCGGGGCCTGTTGGGCGGCTGACTGAAGTTTTTTGGCTAGCACACTTCCAATACCTGCTTCAATCCGTTATTATCCGCAGCGTTAGTACCAAGCTGAAAGTCAATTCTGGTCGAATAACTCCCCTGAACAACAAGGGATCGACCACCTCGATGGTTTCCAGGTATCACTTGCGACGACACGGCCTTTGAACAATCAAAGGGTGCCGCGAAGTATCCATACGCTGACCGAACCAACCTGCCGATTGATCAGGATCTTCACCCTGGGCCCAGAACCTTTGCCCCTGTTGTGTTGCCTGCCCTCCTAAGTACCTACCTGCCAGCCCAAGCGCGCCTAACTTAATAGCGCTTCAAACTGGCTGCTTTGTTCCAGTCGGGTTCTTCGTTTGATCAATGGTGATCAACGTTACTGGAACGTTTTAACGTTGCACGGTTCTTAATCCGTGTCATTTGTAGGAACACCAATAATATGCACGCTCAAATCCATACTCAGGATGCCATTCGCACCCTTACCAACGCTTTTGCTCCAATGAATTGCCTGATCATGGCCGCTCGCAAAGGCTGCTTCAGCTTCACCCTGGTCAACGAACACGGCATCGCCCGTCACAGCGAACGCCTGTACCCCGATCAATACTCCAGCGCAGAACCGCTGCAGGCCGTGATCGAGCGTACCCGTCAGGCACTGACTGCCTGATCGACCCGAGTCGCTGAAACACGAAAAACCCTGTTTAAAAAGCAGGGTTTTTTATTGCCTGCGATTCGTGCATTGACGCTTTGCATTAAGTTCAAATAGATATAAACATTATAACTAAATGAGAAAGATGTTTTAAAAACAGTCCTTTACATCATAAATATGACACTACACTTCAACTCAAGCGGCATGATCCGCTTCCGGCGAGCCTGAGATCCGATCCACTGCTGCCAAGCCCCCCCTTCTCAGGCCTCGCCGACCACTTTCACGGATTGAGGCTTGTATGGGTATCGCTGCCAGCGAATTGTGTCGTTATGTGATCCGGCCGACCTTAATGTACCTCGGCCGCCATAACCCGACGGCTGAATCCCTGCTGCTGGGCATTGCCGCCAGCCAGTCGGAACTCGGTTCCGCCTTGCACGACCGGCGCGGGCACGGCCTGTACAGCATCACTGAACCGCGCCATCGGGCCCTGTGGGATAACTACCTGGCGCTGGACCCCGACCGCGCCAGCCTGGTACGCGGGCTGGCCAGCCAGCATGCCTTCCTCAGTGCGCCGCAGCTGGAACTCACAGTCAACCTGCGTTACGCCACGGCAATCGCCTGGCTTTTGGTCGAACAACACACTCCCGCACTGCCACCGGCCGGCGATGTCTTGGCAATGGCACGTATCTGGAAAGAAATTTTTCACCCACAAGGACGGCTGCGCGATTTCACTCAAGCCTGGCAAACCTGTGTTTCACCCATGAATCAGGTGGTTTGCTGACCGGGCAATTTGCAAGATTCGTTAAAAACTCTAAATTTTGGTCGGATTGTCCTACAAAACCGCTCTATCTCCTGCATTACAGCCTATAGCGCGATCTTAAAATTATTGTTACTTTCCGCAGCGGTGATCACCACGGAGTTCTAATAATGAAAAAAGTAATGCTCAAGACCACACTTAGCCTCGCCGTTGCCATGGCCTCTTCCCACCTGTTTGCAAGCGGTTTCGCATTGAACGAACAGAGCGTCAGCGGAATGGGGACGGGTTTCGCAGGTCGCTCTTCTTCTGCCGATGATGCAAGCACTGTTTACGGTAACCCTGCCGGTATGGCTCGCCTGAGTGGCCAACAAATCACGGGCGGTGTTGCGGCCATTGATGCTTCGACCGATATCAGCAATGTCAGCGGCAATACCAACACCACCGGTAGCAACAAAGGTGACATGGTGCCCTTCACAGCCGTTCCATTCGGCTTCTACACCAACAAACTCAACGACCAGTGGGCTGTCGGCTTCGGCGTCTATGCTCCGTTCGGCTTGGTAACAGACTACGAAAGTGGTTTCCAAGGCCGTGGCTTCGGCAGCAAGAGCGAAGTGAAGGTCATGACCTTCCAGCCGACTGTCAGCTACGCTTTCAACGACAAAGTTTCCATCGGTTTCGGCCCGACCATCAACCGGATCTCTGGTGTACTGGAGTCAGATGTTTCGTTGCCTCAGGTTCCAGGCAGCGGCCCGAATAACATCAAGATCAAGGGTGACGACACCGCCCTGGGCTTTAACTTCGGTGTTCTGGTTCAAGCCACCGACACCACTCGCGTGGGCCTGACCTATCACTCGAAAGTGAAGTACAAGCTCGAAGGCCATACTGAAGTGACCCCGGGCACGGGTGTTCCAGGCATTGCCTTGCGCGGAAACCGTTACGATGCTTCGCTGAAAATCGATACCCCTGAGTCTTGGGATCTGTCGGTCACTCAGGACATGAACGATGCATGGAAACTGTATGCAGGTGCCACCTGGACCCGCTGGAGCCGCCTGAAAGACATCACCGTCAACAACGAAGGCGTAACCGCTGTCAGCGGCGGCGGCGTTGCCCCGGCCCTGGTTGGCACCATCAAAGAAGACCAGAACTGGCACGATACCTGGGCATATGCCGTTGGTACTTCGTACCAGCTGACCAAGCAGGTTGTACTGCGTACCGGCCTGACCTTCGACCAGTCGCCCACCAACAATACCGATCGCTCACCGCGCATCCCGACAGGCGACCGTACGATCTTCAGCGTGGGCCTGGGCTACGCGGTCATGGATAACATGACCATCGACCTGGCTTACTCTTACCTCAAGGAAGAAGACGTCAAAGTGCAGCGCACCAACGCCCTGCGTCAGACGTACAATGCCAAGTACGAAAACAGCGCCAACGGTTTCGGCCTGGGCTTGACCTACAAGTTCTGAGTAAAACCGTATAAAAAAGCCCCGCTCTCCTGCAAAGGAGGCGGGGCTTTTTAATGGCTCACTATCAAGGCTTGGACGCTATCGCCTCCTCCACGGCCTTGATCAGGTCCGGACTGTCCGGCTTGGTCAGGCTGGAAAAATTGGCAATCACCTTGCCCTGCCGATCCACCACGTACTTGTAGAAATTCCACTTCGGCGGCGCGTCGGTCTGCTGCGCCAGCACCTTGAACAGATGCACCGCATCCGGCCCCTTGACCTTTTGCGGCTCGGTCATGGTGAAGGTCACGCCATAATTCACGTAGCAGACCTTGGCGGTCTCTTCACCCGTCTTGGCTTCCTGCTTGAAGTCATCGGACGGCACGCCGATCACTTCCAGCCCTTCGCCCTTGTAGCGTTGATACAAGGCTTCGAGGCCTTTGAATTGCGGAGCGAACCCGCAGAAACTGGCGGTATTGACGATCACCAGCGGTTTACCAGCAAAGCGCTGGCACAGGTCGATGGATTCCTTGGCGCGCAGCTTGGGCAATTGGCCTTCTAGCAGCGGCGGGCAACTGGCGGCCAGGGCGGCACTGCCAATGGCCATCAGGACGGGTACAGCGAGCCAGCGCATGTGCATGTCGTGTGTCCTTGACGATATTCAGACAATCAACTTAACAGATCGACATACCCAGTTGCATCAACGCCAGCCCGCCGTGTTGCCAGCCCCACCAGGCCAACAGCACCAGGACGCCCCCGGCAACGAGTATCACACCGCGTACCGCTATGCTCATGCTGCCTCCATCTGCGCCTGCAATCGCGCCACCGGCCGCTCACGCACCGGCCAGTTCAGCGCCGCCGCGAGCAGGCTCAATAGAATTGCCACCTGCCAGATCAAATCGTAGTTGCCGGTTCGATCATAGACCACCCCACCCAACCAGCCACCCAGGAACGAGCCGAGCTGATGGAACAGGAACACGATCCCACCGAGCATGGAGAGGTTTCGCACACCAAACAACGTCGCGACGGTGCCGTTGGTCAGCGGTACGGTGGACAGCCACAGGAAGCCCATGGCCATGCCAAACAAGTAGGCGGTGACCTCGGTGACCGGTGCCCACAGAAACAGCACGATCACCACCGCGCGCAGCAGGTACAAGCCTGTCAGCAAACGGGGCTTGGACATGCGCCCACCCAGCCAGCCGGCGGTATAGGTGCCGAAGATATTGAACAGGCCAATCAGCGCCAATACCGTGGTGCCGACGGTGGCCGGCAAATGCTGGTCCACCAGGTACGCCGGCAAGTGCACGCCGATGAACACCACCTGGAAACCGCAGACGAAAAAGCCAAAGGCCAACAGCCAGAAACCGGAATGGGAGCACGCTTCCTTCAAGGCTTCACGCAGGGTTTGCTGGCCGGCGAGCACCGGCAGCGGCTTATCCTTGAGCATCGCGACCAGTGGCAGGATCAGGGCCACCATCAGGCCCAGTGCCAGCAGTGCTGCAGACCAGCCGAGCCAACTGATCAGGCCCAAGGTGCCCGGCACCATTGCAAACTGTCCAAACGAACCAGCAGCGCTTGCAATGCCCATCGCCATGCTGCGTTTTTCCGGAGCCACGGCCCGGCCGACCACACCGAGAATCACCGAGAACGACGTGCCAGACAGACCGATACCAATCAGCAAGCCAGCACTGAGGGACAACGACCACGCTGAATCGGACATCCCCATCAACACCAGGCCCACGGCGTAGAGGACACCGCCGACAAACACAGCTTTGGTGGCACCGAAACGGTCGGCCAGGGCACCGGTAAACGGCTGCGCCAGCCCCCAGATCAGGTTCTGCAAGGCGATCGCAAAGGCGAAGGTCTCACGACCCCAGCCGAACTCGCTGCTCATCGGCGCAAGGAACAGGCCGAAACCGTGTCGCACGCCCAACGACAACGCCAGGATCAGCGCACTCCCCACAAGAATCCAGCCACTGGTGCGCCACATCGAGGTCATTTCTTATTCTCCGCTCGCGGGTATATACCCGCTTATAGTCGAACCAACCCGCGTTCAGGCGAGTTCGTCCAGCAAGGCCAACAAGGTTTCGCGTTTTTCCGCGCCGAGTTGATCGATCAATTTCTGCTGCGCCGCCTCCCAGGCGGGCAACGCGGCGGCGAGTCGTGCCTCACCGTCCTCGGTCAACTTCACCAGGCGGTTACGCAAATCGTCGCCCTCTACCAACTGCACCAGGCCCTCGCCTTCCAGCACCCGCAGGTTGCGCCCCAGGGTGCTGCGATCCAGGCCCATGGCTTCGGCCAAGCTGGAAATGCTTGGCTGGTCGAGTCGCTGCAGGTTGCAAAGCAAAGAATACTGGGCAACGTTAATCCCGAAGCCATCAAGGGCGCCGTCGTAATGCCGGCTGACGCCACGGGCGGCACGTCGCAGGTTGGTACACAAACATTGGGAGGCAAGCATGGTAGGTGTATATACCCGCGATTGAGGAAATGCAAGAAAGTGTTACAGGGCCAGGCCGACCAACACCGCGACTTCCAACAGCTCCAGCAAGGCCCCTGCGGTGTCGCCCGTGGTACCGCCCAGGCGGTTGACCATCAGTTGGCGCAACGCCACAAAGCAGATAGCCGCAAGCAGCACGGCAACCCCACCGCTGAAGCCACCGATCAGGATGCACGCAAGACCGCTGAGGATCAGCACCTGTTGACCGACGATTCTCGGTAAATGATCCGACAATGCCTGGCCCAATCCACCGGCACGCACATAGCGCGTGGTGAGAAACAACGCCAGCATCGATGCGCGGCCGATCAACGGTGCCAGGATCAAGGCCGCGCCGTTATGTTGCTCGATTAAAGCCACCAACGCGGTGAATTTGACAAGCAACACCAGCCCAAGGGTGACCACGGCAATGGGCCCGCTGCGCGGGTCTTTCATGATCGTGAGCGTACGCTCGCGATCGCCGAAGCCACCCAGCCAGGCATCGGCGCTGTCTGCCAGGCCGTCTAGGTGTAGGCCACCACTGAGCAACACCCAGGCTGTCAGCAACAGCGCCGCGTGCAGCAACAACGGCGCGCCCATCAACGCGGTGTTCAGTGCCAACAACAGCACGCCGAACAACACGCCCACGAGCGGATAAAACAACAATGAGCGTCCCAGCTCCTGGGGCTGCGGCATGCCCGGCAGGCGAATCGGCAGGCTGCTGAGAAATTGCAGGGCGATCCAGAACGGCAGCATGTCTACCCCACTTCCTTCAGCGCGCCGTCAGCGCGCACCTGCAGGTTGAATAACCCACCGTGACCGACTTCGACATTTAACAGCTGCTCCCTGGGCAAGTCGCGCGCCTGCGCCAGCAGCAGCCGCATCACACCGCCATGACTGATCAGCAACACACGCTCACCAGCGTAGGCCTGGTGCAAGCGTGCGACTGCACCCAGCACCCGATCGGAAAAAGCGCTGACGGGCTCGCCGTCCGGTGGCGTAAAGCTGTAGGGGTCAGCCCAGAATAACCCCAGCCCCTCGGCGTCGGTCTCCATCAAGGCTGCCGCACTCTGTCCTTCCCAGGCGCCGAAGTGCAGCTCTTGCAGGTCCTTCTCGAGCGTCACTGGCAGGTTGAGCCGAGCACCCAATTCGTCGGCAAACCGCGCGCAACGCTGCAGTGGCGAACTGACCAAACGGTCCCACGGCCCCTGCGCCACCACCGCGTCGCGCATCTGTGCCCACCCCTTGGCGGTGAGCGCGTCGTCGAGGCTACCGCGCAGGCCGCCACCCCGTTCGGTTTCGCCGTGGCGCAGCAGGTCCAGGTGCAAAATCATGCCGGGCGGTCCGCCACGGCGGCTTCGGCGAAGGTCGCCATTTGCCCGTGCAACGCACAGGCCAGGCGCAATAACGGCACCGCCAACGCAGCACCGCTGCCCTCACCCAGGCGCAAGCCAAGTTCCAGCAGTGGCTTGGCGTCGAGGCTCTGCAGCACATGGCGATGACCCGGTTCGGCACCGCCATGGCCGAACACCAGCCACTCGCGGCACGCCGGGTTCAAGCGCGTCGCGACCAGCGCCGCGACGGTACAGATAAACCCATCCACCAGCACCACGATGCCTTCCTGGGCACAGGCCAGATACGCCCCCACCAGCGCGGCAATCTCAAAGCCGCCAAGATTGAACAACGTCTGCAATGCATCACCGCGCTGGCCGGCATGCAACGCCAGTGCGCGTTCGATCACCGCCACCTTGTGGCTGACGCCCTGGGCGTTCAACCCGGTGCCCGGCCCCGTGAGGTCGCTGACCTGGCAATCAAGCAAGGCACACGCCAACGCACTGGCAGCGGTGGTGTTGCCGATGCCCATCTCGCCACCGATAAACAGTTGCGTTCCGTTTGCCAACGCACGCCGTGCACTGTCACGACCGGCTTGCAGGGCGAGCTGCCCCTGGGCCTCGGTCATCGCCGGACCGTGGACGAAGTTGGCGGTGCCCGTGCCGATGTTCAGGTGACGCACACCGGGCAGGTCCAGGGACGAGGTCACTGTCCCCAGGTCGACCACGTCCAACTGCGCATCCAGTTGCCGCGCCAATACGCTGATGGCCGCGCCACCGCTGACGAAGTTTTGCAGCATCTGCCCAGTGACTGCCTGGGGATATGCCGACACTCCTTCTGCAACCACGCCATGATCGCCAGCGAAGATGGCGATCCACAGCCGATCCACCGATGGCTTGACCTGGCCCTGCAAGCCAGCCAATTGCACTGCCAGCGCTTCCAGCTGGCCCAGGGAGCCGGCCGGCTTGGTCAACTGCTGCTGGCGTGCCAGAGCGTGTTCGTACGCTTGCGCGTCGATCGCCTTACAAGGGTTGAGCCACCAGGTGTCAGTCATAACGCAGTACCTTTCAAAGTCAGGGGCAGGCCGGCGACGGTCAGGACAACACGCTGACAACGCTCGGCCAAGGCTTGATGCAGCCAACCGGCTTCATCCACATAGCGGCGAGTCAATTCGCCCAGCGGCACGACACCCAGACCGGTCTCGTTGCTGACAAAAATGAGTTCACCCGGCAGCGAGGCCAGGGTTTCCAGCAGTTGATCGCGCTCGAATGCCAGGCGCCCGGCGTCTTCGAGCATCAGCAGATTAGTCAGCCACAAGGTCAGGCAGTCCACCAGCAGGCACTGCCCGGCGGCTGCGTTTTCCCGCAACACTCGCGCCAGTTCAATCGGCTCCTCGATCAGGCCCCAATGGTCCGGACGACGCTGGCGGTGCAGGGCGACGCGCTCGTTCATCTCGCAATCCAATGGCTGGCTGGTGGCGATGTAAGTGACAGGCAAGGCACTGTCGCTGGCGAGCTTTTCGGCCAGGCGGCTTTTGCCGGAGCGGGCGCCGCCGAGGATCAGTTGAAGCATGGGATGGCACCTCGGGTGGGCTGAAATGGGTTGACCGTCAGGCCGCCTTCGCGGGCAAGCCCGCTCCCACATTTTGAGCGTGGTGCGTCAGTTAAATCGCAGGCAAGCCAGTCCTCACAGGAGGGACGCGTGCGCACCCTTAAATCCCACATAGATTGCGCAACAACTCAGTATCCAAATGATTCTCCACCAGGTCAGCCAGGCGCTCGATATCGCGCTCGCGCAAGGCGTGGTAGTCAACCTCCTGCACGTCCTGCAACCCAGCCCAGCGTAGCAAGGCGCTGCAGGCAGCCGGGCTTTCGAACAGCCCGTGCAGGTAAGTGCCGAGGATCTGCCCGTCGTCACTCTGGGCGCCATCGCTGCGACCGTCATCGAGCAACACCGCCGCATTCGACAAGGCCTCGCCGGTCGTCACGCCCGCATGGATCTCATAACCGCTGACTTGCGCATCCTCCAGCAACAACCGCCCGCGCACATTGCGCAGTTGTTTCTCTTGTTCCAGCGTGGTGCTGAACGACAGCAGCCCAAGGCCATCGCTGGTGCCAGCAGGCCCCTCCAGGCCTAGCGGGTCGTGCACCTGCTCGCCGAGCATCTGCAAGCCGCCACAAATACCGAGCACCTTGCCGCCATAGCGCAAGTGCCGCGCCACAGCGGTTTCCCAGCCGTTGGCGCGCAGGTAGGCCAGGTCGCTGCGCACGCTTTTCGAGCCCGGGAGGATGATCAGGTCGGCGGCCGGTATGGGCTGGCCCGGGCCGACAAACTGCAGGTCCACTTGAGGATGCAGGCGCAGTGGATCGAAATCCGTGTGGTTGCTGATTCGCGGCAACACCGGCACCACCACCTTGAGCACCTGCGCCGCCTTGTCGATCTGGCGCTGGTCGATGCCATCTTCGGCTTCCAGGTGCAGGTCCATCACGTAGGGCAGAACGCCCACCACCGGTTTACCGGTGCGCGCTTCCAGCCAGTCCAGGCCCGGTTGCAACAACGCGATGTCACCGCGAAAGCGGTTGATGATGAACCCTTTGACCCGCGCCTGTTCCGTGGGCGACAGCAATTCCAGGGTGCCGACCAGGTGGGCAAACACGCCGCCGCGATTGATATCGGCGATCAGCAACACCGGGCAGTCGACCGCCTCGGCAAAGCCCATGTTGGCGATGTCATTGGCGCGCAGGTTGATCTCCGCCGGCGAGCCCGCGCCTTCGACCATCACCACCGGGTAGGCGTGGCTCAATCGAGCGTGAGAAGCCAGCACCGCCTGCATCGCAATGGCTTTGTAGTCGTGGTAGGCCACCGCGTTCATGCTGGTCACGGCGCGGCCATGGATGATCACTTGCGAACCCGTGTCGCTGTTGGGCTTGAGCAATACCGGGTTCATGTCGGTGTGCGGCGCCAGGTTGGCGGCCTGGGCCTGCACCGCCTGGGCGCGGCCGATCTCGCCGCCTTCGGCCGTCACCGCGCTATTGAGCGCCATGTTCTGTGGCTTGAATGGCGCCACTGCGACGCCCTGGCGTACCAGCCAGCGGCACAGCGCCGTCACCAGCGTACTTTTGCCGGCGTCAGAGGTGGTGCCTTGCACCATCAGCGTACTCATGTCGCTTCCTTGTAGGCGATCAGGGCCTCGTCGAGGCGCAGCCAGTCGGCCTCGGTATCGGGCAGGCCAAAGCGCAGGCTGCTGTCGTGGACAAACAGGCGCAGCAGGATGCCGCGCTGGGCCATGAATTCGTGCATGCGTTCGGCGTGGGGCGTGATCAGCCATTGGAACAAGGCACAGCCGCCCTGGGGTTGAAAGCCGTGGCGCTCCAGCAAGGCGAACAAGCGCTGGCCGGCCTCGATGCATCGCACGCGTTGCTGCACCTGCCCGGCCGTGTCGCGCAAACACACTTGGCCCAACACCCGCGTCGGCCCGCTGACGGCCCAAGGGCCGACCTGCTCGGCCAGTAACTTGAGCAGCTTGCGCTCGGCCAACACGAAGCCCAGTCGCACGCCGGCTAGGCCGAAGAATTTACCGAACGAGCGCAACACAATCAGGCCGACCTGATGCGCCTGGCCCGCCAGGCTCAGTTGCGGGGTCACGTCCATGAACGCTTCATCCACCACCAGCCAGCCGCCGCGCTGGGCCAGCCGCGAGTGCCAGTCCAACAAGCGTTGCGGGGTGAGGGTCAAGCCGGTGGGGTTATTGGGGTTGACCACCACCAACACGTCGAGGCCATCAAGGAAGAAATCGACTTCCTGCTCCTGCACTTCGCGCACCACGTAACCGGCGCGGCGCCAGGCTTCAGCGTGTTCGGCATAGCAAGGCGACAGCACGCCGACCTTGCCGGAGCGGCGCAGGCGTGGCAGCAACTGGATCGCCGCCTGGGAGCCCGGCACCGGCAATAGATGCGCAGCGCCGTAATACTCGCTGGCGGCCTGCTCCAGGCCGTCGTCGGTTTCGGGCAGGCGTGCCCAGGCGCGCAGGGGTATCTCGGGGATCGGCCAGGGCCAGGGCGCAAGGCCGCTGGAGAGATCAAGCCAGTCGGCCTCGGCTATCCCGTACTGAATCGCTGCCTTGCGCAGCCGGCCACCGTGTTCAAGCATAGAATTGCGCCCCTGCACATAGGATCAGCAGCCACAACCATACGCCGCGCTGCACCAGTTGCCAGCCCCGGTCGATGGCATCGGCATCCGCCGCCGGACCTTCGCCCAGTTGCGGGCGCTGGTGCACCTCACCGTGGTAGATCGCCGCACCGCCCAACGCCACGCCCAGGGCACCTGCACCGGCGGCCATCACCGGACCGGCGTTGGGGCTGTCCCAGGTCGGGCCCTGGGTGCGCCAGCATTTGAGCGCCAGGCGCGTCTTGCCCAGCACCGCGTAGGTCAAGGCCACCAGGCGCGCAGGAATGTAGTTCAGCACATCGTCGATTTTTGCCGCTGCCCAGCCGAAACGTTCGAAGCGTTCGTTGCGGTAGCCCCACATGGCGTCGAGGGTGTTGCTCAGGCGGTAAAGCACCACGCCCGGTACGCCGGCGACCACAAACCAGAAAATCGCGGCGAACACTGCATCGCTGCCGTTCTCCAGCACCGATTCGGTGGCGGCGCGGGCGACTTCGGTGCGGTCCAGCTCACTGGTCTGGCGGCTGACCAGGTAGCTCACGCGCTTGCGCGCTTGCTCCAGGTCGTCGCTGCGCAGGGCCTGGGCCACCGGCATCACATGCTCGCCGAGGCTGCGCATGCCGAGGGCGCAATACAACGCCAGGATCTCCAGGACCCAACCGATATATGGCGCCCACGACAACGCCGTGGCCAGCAGGGTCAGCGGCACCACGGCGATAAACCACGCCGTCACGCCATGGCTGCGCCAGCCGCGCCCCCCGGAGTTGAAACGTCGCTCGATGCGCCCGGCGAAATTGCCGAACGCCACCAGCGGATGCCAGCGCCTCGGTTCGCCCAGCAGCGCATCCAGCGCCACGGCAGCGACACACAACAAGGCCACACTCATTGACTCACTCCCCACGCATTCTCATACACCATGTCACTCAATGGCCGAGGCTCGGTCCAGCCTTCGAGTTGCAACATCGGTGCCGGGTAAAACTCGGTCACCGGCCCAAGGCACAGGACGGCCAGGGGTTTCGCGCCCGGCGGCAAACCCAGCAGATCGGCCAGCGCCTGGGGCTCGAACAGCGAGACCCAGCCCATGCCCAGGCCTTCGACGCGAGCTGCCAGCCACAGGTTCTGGATCGCGCAGGATAACGACGCCATGTCCATTTCCGGCAAGGTACGCCGACCGAAGATGTGCCGCTCGCGATCATCCATCAACGCCGCGACCAGCACTTCGGCGCAGTCATGAATGCCTTCGACCTTGAGCTTCATGAATTCGTCGGAGCGCTCGCCGAGGGCCTCGGCGGTGCGTACGCGCTCTTCTTCCACCACCTGTTGAATCTGGCTACGCAAGGTGCGGTCGCTGATACGAATAAAACGCCACGGCTGCATCAGGCCGACACTCGGCGCCTGGTGCGCAGCCTGGAGCAGCCGTTGCAGCAATTCGGGAGCGACAGTGCCGCCGCTGAAGTGGCGCATGTCGCGGCGTTCGGCGATAGCGCGGTAGACGGCCTGGCGATCGGCCTCGGGGAAGGCGTTATCGGTCATGGCCTCTTCGCGGGCGAGCCCGCTCCCACAGGTTGATTGGTGAACACTGTCGATGTCGGCGCCGGCTTGTCGGCGATAACGGTCTCAAGGCTCGGCGCAAACAAGGCCGCTACCGCAGCCGGATTCGACGGGAAATAAAAATGCACGTAGGACGCGGTCATCCGCCCCTGCCGATACACCGCCTCGGCACCGCGCCCGCCATTGGGGCTCAGGCCACGGGCAATCGGCTGCCATTCGGTGCTGGTCAGGGAATGGTGATAGGTATGGCCACGCAGCGTGCCTTCGGGCAGGTCGACACTTTGCAGGGCCAGCGCCGCGAGTTTCTTTTGCATCACCGCATCGCCCTGCAGCAGGCCGACCAGTTCGGCGCGGGTGCCGTCGACGTCGGTCAGCGAGTCGAGCAGGTAGAGCATGCCGCCGCACTCGGCGAGCAAGGGTTTGCCGGCCGCGTGGTGAGCACGAATGGCGTCGAGCATCGAAGTGTTTTCCGACAGCGCCTGATGGTGCAATTCCGGGTAACCGCCGGGCAGGTAGAGGCTGTCGGCGTCAGGCAATTGGCGATCATGGATCGGCGAGAAGAAACTCAACTCGGCGCCCATCGCACGCAGCAGGTCGAGGCTGGCGCCGTAGGTAAAGGCGAAGGCTTCGTCACGAGCCACGGCGATGCGCACGCCTTTGAGCAAGGGCTCAGCCTCGATCACTTGCGGTGCGGCAAAGGTCACGGGCGGCGGCAAGGCCACTTCGCAACTGCTGCCCAACGCCTGGGCAGCAGCGTCCAGGCGCACGTCGAGGTCATTGAGTTCGCTCGCCTGCACCAGGCCGAGGTGGCGGCTGGGCAACTCGATACCGGTCTCGCGGGACAACGCACCGTACCAGCGCAGGCCTTCGGTGAGGCTACCTTCGAGCAATTGCGCATGGCGCAGGGTGCCGACACGGTTAGCCAGTACACCGGCGAACGGCAGATCCGGCTGATAACGGGCCAGGCCCAAGGCCAACGCGCCAAATGTCTGCGCCATGGCCGTGCCGTCGATCACGCCCAGCACCGGCACGCCAAAGTGTCGCGCCAGGTCGGCGCTGGACGGCGTGCCATCGAACAGGCCCATGACGCCTTCGATCAGGATCAGGTCGGCGTCCTGCGCCGCTTCCCACAGCAAGCGGCGACTTTCCTGCTCACCCACCATCCACATGTCCAATTGATACACCGGCGCACCGCTGGCGCGCTCGTGGATCATCGGGTCAAGGAAGTCCGGACCGCATTTGAACACGCGCACCTTGCGCCCCAGGTTGCGGTGCAAGCGGGCCAGCGCCGCGGTGACAGTGGTTTTGCCCTGGCCGGATGCCGGTGCGGCGATCAGGACAGCAGGGCAATGACGGGGCTGATTCAAAGTTCGACGCCCTTCTGTGCCTTGATACCGGCCTGGAACGCGTGCTTGAGCATGCCCATTTCGGTGACCGTGTCACCCATTTCGATCAACTCTGGCTTGGCGCCACGGCCGGTGACCACCACGTGCTGCATCGGCGGGCGGGCTTGCAGGTCGCTGAGGACTTGGTCGAGGTCGAGGTAACCGTGCTTGAGCGCGATGTTCAGTTCGTCCAGCACCACCAGGCCGACGGCCGGGTCTTGCAGCAACTCGCGGGACACCGCCCAGGCGGCCTCGGCGGCAGCGATATCGCGCTGGCGGTCCTGGGTTTCCCAGGTGAAGCCTTCGCCCATCACGTGGAAGCGCACTTGCTCAGGGAAGCGGCGGAAGAACAATTCTTCACCGGTGCTGTTACGCCCCTTGATGAACTGCACCACACCGCACTGCATGCCGTGGCCCATGGCCCGGGCCAGCATGCCGAACGCGGAACTGCTTTTGCCCTTGCCGTTGCCGGTCAATACCAGCAACAAACCGCATTCGTTGGGGGAATTGGCGATGCGCTCGTCGATCACGGCTTTTTTGCGCAGCATGCGTGCCAGGTGGCGTTCGTCGCGGTCGGGGGAATCGGTCATGGCAGCTCTCCGTTGGGGCTGGACAAAAACGGCGGGCAGGAAAAAAGAAAAACAGACAGCCAAGCATCGCCCACCGTGATGCTGTTGGATGTTTCAGGCCGGTCTCCGGGCTCATGAGTGGTGCGCCTGCTGTGTAGAGAGAGCAGGTGCTGGCCGACGCGGCGCCTTCCCATATCGCGGGCGATACAGTGGCAAAAAGCAGCGTCTTGTCTCATTTACCGTTGCGGGGGCAGCGCCGGAATCGCGGCAACACTGTGTACAAGTGCGCTCACTCACCGGCTTCCCTGTTTCACTCCGTCGACCCATGGGTCACAGAGCACCTGTAACAAGCGGCGAAGGTTAGTGGGTTGGGGGTGGAGCGTCAATTAAAGCTGACCTTACACTTGAACCATCGCACCGCCGCCCTCCTCTACCGTTACAGGTATCAAGGAGAACACCATGCATAAAACCAGACTCGCCCTACTCATCATGGTCGCCGGCACCCTCGCCGCCTGCGGTGAAAGCTCCACCCTTCAGGTCTCCGACGGCACCGGGCCTTCGCCCAAGTTGCCGGAACCGAACAAAACCCTGATCCCCACCGTCAACATCGCACCGGCCATCGGCTGGCCCGAGGGCGCGAAACCAACGGCTACCGCTGGCACCCAGGTGGCGGCGTTCGCTGAGGGCCTGGACCACCCGCGCTGGCTGTACGTACTGCCCAATGGCGACGTGCTGGTGGCGGAAACCAACGCACCACCCAAGCCGGATGACGCCAAGGGCATTCGTGGCTGGGTCATGGAAAAAGTCATGGGCCGCGCCGGTGCAGGGGTGCCGAGCCCGAATCGCATCACACTGCTGCGTGACGCCGATCACGACGGCGTCGCGGAAACCCGCACGGTTTTCCTGGAGAACCTCAATTCGCCGTTTGGCATGACACTGGTCGGCAACGACCTGTACGTGGCCGACTCGGACAAGCTGCTGCGCTTCCCCTATCAACCGGGCGAAACCACGATCAAGCAAGCAGGCACCAAAGTTGTCGACCTACCAGGCGGCAGCATCAACCACCACTGGACCAAGAACGTGGTGGCCAGCAAGGACGGTAGCAAGCTGTATGTGAGCGTCGGCTCCAACAGCAATGTCGGGGAAAACGGTCCTGAAGCCGAACAAGGTCGGGCAGCGATCTGGGAAGTGGATCGCGCCAGCGGCGAGCATCGCATCTTTGCCTCCGGCCTGCGCAACCCGAACGGCATGGCCTGGGAGCCCCAGAGCGGCCAGCTGTGGACTGCCGTCAATGAGCGTGACGAGATCGGCAGCGACCTGGTGCCGGACTACATCACTTCAGTCAAGGATGGCGCCTTCTACGGCTGGCCGTTCAGCTATTACGGGCAGCACATCGATGTGCGCGTGACACCGCAGAATCTGGACCTGGTGGCCAAGGCGATTGCGCCGGACTACGCCGTGGGCCCGCACACGGCGTCTCTGGGGCTGACGTTCGCCGAGGGCAGCAAACTCCCGGCGCAGTTCAGCAACGGCGCGTTCATCGGCCAGCATGGTTCGTGGAATCGCAAGCCACACAGTGGCTACAAGGTGATCTTCGTGCCGTTCGAGGGCGGGCAACCCAAAGGGCAGCCGGTGGATGTGCTGACCGGGTTCCTCGACAAGGATGAGAAAGCCATGGGCCGGCCGGTGGGCGTGGTGATTGATCAGCAGGGGGATTTGCTGGTGGCGGATGATGTGGGGAATAAGGTGTGGCGCGTTTGGGCAGCTAAATAACTCATCTCAAGAACGCCACACAACAAGGGGGGAGCGGGCAAGCCCGCTCTCCCCTGTAGAGCGACGTCAACTCAGGGATTGCGCGCCAGGTTTGCTGGCAACACGCGCTTGGCGCTCAGGTAAGCATTCTGCCAATACGCCTTGGACAGGGTATCCAGCTTCACCGTACCGCCGGTTTGCGGCGCATGCACAAAGCGGCCTTCGCCTACATAGATCCCGGCGTGGCTCACCTGGGAACCGCCACCGGTGGCGAAGAACAGCAGGTCGCCAGTCTGCAGGTTCTGCTCGCTGACATCTTGTGCGCGCATCACGATCAGCTCGCGGGTGGTACGCGGCAGGGAGATCCCGGCCGCATCGCGGAAGACAAAACCGATCAAGCCGCTGCAATCAAACCCGGAATCCGGGGTGTTGCCCCCCCAACGGTAAGGCGTGCCGACCAGGCCCAGTGCGCGAAAGAGCACATCTTCGGCCGCAGGCGAGAAGTTTTGCGTGGAATAGTTGAACACCGGCTTGGGTTTGACCGCTACGGGAGCGGGCGGCGGTGGACGGTTTGCGCAGGCGCTGAGCAGCGCGGCGCAAACAATGAGAATCAGGCGGGCCGAGGTCGACATGTGCAGAACAATCCTGGTCTGGATGCGGCTTTCGCTGCCGAACGCTGAAAACCAGAACGCGCAAGCAAAGCTCGCGCGAACGGATTACAACAATGTCCAGGGATTCTAGCGCTTACACGTCAAACTTCAAGTATCACTTTAAGTTTACTTGCTAACGGTAACCGTAGTCGGGGCCATGGCGAGTGCGCGCTTGGCTTCGATGAAGGTTTTGCTCCAGTAACTGTCACCCAGGTTGTCGACTCGAACACCGCCACTGCGACGGCTGCTGGAGTGGATAAACTGGTTGTCGCCCAGGTAGATACCGGCATGGCTCACTCGACCACGGCCAGCTGTACTGAAGAAAAGCAGATCACCAGGCTTGAGGTTGTTGCGCGCGACCAACGGTGCATTCACGTTGATCATTTCGCGAGTGGAGCGTGGCAGGTTCATGCCAGCTTCTTCACGAAACAGGTAGCCGATGAAGCCACTGCAGTCGAAACCGGCTTCAGAGGTACCGCCGAAACGGTAACGGGTACCGATCAGGGACATGCCGCGTTCGAGGATGCTGTCGGCCAGAACTGGAAGCTGATAAGGCTTGTTGCCGGAGAAATTGGCCAGTTCCTTTTCGGTTGCCACTTCTTCTTCGTAAACAGAAGCAGACTGTGCAGCAACGAATTTTGCCTGGTTTTGAACCTGTGGTTTTTGCTGTTCTGCCACCTGTTGAGGGTGGGAGGCGCAACCAAACAACAGGGTAACGAGTGCGAGAGGCACGAGGGGTGCGAAGCGATTTAGCATGGGCACGACCGTGGCTGATATGTAAAGAAGTCGAGACTATGCCCACTATCACATCGATTTGCAAATTCAATCGTGATCTATGTGACTTCTTGTTTGGACGATGACATCTAAGCCCTTAACATCCTTTACCTGCCTTTTGCGTGGCCAAACCGGTCAAAACGCAGGTTTTCTGGCGCCTGGAATTTGCCGGAACCCGCGAAAATAAAGGCCCGGCTACCAGCCGAGGGTTTCTTTCAGGAAAGGGATGGTCAGCTTGCGCTGGGCCTGCAAAGACGCCTGATCGAGCTGTTCGAGCAAGTCAAACAACGCGCTCATGCTGCGCGTGCCACGGGTGAGAATAAAGTGCCCCACCTCGTCGGTCAGGTGCAGGCCGCGCCGCGAGGCGCGCAATTGCAAGGCACGCAATTTGTCTTCGTCGGAGAGCGGGCGCATCTGGAAGATCAGCGCCAGGGTCAGCCGCGACTTGAGGTCGGCCAACTTGATCGGCAGCTCGCGTGGCGAGGTCGACGCGGCAATCAACAGCCGCCGACCGCTGTCACGCAGGCGGTTGAATAGATGAAACAGCGCCTCTTCCCAATCCGCCTTGCCGGCGATCGCTTGAAGATCGTCCAGGCACACCAGCTCGTATTGCTCAAGATGGTCGAAGATACCGATGCCGCGGTCCATCAACTCCGCCAGGGGCAGGTAAACCGCCGGTTCGCCCATTTGCTCGAAACGCAGGCACGCGGCCTGCAAAAGGTGGGTACGCCCTACGCCGTGCTTGCCCCACAGATAGATCAGGCTTTCGGTCCACCCGGCGTCGGCTTCGCAGAGCCGCTCGACATAGCCGAGTGCAGCGGCATTGGCGCCTGGGTAGTAGTTGATAAAGGTGGCGTCATCACGCAGACGCACACCCAAGGGCAGCTGAATCGGTTTCATGCTGACTGAACGGCTCCAAACGAACCGTTAGTGGCCTCTATGTAAAGTTTGCAAAGTTTATACCCGTGACGCCGGGCGCACAATGCAACAGACCCCAAGCAAAATCAAAGGTTTGCGTTAACTTGTTGGATTTACGCAAATTGTTTGACACCGCCACCCCTGAAACAACAAACCCGGCCTGAGCCGGGTTTATGACGAAGCCATTACAAGTCGGGGTCTTCAACCCCCGTATACACATCCGAATCCTTGTACAGGTCGTGCACATGGCGCACCAGCACCATGATCACCGCCGCCACCGGCAGCGCCAGCAGGATACCGGTAAAGCCGAACAGCTCACCGCCCGCCAGGATCGCAAAGATCACCGCCACCGGGTGCAGGCCAATCCGATCGCCGACCAGCAGCGGCGTCAGCACCATGCCTTCCAGGGCCTGGCCGACCATGAAGACCGCAACGATGCCGAGCATCGGATACAGGTCGCTGCCAAACTGGAACAGCCCCGCCACCAACGCCGCGCCGATACCAATCACAAAGCCCATGTACGGCACGATCGCAGCGAGGCCGGCGATCAGGCCGATCAACAGGCCCAGTTCCAGGCCGATAGCCATCAGGCCAGCCGCATAGATGATCCCCAGGGCCAACATCACCAGCAATTGGCCACGCACGAAGGCACCGAGCACTTCATGGCATTCTTCGGCCAGCGAGACAATGCGCTCCTCACGGTCACGCGGCAGCAGGCTGCGGATCTTGGCCATCATGAGGTCCCAGTCGCGCAGCAGGTAGAACGCGACTACCGGGATCAGCACCAGATTGGTCAGCCAACCGATCAGCGCCAGGCTGGACGCAGTGGCCTGGCTTAGCACAACGCCGACGATATCGGTGGTCTGCCCCATGTGCTCGCTGATCGCTGCCTTGACCTTGTCGAACTTCCAGAAGCCATCCGCCAACCCCAGCTTGGCCTGGGCCCATGGCATCGCCGTGTGCTGCAACCAATCGAGCATCTGCGGCGCCAGCTCATAGAGCCGGAACAGCTGCTTGGCCAGCATCGGCACCAGCACCAGCACCAACGCCGTGATGATCAGGGTAAACAGTGCGAACACCGCCACCACCCCCCAGGTACGCGACAGCCCGGCTTTCTCCAGGCGATCCACCACCGGATCGAACAGGTAGGCCAGCAGCAGCGCGACCAGGAACGGCGTCAGGATCGAATGCAGCAAGAATACAAAAACGCACAGCAGGACAATCCCGCCAAGCCACACCCAACGACGCGTATCCGCCATAAACCACTCCATCTATATAAAGAAGAAAACTTCTACCAACGAAAACGCAGTTGTGCCTGAGGTTCTGGTGCAGCCGCCGGCTGGGCACCCTCTGTCACCGGTTGCTGTACCGGCGCCTCACCCGCAGGTATTTCCTGCAGCTTGGCCAGGCTCAACTGCGTGCGCAACTGGTCGGCACTGCCGTTGACGCGATACACGATGCGACTGCCATCCACGAGCTGCGGCTGAGCGCCAAAAGGCTCGAGCAGATGACCCAGCGCGGCATAGCGCTCCAGGGTCATTCCCTGCACTTCCAGCAATTGTTCGGTGCTTACCCCAGGCTTGACCGCAAAGCGCGGTGCCAGTTTTTGGCTGACCGCCAGCATCACCGCATCGGCCACGGCGCCGGTGTCGGCTCCCTGGGCCGTGCCCTGCTCGCTCTTGTCGCCCAACCACAGACGCCATTTGGCTTGCCATTGACTGCCTTCCTGGCGCGCATGCACGGCCAGCAAGGCGTCGGCGCCGTAACGCTCGGAAGCCGCGCGCAGCGGCGTGGCGTCGGCACTTTCCAGGTTAGGCGCGGTGGCGACCACCTGCTCATCCAGATCGCCCAACGGTAGACGCAACGGCAAGCCACGGTGCTGCGCCGCACGGCGCAGCGCCTGGGCCACGGTCTGGCCATCGCCCACCAGGCTGCTGCCTTCGGTAGAGTCGTTCAGCCACCAGCCGAGAATCGATGGCCGGTTGCTGCCCCAGATCGACAGGCCGGCATCACGCAGGGCGCGATCAGTGCTTACCGGGTCGAAATCCACTTGCAGGCTTTCCGGCGGACCGGCGTCGTAGCCATATTGGCTGATGATTTGTTGCGGGTCTTTGCGAACGGCCGCCAGGCCTGGGCCATCGGCAGCCTTGGCGTCGCCGGTCAGGCGGATCACCAGGGTCTGCACGGCACGCTGTGTGGCCTGGTCTCGCTCTTGCGGCGATTGGCTGCTGACGGGTTCGAGTACTTGATAAAGGCCATTGAGTGTTTCGGCATGACTCGCCAGGCTGACCAACGACAAGCAGCCTACAAAGAAGAATTTACACAGACGCATGGAAGATTCCCGAACGACAAATTTAGCGGCTGGAACAGACCGCGTGAACTCGGTTTGGCAAGGCTGTGACCACAACCACCGATAAAACATTCACAGGGTCTTGGCAGTTTTTGTACTGTCATAACGATAGCGGGTTAAAGGCTATACCTTAATACGCGCCAAAGCAGAGCCGATTAGCATTTTTTTAACCGGCTTTTTTTGCCTATATGGCCCTGCCCGTCGGCCCGAGGATGGCCGCTGCCCCTCAAGCCTGATAAAATCGCGCGCCTTCGCAGACCGTCAACGGCTGGGCCTTTTACCCAAAGCGCCTGCCCGCTCGGTCGTTACCCCTGAATCCCCCCTAAAGGCCTGGATCATGAGCAAGCAACCCTCCCTGAGCTACAAGGACGCCGGTGTAGACATCGACGCCGGTGAAGCATTGGTCGAACGCATCAAGAGCGTCGCCAAGCGCACTGCGCGCCCCGAAGTCATGGGCGGCCTGGGCGGTTTTGGCGCCCTCTGCGAAATCCCGGCCGGCTACAAGCAGCCTGTGCTGGTGTCCGGCACCGACGGCGTGGGCACCAAGCTGCGCCTGGCACTGAACCTGAACAAGCACGACACCATCGGCATCGACCTGGTTGCCATGTGCGTCAACGACCTGGTGGTGTGCGGCGCCGAGCCGCTGTTCTTCCTCGACTACTACGCCACTGGCAAGCTGAACGTGGACACCGCTGCACAAGTGGTCACCGGCATCGGCGCTGGCTGCGAACTGTCGGGTTGCTCCCTGGTCGGCGGCGAAACCGCTGAAATGCCAGGCATGTACGAAGGCGAAGACTACGACCTGGCCGGCTTCTGCGTCGGCGTCGTGGAAAAAGCCGAGATCATCGACGGCTCCAAGGTTGCCGCCGGTGACGCCCTGCTGGCCCTGCCGTCGTCCGGCCCGCACTCCAACGGTTACTCGCTGATCCGCAAGATCATCGAAGTGTCCGGCGCCGAGATCGAAAACACCCAGCTCGACGGCAAGCCGCTGACCGACCTGCTGATGGCCCCGACCCGCATCTACGTCAAGCCACTGCTCAAGCTGATCAAGGACACTGGCGCGGTCAAGGCCATGGCCCACATCACTGGCGGCGGCCTGCTGGACAACATCCCGCGCGTTCTGCCAAAAGGCGCCCAGGCAATCGTCGACGTGGCCAGCTGGCAGCGTCCTGCGGTATTCGACTGGCTGCAAGAGAAAGGCAACGTCGATGAAACCGAAATGCACCGCGTGCTGAACTGCGGCGTGGGCATGGTCATCTGCGTGGCTCAAGAGCATGTTGAAAGCGCGCTGAACGTACTGCGTGAAGCCGGCGAACAGCCTTGGGTCATCGGCCAGATCGCCACTGCCCCGGAAGGCGCAGCTCAGGTTGAGCTAAAGAATCTCAAGGCTCACTGATGTCGCAGACCTGTAATGTCGTGGTGCTGCTTTCCGGCACCGGCAGTAACTTGCAGGCCTTGATCGACAGCACGCGCACCGGCGACAGCCCGGTGCGCATCGCTGCGGTGATCTCCAACCGCAGCGACGCCTACGGCCTGCAACGCGCCAGGGACGCAGGTATCGACACCCGCTCCCTGGATCACAAAGCGTTCGACGGCCGTGAAGCCTTCGACAGCGCCTTGATTGAACTGATCGACGCCTTCAAGCCCCAACTCGTCGTACTCGCCGGTTTCATGCGCATCCTCAGCGCTGATTTCGTGCGGCATTACGAAGGGCGCCTGCTGAATATCCACCCTTCCCTGCTGCCCAAGTACAAAGGCATGCACACGCACCAGCGTGCGCTTGATGCTGGCGACAGCGAGCACGGCTGCAGCGTGCACTTTGTCACCGAGGAACTCGATGGCGGGCCTCTGGTCGTACAGGCAGTGGTTCCGGTAGAGTCTGACGACTCGGCGCAGAGCCTTGCGCAACGGGTTCATGCCCAGGAACACAGGATTTACCCGCTGGCTGTTCGCTGGTTTGCCGAGGGGCGGTTGATTCTTGGTGACCAGGGTGCATTATTGGACGGTCAGTTACTCGCGGCCAGCGGCCACTTGATTCGAACCTAGGAGATTTTATGCGTCGCGCCCTGCTCTTCGCTTTTGCGCTGTTCGCCTTGCCTGCCGTGCAGGCAGCAGACCTTCACCCTTTCTCCGTAAGCTACACCGCCGACTGGAAACAGTTGCCCATGAGCGGCTCGGCTGAGCGCAGCCTGGCCAAGAACGGCGACGGCACCTGGACCTTGAACTTCAAGGCTTCCATGATGATCGCCAGCCTGACCGAAACCAGCGTGATCCAGTTTGACAAAGACGCCCTGCAACCGAAGAGCTACACCTTCGAACGCGGCGGCCTGGGCAAGGCGAAGAAGATCAACCTGGACTTCGACCAAGCTACCAAGAAAGTCACCGGCTTCGAAAACAAAGATCCGGTCAACGTGGCCCTGCAAAGCGGCATGCTCGACAAGTCGACCTACCAGTTGGCCCTGCAGCGAGATGTGGCTGCCGGCAAGAAAAGCATGAGCTACAACGTGGTTGAAGGCACCGACGTCGACACCTACGACTTCCGCGTGATCGGCCCGGAAAAGGTCCAGACCAAGGTCGGCTCCATCGATGCGATCAAGGTTGAGCGCGTGCGTGACCCGACACAAAGCAAGCGCATCACCCAGATGTGGTTTGCCAAGGACCAGGGCGGCATCCTGGTTGCCCTGCGCCAGGTCGAAACCGACGGCAAGGAATACAACATCATGCTGCAGGACGGTACTGTTGACGGCAAGGCTGTCAAAGGTAGCTGATCGGTAGATGGGACAAAGAGCCTCGCAGATGCGGGGCTTTTTTTCGCCTGGAGGTTTTGTGTTGAAGCGTCGACCGCTATCGCAGGCAAGCCAGCTCCCACATTTTGAACTGCATTCCAAAGGTGGGAGCTGGCTTGCCTGCGATAGCGGCGGCCCAGTCAATACAAGGCTGAAGCCTTACACCAACATGAAACTTTTGTCATAAAACTCAGCACCCTGCGACGCAATGTCACGGTTTACGCGGCCTGCGGCACTGTTGCGTTTTGTGCAATGAATTGTTGCGTGCAAAATCGGTTTACTTAGCAAGCTAACAAAACATATAACAAAGGCCTGCGACGACTTGCCGCAGATCCACCAGAGATTGGAGCAAGCAGATGACTGTAAAAGTAACTGAACGCGACGACGAACATATGTCCCACGAAGCACTGGGCCATGGGATTCATATCTGGGATGTACACCAACAAGACCTGTTGGTCGGCATGTTTCACAACGAGAGCGACGCTCATAATTATAAAAACGAGCTCGAAGCCCTTGAGATGAGACGCCAGGCGCAAGGCTCCTGAGACTCTGAAATCGCGCAGGCGTCCAGCCCCACACAGCAGCTGGACCGCCTGCAAACAAAAACCCCGCCTTTTGAGCGGGGTTTTTCGTTGCTACAGCCTTACCACATCAGATCATCGGGGATCTGGTAGGCGGCGTATGGATCATCCTCATCCGGCACTTGGCTTTCAGTGAGGATATTAAGCTGCACGATACGCTCCGGTGCGCGCTCCTGGATCTTCAGTGCCGCTTCGCGCGGGATCACCTCATAGCCGCCCCCATGGTGCACGATCGCCAGGGAGCCGTTGCTCAGCTTGTTGCGCATCAACGTGTTGACCGACAGGCGCTTGACCTTCTTGTCATCCACGAAGTTGTAGTAGTCCTCGGTGGTCAGCTTGGGCAGGCGCGAGGTTTCGATCAGCTGCTTGACCTGGGCAGCGCGGGCCTTGGCCTCGGCTTTTTCCTGCTGCTGGCGGTTCAGTTCCTGGTCGCGCTTGACCTTCTCGGCCTGCGCCTCGGCAGCCAGGCGGGCCTGGGTGTCATCGGCCTCGATCTGGCCTTTGTGGACCAGGCGCTGCTGCTTCTGTTTCTCTTTGCCGACCTGCTTGGCCTGCTTTTGGTTGACCAGACCTGCTTTGAGCAACTGGTCGCGAAGGGAAAGGCTCATGGTGCTTACTCACTTAGGCAACTGCTCAACCGCAGCTGGACACATTCTTTTCCTGACGTTTGGCTTCGCCCCACAGGGCGTCCAACGTTTCGAGGGTGCAATCTTCTATGGATTGGTGCGTATCGCGCAATGCTTGTTCGATAAATCGAAAACGTCGTTCGAACTTGGCATTGGCGCCACGCAGCGCGGATTCCGGGTCGACCTTGAGGTGACGCGCCAGGTTGACCGCTGCGAACAGCAGGTCGCCAACCTCATCGGCAATCGCCACCGGGTCGTTGTCAGCCATGGCTTCGAGCACTTCATCCAGCTCTTCGCGCACGTTGTCCACCACCGGTAAGGCGCAGGGCCAATCGAAGCCGACCTGGCCGGCGCGCTTCTGCAATTTGGCGGCACGGGACAGGGACGGCAAGGCGGTGGGCACATCATCCAGCAGGGAAAGCTGCTCGGGGGCGTCGGACTTCTCCGCGCGCTCCTCGGCCTTGATCTGCTCCCAGCGCTCCTTGACCTGCTCTTCGCTCAGTTGCGGGACATCCAATGGTGCATACAGGTCGCCGGTAGGGAATACATGGGGATGGCGACGGATCAGCTTGCGGGTAATGCTGTCGACCACCCCGGCAAATTCGAAGCGCCCTTCTTCCCGCGCCAGCTGGCTGTAATACACCACCTGGAATAGCAGGTCGCCCAACTCGCCTTGCAGGTGATCGAAGTCGCCGCGCTCGATGGCGTCGGCGACTTCATAGGCTTCTTCCAGGGTGTGCGGGACGATGGTGGCATAGGTTTGCTTGAGGTCCCACGGACACCCGTATTGTGGGTCCCGCAGGCGGTTCATCAGGTGCAGCAGGTCTTCAAGTGAATACATCAGTCAATCTCTGCGCTTATTTCGAGCATGCTGAAGGTCAAATGTGGAAACTGGCTTGCCTGCGATGCGGGCGCCTCGGTAGGTCGGGCAGACCGAGTCGATGCTATCGCAGGCAAGCCAGCTCCCACCTTCTGAACCGCATCATGGGGTGCGATTGCGCCGCGTCTCGATGATGTTCGGCAACTGGGAAATCCGCCCCAGCAACCGTCCCAAGGCGTCCAACCCCGGAATCTCGATGGTCAGGGACATCAACGCGGTGTTGTCCTCTTTATTCGAGCGGGTGTTGACTGCCAGCACGTTGATCCGCTCATTGAGCAGCACTTGCGACACGTCACGCAACAAACCGGAACGGTCGTAGGCACGGATCACGATGTCCACCGGGTAGGTAAGCACCGGCACCGGGCCCCAACTGACCTGGATGATGCGCTCCGGCTCGCGACCGCCCAGTTGCAGGACCGAGGCGCAATCCTGGCGGTGAATGCTCACGCCGCGGCCCTGGGTGATGTAGCCGACGATGGCGTCGCCCGGCAACGGTTGGCAGCAGCCAGCCATTTGCGTCATCAGGTTGCCTACGCCCTGGATCTGGATATCGCCGCGCTTGCCCGGCTTGTAGCCGGTGGCCTTGCGAGGGATCAGCTCCAGCTGTTCGCTGCCGCGTTCCGGCTCGACCAGTTGTTGGGCCAGGTTGACCAGTTGCGCCAGGCGCAGGTCGCCGGCACCGAGCGCGGCGAACATGTCTTCGGCGATCTTCATGTTGGCTTTTTCGGCCAACTTGTCGAAGTCCACTTGGGGCAGGCCCAGGCGCGCCAGTTCGCGCTCGAGCAAGGTTTTACCGGCGGCAACGTTCTGGTCGCGTGCCTGCAGTTTGAACCAGTGGACGATCTTCGCCCGCGCCCGCGATGTAGTGATATAGCCAAGGTTCGGGTTCAGCCAGTCGCGGCTCGGCGTACCGTGCTTGCTGGTGATGATCTCGACCTGTTCACCGGTCTGCAGGCTGTAGTTGAGCGGCACGATGCGCCCGTTGATCTTGGCGCCCCGGCAGTTGTGACCGATCTCGGTGTGTACGCGGTAGGCAAAATCCAGCGGCGTGGCACCTTTCGGCAAGTCGATGGCATGACCGTCCGGGGTGAAGATATAGACCCGGTCCGGCTCGATATCCACGCGCAACTGTTCGGCCAGGCCGCCGATATCGCCGAGTTCTTCGTGCCATTCCAGCACTTGGCGCAGCCAGGAGATTTTCTCTTCGTACTGGTTGGAGCCGGCCTTGACGTCAGTGCCCTTGTAGCGCCAGTGCGCGCACACGCCCAACTCGGCCTCTTCGTGCATGGCGTGGGTGCGGATCTGCACTTCCAACACCTTGCCCTCGGGCCCGATCACCGCCGTGTGCAGCGAGCGATAGCCGTTTTCCTTGGGGTTGGCGATGTAGTCGTCAAATTCCTTGGGGATATGCCGCCACAGGGTGTGGACGATACCGAGTGCGGTGTAGCAGTCGCGCATTTCCGGCACCAGCACGCGTACGGCACGCACATCGTAGATCTGGCTGAAGGCCAGGCCCTTGCGCTGCATTTTGCGCCAGATGGAATAAATGTGCTTGGCACGGCCGCTGATGTCGGCTTCGACGCCGGTGGCCTGCAACTCCGAGCGCAGCTGATTCATCACGTCGGCGATAAAGCGCTCGCGGTCGAGTCGCCGCTCGTGCAGCAGTGTGGCGATCTGTTTGTATTGATCGGGCTCGAGGTAACGGAAGGACAAGTCCTCCAGTTCCCACTTGATATGGCCGATACCCAAGCGGTGCGCCAGCGGGGCGTAGATATCAAAGACTTCGCGGGCGACGCGGTTGCGTTTCTCGTCGTCGGCGGTTTTCACCGCACGGATCGCGCAGGTACGCTCGGCCAGCTTGATCAGGGCGACGCGTACGTCGTCGACCATCGCCACCAGCATCTTGCGCAGGTTCTCGACCTGGCCCTGGGTCCCCAGCACCATGGACTGGCGCGGGCTCAGGCTGGCGCTGATCGCGGCCATGCGCAGCACGCCATCGATCAGCTTCGCCACCACTGCGCCAAAACGCTGGCTGACGGTGGGCAACGGAATATGCCCTTCACGCACGCCGCGATAGAGCACGGCGGCGATCAGCGAATCCTGGTCCAGCTTGAGGTCCGCGAGGATCTCGGCGATCTCCAACCCGGTGCGAAAGCTTGAAGTGCCTTCGGCCCACAGGTTCTTGGCCGCATTGTCTTGCTGCTCAGACTCACGAGCGAACTCGCAGGCTGCTTTCAAGGCTTCACGGTCCAGTGCCGGGTCGACACTGATGGCATGATCCAGCCATGCCTCGAGATTGATACTGCCGTCGGTGTTGATCGGCTGGTGTGCTCTCACCTGTACCATCTTGCTTACCTTCCCTACGACGCACCTTGGATGCGTCAAAAATCATCGCTGACCTGCTTTACCGTAGCAAAGCTTACACACACTCCCTGGCAGGTCACGGCCTTGGAGAATGCAGGCCAGTCGGATTAAACGGGCATCCTAGCCCGCTTCAAATAACGCCATCGCCTCGACATGCGCGGTTTGCGGAAACATGTCGAGGATTCCGGCACGTTTTAGCCGGTAGCCTTGCTTGACCAACTCAACCGTGTCCCGCGCCAGCGTGGCCGGGTTGCAGGACACATACACCAGACGCTTGGCCCCAAGGGTCGCGAGCTTGCGCACAACCTCCAGGGCACCATCGCGAGGTGGGTCCAAGAGTACCGCAGAAAAGCCCTGTTTGGCCCATTCCGCGTCAGTCAAAGGCTGGGACAAATCGGCCTGAAAAAACTGCGCATTATGCAAATTGTTGCTGGCGGCGTTGCCGGCCGCCCTGTCCACCATGGTCTGTACACCTTCCACGGCCACCACTTCGCGCACCTGGCGAGCCAGCGGCAAGGCGAAATTGCCCAAGCCGCAAAACAGGTCCAGCACCCGTTCATCGGGTTGTGGCGCGAGCCACTCCAGCGCCTGGGCGACCATCGCCGCGTTGACCCCGGCGTTGACTTGCACGAAATCTCCCGGCCGGTAGGCCAGTTCCAGATCCCATGCATCCAGGCGGAAGCCGAGGGCCTGGCTTGGCTCGACAGGTTCCGGCTGTCCCTCGCCATGCAGCCACAGTTGCGCGTCATGGAAGGTGCAAAATTCTTTCAAAATGTGCACGTCCGCTTCCGACAGCGCCGCCATGTGCCGCAGCAACACGGCGGTGGACGTACCACTGAACAACTCCACATGCCCGAGCGCCTGGGGCTTGCTCAAGCGACGCAGCATGTTGGGCAGGCGCTGCATGATCGGTTGCAAGGGCTGTACCAGCACCGGGCAATCGTCGATCGCGACGATGTCCTGGCTGGCCACGGCGCGGAAACCGACTTGCAGGTGCTTGGCCTTGGCATCCCAACGCACCGCCACACGGGCGCGGCGACGGTAGCCGAACTCCGGCCCACTCAACGGCGCGGCCCACTCTTGCGGTTCGACACCCGCCACACGGGACAGTTGCTCGGCGAGCATGCGCTGTTTGAGGGCAAGTTGTTCGGCATGGGGCAAGTGCTGCACGCTGCAACCACCGCAACGGCCAAAGTGCGCGCAGGGTGCCGGGCGACGCAGTTCGCTGGCCGTGAACACGCGCTCGGTGCGGGCCTCGACGATTTTGCCGTGGGTGCCCAGCACCCGCGCTTCCACGTCTTCGCCGGCCAGCGCGCCATTCACAAACCAGGTGCGGCCCTCAAAGAACACAATGCCGCGCCCGTCATTGGCCAGGCGCTCGATGACCAGGCGTTGTTTCTTGCCCACGGGAATCTGCGGGGCTCGGCTGCCGCCGGTCGGTTGGAAGCGCAAGCCTCTCTCGTGCTTGGCCATCAGTTGGGCGCGTCGAAGATGCCGGTCGACAGGTAACGGTCGCCTCGGTCACAGATGATCGCGACGATCACCGCGTTTTCCACCTCTTTGGACAAGCGCAACATACCGGCCACGGCGCCACCGGAGGACACGCCGCAGAAGATGCCTTCTTCACGGGCCAGGCGGCGAGTGGTGTCTTCGGCTTCACGCTGGGCCATGTCGATGATGCGATCCACGCGCGTGGCGTTGTAGATCTTCGGCAGATACTCTTCGGGCCAGCGGCGGATGCCCGGGATGGCCGCGCCTTCCATCGGTTGCAGGCCAACGATCTGGATCGCCGGGTTCTGCTCCTTGAGGTAGCGCGAGTTGCCCATGATGGTACCGGTGGTGCCCATGGAGCTGACGAAATGGGTAATGGTGCCCTGGGTCTGGCGCCAGATTTCCGGACCAGTGGTGGTGTAGTGCGCCTCGGGGTTGTCACCGTTGGCGAACTGGTCCAGCACCTGACCACGGCCTTCGGCGGCCATGCGCTCGGCGAGGTCGCGTGCGCCCTCCATGCCTTCTTCCTGGGTCACCAGCACCAGCTCTGCGCCATAGGCGGTCATCGCTGCCTTGCGCTCGGCGCTGCCGTTGTCAGGCATGATCAGCACCATCTTGTAGCCCTTGATCGCCGCGGCCATGGCCAGCGCGATCCCGGTGTTACCCGACGTGGCTTCGATCAGGGTGTCGCCGGGCTTGATCTGCCCACGCAACTCGGCGCGGGTAATCATCGACAGCGCCGGGCGGTCTTTTACCGAACCGGCCGGGTTGTTCCCTTCGAGCTTGAGCAACAGGGTATTGCTGGTTTCACCCGCCATGCGTTGCAAGCGGACCAGGGGTGTATTGCCGACGCAATCGGCGATTGTAGGGTACTGCAAGGTCATGGCGTATTCGCAATCCAGACTGCGGGGGCGAACATCATACCGGGAAAGCCTGGCGCGCCATATCACGCAAAGTGCGGTGCTTATGGCTTAAAGGAATAAGCAGGGACTGTGTCCACTGGGAGGACGCTATCGCAGGCGAGCCAGTTCCCACAGAGATCGTGGGATCAACCTGGAATCTGCGAAGCGGCCCCATCCATGCAGGCGCTGGCTTGCCTGCTACTGCATCTGTCCGTCGCCATGATTCTTGCGAAATATCTCGTGCCCCATCGCTGCAATCTGCCCCTCGATCAATGCATCGAAAGGTTTGAGCAACGGCTCGAATGAAGTCGGCGCTTCCAACACCTGCAATGCCTGCACAATCGCCTCCACGGTCGACAGCGCACCCGGACCAGGCGCCTTGCGCAGCCGATAGCGGGACACGGCGCCCTCTGCCACTGTCACTCGGGGCAACGCCGCCAGCAATGGATTGAGGTGCAACAGTTTGCGCGCCTTGCGCCAAGTACCATCAGGCACTACCAGTAACAAGGGTTGATCCCCCGGTACGTAGGCCTGCAGCGGCTGCGCATCGTCCGCCGGAAACAGCAGGCGCGCCTGATAACCGGGCGGGTTCAACAAGGTTGGCAGATCATCGAATACCTCACCCACCACGCACTGCGCATTCTTCAAGCCCAGCGCCGCCAGCCGCGCGGTATTCAGGGCGTGGTTGACCTCGCTCGGGTGCTGCAACAGCAACACCCGCGTGCGGCTATCGAGGCTGGGGATCAGCGCGCACAAGCAATGGGCAGTGGGCCGCAGGCAGCGGGGGCATCGGGGTCTGGACATGGTGTTTTCAGGCCTGGTTGAGCTGGGTTTTGAGCAAGTCGCGGAAGGTCTGGATCAGTGGTTCACGGCTACGGCCACGCCGCATGATCATCGAGAACGGCGCCTGGTAGCCAAAGGTCGCCGGTAGTAATACGCGCAAATCCCCCTTGTCGGCCCAGGCCTGGGCGTAATGTTCGGGCAGGTAGCCGATATAGGCGCCGGACAGCACCAGGATCAACTGTGCCTCCATACTTTCCACCGTCGCGGCGCTGTGCTTGAAACCGTGGCGCGCCAACTCGGCCTGGCTCCAGTAGCCGCGACCGACCATGCGTTGCTGGGTGATCACCTGTTCGGGGATTCGCCGCTCGTTGAACAGCGGGTGCCGGGTACTGCAATACAGCCAGTGCTGTTCGCGGTAGAGCGGCATGTAGATCAACCCGCTCATGCGATTGGAAAAGGCGCCGATGGCCAAGTCCAGGCGATTGTCCTGCACACCGAGTTGCAGCTCATAGGGACTCATCACCGACAAATGCAAGTGCACCGCCGGGTGCTCAAGGCTGTAGGCACCGATGACTTCGGCGAACGGCAGGGCTTTGTCGCTGACCGTCGAGTCGAGCACACCGAGCTTGAGCGTGCCGCGCAACTCGCCTTTCAACGCCGCAGCGTATTGCTCGAAGCCTTCCAGCTCACCCAGTAACCGCAGGGTTTCCTGATGGAACAGCTCGCCCTTGCTCGTCAGGCTGAAGCCGCCCCGGCCGCGATGGCACAGCACCAGGCCCAACGCCGACTCCAGCTGGCTCATATAAGTGCTGATGGCCGAGGTGGACAGGTTGAGTTCGTGCTGGGCATTGGCAAACCCCTGGTGGCGCACAACGCTGACGAAGATGCGCAGGAGTTTCAGGTCGGGCAAGGCGTTGGCCATGGGTTCTCCAGAAACACACAAAAACCGGTGGGAGCGGGCTTGCTCGCGAATGCGGTGGATCAGTGGAGCTATCTGTGGCTGACACACCGTATTCGCGAGCAAGCCCGCTCCCACCTTTGAACCGAGTTTACCTCACGCATTAGTTTAGAAAAATCTGAACTAAGTATTTGCCCCTGCCGATTCTTTCGTTTCCACGTATTTCGCAGAATCGGCCCCTAATAAACAAAACAACGATGAGGCACTCCCGTGGACAAGATTTTTCACCAACCACTGGGCGGCAACGAAATGCCGCGCTTTGCCGGCATCGCCACCATGATGCGTCTTCCCCACCTGCAAACGGCCAAGGGCCTGGATGCCGCCTTTGTCGGCGTGCCTCTGGACATCGGCACTTCGCTGCGCGCCGGCACCCGTTTCGGGCCGCGTGAAATCCGCGCCGAATCCGTGATGATCCGCCCCTACAACATGGCCACAGGCGCCGCACCGTTCGATTCACTGTCGGTTGCGGACATCGGTGACGTGGCGATCAACACCTTCAACCTGCTGGACGCCGTGCGCATCATCGAAGAAGCCTACGATGACATCCTCGAGCACGACGTGATCCCGCTGACCCTGGGCGGCGACCACACCATCACCCTGCCGATCCTGCGGGCGATCCACAAGAAGCACGGCAAGGTCGGGCTGGTGCACATCGATGCCCACGCCGATGTGAACGACCATATGTTCGGCGAGAAAATCGCCCACGGCACCACCTTCCGCCGCGCCGTGGAAGAAGGCCTGCTCGATTGTGACCGCGTGGTACAGATCGGCCTGCGCGCCCAGGGCTACACCGCCGAAGACTTCAACTGGAGCCGCAAGCAGGGTTTCCGTGTGGTCCAGGCTGAAGAATGCTGGCACCACTCGCTCGCGCCGCTGATGGCCGAAGTGCGGGAAAAAGTCGGCGGCGGCCCGGTGTACCTGAGCTTTGACATCGATGGCATCGACCCGGCCTGGGCACCCGGCACCGGCACCCCGGAAATCGGCGGGCTGACCACCATCCAGGCAATCGAGATCATCCGTGGCTGCCAGGGCCTCGACCTGATTGGTTGCGATCTGGTAGAAGTTTCGCCGCCCTATGACACCACCGGCAACACCTCGTTGCTGGGTGCCAACCTGCTGTACGAAATGCTCTGCGTACTGCCTGGCGTGGCGCACCGCTGATGAGCACGCACCAAGTGCTGCAAGCCGCCGCCGACCTGGTGGCGGCCTTCGCCCGCAATGACCGCGCCGCCTACTTCGGCGCGTTCACGGTCGACGCCAGCTTTGTGTTCTACACCCTCCCCCAGCCGCTGCTCAGTCGCGATGCCTACCAGGCGTTGTGGGACAGCTGGCGCCGGGACGAGGGGTTCGAGGTGCTGTCATGCACATCGAGCAACGCCGTTGTCAGCCTGCAGGGTGACGTGGCGATATTTATTCATGACGTGGCCACCGAGCTGCGCATGAACGGGGAGCAATTCAATAGCCAGGAACGCGAGACCATTGTCTTCAAACGGCAAGGACTTGGCGCAGAACAACAAGAAGGCCTGTGGCTGGCCTGTCACGAACATTTGTCCGCTATGCCGGAAGGGCTGCCGCCCCATTAGCCAATGTGATCGGAGCTGATCATGAATAATAAAAACAACGATAAACGTATTCGCAAGATAGAAACCAACGGGGTCGAACAGATCCCGGACGATGAACGTACCGCCGGCCCCAAGGATCTGTTCCGCCTGATCTTCGGCGGTGCCAACACCTTTGCCACCGCCGTGCTGGGCTCCTTCCCCGTGCTGTTCGGCCTCTCATTCCAGGCCGGCGCCTGGGCGATTGTGCTGGGCGTGCTGGTGGGTGCGCTGATCCTGGCGCCCATGGGCCTGTTCGGGCCGATCAATGGCACCAACAACGCCGTGTCTTCCGGTGCGCATTTTGGCGTGCACGGGCGGATCGTCGGCTCGTTTCTCTCGCTGCTGACCGCCATTGCGTTCTTCTCACTGTCGGTGTGGAGTTCGGGCGACGCACTGGTCGGCGGTGCGAAGCGCCTGGTTGGCCTGCCGGAAACCGACTTGACCCTGGGCCTGGCCTACGGTGTGTTCGCAATTCTGGTACTGACCGTGTGCATCTACGGCTTTCGCTTCATGCTGTGGGTCAACCGCATTGCGGTGTGGGCGGCGAGCCTGCTGTTCTTGCTGGGCATCTTCGCCTTCGCGCCGGCTTTCGACAGCCACTTCGCCGGCACGGTGGGCCTGGGCCAGACCGGTTTCTGGGCCGCCTTCATCGGCGCCGCGCTGGTGGCCATGAGCAACCCGATTTCCTTCGGTGCGTTCCTCGGCGACTGGTCGCGCTACATCCCGCGTGAAACGCCAAAAATGCGCATCATGCTGGCAGTGGTCCTGGCGCAAATCGCTACCTTGATCCCCTTCCTGTTCGGCCTGGCCACCGCGACCATCGTGGCGATCAAGGCGCCGGACTACATCGCGGCCAATAACTATGTTGGCGGTTTGCTCGCAGTGGCGCCGACCTGGTTCTTCCTGCCGGTGTGCCTGATCGCGGTGATCGGCGGCATGTCCACCGGCACCACCTCGCTGTATGGCACGGGCCTGGACATGTCCAGCGTGTTCCCGCGGCTGCTGTCGCGGGTCAAGGCCACCTTGCTGATCGGGGTGATGTCGATTGCCTTCATCTTTATCGGACGTTTCGCCGCCAACCTGGTGCAGAGCGTGTCGACCTTCGCCGTGCTGATCATCACCTGCACCACGCCGTGGATGGTGATGATGATCATCGGCCTGATCGTGCGCCGCGGCTTCTACTGCCCGGATGACCTGCAGGTGTTCACCCGCGGTGAAACCGGTGGCCGCTACTGGTTCAGCCATGGCTGGAACTGGCGTGGCCTGGGCGCGTGGATTCCGAGTGCGCTGGTGGGCCTGTGCTTCGTCAACCTGCCGGGGCAGTTCGTCGGGCCACTGGGCAACCTGGCCGACGGCATCGATATCAGCCTGCCGGTAACCCTGGGACTGGCCTCGGTGGTGTACCTGACCTTGCTTCGCGTGTTCCCGGAACCGGCGGCCGTATACGGGCCGACCGACCCCCGCAGCAAGCGCATGGATGCGCACGTTAAACCGGCGCTGCAACAGGCCGCCTGATCCCCATAAAAACGATAATCGGAGACTCGCCGTCATGGCTTTGGATTTATTCGTCGTACTCATCTACGCCGCCGGCATGCTCGTGCTCGGCTATTACGGCATGCGCCGCGCCAAGACCCACGAGGACTACTTGGTAGCCGGGCGCAACCTCGGCCCGTCGCTGTACATGGGCACTATGGCCGCCACGGTCTTGGGCGGCGCGTCCACCGTCGGCACCGTGCGCCTGGGCTACGTGCATGGCATCTCCGGCTTCTGGCTGTGTGCCGCGCTGGGCATGGGCATCATTGCGCTGAACCTGTTCCTGGCCAAGCCGCTGTTGAAGCTGAAGATCTTCACCGTGACCCAGGTCCTCGAAAAACGCTACAACCCCATGGCCCGACAGGCCAGCGCCGTGATCATGCTGGCCTACGCGCTGATGATCGGCGTGACCTCGATCCTGGCCATCGGGACCGTGCTGCAAGTGCTGTTCGGCCTGCCGTTCTGGATCTCGGTATTGCTCGGCGGTGGTGTCGTGGTGGTGTACTCGACCATTGGCGGCATGTGGTCGCTGACCCTGACCGATATCGTGCAGTTCGTGATCAAGACCGTCGGCCTGATGTTCATCCTGCTGCCGATCTGCCTGTACCGCGTTGGCGGCTGGGACGAGCTGGTGGCCAAGCTGCCCGCGTCGAGCTTCAGCTTCACCGCGATCGGCTGGGACACGATCATCACCTACTTCATGATCTACTTCTTCGGCATCCTGATCGGCCAGGACATCTGGCAGCGGGTATTCACCGCGCGTGACGAAAAGGTCGCCAAGTATGCAGGCACGTTCGCCGGCTTCTACTGCATCCTCTACGGCCTGGCGTGTGCACTGATCGGCATGGCCGCGCACGTGCTGATCCCGGACCTGGATAACGTCAACAACGCATTCGCAGCCATTGTGAAAATGTCGCTGCCGGACGGCATCCGTGGCCTGGTGATCGCCGCTGCTCTCGCGGCGATGATGTCCACCGCCAGCGCCGGCCTCCTCGCCGCCTCCACCGTGCTGACCGAAGACCTGCTGCCGCGCCTGCGTGGCGGCAAACAGTCGAGCCTGGCCGTCAACCGCCTGTTCACGATGCTGACCGGTATTGCCGTGCTGGGGATCGCATTGGTGGTGAGCGACGTGATCAGCGCACTCACCCTGGCGTACAACCTGCTGGTGGGCGGTATGCTGATCCCGCTGATCGGCGCGATCTTCTGGAAACGCGCGACGACATCGGGTGCGATCACCTCCATGACCCTGGGCTTTGTGACGGCGCTGGTGTTTATGTTCAAGGATGGCTTGGATGCAAACACGCCGATCTACTACAGCCTGGCGATTGGCTTGGTGAGTTTTGTGCTGGTGAGCTTGCTGTCGCGCCGACCAGAGGGCGTGGCGGCTCGCGCGGCTTGAGAGCGCGCGGGGTTTAAAGCGGTTTCTTCAGCGGGCGCGACGTCGGAGGTCGTGCCCGTTTTTTTCATTGATACAGTGCCGAACTCGCAGCAGCTTTTGCCTGGATGATTTCCTGGACCAGGCAGGCCCAGATCAACCCAAGTGTTATGCACTCGGAATATGTTGCCCCGTCCACAATCAGGTTGGATGCGGCGCAATGGACTATCGAAATTCCATCCAGCGCCCCTCCCCCCTGCGCAGTGATCACGAACTGCTCCCTGCTCAGCTCTGCAATTTGCACCAGGCCCAGATGCTTGGGAGTGAATTCAACCCCAGACCGGAGCAACAGCGACGTAATCCCAGCCAGGAAACAGCTGGATTCCAGACCGTCTGCTGATGCATCAATCGAAGGATTGTCCGCCAGGAGCTTTTCAAACAGCTCGATGCCTACGCCGTTGAACTTGCCAGTCAAATACGGATTCGCGAGCAGTAGGTAATCGTCATGCTGCGCATTGGCAGTCGTCATCACAGCCCCTCGACCGACTCCATCGTTGGCCTGACTTCCCTCGTATACCGTGACCCGATAATTTGCCAGGCGGAACATCAAGGCTTGCAGCAGGCCGTTGATACCTCGACCGATGATGGAGACGCAGGGCGCATCGGCAAAGGCGTGCTGGGCGGGGATCATCAATGACTGCGCGCGCTTGCGCCTGACTATGCCGTGCAAGGCCTTCAAGCTCAACTGCACTGAAACGGCGCAATCTAGGTCGCACTGGCAAGCTTCGGTGGTGGCCGCGTGTGTAGTCAGCGTCGCGGGCTTACGCCAGGTGGAGACACTGCAACCGAGCGCTTGCGTGCGCATCCGAAATGCATCCAATGCCCCGGGCGCACAGTCCAGTACAAGCTGGGTGTGTTCGGCAATTGCCAGGGTCTGCAACGCGTCATCACTGAAGATATCCGGTTTGGAGACACAGACCAGGCGAGCGACTTTGTCCATACGCTGAATCAGGGCTCTCTCAATGCGATAAGCGGCGTCACCCTTCAGGGATAAGCAAAGGGCGACAGCACAGGCCCCCTCCAGCGCCTCGGACCAGTCCTCCACGAATGACACTCGACGGTTAATATTGCCCGCTGAACGGCCGTGTCTATCCACTACTTTGACCCGGACCTCCGGATCACGATCAAGTAAGCGTTTGACAAGCTCTTTACCCACATTGCCGTATCCCAGCACACAAATATCAGGAGGTAGGGAGCCATCGGCCCGCTTCAACCAGTGCGCGATATAGACAGCGACATGCGACGCTTCAACCCCTGGCGTGTTGCCGACGCGGATACCCTTGGACTCGCACAAATTCAGCCGTACGTTATCCAGGCTGTTGCCTCTGCGGATTAAATGGAGGTCCCCAAAAGGGTGGGATATTCGCCATTGCTCAATGACATCGGCATCGATGGCTTGGCCGCCGACAATCATCATCGATGGACGCAAGAGCCCGATCTGGATAAGCAGTGCCTGTTTGCCGATCGTCGGGGGAAGAAACACGACGTTATCGGGCGCCCGTGCCTTCCAACCCCTCGAGGCCGGTGCGATATGCAGAATATTGCCGGTTGTGGCGATAAGTGACGCGGCGACGGGCGGAACTGAAGAGAGCAACATAGATGTGTCTCCAACCGTTCTGACTGATGCCCCAAAAGGGGCGTTCAATCACGTTGGGGCGCTGTAAAAATGCGCTGGCGTTTTAACCTATGCGTATCTCTCGAATTGGATAAGCCAGCCAATTCTGACTGTCAGGTAGTCCAATTCCGACCATAAGACGCCAAAGCCTGACGGATAGATTCCTTGGGGTTGTTCCGCACCCTTACCGCGTTGACCTTCCAAACAAATCACCGCACGCCTTGCAGCCGAAAAAATACAGCTCGGTTGCCGGGCACTCGATCTCCCCTGTCGCGCCCGCCCTCACTCGCCAAATACAGGCCTTGCCGCGATATTTCAGCGTACCTTCCAGGTAACAAGGCGCCCAGTCGTACTCGTCATGCAGCGTGCGCCCATCAATAGGCTCAGCGCGCTTGAAGAAGGATGCGATCTCGCCCTCATCCAGCGCAACGTCACTGGGTCGACAGCGTTCGGGCTCGCCAGAGCGAAAATTCGATATGGAAATTTCGTCAATATCTGGAGGGGAAGCTGCGCACCCGGCGAGTATTACCCACACGCCAAACAACCATGGCCGCAGGCTCATTGCCACACCGCGCTGCTGGCTTCGCCTGGGTGTTTGTAGGCGATTTGCGGATGCGTGTAGACGTCTTCGGGGGTCAGGCCGAAATGACCATACAACTCTGCCACCAACCACTGCAGCGCTTGATTCTGCAGGGCAGTCACCTCTTCGTAACGGGCAGCATCCAGATGCTTGCCAACCAATTCAATCCCCAAGGAATCCGCGTTCATCGGGTATCGCTCAGGGTAGTCCTTGGTGCGCTCATAGCGGTCCAGCGCGCGAATCTGCAACGTCCAAGTGAGCGCTTGGATTGTCTGAATTTGCGCGGTGTCGCACTTGGCCTGATCAGTGGCCAGGCATTTGGAACGCAGGTAGCGACCCACGTGGTAACAGCGTTTTTTGAGGCTGGCCGTCTGGTAGATCACACCATTTTTCTCAATGAGAAAATGCGCCCCGCTTCCCTTGGTCAGGTAACCGTTGAAGGTGTGCTGGGCGGTTGGGGCGTCCGTCTGATGGACCACCAGCGCGCTCACGCCGCGCAAATCACCGTGTTCGATCGTTTGAAACCGACGGGGTTTGACCCTGTCGGACATCAACATTCCTTCGTTATCAATGCGCGACATTCCAATGCCCATTCATCCATGTGAAGGCGAAAATATAGAAGGACGAGCGGGAAAAGGGCACGGATGACGGAATAAGAAGAAGTCTCTGACAACGAGACGCGCAACGTCAGATAATTGCGGGCAGTACGAAATGAACAACGGCTGCACTCGAATAACAGGGAATGGAACACGCCCTGTTGAATGCCCCACGGTGCAGCGCCCGCGCGACGGGATCGCGTGAGCGCTTCACGACTTACCTGCGACGTGGGCGACGCTGCTCGTCATCTGTGCGAATAGGCACCGGCTGCAGCGGAGGCTCGATCAAGCCCAGTGCAACACCCAGATCATGGAGCCAGTTTTGAATTTTCTCTTTCATGGTTGCCCCCTTTGAGGGTAATGCTGGTAGGCGCAAGTTCTGTCGCCTTTTCCTACACTGATAGTAGCCCTAAGTCCTACGTATTGCTTGAACGAAACCACAACGAACTATTACTGAATTGATCCAAATCCTGACGGATCGTTCAAGCAATCGCTCGTGCGTCTTGCAGGACCTTGGCCTTGCCCCCTTGCTGCAGGTCGATCCATGCGTTGAGGTTAGCGCCGAGCATACCCTTTCGCCACATCAGCCAGGTTGTCGCAGTAGCAAAAGGCCCTGTCAGCGGATGAACGGACACACTGTCCTTGCCTGGCAGGCTGGCGAGCATGGATTCAGACATCAACGCCACCCCGGATCCAGCGATCACGCAGGCGAGCATGCCTTGATACGACTCGATCTCAATCGCCCGGCCCATGGCCACCCGCTCGTGGGAGAACCAGGTTTCCAGGCGTGTGCGGTAGGCGCAACTGCGACGGAAGGTGAACACCGAGCGGCCCGCCACGTCCTGCGGCCCGCGTACCGGCGGGTGATCGGCTTCGCAGATCAGCACCAGGCGTTCCTCGCACAGGGCTACGCCGTCCAGGGAGGCGACGGTGATGGGGCCGTCCACAAAGGCAGCATCCAGGCGACCGGTAATCAGGCCTTCGAGCAGCTCGCCGCTGGGTGCCGACTGCACCTGAAGGTTCACCATCGGATAAGCCTTGTGATAACCCGCCAGCAACTTCGGCAAATGAACCGCCGCCGTGCTGTACATGCTGCCCAGCACAAAGTCACCAGCCGGTTGCCCACCTTGTACGGCGCCGTGGGCTTCGTCGTGCAGGGCCAGCAGACGGGTGCTGTAGTCCAGCAACACTTTGCCCGCTGGAGAAAGCTGCAAGCGTTGGCGCTCGCGCACGAACAACTCGACCCCAAGTTGCTCCTCCATCTGTTTGAGCCGGGTCGACAGGTTCGACGGCACGCGGTGCAGGCGCTCGGCCGCACGGGTAATGGAGCCCTCTTCCGCCACGGCCTGGAAAATGCGCAATTGACTGAACTCCATACCTTTCTCCAAAACTGAACAAGTTACTCACTATTATTCAATTTTACAGAAAGTCAATCCGCTTTAGTCTGAAGGTATTCGTTTACCCGCAGGAAACTTGACCATGTCCCCTTTGATTCGCTTACTTGCCAGCTTTGTCGCCCTGATGATGGCGATGGGCATTGGCCGCTTCGCCCTCACGCCACAAATGCCGCATCTGCTCAGTGAGGGGCAGATCGACTTGACCGGCGCAGGCCTGATTGCTGCCGCCAATTACTTGGGCTATTTCGTGGGGGCAGTCGATTCGATCTTTGCGCGCAGCCATCACCACGTGCGCGGGCGCTTGTATGGCGGGCTGTGGTTGTGTGTGCTGCTGACGCTGGCGTCGTACTGGGCCCATGGGTTCTGGCCACATCTGTTGCTGCGCTTTGGTACCGGTGTCGCGAGTGCCTGGGCACTGGTGATGATCACCAGCCTGAGCCAGCCGCTGGCAATAGCTGCCGGGCGTCCGCGCCTGGGTGCGTTGGTATTCGCCGGGCCTGGACTGGGCATTCTGCTGACCGGGTTGCTGGCGCTGGGCTCCAACCTGTTGGGGCAACGCTCGGCAACCTTGTGGCTGGTGTACGGCGCGGTAGCGTTGGTGATGTTGCTGGCGATTTTGCCGTTCCTGCCCAAGCCGTCTGCCGCCGCCATCCCCGACGCCGGCCACTCAGCGGCGGGCAGTAATGCCAGCATCGCGCATTTGTGCTGGATCTACGTGTTGTACGGCCTGGGCTACATCATCCCGGCGACATTCTTGTCGCAGATGGCCAGCGCGCAATTCAGGGGCGCCTGGCAGGCTGACCTGTTCTGGCCGTGCTTTGGCCTGGCGGCCGCGATCGGCGTAGGGGTGGCGACCCTGCGTCGCAAGGATCCAGACACCACCCGCCGCTGGCTGATGACCACGCTGTGGCTGCAGGCGGCCGGCGTATTTGCCTGCCTGCTGGGCAATGGGTGGGGCCTGGCACTTGGGGTGTTGCTATGTGGCGGGCCGTTCCTGGCGTGCATGCAGTTGGTGATGGCACGCTTGCGGGACGTCGCCCCTCACGGCTATCAGCGCAGCACCGGGCTGCTGACCGCGAGCTTTGCCATCGGCCAATTGAGCGGTCCGCTGCTGGCGTCGGTCAGCAGCCACCTGAGCGGTGGCCTGCAACCGGCACTGGTAATCGCCGGCACAGGCTTGCTGGTGGCGGGCTCGGTGCTGGTCAGCCGGCAACCATTGGCGCAGGCACACGCACCTGCTCACGCCGCGCCAGCACCAGGAAAAACAGCCCACCCAGGAAGCACCCGGTAAACCAGGCAAAGTTGGCCATGCCCTGCAACGCCGGGGTGAAGGTGATCGCGACGCCCACCAGCGTCGCCGGCACCAGCGCCTTGACTGCCGTCCAGTTCACGCCGCCGTCGAAGTAGTAGCGCCCGCTTGGGCTGTCGTCAAACAGCGCATCCACGTCAATCTTCTGCTTTTTGATCAAGTAGAAATCCACCAGCAGAATCCCGAACAGCGGCCCGATGAAGGCTGCGAGGATATCCAGTGTGTAGTGAATCATCAGCGGGTTATTGAACAGGTTCCACGGGGTGATGAAGATCGATGCCACGGCAGCGATCATCCCGCCCGCGCGCCAACTGATTTTGCTCGGTGCGACGTTGGCGAAGTCAAACGCCGGGGAGACGAAGTTGGCGACGATATTGATGCCAATGGTCGCGGTGACGAAAGCAAAGGCGCCCAGCAGCACCGCCATGTTGTTATCGATGCGTGAAACCGTGGCGATCGGGTCATGAAGCATTTCACCAAACACCGGCAAGGTGCCCGAGACGATCACGACGGTCACCAGGGAAAATGCCAGGAAATTTACCGGCAGCCCCCAGAAGTTGCCGCGCCGCACGTCCTGCATGCTGCGGCAGTAGCGGCTGAAGTCGCCGAAATTCAGGGTCGGCCCGGAGAAATACGACACCACCAGCGCCGTCGCCACGATCACCTGGCCAAACGCCTGCCAGCCCGACAATGACTTCTCCGCCAGCGTAAAGCTGATATTCGACCAACCGGCCTTCCACACGATCCAGCCAGCCAGGGCAAACATTACCGCGTACACCACCGGCCCCGCCCAATCGATGAAACGGCGGATGGACTCCATGCCCGCCCAGAACACCGCCGCTTGCAAAAACCACAGGCTAAGGAAACCAAACCAGCCGAGGTAGGACAGGCCTGCAAAATGCGGCTCTGCGTAAACCGCCATCTGTGGGAAGAAACGCAGCACCACGATGATCAAGGCACTCGAAGCCAGATACGTCTGGATCCCATACCAGGCCACCGCAATCAAGCCGCGAATCACCGCCGGAATATTCGCGCCGAACACACCAAACGCCAGCCGGCAGATCACCGGATAAGGCACGGCGGCCTGCTGGCTCGGCTTGGCCACCAGATTGGCGATCAACTGCACGATACAGATACCCGCGAGCAAGGCGATCAAGACCTGCCAACTAGCCAGCCCCAGGGCGAACAGGCTGGCGGCAAACACGTAACCGCCGACGCTGTGCACGTCGCTCATCCAGAAAGCGAAAATGTTGTACCAGGTCCACTTCTGCGGCAGTGGCCCCAAGTCCTGGTTATACAGGCGCGGGCTATAGCCTTTGGGCAATTGTTCGGTCATCGCTGGGCTCCTCGAAATACCGGCCTGCGCTTCCGTTGCGGGGTGCATACGGGAGGCGGCATGGTTTGTATACGAGACAGTCAGCAGAATGCGTGCCAATTGAACCCAATCCCTCTGGTACGGCGCTCCAAAGGGGTTGATACAGGGCTATAGAATAGGGATACGCTCAGCAACGGTGCACATACATCCTGTACACAATCAGCGGTGCACTCGTTGTGCACACAGGTAACCCACCGTGCAGCATGCGGCGGTCAGGAATGTACCCCAGGCCATGTCCATGACCGCAAGCTGGGCAGACCAGCCTTGCAGCGTGGCCCAGTTGCTCAGGTCATAGGTGCCATAGGCGACCAGGCCCAGCAACGCACCCAAACGTGCGGCACGTTGCCAGCTTGCGCTGGGCAGCACCACAAAGACCACACAGCCAAAGACGTACAACAGATAGAACAGCCCAGCAGGCAATAGGCGGGGTTGATCCAGCATCAGCGAACCCAGCAGGGATCTATAGGTGGGCCCCATGACAACGCCGAGCCAGAGCCCATCCAGGATCAGGAAGGCGATCAACGTGCCGAGGTAGGCGAACAACGATTTCTTGGACATCGATACACCTTCTGTAGGAGCGGGCTTCCAGCAATGGCGTCCGAGAGAACATCCCGAAACCACTGGCATCATCGCCGACAAGCCGGCGCCTACAGAAGAGCAAAACGCACTCAGCTTAGTTCAATGCGATCCGCGTGAATCACGATCTGGCCCTGCTTATACAGCGCACCGATGGCTTTCTTGAAGTTGCCCTTGCTCACGCCGAACACGTTACTGATCACCGCCGGGTCGCTCTTGTCGCTGACCGGCAAGGTGCCGTTGTTTTCACGCAACTTGGCCAGGATCTTCGAGTTCAGGCTGGAGGCCGCTTCCTGGCCAACCGGTTGCAGGCTGAGGCTGATATTGCCGTCGGCGCGGATCTCTTTGATAAAACCTTTTTCTTCCTTGCCCGGGCGCAGGAACTTGAACACTTCGTTCTTGTGGATCAAGCCCCAGTGCTTGTTGTTGATGATCGCCTTGAAGCCCATGTCGGTGGCTTCGGCCACCAGCAGGTCGACTTCCTGGCCCACTTGGTAGTTGGCAGGGGTCTTGTCCAGGTAGCGATCCAGGCGTGCAGTGGCGGTGATGCGCTTGGTGTGCTTGTCGAGATAGACGTGCACGACGCAATATTCACCGGCGCTCAACTGACGTTTTTCTTCCGAATACGGCAGCAACAGATCCTTGGGTAAACCCCAGTCGAGGAACACGCCAATACTGTTGACTTCCACCACTTTCAAACTGGCGAATTCGCCAACTTGAACTTTGGGCTTTTCAGTGGTGGCGATAAGTTTGTCATCGCTGTCCAAGTAAATGAAAACGTTAAGCCAGTCTTCATCTTCACTGGGAATATCCTTGGGGATATACCGATTCGGCAAGAGGATTTCACCGTCTTGCGCACCGTCCAGGTACAAACCAAAGTTAGTGTGTTTAACCACTTGCAAACTGTTGTAGCGCCCGACTAAAGCCATTTCCAATACCCTCATTGCGTGGGCGACATTCTACCCGAGTTGCGCCCGCGACGCGCGCGCGCCTGAAAAAACGCGGCCTGGCGTGGCCTTCCAGTGGCACGCCCCCGCTCGTCTGATCGATCGGCTGAATTTTCAAGCACTGCCAACCGTCCCCAGCGCCAATGGTTTCCAGTTAAAACAGCAAGTTAGAGGCTTATTTCAAAGATTAACTATGACTGTTTCCGGCCCCGGAACTTATTCCCTGAGGATATTTACCAAGCAATTGTCAAGTATTTCCTGTACGATGCCTGGCCAAGTTAATTTTCTACAGGTTAGTGGCCGCCATGCGCGTAAAAGCATCCAACAGCAAAGCAAAGCCAGCTCCCGCCGTTGAAACCAGCGAGTCGATCAACAGCCAGATTGCTGCGTTCCTCAAGTCCGGCGGCGAAATCCAGCAAATTGCCAAGGGCGTCAGTGGCCAGACATTCGGCCCATCCAAGCAGATCAGCCTGGGTAAAAAGTAATACCGCGCAACACTCCTGGTCCCTACGCGTCTTGCCTTCAAGGCGCTAGGACTAGACCCCGAAACACGATCCCCACCCTTTCACAACCACGCTAATCGACGAACGGGCCTCATCTGCGGGCATTCGCCGGTATGCTTGCACACGTCTAGCACGGGCATCTGCCCGATTTTCTCCGTCACTGCTCCTCGCTTTTCATGGAGTGAAGCATGTTCAAATCCTGCATAGTCCTGGTCGGTGCCCTGGTTGCCAGCCCTCTCGCCGAAGCGCAGATCTTTCAGCGCGAATTGGGCGACTTCGACCTGAAATTAGGCACTACGCCCAGTCGCAGCATGGCCCAGGGCCTGGTCAAGCCGACGTCCCCTGGCAGCGACTCGTTCCACGGCGGGCTGGACCTGAGCCACGACAGCGGCCTGTACTTCGGTCAGTTTTCTCCGAACATGGGCCTGTCCTCATCCAGCAACCTCGAAGTCGACTCCTACATGGGGTTCAAACACCCCTTCGACCAGACCTTGGGCTACGAAGTGGGCTTGATCCACTACAGCTACCCCACGCTCAGCCCCCTCGACAGCCAGGAGTTCTACGGCGGCCTGAACCTATTGGGCAATCGCTTTGGCGCGTCCTTCAGCAACGACCCGGACCGTCAGGACAGCACCCTGTTCGCCGACCTCGGCGGGACGCAGCCCTTCGGCATCGGGGTCAGCATGAAATACACCACCCATCAGCTGGGTACACCGGTGTCGGTGGACGGCGGTTCCATTCGCACCTTCAGCGACTGGTCAGTGCAGTTCTCCCGCGAGTGGATGGGCGTTGATCTGAACCTTATCTACAGCGATTCCAGCCTGAGCGGCGGAGATTGCTCGGCCTATTCCGGACACAATTCGCAATGCGATGGCCTGTTGACGCTGAAGGCTGCGCGGTCGTTTTATTAATGGGCTGAACTGTCGCACCCGGCGCAGGTTCACATGCAATAACCCACATTGCGAAGGACCCGCCCATGCTGCGTCGGCTCAAATTACTGGTGGTATTACTAACACTGAGCCTCGTGCTCGCTGGCTGTAATCGCGTGGGCCTGGCCTATCGCAACCTGGACGTGATCATCCCTTGGACACTCAACGACTACCTGGACATGAACGCCGGGCAGAAAAGTTGGTTCAACGACACACTCAAGGAGCACCTGGCCTGGCACTGCACCACACAGCTTCCGGGCTACCTGGACTGGCTGGATCGCCTGCAGCAGATGGTCGACGACAACAAGGTCACCGACGCCGCGTTGCAGACCCGCACCACCGAAGCCAAAAAAGCCATTGCTGAAGTCGCCCGCGAAATTACGCCGTCGGCCATTGAGTTGTTGCAAGGGCTGGACGACCAGCAGGTCGCGGAAATGAACGACGCCCTGGCCAAGGACCTGCGCAAGCGCCAGGACGAATACCTCAAGCCGCCGCTGGCCAAGCAGATCCAGCAACGCGCCGAGCGGATGAATAAGCGCCTGGATGCATGGATGGGTCCCCTGAGTGACAGCCAGAAAAACCGGGTCACGGCCTGGTCCATTGGCCTTGGAGAACAAAACCAGCAATGGATCGGCAACCGCGCGCACTGGCAGGCGCAATTTATCGACGCCGTGAAGCACCGCACGGACGCTGATTTCGCGCAGAAGATGCAGCAATTGCTGGTAGATCGGGAAAGCCTATGGACGCCAGAATACCGCGTCGCCTATGCGCAGACCGAAGCCGCAGCACGCAGCCTGATCGTGGATCTGATGGCGCAAAGCACCGTCCAACAGCGCCTGAAGCTGACGCAGAAAATCGACGGCGTACGCAGCGACTTCAAGGCGCTTAAATGCCTAAAGGCCACTGCGAGCTAAACAGCGGGGAGCGGGCTTGCTCGCGAAAGCGATGCGTCAGTGCCAATTGCAATGCCTGACACCCGCTTTCGTGAGCGCACCCGCCCCCACACTCGCCCGCGTGGTGGTCACTCAGGCAATCTGAGCCTTGGACGCCACCTCGGTAAAGGTCGCGGGATCCAGCGCATCCACCTGCTCATCCAGCACCTGACGCGGATGGTCATTGCCGGGAATCGAGCTGTCGATCAGCGCCAACAACTGAGCACCGAGCGCCGTAAGGATGAAATTCTCGCCATTACCGCCCTCTTCCTCGGGGCGTGATTCGATAAAGCCACGCTTGAACAGCAGCGCTTCATAATCCGCGGCGGTCTTCTTGAGCGCGTCGAGGTTGCCGGTGGACTCGCCCGCCGTGGCCTTTTCGGCCGCCTCCTGCTCGGCGTATTTGCGCGGGGCGAAGCTGCCCTCGCCGTTCTGCACTTCATGCAGCAGACGTTCGATCAGATCCCAGTTGTAAGTCGTCATCCTGATTCCTCCTGCAGGCTGGTGGAAAGTAGCCCGTCAAGGTTGTGACAGGTCGCGTCACTGGCCGTTCAGCCGAATAGACGGACGTCATTTCTCTGAACTTTCCAGACGTTCGCGGCCTCAACAGCACATAACCGCCAAGGAGGTCTGCCCATGAAAACCCTGATGAACCTGGCCATCGTCGCCATGCTAGCCGCCGCCCTGCCCGCCTGGGCCTGTACGCCCGATGAGGCCACGGCCAAGCGTGAGCAACTGGCCCAGGAAGTGGCCAAACTGACCGAACAGAACCCGACCAAGGCCAAGGAGATGAACGACGAGCTGCAGAAGATGGACCTGGATACGCAAAGCGCGGAGTTCCCCGACAAATGCCAGTTGATCGACGCCCGGCTCAAGGAACTCAAGGAAGCCGCGGCTAAAGCCAAAAACTGATGGCGAAAAAAAACCGGACAAACGTCCGGTTTTTTTATGTCACAAGAGGCTTATTCAGCCGCTGGCGCTTCCGGCTTGCGGCGCTTGAGTGGCGCCATGCCGTCCTTGCTGACGAGCGACAGGTTGTCGGTCTTCGGACGGTTGGCGATCTTGCGCTTGGTCGGTGACTTGGCCCCGGTCTTCTTCTTGTCGCCCTTGGCGTCAGTCTTTTTCTTCTTCACGCCGACAGCCTTGCCCGACGCCTTGACCTTCTTCGGCCCGGTGTAGGTGCCTTTGACTTCCTTGATGGTGCGACGCTCGAACGACTGCTTGAGGTAGCGCTCGATGCTCGACATCAGGTTCCAGTCACCGTGGCAAATCAGCGAGATGGCCAGGCCATCATTGCCGGCACGCCCGGTACGGCCGATACGGTGTACGTATTCGTCGCCACTGCGCGGCATGTCGAAGTTGATCACCAGGTCCAGGCCGTCCACGTCCAGGCCGCGCGCGGCAACGTCGGTAGCCACGAGGATCTTCACGCCGCCAGCCTTGAGGCGGTCGATGGCCAGTTTGCGATCCTTCTGGTCTTTCTCGCCGTGCAGCACGAACGCCTTGTATTCCTGGGCGACCAGGCGACCGTAGATGCGGTCGGCGGCAGCGCGGGTGTTGGTGAATACGATGGCTTTCTGATAGGTCTCGTTGGCCAGCAGCCAATTGAGGATCTGCTCTTTGTGCACATTGTGGTCAGCCGTGACGATCTGCTGGCGCGTCGTCGCGTTGAGGTCGCTGACGTTGTTGACCTGCAGGTGCTCAGGGTTGTTCAGCACCTTGGCGACCATCTCACGCAAGGTCGAACCGCCGGTGGTGGCGGAGAACAGCATGGTCTGCTGGCGGTTGACGCATTCGCCCACCAGGCGCTGTACGTCGTCGGCAAAGCCCATGTCGAGCATGCGGTCGGCTTCGTCGAGCACCAGCACTTCGACTTCCTTGAGGTCGAGGTTGCCGGCGTTGAGCTGCTCGATCATGCGGCCCGGGGTGCCGATCAGAATGTCCGGCACCTTGCGCAGCATGGCAGCCTGGACCTTGAAGTCTTCGCCACCGGTGATCAGGCCGGACTTGATGAAGGTGAACTGCGAGAAACGCTCCACTTCCTTCAGGGTCTGCTGGGCGAGCTCGCGGGTTGGCAGCAGGATCAGGGTCTTGATGCTCACGCGGACTTTGGCCGGGCCGATCAAGCGATGCAGGATCGGCAGGACGAAAGCGGCGGTCTTGCCGCTACCGGTTTGAGCCGTCACCCGCAGGTCACGCCCTTCGAGCGCGAGCGGGATGGCCGCTGCTTGCACAGGCGTAGGCTCGACAAATTTAAGCTCGGCCACGGCTTTGAGCAGGCGTTCGTGCAGGGCGAATTGGGAAAACACGGGTGCTACCTCGAAGAAATACAAAAAATCAGCTGCATAGGTTACCGGTTTCGGGCGTCCAAACCGAGTTTCTTTACGCGAACGGTGCTATTGAGCTGCTTTTTTGTCAGGGTATTTGTCCGCGACGTCAACTTTGATGCACTTAAATGCTCTAATCGCCCCGTCTTGTCCCAACAGAAGAATCGTTTTCACCCATGGATATCAAACAGCTCTGGCTCAACGCCCAGGACCTCTGGGGCGCCCTCGATGAACACCCACTGCTGCACGCCAGCCTCGGTTTGCTGGTACTGCTGGTGGTGGCCCTGTTGCTCGGGCGCGTGGCGCGTTACCTCATCCTCCACGCCGTCAAACTGCTCGGCCGGCAGCCGGCCCTGCACTGGCTCAACGACCTGCGGCACAACAAAGTCTTCCATCGCCTGGCGCAGATGACGCCGTCCCTGGTGATCCAGTTCGGCCTTTACCTGGTGCCGGACCTGAGCAAGACCGCCATCCTGTTCATCGGCAACGTCGCCCTGGCGCTGACCATTCTGTTCCTGGTGCTGGCCATGAGCGCCCTGCTCAGCGCCTTGCTCGACATCTACGCCCGCACCGAGCACGCGCGCACCCGCTCGATCAAGGGCTATGTGCAGTTGGCGAAGATGGTGCTGTTCGTGTTTGGCGCGATCATCATCGTCGCCACCCTGATCGACCGCTCGCCCCTGTTGCTGCTGTCAGGTCTCGGTGCGATGTCGGCGGTGATCCTGTTGGTGTACAAGGACACCCTGCTGTCGTTCGTCGCCAGCGTGCAGTTGACCAGCAACGACATGCTGCGGGTCGGCGACTGGATCGAAATGCCCCAGGTCGGCGCCGACGGTGACGTGGTGGACATCACCCTGCACACGGTGAAGGTGCAGAACTTCGACAAGACCATCGTCTCCATCCCCACCTGGCGCCTGATGTCCGAGTCGTTCAAGAACTGGCGCGGCATGCAGGCGTCCGGTGGGCGCCGTATCAAGCGCAGCGTGTTCATCGATGCCAGCGGTGTGCGTTTCCTGCGTGACGATGAAGAGCTGCGCATGACCCAGGTACACCTGCTCACCGACTACATCGGGCGCAAGCAGGCTGAGCTCAAGGCCTGGAACGAAGCCCAGGGCCACAGTGCGCAACTGTCGGCCAACCGCCGCCGCATGACCAACCTCGGCACCTTCCGTGCCTATGCCCTGGCTTATCTGAAAAGCCACCCGGACATCCAACCGAACATGACCTGCATGGTGCGCCAGATGCAGACCACCGCCCAGGGCGTGCCGCTGGAGATCTACTGCTTTACCCGTACCACGGCGTGGGCCGATTACGAGCGCATACAGGGGGATATCTTCGATTACTTGCTGGCGGTGTTGCCCGAGTTTGGCTTGAGCCTGTATCAACAACCAAGCGGCAACGACCTGCGGGCGGGCATCTTGCCGGCGGTGATGGGGGCCAGCCAGCTGCCGGCCCCGGAAAGTCGCTCGATCTAAGCCACGGAGCGGTTGGGCGACTTCACGCCCAACCGACTGAGCCACACCGCCCCCACAATCACCAACCCACCCAGGGCCAAACGGCCCAGCGGTTCGTGCTGGTTCCAGATCAGCAGGTTGAGCAGCAAGCCCACCGGCACATGCAAGTTGTTCATCACCGCCAGCGTGCCACCCTGTACCAGGCACGCCCCCTTGTTCCACCAGTACATCCCCAGCGCAGTGCTGACCAGGCCAAGGAACACCAGCACGCCCCATTGCAGTGGCGCGTCCGGCAGGAAGTCAGCCTTGCCGAACAGCAGGAACGCCGGCAACACCACCAGCAACGCGCCCACATAGAAGTAACCAAAACGCCGATAGTGCGGCAAATCGCTCGGATAACGCGCCACCAAGTGCTTGTACATGACCTGCCCGGCGGCATAGGTGAAGTTGGCCAGTTGCAGCAGCAAGAAGCCCCCAAGGAAGTGCGGCGTGATCTGGTCGAAGCGGATCACCGCCGCGCCCGCCACCGCCACCAGCGCGGCGATCAGCGCCCAGGGGTTGAAGCGACGGTTGAGGGCATCTTCGATCAGGGTCACGTGCAGCGGCGTGAGGATAGTGAACAGCAGCACCTCTGGCACCGTGAGCACGCGAAAGCTCAGGTACAGGCACACGTAGGTCACGCCAAACTGCAGCGCGCCGATCACCAGCATGCCGCGCATGAACGCCGGCTCCACCGAGCGCCAGCGGGTCAGCGGGATGAAAACCAACCCGGCGAGCAGCACGCGCACCAGCACGGCGAAGTAGCTGTCGACGTGACCGGCGAGGTATTCGCCGATCAAGCTGAAGGAAAATGCCTGAATCAGGGTAACAACCAGTAAGTAGCCCATGCGCGCCTCATTTCGAATGGGCGGGACATTAAAGGTTTTCGGCGGTTGAAGAAACTCGGGGCAAAAAAAACCCGACCTCGCTAAAGCGTCAGTCGGGCAGGAGCACTCAGGAGCAAAAGTGCAAAGGGAGGTTCGTTACGCGTACTTGAAGGGTTTGCGTGGGACTAGATAAACATCGCGGGATTATCTGGCGATTAAAGGATCAGGCGACCTGTGCCAACAACGCCTTGGCGTGGTTGATGCCCTTCTCCTGGAAGTCTGCACTGAGGTTCACCCCTTCAGCATGAATGAAGGTGACGTCATGAATCCCGATAAAAGCCATGACCTGACGCAGGTACGGTTCCTGGTGATCGGAGCTGGCGCCGGTGTGGATGCCGCCGCGAGCGGTGAGCACGAAGGCGCGCTTGCCGGTCAACAAACCCTGGGGTCCGGTGGCGGTGTACTTGAACGTCACGCCGGCCCGCAACACGTGGTCCAGCCAGGCTTTGAGGGTGCTGGGGATGGCGAAGTTGTACATCGGTGCGGCCATCACCAGGACGTCGGCGGCCAGCAGTTCGTTGGTCAATTCGTCGGAGCGATCCAGAGAGACTTGCTCACTTTCGTTGCGCTGATCCGCAGGTTTCATCCAGCCACCCAGCAAGTTGGCGTCCAGGTGCGGGACCGGGTTGAGGGCCACGTCACGCACGGTGATCTGATCCGCCGGGTGCGCGGCCTGCCATTGGCTGATGAACTGCTGGGTCAGTTGGCGGGAAACCGAATCCTGCTGGCGGGCGCTGCTTTCGATGATCAGAACATTGGACATGGCTTTGTAGGCTCCATCTGTAATTGCTGTAAGTCGATGGAGTGAAGATTAAACAGAGCCAATTCGATAAAAAAGCGCAAAAAACTGCTATAACCCATCTATAAATTTGTTTATAAGCGAAGCATTGCTGTCAGCATGCTCCGCTGCCGTACTACTTCGGTGAGCAGGCCAGGGCGATACGCATCTTGATAATGGCGCGGTTGAACTTGGCCGTGGTGTTGGTGCTTTTGCCCGCTGGCACCGTGACAGTCCTGCGGCGCGGCGATTCCGGGCCGTTGGTGAAGGTTACCGAGCAAACGGCGTCCTGGGTGCCGTAGTTATTCAGTTGGATCGAGCTGATATCGCCATCCACGTCGGAGGCGGTGTAATCGATGCTCACGCCGTCGATCTTTTTAGTGACGTCGATGGGGTACGCGAACGCGCTCATCGGCAGCAACGCCAGCAACACACAACAGAATTTTCTCATTCGGCAGTCTCCAATAAGGACTGCCAGCTTAGGACAAGAGGAACCCATCTTGAAAGCGCCCCGCGTTACCCTCGATCAATGGCGCACGCTGCAGGCCGTGGTCGACCATGGTGGCTTCGCCCAGGCGGCTGAAGCGCTGCACCGTTCGCAGTCCTCGGTGAGCTACACCGTGGCCCGCATGCAAGACCAGCTCGGTGTGCCGCTGCTGCGCATCGATGGGCGCAAGGCAGTGCTCACCGACGCCGGTGAAGTGCTGTTGCGCCGCTCGCGGCAACTGGTAAAAAACGCCAGCCAGCTGGAAGACCTCGCCCACCATATGGAACAGGGCTGGGAAGCCGAGGTGCGGCTGGTGGTAGACGCGGCCTATCCGAATGCGCGCCTGGTCCGGGCGCTCACCGCGTTCATGCCGCAAAGTCGCGGTTGCCGCGTGCGCCTGCGTGAAGAGGTGTTGTCGGGCGTCGAGGAACTGCTGCTCGATGGCATGGCCGACCTGGCCATCAGCGGGTTCATCATCCCCGGCTACCTGGGCACGGAAATGAGCGATGTGGAATTCATCGCCGTGGCCCACCCCGACCACTCGCTCCATCGCCTGAACCGCGAACTGAGCTTCCAGGACCTGGAAAGCCAGATGCAGGTGGTCATTCGCGACTCCGGCCGCCAGCAACCGCGGGATGTGGGTTGGCTCGGCGCCGAACAGCGCTGGACGGTCGGCAGCCTGGCCACCGCCGCCACGTTCGTCAGCAGCGGCCTGGGCTTTGCCTGGTTGCCTCGCCACCTGATCGAGCGCGAACTCAAGGAAGGCCTGCTCAAGCAGCTACCCTTGGAAAAAGGCGGCAGCCGCAATCCAACGTTCTACCTGTATTCGAACAAAGACAAACCCCTGGGCCCGGCGACGCAGATCCTCGTGGAACTGCTGCGCACCTTTGATACCGCCCCGCTGGACGCGCCTTTCGCCGCCCCCCAGCAAGCCTGAAACGGAGTTCATGCATGGCCTGGTTCGACCATGAAGGATGCAGCCTGCACTACGAGGAATACGGCCACGGCACGCCGCTGATCCTGATCCACGGCCTGGGCTCCAGCAGCCAGGATTGGGAACTGCAGGTGCCGGTGCTCGCCCGGCATTACCGCCTGGTCGTGGTGGACGTGCGTGGCCATGGGCGCTCGGACAAACCCCGCGAACGCTACAGCATCCAGGGCTTCACCTTTGATCTGCTGGCGCTGATCGAACACCTGGACCTGCCGCCCGCCCATGTGGTGGGGTTGTCCATGGGCGGCATGATCGCCTTCCAGTTGGCCGTGGACGAACCTGCACGCGTCAAAAGCCTGTGCATCGTCAACAGCGCGCCGCAGGTGAAGGTGCGCAGTGTCGACGATTATTGGCAATGGGCCAAACGCTGGAGCCTGGCGCGCGTGCTCAGCCTGGATACCATCGGCAAGGCCTTGGGCGACCGCTTGTTTCCCAAGCCACACCAGGCCGACATGCGCCGCAAGATGGCCGAACGCTGGGCAAAGAACGACAAACGTGCTTATCTCGCCAGCTTCGATGCGATTGTGGGCTGGGGCGTCCAGGAACGACTTTCCAGGGTCACCTGTCCAACCCTGGTCATCAGCGCCGACCACGACTACACCCCCGTGGCGCAAAAAGAAAACTATGTAAAACTGCTGCCCGATGCGCGACTGGTGGTGATCGAAGATTCTCGCCATGCCACGCCCTTGGATCAACCCGAAGTCTTTAACGCAACCCTGCTCGATTTTCTAAAGACCGTCGAAACCACTACCCAGGATCACTGACCCATGCTGAAAAAAATCGCCTTCTTTGCCGGTTCTGTTTTGTTCGCTGCCAACCTGATGGCGGCCGAACCCGCCAAGGCGCCTCACGTCCTGATCACCACCACCAATGGCGACATCGAGATCGAACTCGACCCGGTCAAGGCGCCGATCAGCACCAAGAACTTCCTCGCCTATGTCGACAGCGGCTTCTACACCAACACGATTTTCCACCGTGTCATCCCGGGCTTCATGGTCCAGGGCGGCGGCTTCACCCAGGCAATGACCCAGAAGCCAACCAAGGACCCGATCAAGAACGAGGCCAGCAACGGCCTGCATAACGTACGTGGCACCTTGTCCATGGCACGTACCAACGATCCGAATTCGGCCACCAGCCAATTCTTCATCAACGTCGCCGACAATGCCTTCCTCGATCCGGGCCGCGACGCCGGTTACGCCGTGTTCGCCAAGGTGGTCAAGGGCATGGACGTGGTCGATGTGATCGTCAATTCGCAGACCACTACCAAGCAGGGCATGCAGAACGTGCCAATCGATCCTGTGTACATCAAGTCGGCCAAGCGCATCGACTGAGGTAGCAGGTAGTTCCGCGCGCAGCCCACAAGGCCGCGCGCGCATTTGAAAGGAGAGCCCGCCCTGCGGGCGTCATACTTAATGCTCTATCGTCGTTTTGAACAACTGATCGATATTTTCCGCGACGCCCCCAGCGCCGCCCCGCCCGATAAAGTCCTGCCCTTCTACCTCTACTACCTGCGCCAGGTATGGCCGCATTTCGCTGCCTTGCTGGTGGTGGGCCTGATCGGTGCGCTGATCGAAGTGGCGCTGTTCAGCTACCTGAGTCGCATCATCGACCTGGCCCAGGGCACGCCGCCAGCCAACTTCTTCCAACAGCACAGCACCGAGCTGATCTGGATGGCCGTGGTCGCCCTGTTGCTGCGCCCGATCTTCGGCGCCCTGCATGACCTGCTGGTGCACCAGACCATCAGCCCCGGCATGACCAGCCTGATTCGTTGGCAGAACCACAGCTACGTGCTCAAGCAGAGCATCAACTTCTTCCAGAATGACTTCGCCGGGCGCATTGCCCAGCGCATCATGCAAACCGGCAATTCGCTGCGCGACTCCGCCGTGGCCGCGGTGGATGCGATCTGGCACGTGGCAATCTATGCCGTCAGTTCCCTGGTGCTGTTCGCCGAGGCCGACTGGCGCCTGATGATCCCGCTGGTGACCTGGATCGTCAGCTACAGCCTGGCGCTGCGCTATTTCGTACCGCGGGTGAAGGAGCGCTCGGTGATTTCCTCCGAGGCACGCTCAAAACTGATGGGCCGTATCGTCGACGGCTACACCAACATCACCACCTTGAAGCTGTTCGCGCATACCCAGTACGAGCAGGAATACGCCAAGGAAGCGATCATCGAGCAGACCGAGAAAACCCAGCTGGCCAGCCGCGTTGTCACCAGCATGGACATCGTGATCACCACCATGAACGGCCTGCTGATCGTCACCACCACCGGCCTTGCGCTATGGCTGTGGACGCAGTCGCTGATCTCGGTGGGCGCGATTGCCCTGGCCACCGGTCTGGTGATTCGTATCGTCAACATGTCCGGATGGATCATGTGGGTGGTCAATGGCATTTTCGAAAACATCGGCCAGGTGCAGGACGGCCTGAAAACCATCGCACAGCCACTGGCCGTGATCGACCGCGACAACGCCCCGCGCCTGAGCGTGCCCCATGGCGAAGTGCGCTTTGAGCAGGTGGATTTCCACTACGGCAAGAAGAGCGGCATCATTGGCGGCCTCAACCTTGAGATCAAGGCCGGTGAGAAGATCGGCCTGATCGGCCCGTCCGGCGCGGGCAAGTCGACTCTGGTCAACCTGCTGCTGCGTCTCTACGACCTGCAAGGCGGGCGCATCCTGATCGACGGCCAGGACATCGCCGAAGTGGCCCAGGAAACCCTGCGCGAGCAGATCGGCATGATCACCCAGGACACCTCGCTGCTGCACCGTTCGATCCGCGATAACCTGCTCTACGGCAAGCCCGACGCCACCGACGAAGAACTCTGGGCCGCGGTACACAAGGCGCGTGCCGATGAGTTCATCCCGCTGCTGTCGGACTCCGAGGGCCGCACCGGGCTGGACGCACACGTGGGTGAGCGCGGGGTGAAGCTCTCCGGTGGGCAGCGCCAACGTATCGCCATCGCCCGGGTACTGCTCAAGGATGCGCCGATCCTGATCATGGACGAAGCCACCTCTGCGCTGGATTCGGAAGTGGAAGCGGCGATCCAGGAAAGCCTCGAAACCCTGATGCAGGGCAAGACGGTGATCGCGATCGCGCACCGGTTGTCGACCATTGCGCGGATGGACCGCCTGGTGGTGCTGGAGAAAGGCCAGATTGCCGAGAGTGGCAGCCACGCCGAGTTGCTGGCCCACGGCGGCTTGTATGCGCGGTTGTGGCAGCACCAGACCGGTGGGTTTGTGGGTATTGACTGAAACATCACCCCGACCCCGTGTGGGAGCTGGCTTGCCTGCGATGTCAGTCTACTAGCCAGCCCCCCGATACTGCCCCACCGCTATCGCAGGCAAGCCAGCTCCCACCACTTGATTTGCGCCAGTCGCCCTGATCCAAAGAGCCCTGGCGTTTTTCATGCCCTGGATTTGTGCCCCAACCCTGCTGTAATCAGTGCAGTGCCCAGACGGGCGCTGAAGTAAATCTGCAGGGAGCATCACTGATTTACTGATTGGGTAGAGCGATCTATCAAGGACGGGCTGCATGTCTTTGTTCAAGCGTTCAATCACAGAGGGGCTGGGTACGTTTTGGCTGGTGTTGGGTGGGTGCGGGAGTGCGGTGTTGGCCGCAGCATTTCCCGCAGTCGGGATCGGGTTGTTGGGCGTAGCCCTGGCGTTCGGGCTCACAGTGCTGACCATGGCGTTCGCCATTGGGCATATCAGCGGATGTCACCTCAACCCGGCGGTATCGGTGGGGCTGGTCGTGGGCGGAAGGTTTCCGGCCAGGGAGTTACCGGCGTATATCGTGGCGCAGGTCGTCGGTGGCACCATCGCCGCTGCGCTGTTGTATTTCATCGCCAGCGGCAAACCGGGGTTCGAACTGGCATCAGGCCTGGCGTCCAACGGCTATGGCGAACATTCGCCGGGCGGTTATTCGTTGGCGGCGGGGTTTGTCACTGAGTGGGTGATGACTGCCATGTTCGTGTTGATCATCCTCGGCGCCACCGACCGTCGCGCCCCACCGGGTCTCGCGCCCATCGCAATCGGGCTGGCGCTGACACTCATCCACCTGATCTCCATCCCCGTCACCAACACATCAGTCAACCCGGCCCGCAGTACGGGCCCGGCACTGATCGTCGGCGGGTGGGCGATCCAGCAATTGTGGATGTTCTGGCTCGCGCCGATGCTCGGCGCGGTAACCGGTGGTCTCACCTACCGTTGGCTGGGCGAGGAGGCGCCAGGCTGAGGCAAAACGGGTTCAGCCCTGCCGGTAAGGCAGGGCTGCCCTCATAGGGCGGACTCTCACCCTTGATGGGCCTGCATGTACTGGCGCAATAGCTGGTTGATACGCGTCTGGTAACCAGACCCTTGACCTTTGAACCACTCCAGTACATCAGCATCCAGCCGGATAGTGACCGCCTGCTTCACTGGAACACGTAACTCTGCATGCCGGAAAAAATCGGCATCCAGCTCAGGAATATCGCTGGTATCGATCTCTTTATCATTCATCTTGGCCAAGCGCTCCCAATCAGTTTTCGATGTTTGCGTCATAATATTTGGCCTCCTTCTTGGTTGCTTTTCGGGCGGAGATGATACGGATCACGTCACCACGTCGCTCGGTGTATACGACCACACCCATTAACAATTTGATCCAGCCAATACTAATCCAACGCTCCTCGCCATAATCCGCTCGATCATCGCGTAAGGCCAGCATTGGGTGCCTAAAGATATCTGGGACGTCATTGAAATCGATGCCGTGCTTAACAATATTGGCTTTATTTTTGGACTCATCCCACTCAAATAACATGGCACATCCTGTATGTACTTTTGTACATACAGGGTAGCGATCTCAGCCGTTCAGGAAAGCGCTACCCGACCGGTGGACTCAGCCCTGCCGATAAGGCAGGGCTGCCCTCGCCTCCTCGGCATATGCCGCGATCCCAATCCGCTCGCGCTCCAGGAAATCCTCAACGGCATTCTTCAGCCCCGGATGGCGCAGGTAGTGCCACGACCGCGTAATCACCGGTTCAAACCCGCGAATCAACTTGTGTTCGCCCTGTGCGCCCGCGTCGAAGCGTTGCAGGCTGTGGGCGATGGCGTAGTCCATGCCCTGGTAGAAGCAGGTTTCGAAGTGCAGGCGGTCGAACTCGGCCAGGCAGCCCCAGTAGCGGCCGTAGAAACTGTCGCCACCGATCAGGCTGAAGGCCATGGCCACCGGGCGTGTGCCTTGTTTGGCCAGCACCACGCGGATCGCCTCGGGCATGCGCTCGGCCAGCAGGCTGAAAAACGCGCGGGTCAGGTAGGGCGATTGGCGGCGCACAGCGTAGGTGTTGGCGTAGCAGGCGTAGACAAAGTCCCATTGCGCTTCGCTCAGCTCATGGCCTTGCAGCCACTCGAAATCGATGCCCTGCCCCGCCACCTGTTCGCGCTCTTTGCGCATCTGCTTGCGCTTGCGAGAGCTCAGGGCGTCGAGGAAGTCCTGGAAGTCGCGGTAGCCACGGTTCTGCCAGTGAAACTGACAACCAAGGCGCTGCAACCAACCCGGTTGCTGGGCCAGTGCAGCGTCGGCCAGGTCATCTGTGAAGTTGATATGGGCACTGGAAAGCCCTTCGATCTCCAGGTAGCCCGGAAGGCTCTTGAGCAGCTCGAAACCCTCATCAGCACTGGCGGCCAACAGACGCGGACCGCTCACAGGGCTGAAGGGCACCGCCGTCAGCAGCTTGGGATAATAGTCGATACCGGCACGCTCACAGGCATCGGCCCAGGCGTGATCGAACACATACTCGCCGTAAGAGTGCCACTTGCGATAACTGGGTAACGCTGCCACCAGCCGATCGCCCTCCCAATGCAACAGATGCTCAGGCTGCCAGCCCGATTGCGGGCCCAGGCTGGCGCTGTCTTCCAAGGCACTCAGGAAGGCATGGCGCACGAACGGCTGGGCCTGTGGCACCAAGGCATCCCAGGCCTGCGGGGCGATTTCGGACAAGCTGTCCAGGCGTTGCAACGGCATCGGCATCCTCACTACTTCAGGGCGTGAAAGCTTGGCGAGTATCGCTGATCGCCGGACATCGCACACCCCCGTTTCGCGCGACAAGGCTCTAAAACAATAGTTCCGAACATGAAAAATTTGTCATGTAGATGACATCACTTCGCCACTGCGTCGTCATAAACGGTCGTGATACTGACGCCTGTTTTTAGAGCGCCTGGTTCTAGCAGGTGGTTATTTTTCCGTCCGTCATCGGTCGGTTGTGTCCTGGATGGTCTGCCATCCCTCCTCACTTTCGGAGATTGATATGCGTCTTGCTTCCACTAAAACTGCGGCGGTCCTGTGCGGTGGCCTGCTACTGGCCCTGAGCGTTCCAGCCAGCGCTGCAGTCGACGCTAAATTGCTCGACATGCTCAAGGCCAACGGCCAGATCACCGCTGCGCAGTACACCGAACTGCAAAGTGAATTGGCCAAAGACCAGAAAGAACAGCAGATCGCACGGCAAGCTCAACAAGAGACCAACGAACAGATCGCGGCCACCGCGAAGAAAACCAATGAGCTGAGCAGTTTCGACCAGAAGCTGGCCTGGGCTGCCAAGACCCAGCTCAAGGGCGACGTGCGCTTCCGCCACGAGACCATCAAGATCGACGGCACCCCCAACAATGGCGGCAAGGACAAGGACCGCGAGCGTATCCGTGCCCGCCTGGGCGCGTTCACCGAGATCAACTCGCAAGTCGACACTGGCATTCGTGTCGCCACCGGCAGCAGTGACGACGCTCGCTCCACCAACCAGGATCTGGATGGCTACTTCAACAAGAAGTCGATCTGGCTGGACCTGGGCTACATCGACTACCACCCGACCCAAATCAAGAACCTGCACGTGATCGGCGGCAAGATGCTGCAACCTTGGGTCAGCATGGGTGACGTGATCTGGGACAGCGATATCAACCCGGAAGGCCTGGCCCTGACCTACAAATACCCACTGGGCAGCAGCGCCGAGCTGTTCGGCAGCCTGGGTAACTACAGCCTCAAGGACAACGTCAACGGCGACGGCGTGCAGTTTCGCAATGACCTGCGCATGACCGCCGGCCAGTTGGGGTCTCGTTTCTCGCTGACCGACAATCTGAAGCTGACCCTGGGCGGCAGCGTCTATGCCTTCCAGAACGATGAAGACAGCCGTTGCCCGACCACCACCGGCACCACGCCTGGCTGCTTGACCCCAAGCGAAACAGTGGCGAATACAACGGCCGGCAATGCCAGCGAGTACCGCCTGTACGAAGGCTTCAGCCAAGTGGATATCGGCGGCCTGGCTGTTCCGTTGTCGTTCTATGGCCAGTACGTGCAAAACACCAAGGCCACGGATAAAGACAAGGACACCGCCTGGCTGCTCGGTGCCAAGTCCAAAGTGTTCGGCTTCAACCTGGACTACAACTACCGCGATGTACAACGGTATGCGGTGGTGGGTGCCTTCACCGACTCGGACTTCGCCGGCGGCTTTACCGGTGCACGCGGTCACAAGTTCAAAGTCGGTTACGACATCGACAAGAACTTTGCCATCGGCGCCACATACTTCCTGACCAAAGCGGACTACGCCAGCGCCACTGGCTATCGCGATGCCAACGCCAATACCCTGCAGTTGGACGCAGAAGCGAAGTTCTAAGAAAGACCGCTGAACGCTTCAAGCTACACGCTTCAAGGAAGAGCAGGCCACTCGCAGCTTGGAGCTAACCGCTTGAAGCTGCTTCCTTACAGCCTTGCGTGGGTGGGCCGGTCCCCATCATCCGTCCGCTCCCCCCACGCGAGCCTGGTTATTCCCCGCCTTTGTGATCCTTGAGCCGCTCGGCAGCCAGCCGCTGCGCCAGGGCATCCACACCCTCTACCGGCTCGTCCGGCATGATCTTCAGGGTTGCCTGCATGAGGCGCATCTGACGGATAAAGCGCCGGCAGTTCGGGCAAAACATCAAGTGATGACGCACCAGCAGACGCTCGCGAAAGGTCAGTTGCCCATCGAGATAGTCACTGGAACGTGCCACTTGTTCTTTACAGGTCAACATTCGCCCGTTTCCTCAAAATGCTCCACCGTCGCGAAGACTTTAAGCCGTGCTCGATGCAACAGCACACGGACATTGGAGAGCGACAGCGTCAGAAGATTACAGATTTCTTCCAACTCCAGGCCCTGGCGTTCACGCAGCACGAGCACGCTGCTTTGCAACGCCGACAGACTCAGCAACGTATGCTCCAGGCATTTACGCAGCTCATCCTCGGTCAGCAGGGCTTCCGGGGTGTCCTGGTGCCAGGCGTAGGGCGCTACCGCCCAGTGCCCATCGTCGGGGGTGAAGCGATCATCGCCGATCGTGCCATGGGGCGAAGGCAGGTCGTCGAGCAATACCTCGCGTCGATTCTGCTTGTAGCGCCCCTTGGCGGCGTTGGCGGTAATGGTCAGCAGCCAGGTCTTTAGGCTGGAACGCCCTTCGAACTTGGCCAGGTTGCGCACCACCGACAGCCACGCATCCTGCACGACTTCATCGGCGTGGCGCTGGCCGACGATGGCATAGGCCACCGCCCGCATGGCGCTCTGGTAGGTGGTGACCAGCTCCTTGAAGGCCCGTTGCTCACCCTGGAGCAGCCGTTCAAGCAGGTGCGCGTCGTCCGCTGCTGCCATGTCTACCTCAATCCCACTGTGGGAATGCAATCGATGTGGGAGCTGGCTTGCCTGCGATGGCATCACCTTGACCTGACTGACAGACCGAGGTGCCTGCATCGCCGGCAAGCCCGGCTCCCACACTTGACGGTGTTAACCCGCTCGATCAGCGTTTGCGCAGGATCACGCTGCCGATCGAGTAACCCGCGCCGAACGAACTGAGCACCGCAATGGAGCCCTCGGGCAGGTCATCCTGGTAGGTGTGGAACGCAATCACCGACCCCGCCGAGCTGGTGTTGGCGTAGGTATCGAGGATCACCGGTGCTTCTTCCACCGACGCTTCGCGGCCCAGCAGTTTCTTCACGATCAGGTGGTTCATGCTCAGGTTGGCCTGGTGCAGCCAGAAGCGTTTCACATCGGCCACGTTCAGCTGGTTTTCTTCCAGGTGCACGCCAATCAGCTCAGCCACCATCGGGCACACATCACGGAACACCTTGCGGCCTTCCTGTACGAACAGCTTGTCTGGCGCGCCGACACCCTCTGGCGCAGTGCGGTTGAGGAAACCGAAGTTATTGCGGATGTTATTGGAGAACTTGGTCAGCAGCTTGGTGCTTACCACGTCGAACTGATGCTTGGAGGTCGCCAGGTCGGCACGCTCCAGGACCACGGCAGTGGCCGCGTCACCAAAGATGAAGTGACTGTCGCGGTCGCGGAAGTTCAGGTGACCGGTGCAGACTTCCGGGTTGACCATCAGGATCGCCCGCGCCTGCCCCAGCTGGATGCTGTTGGCGGCATTCTGGATGCCGAAGGTGGCCGAGGAACACGCCACGTTCATGTCAAATCCAAAACCCTCGATGCCCAGGGCTTCCTGGACTTCAATGGCGATGGCCGGGTAGGCGCGCTGCAGGTTGGAACAGGCGACGATCACACCGTCGATGTCAGCGGCGGTCTTGCCGGCGCGTTGCAAGGCTTGTTCAGCGGCGCCGACGGCCATCTGGCAGAGTACCGACCACTCGTCGTTACTGCGCTCGGGCAGGCGTGGGGTCATGCGCTGAGGGTCGAGAATGCCGTCTTTGTCCATCACGAAGCGACTCTTGATACCCGAGGCTTTTTCGATGAAGGCTGCACTGGATTCAGTCAGCGCCTGCACTTCACCGCGCTCGATGGCGTCGGCATTGTCGCTGTTGAACTGATGCACGTAGGCATTGAAAGACTGCACCAGCTCTTCGTTTGAGATGCTGTTGGCCGGGGTGTACAGGCCAGTGCCGCTGATGACGACGTTATGCACGGTCGTTCCTCTAAATCTGTCAGGCAGAAGATATTGGTACCGTCGTACCAAACTGTAAGTAGTCCGATTCCGCACCGCGGACACCAAACTGGCATCGCTTTATTCCATCGCGTCGCAGCCCTTCACGACGATCCCGGCATTTATAACCGCGAAGTTTGCCACAAACCCCGGCATTTGGCGCCATCTCGCAGATGAGCCCATTTTAATGTGGGAGCGGGCTTGCTCGCGAAAGCGGCGCTTCAGTCACGCAGGTGTCAACTGAATGGCCGCATCACGAGCAAGCCCGCGCCTACACTGGACCTGCCTCGCCTGGGAAACCGGGAAAGGTTCAGGCCTCTACCAGGCTCCATTGCTTGCTCAGGCGCTTGTCGGAAATCGGCACCTTGGTCCCCAACTGCTGGGCAAACAATGACACCCGATATTCCTCCAACCACCAGCGATACAGCTCCAGCTGGGGATCGCGCTTGCCTTCCTGGGCATGTTTTTTCAAACGGTTTTCATACTGCGTCCACAGACCGCCCAGTTCGCCGCTCCACACCCGGTCTTTTTGCACCTGGCTGGGCAATTTCTCCAGGCGCAACTCGATGGCCTTGAGGTAACGCGGCAACTCCTTGAACCACTGCGCCGGCGTTTCCCGCACAAACCCTGGGTAGACCAGGTTGCTCAACTGCTGCTTGATGTCGTTCAACGCCACGGCCTGGGCCAGGTCGATCTTGCCTTTGAAGCGTTTTTGCAAGCCGTGCCAGAGTTTCAGCACCTCCAGGGTCAGGCGCGCCAGCCGTTCGGCGTGTTCTGTCCAACTGCCGCGCTTGCGCTCGGCCAAGGCCGCCAAACCGGCGCCGTCACGCGGCAGGCTGGCTTCGCCTTCCAACACGCACGTGTCGAGGCTGGCCAGCAGAATGTCTTCTACCAGCGCATCGATACGCCCCAGTTCGCGGTACATCAGCCCCAGTTCGGTCAGGCCCGGCAATTTGCCGCGCAGGAATTTCGCCGGTTCCGCCAGTTGCTTCATCAGCAGGCGCTGCAACGCACGGCGATGCTGGAATTCAGCCTCGGCGGCGGTGGAGAAGCGCCCTTCCTTGACCGTGCCATTGTCTTCCACCAGCGCCGGGTACACCGTCATCGACAGCCCGGCGATCTTCTGCTGCGTCTTTTCGGCCACCGCCGCAAATACCTTGGCTTCCACCGGCTGTTGGCTTTTCGCAGTCTGCGGCACGGCCAGCGCGGCCTGGCTGGCCTCGGCAAACCGCGCCGTCAGCTCAGCCAGGTCGCGGCCTTCGCCGAGGAACTTACCCTGGCCGTCGACCACTTCCAGGTTCATCTTCAGGTGGCTTTCGACCTGCTGCGCGGCTTCGTTCCAGGCCTCATCGCTGACCCGTGCCCCGGTCATGCGCAGCAGCTCGCGGCCCAGCGCCTGGGGCAACGAGCCCTGGCCGAATTCGATGCGTTGTAGGGCGGCCTTGACGAAGTCCGGCACCGGCACGAAATTCTTGCGCAGCGCCTTGGGCAGGTTGCGCACCAGGGCGATGCACTTGGCTTCGATCACCCCGGGCACCAGCCACTCCAGGCGCTCGGGCGGCAGCGCCGGCAGCAACGGTGCCGGCACGCGCAGGGTCACGCCGTCACGCGGGTGGTTGGGTTCGAAGTGGTAACTCAACGCCAGTTCCAGGTCGCCCAGGTGCAGGGTGTCCGGGTAATGCGCGGCGGTGACTTCACTGGCCTCGCGGACCAGCACGTCTTCCTCGCGCATGATCAGCAATTGCGGGTCTTTCTGGCTGTTGACCTTGTACCAGCTGTCGAAGGTCGCGGTCTGGTGAATCTCCGCCGGCAAACGCGCATCGTAGAAGGCGAACAGCGTTTCTTCATCCGCCAGGATATCGCGACGGCGCGCCTTGGCTTCCAGTTCGTCGAGTTGCTCCAGCAACTGCTGGTTGGCGGTGAGGCATTTAGCCCGCGATTGGATCTCGCCACGCACCAGGCCTTCGCGGATAAACAACTCGCGGGACACCACCGGGTCAATCGGCCCGTAATGCACCGGGCGACGGCCGACCACGATCAGCCCGAACAGGGTGATCTGCTCAAAGGCCACGACCTGGCCGCGTTTCTTCTCCCAGTGGGGCTCAAAGTGGTTTTTCTTGATCAGGTGCCCGGCCAGCGGCTCGATCCAGTCGGCGTCGATCTTGGCGACCATGCGCGCATACAGCTTGGTGGTCTCCACCAACTCGGCGGTCATCAACCATTGCGGACGCTTCTTGCCGATGCCCGACGAGGGATGAATCCAGAAACGCCGTTGACGCGCGCCAAGGTAATCGCCGTCTTCAGTCTTCTGGCCGATCTGGCTGAGCAGGCCGGACAACACCGCCTTGTGCAGTTTCGGGAAGTCCGCCGGCTCTTTGTTGACCGTCAACTGCATGTCGCGGCAGATCAGGCTCAACTGACGATGAGAATCACGCCACTCGCGCAGGCGCAGATAATTGAGGAAGTTCTTGCGACACCAGTTACGCAGCGGGCTGGCCGTCAGTTCCTGGCGCTGCTCTTCGAAACCGCGCCATAGATTGACCAAGCCGGCGAAATCCGAATCCGGGTCTTTCCATTGAGCATGAGCCTGGTCGGCGGCCTGTTGGCGCTCCGGCGGGCGCTCGCGTGGGTCCTGGATCGACATGGCGCTGGCGACGATCAGCACTTCCTGCAGGCTGCCGAGCTTGGCCGCTTCGAGCAACATGCGGCCCATGCGCGGGTCTACCGGCAGGCGCGCTAACTGACGGCCCAGCGGGGTGAGCTGGCTGTTGCGGTCAACCGCCGACAGCTCTTGCAGCAGGTTGAAACCGTCGCTGATGGCCTTGCCGTCCGGCGGCTCGATAAACGGGAAGTCGGTGATTTCGCCAAGGCGCAGGTGCAGCATCTGCAGGATCACGGCAGCGAGGTTGGTGCGCAGAATTTCCGGGTCGGTGAACTCCGGACGGCCGATAAAATCTTCCTCGCTGTACAAGCGGATGCAAATCCCCGGCTCGACCCGACCGCAGCGGCCTTTACGCTGATTGGCGCTGGCCTGGGAAATCGCCTCGATCGGCAGGCGCTGCACCTTGGCGCGGTAGCTGTAGCGGCTGATGCGCGCGGTACCGCTGTCGATCACATAACGAATGCCCGGCACGGTCAGCGAGGTCTCCGCGACGTTGGTCGCCAGCACCACGCGCCGGCCCGGATGGGACTGGAAAATGCGCTGCTGTTCGGCCGGCGACAGGCGTGCGTACAGCGGCAGGATCTCGGTGTGCTTGAGCTGGGCCTTGCGCAGCATGTCGGCGGCATCGCGGATCTCGCGCTCACCCGGCAAAAACACCAGCACATCGCCGGGGCTGCGTCGCTCGCTGCGCTCATAAGCCGCGATTTCGTCGAGGGTGGCAAGGATCGCCTGGTCAACCGTCAAGTCATCATCGACGCGGTTGCCCTCTTCGTCCTGCTCCAGGGTCAGCGGTCGGTACCAGGTGTCCACCGGGAAGGTACGGCCCGACACTTCCACAATGGGCGCATCGTCGAAATGCTTGGAGAAGCGCTCCAGGTCGATGGTCGCCGAGGTGATGATGACCTTCAGGTCCGGGCGACGCGGCAGCAGGGTTTTCAGGTAACCCAGCAGGAAGTCGATGTTCAGGCTGCGTTCGTGGGCTTCGTCGACGATGATCGTGTCGTAGCGTTCCAGGTAGCGGTCGTTCTGGGTTTCCGCCAGCAGGATACCGTCGGTCATCAGCTTGATCAGCGTGTTGGAATCGCTTTGGTCTTCGAAGCGCACCTGATAGCCGACCAGCGCGCCAAGCGGTGTCGCCAGCTCCTCGGCAACCCGGCTGGCCACGCTGCGTGCGGCGATACGGCGTGGCTGGGTGTGACCGATCAGGCCGAACTGGCCACGACCGATTTCCAGGCAGATCTTCGGCAACTGGGTGGTTTTACCCGAACCGGTCTCACCGGCAATGATCAGCACCTGGTGCTTGTTCAGTGCCTCTTTGATCTCATCGCGCTTGGCCGCAATCGGCAGGCTGTCGTCGTAGCGAATCACCGGCAGGCTGGCACGCCGCGCCGTGACCTGGGCACAGGACGCCTGCATGCGCGCGACCCACTGCGCCAGCTTTTCCTCGTCGGGCTTCTTGCGCAGCTCAAGCAGCTGCCGACGCAAGCGGTGGCGGTCGGCGAGCATGGCGTGATCGAGGTTTTTGAGAAGTTGGTCGATAGTGGGCGCTTGGTCGGTCATCAGGTCGGCAAAAGTCTTTTGGGTAAGGCAGGTGAGGCCTGCACAGCATTAATCGATTGGATCGGGGGATTGTCGCAGATTTCCACACGTTCGGAGACGCTCCATCACGATGCGATGGTTGCTGCGCCTACCGCCATAGCGACTTTTACTACAACGCTTAGGGCCCCATTCGTACTGTTGAAAAGCGAAAGTCCGATTTGATGGGTGAGGGAGTCAGGCTTCAATAAGTCTCCAGATACGTCTGGCCAATCAGAACATCCCCCCTTTGAAAGCGGAGCTTATTATGCCAATCGATTCTGTCACCTCGCGCCTGCCGAACTACCAGGACGCCATGCGGGCCCAACCGCGCTCGACAGGCACGTTGCCACCGCCGCGCTATGAGTTCGCTCCGGCCTATTCCGAAAAGCCGTCTTCTGCGCCCGCCCGCAGCCAAGTCTCTTCGGAGCCGGCAACCAACCTGAGGGCAAATAGAATCTCCAACTTCCACTCTACAAGCCAGGCAGTACGAGGAATGAATTTTATGAGCGGCCTTTGACTCGGCAGCCTTTGCCGAGACGACTGCTTCTAACTATGAGGATCTCGAATGCCAATTGACTCCCTCCGCTACAGCAACGCGTCTAACCGCTACGCGGACAAATACCAGAGCATTGCGCCTGAATCCAGTTCATCTCGAGGTTCTTGGATGCAGACCTCCAGCAGCTCTGGCGCATCGGCATCACTCGTCAACAAACAACCCTTTTCCGCGTTGAGCGCTGACAAACAAAAACAGCTCCATCAGACGAGGTTAAACAAAGATACCCTGGAAAACCTACCCACCCACTTCCCGAGTTCGGCCCTGCCTAAAACGGTTTATGAGCCGACCATCAACTTGATGAAAAAACGGATCGACAATCTCGAGTCCCGCCCTGAAAGCAAAAATCCGCTGACCATGCTGAAGCATTCCAGGGAAGACAAAAAACTCGATAAAGCGATTAATCAACACATGGGGACGCTGTACAAACAAGCGCGTGACGTTCAGCTCAATGGCACCAACCCAACCGACCGAAATCGTGCAAGCAACGTCACGGACCAGTTGACTGCCATGGGTCGAACGGACGCCTGGTTCAAAGACATACGCACAGAAAACCGCAAGGGCGGTGCCTAGCGTCAACCGCAAGTGCGACGTTGATGTTTTTCGCGCACAAGGCCCGCTCGCCCCTCAAGGGCGGGCGGGCTCTTTGCGCCGATACGGAAACACATCAATCACCTTCCCCGCCCTAATCGCCTCCTGCAGGCCCTTCCAGTAATCGGCGTTGTACAGCTCGCCATGCAACTCATCGAACAGCTTGCGCTGGCCGGCGTCGGCGAACAGGAACGGCGGGAATTCCTCGGGGAACACGTCCAGCGGGCCGATGGAGTACCAGGGCTCGGAGGCCATTTCATCCTCGGGGGTGCGCGGTGCCGGTATATGGCGGAAGTTGGCTTCGGTGAGAAAGCAGATTTCGTCGTAGTCGTAGAACACCACGCGGCCGTGTCGAGTGACGCCGAAGTTCTTCAGCAGCATATCGCCGGGGAAGATATTCGCCGCCGCCAATTGCTTGATCGCCAGGCCGTAGTCTTCCAGGGCATCGCGCACCTGGGCGGCGTTGGCATTGTCGAGGTAGAGGTTGAGCGGGGTCATGCGCCGTTCGGTCCAGCAGTGACGGATAAGGACGGTATCGCCTTCCACTTCGACGGTACCGGCAGCCACTTCCAATAACTCGGCCAGGCACTGCGGTTCAAACTTGCTCAGGGGGAAACGGAAGTCGGCGAACTCCTGGGTGTCGGCCATGCGCCCGACGCGATCGACGCTTTTAACCAGGCGGTATTTCTCGATCACCGTGGCGCGGTTAACGTTTTTCGACGGCGAAAAACGGTCCTTGATGATCTTGAACACCGTGTTGAAGCCCGGCAGGGTAAACACGCTCATGACCATGCCCCGTACGCCAGGGGCCATGATGAACTGATCGTCGGTGGTAGCCAGGTGGTTGATCAGCGCGCGGTAGAACTCCGACTTGCCGTGCTTGTAGAAACCAATGGAGGTATACAACTCGGCGATGTGCTTGCCCGGCAGGATGCGCTTGAGGAAGCCGATGAACTCCGCCGGCACCGGTACGTCGACCATGAAGTAAGAACGGGTGAACGAGAAGATGATCGACACATCGGCTTCATCGGTGATCAGCGCATCGATCTGGATACCCTGCCCTTCACGGTGCAACAGCGGAATCACCAGCGGCCATTGTTCGTCGCGGGTGTAGATGCGTCCTACGAGGTACGCGCCTTTATTACGGTAGAGCACCGAGGAAAACAGCTCGACCTTGAGGTCCGGGTCCTTGCACACCCAGTCCGGCAGGCTTTCGCGCAGCTGGCTTTCGAGGCGATTCAGGTCGACGGCCAGGTCCGCGTAGGGTTCGCTGAAACGGTAGTCGGCAAAGATCTGCACGAGCATTTCCGGGATTTTCCCGGTAGGCGTGTAGGTGCGCGTCTGTGCTGCCCGTGCGCGGCGCAGGCTGGGCCGGGTGGTGTGGACAAACATGCAGCCGTCGCTGATCAGGTCGTGACTGAACAGGCCGCAGAAGATCGAGTTGTACCAGGTCTCCGACAACTCATCGTCGAAGCGCAGGTCAATCAGGCCAATGTAGGCGCTTTTCACCAGCGGCCACACCTCAATGTCGAGTAACGCGGCGCCGTCGAAGTGCTCACGCAGGCGCGCGGTGACTTCGCTGACTTTTTCTTCGTAGAGGTTGATCCGTGCCGCAGACGCTGCCTGGCCCTGTTGCCACTGGGCCTTTTCAAAACGCTCGCGGGCGCCGTCGGTGATCTGGCGGAAGTGCTCACGGTAATCGTCGAAGCCATCGAGGATCATCTGGGCGACAGCGAGGGCGGACTGCGACATGCGGGAAACCTCTGCGGGCATCTGGAAGCCCTGAGCTTAGCCAGTGTGTCGGGGTAGGAGAAGGATCATTTTTTGTACGACCTTGTACAAGTTCGTTCATTTCGTAGATTTATTTTCAATGCTTGTAATTCGACCACCCGGTCAATAAATGTACCCTTGAGTATTACCGGGGTGCTCCTGCACGCCCTTAACGGCGGGCCCTGGCCGGTTGGGCAAGCGAATTGGCCGCCCTGTCGGCCTTGATGGTCCACCCAAGACTTTGGATCCAACTAAGGGAAACCCTGATTACCTCCTTGATGGCACTTTGATATATAGCGCGCCCTCTCCCACCCTAACAAGGTCAGAAGACCGATCCGGGAGCAGGTTCTAATCGCCTAAGGAGCATTGAGATGTCATTGAGGAACATGAGGATCGGCCTGCGTGCCAGTCTGAGTTTTGCGGTTTTGGCCAGCTTGCTGGTGATTGTGGGGATGTTTGGCCTGGGCCAGATGGCCAAGCTGCGGCAAAGCGCGCTGGTCATCGAAGAATCGTGGATGCCGAGCATCGAGAACATCCACGACAGCGCGGCCTACGTGGCCAGCATCCGCCTGGAGGCCTTGCGCCTGGCGACGACTGACGAGTCGCGGGTGCGCGACACCAGCAAAGCCCTGCTTACCCGCCAGCGTACTGAACTGCAAGGGCTACTGGAGCGCCACGAAACCTTGCTGAGCGGTGAGGCCGAGCGCGACTTGCTGAACACGTTGAAAGCCAATGTGACCACCTACCTCGCCATCGTGAACCAGATGATCGCCCTGGTGGACAAGGATCAGCAACAAGACGCCATCGACCTGCTCACCAGCCGCCTCGCCCCCCAAGGCACGGTCCTCAACCAGAGCCTGGAAGACCTGATCGTGTTCAACCAGAACGGCGTCGAAGCGGCGGCGGATTCGGCGGCGCAGATGTATTCCAGTGCCCAGTGGATCGTCGGCCTGATCATCGTCTTCGCACTGATCGCCACCTTGCTGCTCGCCTGGCTGCTGACCCGCAGCATCACTGCCCCGCTGGGCCAGGCCCTGATCGTGGCACGCACCATTGCCGGCGGCGACCTGAGCCAGCCGATCACTGTCGACGGCAAGGACGAACCCGCCCAATTGCTCACGGCCCTGGCCACCATGCAGACGCAATTGCAGGGCACCATCCGTGGCATCAGCGAGTCGGCGCAGCAACTGGCGTCGGCGGCCGAAGAAATGAGCTCGGTGATGGAACAAAGCACCCGTGGCCTGCAGGCGCAGAACGATGAGATCGAACAGGCCGCCACCGCCGTGACCGAAATGAGCGCGGCGGTGGACGAAGTCGCGGGCAATGCAGTGTCCAGCGCCGAGGCGTCCCAGGCGTCCGACGAGGACAGCAAGCACGGCCACTACCAGATCAGCGAAACCATCAGCTCGATCCAGAACCTGGTCGACGAAGTGCTCGGCGCCTCCAACAAGGCCGAAGGCCTGGCAGTCCAGGCCCAGGACATCAGCAAGGTGCTGGAAGTGATTCGTGGCATCGCCGGGCAGACCAACCTGCTGGCGCTCAACGCCGCCATCGAGGCAGCCCGCGCGGGTGAGGCCGGGCGTGGTTTTGCGGTGGTGGCCGATGAAGTGCGCTCCCTGGCGCAACGCACCCAGGACTCCACCGAAGAAATCGAGCAGATGATCACCGGTATCCAGCGCGGTACCCAAGACACCGTCGACGCCCTGAACAGCAGCGCCGAACACGCCGGCCAGACCTTGCAACGGGCCAACGGCGCCGGCAATGCCCTGGAAAAAATCACCGCCGCCATCTCGCAGATCAGCCAGCGCAACCTGGTGATCGCCAGCGCCGCCGAGCAGCAGGCGCTGGTGGCACGCGATGTGGATCGCAGCCTGGTGAACATCCGCGACCTGTCCACCCAGACCGCCGCCGGCGCCACCCAGACCTCGGCCGCCAGCCAGGAGCTGTCACGCCTGGCGGTGGACCTGAATGGGCTGGTGACGCGGTTTGTCCTGTAATCAGTGAAAGCGGCGTGCAACACTCGCCGCCTTATTGATAGAGGAGTGCTCCGTGAGACCTGTCGACACCTTGTACTTGCTGGGGCTCGCCGCCATCTGGGGCGCGAGCTTCCTGTTCATGCGAATCATCGCGCCGGAGATTGGCACGGTACCGACTGCGTTTTTCCGCGTGTCGATTGCCGCCGCCGGGTTGCTGGTGATCCTGGCGATGATGCGGGTGAGCTGGGATTTCCAGGGCAAGTTCAAGACGGTACTGCTCTTGGGGGTGATCAACTCCGGGATTCCGGCGACCATGTATTCGGTGGCCGCCCAAGTGCTGCCAGCGGGTTACTCGGCGATCTTCAATGCGACCACGCCGTTGATGGGTGTACTGATTGGCGGGTTGTTCTTCAGCGAACGCCTGACCCCGTCGAAAGTCGCCGGGGTATGCCTGGGGCTGTTGGGCGTGGGTGTGCTGACCCGCGCGGGGCCGGTAGCGTTTGACCTGGAATTGTTGATGGGCGCGCTGGCCTGTTTGCTAGCGACCACGTGCTACGGCTTTGCCGGGTTCCTCGCACGGCGCTGGCTGGATCAGCGTGGTGGTTTGGACAGTCGCCTGTCAGCCCTGGGCAGCATGCTCGGGGCTACGTTGTTCCTGCTGCCGTTCTTTGCCTACAGCGCCATCAGCCAGCCGCCCGCCAGTTGGGGTGGGTGGCAGGTGTGGTTATCGCTGCTGGGGTTGGGGCTGGTATGCACGGCGTTTGCCTACATTCTTTACTTCCGATTGCTGTCGTCCATCGGGCCGGTCAAGTCGATGACCGTGACCTTCATGATTCCGCCATTTGGCGTGCTGTGGGGCGCATTGCTGCTGGATGAGCCGTTGTCGATGGCGCATCTGTATGGCGGGGTGTTGATTGCAGGGGCGTTGTGGCTGGTGTTGCGGCCGAAAAAACCCCTGTAGGCGGTTGGCTTGCCGGTGATGGCGTTCTTGCGGACGCTATCGCCGGCAAGCCGGGTGCCTACAGGGAGGTGTATCAGCCCTTGCGGAAGACAAATACCAACCCGATGATGATCAACCCCATCCCCAGCAGGCTCAGCATCGCGAGCTTGTTGCCGAAGATCAGGTAGTCCATCACCGCCGTCACCGCCGGCACCAGGTAAAACAGACTGGTGACATTCACCAGGTTGCCTCGGGCGATCAGGCGGTACAGCAATAGCGTGGCCAGCAACGACACCACCAACCCCATCCACAGCACGGGCAGGTAAAAACCGCTGGCGTGCTCAAAGTGGAACGGCTGGAACGGCACGAACACCGAGCACATCACCAGCCCTGCCAGGTATTGCACCGGCAGCGTGCCCAGGGGGTTGTCGGTGATGCGCTTCTGCATGATCGAACCCAACGTCATGCTGGCCAGGGCCAGCAGGCCGAACAGCATGCCCGCCAGGGACATGCCGGATAAACCGATGCCCTGGTAGACCACCATGATCAGCCCCGCCAACCCAAGGCCCAGGCCGAACACGCGGCGCAGCGAGCGCTGGCGTTCTATCAGCACCACGGTGAGGATCGGCTGCACGCCCATGAGGGTTGCCATCACGCCGGGGGTGACGTTGAGGTCCAGGGCCAGCAGATAAAAAATCTGATAAGCCCCCAACAACACCAACCCGGTCGCCGCCGCATACAGCAGGGGCTTGCCGGGGCGCGGCAGTTTCAGCTTGAGGATCGGTACCAGCACCACCAGACCTGCAAGGGCAATGGCAAAGCGGATCAACAGGAACGCAAAGGGAGACGCGTGGGCCAGGCCCCATTTGGAGAAGATCGCCCCGCTGCTCCACAGCAGGACGAACAGGCTCGTCGAGGCCGCCGCGGCCACGGATTGTTTCGAAAGAACAGACATGGTTACCACCTGTCATCAGGCAAGAAAGCCAATTCAGCAGACGCTGAAACTCAGTAGGTTTTTTTCAGGCGGGCAGACGGGAACAGCGATTCGCTGATCAGCCCGAAATGCCAACACCCGGCGGTGATACGACTGCGTACACCGGCGTGCTACTGACAGGTGGGGGGTAGTGACTGATCTGCGCAGGCTGCTTTTCCCCGCACGGCACGACCACGGCGCTGACCGCTGAATCGACTACCGCTATGCGCTGGAGAGCTGGCATGGGCTGATCTTGTGTGAAGGGATGAAGAGGCTCGGACTATAACCAGCCGTGGATAGGTTTTGCAATCACCCTGGGTGGAGGAGTTTTCATGTGGGTCCTGCAGGGCGCGTCGCTATAATGCCGCCCAGTTTTTTCCAAGGATTTCTCATGATCGCATTGCCCTGGCTGTACCTGGTGCTTCTTTCCATCGGCTATGGACTGGCCCTGGCCTACGGGCAACTGGGGGCGCTGGCATGGGTGTCTATCGCCCTGCTGTTGCTCGCCGGGTACGCCGTCCGCCAGCAGCGCACGCCTTGGGCGCGCTACGTCGGCCACGGTTTGTTTATCGTACTGGCCCTGAGCCTGGCGATGCACTGGCTGCCGGGTTTCTACAATGGCCGCGGCATTGCCCCGCAACGCTTCACCGACGATGCCGTGCCCTTCTCGATGTACCTGAACCAGGACAAACCGCTGATTGGCTTCTGGCTGTTGCTGGCCTGCCCGTGGATTGTGGCGCGGCGCTCGCTACGCCTGTCCATCTGCGTGGCGGCCCTGGCCCTGACCCTCACCGCCATCGCCGCCCTGGGCGGTGCAGCCTTGCTGGGAATGATCACCTGGGCGCCGAAATGGCCCGAACAGGCCTGGCTGTGGGTGCTCAATAACCTGCTGCTGGTGACGCTGGTCGAAGAAGCCCTGTTCCGTGGGTATGTCCAGGGCGGCCTGAGCCAGCGCTTCAAACACCTGCCTTACGGCGAGAACCTGGCGCTGCTGCTGGCCTCACTGCTGTTCGGCCTGGTGCACCTCGGCGCGGGCTGGCACTGGGTGCTGCTGGCGAGCATCGCCGGGGTGGGTTATGGCCTGGCCTATCGCTTTGGCGGCCTGGGCGCGGCGGTGGCGACGCACTTTGGTTTGAATCTGCTTCACTTCGGTTTGTTTACGTACCCGATGCTGACCGGGTGACCCCGTTCCTGCATGGACAGCGCGATTGTTGCAAATTTAAGTTAAATAAACCGCCGTTCTTGCCGATACCCCTTGAAAGCCTTGCGGATTGAACAATCATGCGTAATAACCAACCCGTTACCCAGCGCGAACGTACCTTCCCCGCTCAGCAACGGTTGATCTCCACCACTGATGCCAAAGGCGTGATCACCTACTGCAACGACGCCTTTGTCGAGATCAGTGGGTTCTCCCGCGACGAACTGGTGCGTGCCCCGCACAACCTGGTGCGTCACCCGGATGTTCCGCCGGCGGTGTTCGCGCACATGTGGTCAACGCTCAAACAAGGCTTGCCATGGATGGGCATTGTCAAGAATCGCTGCAAGAGCGGTGATCACTACTGGGTCAACGCCTACGTGACGCCGGTCTTCGAAGGCAATCAGGTCGTCGGCTACGAATCGGTGCGCATCAAGCCCACTGCCGAGCAGATCCGCCGCGCCGAAGCGCTCTACCGCCGCATCAACCAGGGCAAGTCGGCGATCCCCCAGCGCGACAAGTGGCTGCCGGTGTTGCAGGACTGGCTGCCGTTTATCCTGGTGAGCCAATTGAGCTTCATGATCGGTGCGTCGCTCAACTCCCACTGGGGCTTTGCCCTGGCGGCGGGGTTGTCAGTGCCATTGGGCCTGCTGGGCCTGAGTTGGCAACAGCGCGGCCTCAAGCGCCTGCTGCGCCTGGCCGAGCAGACCACCTCCGACCCATTGATCGCGCAGATGTACACCGACAGCCGGGGCGCCCAGGCGCGTTTGGAAATGTCGATCCTCAGCCAGGAAGCACGCCTGAAAACCTGCCTCACACGCTTGCAGGATACGGCCGAACACCTCAACGACCAGGCCGCGCAGTCCAACACCCTGGCGCATAACAGCTCCAGCGGCCTGGAACGCCAGCGCGTGGAGACCGAACAGGTGGCCACCGCCGTCAACCAGATGGCGGCCACCACCCAGGAAGTCGCCAGCCATGTGCAGCGCACCGCCGATGCCACCCAGGAAGCCAATCGCCTGACCGGTCGCGGCCGCGATATCGCCGGGGAAACCCGCGAAGCGATCCAGCGTCTGTCGGTGGCCGTGGGCGAGACGGGCGTGACCGTCACCCAACTGGCCAAGGACAGCGATGAAATTGGTGGCGTGGTCGATGTGATCAAAGGCATTGCCGACCAGACCAACCTGCTGGCGCTCAACGCCGCCATTGAAGCCGCGCGTGCCGGCGAGATGGGCCGTGGGTTTGCGGTCGTTGCTGACGAAGTCCGTCAATTGGCGCAGCGCACCGCTGAATCGACCGGGCAGATCCATGCCCTGATCGCCAAGCTGCAACAGACGGCCGCTGCCGCCGTGCAAACCATGGACGCCGGGCATCGCCAGGCCGAAGAAGGCGTGGCGCGGGTGATGGAGGCGGATCAGGCGCTGGTGGGAATCAGCGAAGCGGTGGCGCACATCACCGACATGACCACCCAGATCGCCGCCGCGACTGAAGAGCAAAGCTCAGTGGCCGAAGAGATCAGCCGTAACATCAGCACCATTGCATTGCTGGCGGACCAGACGTCGGAACAGGCGATGAACTCGGCGCAGTTGAGTGAAGAGCTGACCCATACGGCGAATACCCAGTATTCGCTGGTGGAGCGGTTTAACCGGTAGACCGCTTTCGCGAGCAAGCCCGCTCCCACATTTGAATGCATTCACACATCAAAATGTGGGAGCGGGCTTGCTCGCGAAGGGTCCCTAACAGGCGCCGAGAAACTCAGCGACCTTCACCGCCGCAGCCGCCAAATGCTGCTCATGCGTAAACCCCGACGCCTTCAATGGCTTCAAGTCATGATCCCCCGCCACCAACCACATTACCTCGATGCTCGGCGATAACACATACCCCTCCACCGTCGCCCGATTGCCCAGGGCATCGCGCTCGCCCTGCACAATCAAGGTCGGCGTCTTCAACCCAGCCAGGTGCTCGACCCGTGGCTTCTCCGGCTCGCCCACGGCATAGAATGGATACCCCAGGCACACCAACCCATCGGCGCCCACTTCATCGGCCAACAAACTGGCCATGCGCCCGCCCATGGACTTGCCGCCAATCGCCAGTTTCCCAGCGACATGACGTCGCACCTCGGCAACCACCTCGCGCCAGGCGTCCAGCAGTTTAGGCGCCGGATTCGGCGGGCGTTTGCCGCCGTCCGCCCGGCGTTGGGCCATGTAGGGAAACTCGAAGCGCAACACGTTCACGCCATGCCCGGCAAGGCGTGCAGCCATGTCGTCCATGAAGCCTGAGTCCATCGGTGCGCCGGCGCCGTGGGCAAGGATCAACGTCACCGGCGCGCCCTTCGCAGCAGTCGATGCGGCATCCCACAACCAGCCCCGTTCCCGCACACACTGCGCCCATTGATCCCCGTCAATACTGGCCTTGTGCTCTTTGCCCATGCTTGCCTCGCTTTTTAGTCTGCCTATAACTCCAGCCCAAGTGCCGCATTTGCTTGGGTTGAACCGTGGATGGGGAACCATGAACACTACTTTAAGTACCGCCTATAACTACAAGGTGGTCCGCCAATTCGCCATTATGACGGTGGTGTGGGGCATCGTCGGCATGGGGCTCGGGGTTTTTCTCGCCGCCCAATTGGTCTGGCCTGCACTCAACTTCGATTTGCCCTGGACCAGCTTCGGCCGCCTGCGCCCGTTGCACACCAACGCCGTGATCTTCGCCTTCGGTGGCTGCGCGCTGTTCGCCAGCTCCTTCTACTCGGTACAACGCACCTGCCAGGCGCAGCTGTTCGCGCCGAAAATCGCCGCGTTCTGCTTCTGGGGCTGGCAGCTTGTCATTCTCCTGGCCGCCATCTCGTTGCCACTGGGCTACACCAGTTCCAAGGAGTACGCCGAGCTGGAGTGGCCGATCGACATCCTGATCACCATCGTCTGGGTCGCCTACGCCATCGTGTTCTTTGGCACGATCATGAAGCGCAACACCAAGCACATCTACGTCGGGAACTGGTTCTTCGGTGCGTTCATCATCACCGTGGCCATCCTGCATATCGTCAACAACCTGGAAATCCCGGTCAGCCTGACCAAGTCCTACTCCCTCTATGGCGGTGCGACGGATGCCATGGTGCAGTGGTGGTATGGGCACAACGCGGTAGGCTTTTTCCTCACCGCCGGCTTCCTGGGGATGATGTATTACTTCGTGCCCAAGCAGGCCGAGCGTCCGGTGTATTCCTATCGTTTGTCCATCGTGCACTTCTGGGCGCTGATCACCCTGTACATCTGGGCCGGCCCCCACCACTTGCACTACACCGCGCTGCCGGACTGGGCGCAGTCGCTGGGCATGGTGATGTCGCTGGTGCTGCTGGCCCCGAGCTGGGGCGGCATGATCAACGGCATGATGACGCTCTCGGGCGCCTGGCATAAGTTGCGCAGCGACCCGATCCTGCGCTTTCTCGTCGTCTCGCTGGCCTTCTATGGCATGTCGACGTTCGAAGGCCCGATGATGGCGATCAAGACCGTCAACGCCCTCTCCCACTACACCGACTGGACCATCGGCCACGTCCACGCTGGCGCCCTCGGCTGGGTGGCGATGATCTCCATCGGCGCGCTGTACCACATGATCCCGAAAGTCTTCGGTCGCGAGCAGATGTACAGCCTCGGCCTGATCAACGCGCACTTCTGGCTGGCCACCATCGGCACCGTGCTCTACATCGCCTCGATGTGGGTCAACGGCATCGCCCAGGGCCTGATGTGGCGTGCGGTCAACGAAGACGGCACCTTGACCTACTCCTTCGTCGAAACCCTGGTGGCCAGCCACCCAGGCTTCATCGTGCGGCTGGTGGGCGGTGCGGTGTTCCTCAGCGGCATGTTCCTGATGGCTTACAACACGTGGCGCACCGTGCGTTCGGCGCAGCCAGTCGAAGCCGCCACCACTGCGCAGCTGGCCTGAGGAGTCTGAGATGAAACACGAAACGATTGAAAAGAACGTCGGCCTGTTGATGTTGCTGATGGTGCTCGCCGTGAGCATCGGCGGCCTGACCCAGATTGTCCCGCTGTTCTTCCAGGACGTGACCAATAAGCCGGTGGAAGGCATGAAACCCTACACCGCGCTGCAACTGGAAGGCCGTGACATCTACATCCGCGAAGGCTGCGTACAGTGCCACTCGCAGATGATCCGCCCGTTCCGCGCCGAGACCGAGCGCTACGGCCACTACTCGGTCGCCGGCGAGAGCGTGTGGGACCACCCGTTCCTGTGGGGCTCCAAGCGCACCGGTCCGGACCTGGCGCGCGTCGGCGCACGCTACTCGGACGACTGGCACCGCGCGCACTTGTACAACCCGCGCAATGTGGTGCCGGAGTCGAAAATGCCAGCCTACCCGTGGTTGGTCACCGCCCAGGTCGACAGCAGCCACACCGAGACCAAGTTGAAAGTGATGCGCACCCTCGGCGTGCCGTACACCGACGACGACATCAGCGGCGCCGTAGCCAGCCTCAAGGGCAAGACCGAGATGGACGCGCTGGTGTCGTACCTGCAAGTGCTCGGCACAGCCATCAAGAGCAAGAGGTGAACCATGGGATTTGACTTCGATGCGGGCACCCTCCGCGGCCTCGGCACGCTGGTGGTCGCCATCGCCTTTATCGGCTTGTCGCTGTGGGTGTTCAACAGCCGGCGCAATGCGGAATTCGAGCAGGCACGCCTGCTGCCCTTCGCCGATGAACCCTCTCCATCCGACGCTCAAGAAGAGCCTGCAATAAGGAGCACTCGGCCATGACCCTATTCTGGAGTACATGGATCTGCGTACTGACCCTCGGCAGCCTGATCGGCTTGACCTGGCTTTTGATCGGCACCCGCAAGGGCGAGACCAAAGGCAGCGTCGACCAGACCATGGGCCATGCCTTCGACGGTATCGAGGAATATGACAACCCGCTGCCCCAGTGGTGGTTCATGCTGTTCGCCGGCACCCTGGTGTTTGCGGTCGGCTACCTGATCCTCTACCCGGGCCTGGGCAACTGGAAAGGCGTGTTGCCAGGCTATGAAGACGGTTGGACCCAGACCAAGGAATGGGACAAGGAAATGGCCAAGGCCGACGCCAGGTTCGGGCCGATCTTCGCCAAATTCTCGGCCATGCCCGTGGAAGAAGTCGCCAAGGACCCGCAAGCGCTGAAAATGGGCGGTCGCCTGTTTGCCTCCAACTGCGCGGTGTGCCACGGCTCGGACGCCAAGGGCGCGTTTGGTTTCCCGAACCTGGCGGACAACATCTGGCGCTGGGGGGGTTCGGCCGAGGCGATCAAGACCACCATCCTGAACGGCCGTCATGCGGCGATGCCGGCCTGGGGTGACATGCTCGGCGACGAAGGCGTGAAGAACGTCGCCGCCTATGTACGCCACGATCTGGCCAAGCTGCCCCTGCCGGCTGACAGCACTGCCGACCTGGCGGCTGGCCAGACTGCATTCAACACCACCTGTGTTGCCTGCCACGGTCCGGAAGGCCACGGCATGGAAGCCATGGGGGCGCCCGACCTGACCAAGCCGGCCGGCTACATCTACGGCACCAGCCTCGCGCAGTTGCAGCAGACCATCCGTCACGGTCGCCAGGGCCAGATGCCAGCGCAGGAAGCGCTGCAAGGCAATGACAAGGTGCACCTGCTCGCGGCTTACGTGTATAGCCTGACCCATCAATAGCAGCAGGTGAGCGGCAAGATTTAAGCGTCAAGCTGCAAGTGACGAGCCCCCCGCTCTGATCTTGCAGTTGCTTTTACGTGCAGCTTGCAGCTTGAAACATCCCACCGCCGCTCTGCGGCCCTTTGTCACACCCTTCCAAAGCACACCTTTCCCCCCCTCACTTTCGGGTCTACGCTTGTTCCCACAGCGGACCAATCCTGGCGTACGCGACGACATTCGTTGCGACCCCAAAATTTTCCTGTCCACTCGATCAGCTTTCGATTTCTGATTTTGTCCCTACGCAAAACATGGAAAGGGCGCAGAATCTGGCGTGGAACGCATTGATACAGGTCAGCCATTGCGTTGCAATGGCCCCTCGCTTTCTACATACTTGCGGCCGATTTTACCTATAAAAAAACCTAAACCGTGGAACCTTAGAATGAGCACAGCAATCAGTCCGACTGCTTATAACTATAAGGTAGTCCGCCAGTTCGCCATCATGACGGTGGTCTGGGGGATCCTTGGCATGGGGCTCGGGGTGTTCATCGCCTCGCAACTGGTTTGGCCGGAATTGAATTTCGGCTTGCCATGGACGACCTTCGGTCGCCTGCGCCCGCTGCACACCAACCTGGTGATCTTTGCCTTCGGTGGATGTGCCCTGTTTGCCACCTCCTACTATGTCGTGCAGCGAACCTGCCAGACGCGACTGATCTCCGACAGCCTCGCGGCCTTCACCTTCTGGGGCTGGCAAGCGGTCATCGTGAGCGCCATCGTCACCCTGCCACTGGGGTACACCACCACCAAGGAATACGCCGAGCTGGAATGGCCGATCGCCATTTTGCTCGCCATCGTGTGGGTGACCTATGCCGTGGTGTTCTTCGGCACCATCGTCAAGCGCAAGACCAAGCACATCTACGTGGGCAACTGGTTCTACGGCGCCTTTATCCTGGTGACGGCGATGCTGCACATCGTCAACCACGCTTCGTTGCCGGTGAACCTGTTCAAGTCCTACTCGGCCTACGCCGGGGCCACGGACGCGATGATCCAGTGGTGGTACGGCCACAACGCCGTCGGGTTTTTCCTGACCACCGGTTTCCTGGGGATGATGTATTACTTCGTGCCGAAACAGGCCGAACGTCCTATCTACTCGTATCGCCTGTCCATCGTGCACTTCTGGGCGCTGATCACCCTGTACATCTGGGCCGGCCCGCACCACTTGCACTACACCGCGCTGCCGGACTGGGCGCAGTCCCTGGGCATGGCCATGTCGATCATCCTGCTGGCCCCGAGCTGGGGCGGCATGATCAACGGCATGATGACCCTGTCGGGCGCCTGGCATAAGCTGCGCACCGACCCGATCCTGCGCTTCCTGGTGGTGTCCCTGGCGTTCTACGGCATGTCGACCTTCGAAGGGCCGATGATGGCCATCAAGACTGTCAACTCGCTGTCCCACTACACCGACTGGACCATCGGCCACGTACACGCCGGCGCCCTCGGTTGGGTGGCGATGATCTCCATCGGCGCGCTGTACCACATGATCCCCAAACTGTTCGGCCGAGCGCAGATGCACAGCGTCGGGCTGATCAACACCCACTTCTGGCTGGCAACCATCGGTACCGTGCTCTATATCGCCTCGATGTGGGTCAACGGCATCACCCAAGGCCTGATGTGGCGTGCGATCAACGATGACGGCACCCTCACCTACTCCTTCGTCGAAGCGCTGCAAGCCAGCCACCCGGGCTACATCGTCCGCGCCCTGGGCGGTGCGTTCTTTGCCGCCGGCATGCTGTTCATGGCCTACAACGTCTGGCGCACCGTGCGTGCTTCCGACCCTGCAGAAGCCGAAGCCGCCGCCAAGATCGCCGTTGTGGGAGCCCACTGATGAAGCATGAAGTAGTCGAGAAGAATATCGGCCTGCTGGCCTTCTTCATGGTCATCGCCGTGAGTATCGGCGGCCTGACCCAGATCGTTCCGCTGTTTTTCCAGGACGTGACCAACAAGCCGGTGGAGGGCATGAAGCCGCGCACCGCCCTTGAACTGGAAGGCCGCGACGTCTACATCGCCAACGGTTGTGTCGGCTGCCACTCGCAGATGATCCGTCCGTTCCGTGCAGAAACCGAACGCTACGGCCATTACTCGGTCGCCGGTGAAAGCGTATGGGACCACCCGTTCCTGTGGGGCTCCAAGCGGACCGGCCCGGACCTGGCCCGTGTCGGCGGGCGTTATTCCGATGACTGGCAACGTGCGCACTTGTACAACCCGCGCAACGTCGTGCCCGAGTCGAAGATGCCGGCGTACCCGTTCCTCGTGGAAAACAAGCTCGACGGCAAGGACACCGCGAAGAAGATGGAAGTCTTGCGCACCCTGGGCGTGCCCTACACCGACGAAGACATCGCCGGTGCAGCCGCCGCCGTGAAGGGCAAGACCGAAATGGACGCATTGGTGGCCTACCTGCAAGGCCTGGGCACCCTCATCAAAAGCAAACGGTGACCTACATGGATATCGGGATGATTCGAGGCCTGGGCACCGTTGTGGTGATGGTGGCCTTTATCGGCCTGGCGTTGTGGGTGTTCAGCCCCAAGCGCAAGTCGGAGTTTGACGACGCGACCATGCTGCCCTTTGCGGATGATCCCGAAGCCATCAAGCACGTCGAGCAAGCTTCTAGGAGTAACAAAGAATGACTACGTTCTGGAGTCTGTACGTCACAGTCCTCAGTCTGGGTACCATCTTCGCCCTGACCTGGCTGCTGCTGTCCACCCGCAAGGGCCAGCGCGCCGAGCAAACCGACGAAACCGTCGGCCACTCCTTCGACGGCATCGAGGAGTACGACAACCCGCTGCCCAAGTGGTGGTTCATGCTGTTCGTCGGCACCATCATCTTCGCCCTCGGCTACCTGGCGCTGTACCCTGGCCTGGGCAACTGGAAAGGCCTGCTGCCGGGCTACGGCTACCTCGACAACGACAAGCAAACCCCCTTCGCCAATGGCCAGACCGGCTGGACAGGCGTGCACGAATGGGAAAAGGAAATGGCCAGGTCGGACGCCAAGTTCGGCCCGATCTTTGCCAAATTCGCCTCGATGCCGATTGAAGAAGTGGCCAAGGACCCGCAAGCCCTGAAGATGGGTGGCCGCCTGTTCGCCTCCAACTGCTCGGTGTGCCACGGTTCCGACGCCAAGGGCGCCTATGGCTTCCCTAACCTGACCGATGCCGACTGGCGTTGGGGTGGCGAGCCGGCCACCATCAAGGAAACCATCATGAAGGGCCGCCACGCGGTCATGCCAGCCTGGCTGGATATCCTCAAGGAACAAGGCGTCAGCGATGTGGCCGCGTTCGTCGTCACCAACCTCGACGGCCGCAAGCTGCCGGAAGGCGTCAAGGCGGACGTTGCCAACGGTGAGAAACTCTTCGCCGCCAACTGCGTGGCCTGCCACGGCCCGGCCGGCAAAGGCACCCCCGCCATGGGCGCCCCCGACCTGACCCACCCGGGCGCCTTCATCTACGGTTCCAGCTTCGCCCAACTGCAGCAGACCATCCGTTGGGGCCGCCAGGGCCAGATGCCTGCGCAGGAGCAACTGCAAGGGAACGACAAGGTGCACTTGCTGGCCGCGTATGTTTACAGCTTGTCCCATGGGGATAAGAAGGCCGAAGAGCAGTAAGACAAACGGCAATGAAAACCGGCCTTGCCAGCGGTAGCTGGCAGGGTCTTTTTTTGAAGACACCACAGACCCACATTTGCCTGGCTTTGTTTTAAGCAACCGAGGCTCTGCCGCCCACCACAACCGCCAAAACCGTCCATACTTCCCAAGTCAATTGATCCAGATCACATACACCATCAATTAATTTCCCCCAACGCGACCAAAGGTCGCACCCTTTGCGCAGCACCGGGGGCGTATCATTAGGCCACTGCAACACCCCTAATTTGACCCCGGTTGGCACGTACTGGCCGAGGCAAATCTCCACCGCCGTGGGATGCAATGATGAGCAACCAAATACCGGTACACGACGTTACCCCGCCTACCAAAAACGCGAGCCAATCCGTCGACCTCTACGCGTCACGAGAGAAAATCTACACCCGCGCCTTCACCGGCCTGTTTCGTAATCTGCGCATGCTGGGTGGTGCCGGCCTGTTCCTGCTCTACTTCGGCACGGTGTGGCTGAACTGGGGCGGCCACCAAGCCGTGTGGTGGAACTTGCCGGAGCGTAAGTTCTTTATTTTTGGCGCGACGTTCTGGCCCCAGGACTTCATCCTGCTTTCGGGCATCCTTATTGTTGCGGCATTTGGCCTGTTCTTCATCACCGTGTACGCCGGTCGCGTGTGGTGCGGTTACACCTGCCCGCAAAGCGTGTGGACGTGGATCTTCATGTGGTGTGAAAAGGTCACCGAAGGCGACCGCAACCAACGCATCAAGCTCGATAAAGCGCCGATGGGTGCCAACAAATTCCTGCGCAAATTCAGCAAGCACACCCTGTGGCTGCTGATCGGTTTTGCTACGGGCATGACCTTTGTCGGCTACTTTTCGCCGATCCGCGAACTGGTGTTCGACTTCTTCACCGGCCAGGCCGATGGCTGGTCGTATTTCTGGGTAGGTTTCTTCACCCTCGCCACCTATGGCAACGCCGGCTGGCTGCGCGAACAGGTGTGTATCTACATGTGCCCGTATGCGCGTTTCCAAAGCGTGATGTTCGACAAAGACACCCTGATCGTCTCCTACGACCCGCGCCGTGGTGAGGTCCGTGGCCCGCGCAAAAAAGGCACTGACTACAAGGCCGAGGGCCTGGGCGATTGCATCGATTGCACGATGTGCGTGCAGGTGTGCCCGACCGGTATCGACATCCGCGACGGCCTGCAGATCGAGTGCATCGGCTGCGCGGCCTGTATCGACGCCTGTGACAACATCATGGACAAGATGGAGTACCCACGCGGCCTGATCAGCTACACCACCGAACACAACCTGTCGGGGCAGAAAACCCACAAGCTGCGTCCTCGCTTGATCGGCTACGCCCTGGTATTGCTGACGATGATCAGCCTGTTGGTGGCGGCCTTCTTCATGCGCTCGCTGGTGGGTTTCGATGTGAGCAAGGACCGTGTGCTGTACCGCGAAAACGCCGAAGGCCGGATCGAAAACGTGTACAGCCTGAAGATCATGAACAAGGACCAGCGTGACCACACCTACGTGCTCGACGCCGCCGGCCTGCCCGACCTCAAGTTACAAGGCCGCCGCGAGATCAAGGTGGCTGCCGGAGATATCGTCAGCATGCCGGTGGAGCTGTCGAGTGCGCCGGAGCAATTGCCGTCGAGCACCAACGAGGTGAAATTCATCCTCACCGATGCCGATGACGCCAGCGTCCACATTGAAGCCAAGAGCCGATTCATCGGCCCGCAAGTTCGTTAATCAAGAGAACCGAACAATGTCCGTAGCAACTGCCGCAAGCCCTTGGTACAAGCACCTCTGGCCCTGGATCATCATCGGGATCCTGGCCTGCTCGGTGACGCTGACCCTGTCCATGGTCACCATTGCGGTGAATAACCCGGACAACCTGGTCAACGACAACTACTACGAGGCCGGCAAAGGCATCAACCGCTCCCTGGACCGCGAGCTGCTGGCCCAGACCCTGCAATTGCGCGCCAAGGTGCACCTGGATGAGCTGACCGGTGAAGTCGAGGTGAACCTCACCGGCAACAGCAACCCGACCACGTTGGAATTGAACCTGATTTCCCCGACCCAGCCACAGAAGGATCGCAAGATCAACCTGGCCCGCAGTGACAGCGAACCCGGCCGCTACATTGGCCAGGTCACCGACAAGGTCGAAGGTCGGCGCTTCGTCGAATTGCTCGGTGTGGAAGGTGATCGTACCTGGCGCATGTTCGAGGAAGAACGGGTCAGCCACGACAAGGACTTGCTGCTGGGTGATGAGCCGTTGCAAGGCGCCGAAGACCTGAAGAAGTAAAAAGCCTGCGCTTCGCGCATCGCGGCCAGGCCCGCTGCCACACTGGATCACGGTCCCTGTGGGAGCCGGGCTTGCCCGCGGTGAGGCCCTAACAGCCGACTAAGATCCATAGCCATGACCAGCCCAACCCCCTGCTACCACTGCGCCCTGCCCGTCCCGCCAGGCAGCCGTTTCACCGCAGTGATCCTCGGCGAACACCGCGAGCTGTGCTGCCCCGGCTGCCACGCCGTGGCCGAAGCGATCGTGGCCGGCGGCCTGGAAAGCTATTACCAGCACCGCAGCGAAGCCTCGGCCAACCCCGAGACGCTGCCGGTGCAACTGGTGGACGAGCTGGCGCTGTATGACCGCGCCGATGTGCAAAAACCCTTTGTGCGCCACGACGGCGAACTGGCTGAAGCCACCTTGCTGATGGAAGGCATCAGCTGCGCCGCCTGCGGCTGGCTGATCGAAAAACACTTGCGCCGCCTGCCCGCCGTGGCCGAGGCCCGGCTGAACCTGTCCAACCATCGCTTGCAGGTGCGCTGGGCGGACGGGCAGCTGCCGCTGAGCCAGTTGCTCAGCGAGTTGCGCCATATCGGTTACGCCGCGCATCCCTATCAGGCGGACCGCGCTGCCGAACAACTGGCCAGTGAAAACCGCCTGGCCCTGCGTCAATTGGGCGTGGCCGGCCTGCTGTGGTTCCAGGCCATGATGGCGACCATGGCCACCTGGCCGGAATTCAATATCGACCTGAGCCCGGAGCTGCATGTGATCCTGCGCTGGGTGGCGATGTTTCTTACCACACCCATCGTGTTCTACAGCTGCGCACCGTTCTTCAAGGGCGCCCTGCGCGACCTGCGCACGCGCCACCTGACCATGGATGTCTCGGTGTCATTGGCCATTGGCGGCGCCTACCTGGCGGGCATCTGGACCGCGATCACCGGCGTCGGTGAGTTGTACTTCGATGCAGTGGGCATGTTTGCGCTGTTCCTGCTGGCCGGTCGTTACCTTGAGCGCCGGGCCAGAGAGCGCACGGCCGCCGCCACCGCGCAGTTGGTGAACCTGCTGCCCGCCTCGTGCCTGCGGCTCAAGACCGATGGCCAGAGTGAACGCATCCTGCTCCCGGAACTGGTGCTGGGTGACCGCGTCCTAGTGCATCCGGGCGCCGTGCTGCCGGCGGACGGGGTGATCCTCGACGGCCAATCGAGCATCGACGAATCCCTGCTCACCGGTGAGTACCTGCCACAACCGCGCCAGACCGGTGACGCAGTCACGGCGGGCACGCTGAATGTCGAGGGGGCCCTGACCGTCGAAGTGCGTGCCTTGGGCCATGAAACGCGATTGTCCGCCATCGTGCGCCTGCTGGAACGGGCCCAGGCCGAGAAACCACGCCTGGCGCAGATCGCTGACCGCGCCGCGCAGTGGTTCCTGTTGTGCTCGCTGATTGCCGCCGCCCTGATCGGCTTGCTGTGGTGGGAGCTGGACGCGTCACGGGCGTTCTGGATTGTGCTGGCAATGCTAGTGGCGACCTGCCCGTGTGCATTGTCCCTGGCCACCCCCACCGCCCTCACCGCCGCCACCGGCACCTTGCACAGACTCGGGCTGCTCCTGACGCGTGGTCATGTGCTGGAAGGGCTGAACCAGATCGACACGGTGATTTTCGACAAGACCGGCACCCTCACGGAAGGACGCCTGTCGTTGCGCGCCATCCGCCCCTTGGGCGCGTTGAGCACTGACCTGTGCCTGAGCCTCGCCGCCGCCCTGGAACATCGTTCCGAACACCCGATTGCCCGCGCCTTTGGCCGCGCACCGCTGGTCGCCGATGAGGTGCTCAGTTCGCCTGGGCTTGGCCTGGAAGGCCGCGTGGGTGAGCGTCTCCTGCGCATTGGTCAACCGGGTTTCGTCTGCGCACTCAGTGGCTGCCCGATTCCCGCAGCGCCGGAGGTCTCTGGCCAATGGCTGCTGCTCGGCGACCGCGAAGGCGCCCTGGCCTGGTTTGTGCTCGATGACCGCCTGCGCTGCGACGCGCCCGCATTGCTGGCCGCGTGCAAGGCGCGCGGATGGCGCACGCTGCTGCTGTCCGGGGACAGTTCGCCGATGGTCGCCAGTGTCGCCGCTGAGCTGGGGATCGATGAAGCCCACGGCGGCTTGCGCCCCGATGACAAGCTGCAGGTGCTGCAACGACTGCACAAGGAAGGCCGCAAGGTGCTGATGCTCGGCGACGGGGTCAACGATGTGCCGGTACTGGCCGCCGCCGATATCAGCGTGGCCATGGGCACGGCCACCGACCTGGCCAAGACCAGCGCCGACGCGGTGTTGCTGTCCAACCGCCTGGATTCCCTGGTACAGGCTTTCACCCTGGCGCGACGCACCCGCCGGGTAATCATTGAAAACCTGCTGTGGGCCGGGCTGTACAATGGCCTTATGCTGCCGTTTGCCGCCCTGGGCTGGATCACCCCCATCTGGGCCGCGATCGGCATGTCCCTCAGTTCGTTGACCGTGGTACTCAACGCCCTGCGCCTGACTCGCCTGCCGAGCGCGCCGGTGGCCCGAGCCCCTTCAGTAACCCGCCCGCTGCCGGCTTGAACCGCGTGGGCATGGAGTGCAGATGCCAGCTTTATACGTGATGATTCCGGCGGCGCTGCTGTTAGTGGGCGTGGCCATCTACATCTTCTTCTGGGCAGTGGACAGCGGCCAGTACGACGACCTCGACGGCCCGGCCCACAGCGTGCTGTTCGACGACCAGGACCCTAACCATCTGGCCGCCATCGACGAAGCCAACGACGCCGAACACCCGCCCAAGCCCAAAGACCCACCCCATGCTTGAACTGTCGCCGCTGCTGGTCTCCGCACTGATCCTTGGCCTGCTGGGCGGCGGGCATTGCCTGGGCATGTGCGGCGGGTTGATGGGTGCACTGACCCTGGCGATCCCCAAGGAACAGCGCGGCCGCAGGTTTCAACTGCTGCTGGCCTACAACCTGGGGCGCATCCTCAGTTATGCCGCGGCCGGCGTGTTGATCGGCTTGGCCGGCTGGGCGGTGGCGAACAGCCCGGCGGCGATGTTCATGCGCGTACTGGCCGGGCTGCTGCTGATCAGCATGGGCCTGTACCTCGCCGGCTGGTGGAGCGGCCTCACCCGTATCGAAAGCCTCGGGCGCGGCCTGTGGCGCTATATACAGCCCGTCGCCACCCGTTTGCTGCCGGTGTCCAGCCTGCCGCGCGCATTGCTGCTGGGCGCGCTATGGGGCTGGTTGCCGTGCGGGTTGGTCTACAGCACGTTGCTGTGGGCGGCGAGCCAGGGCAATGCACTGGACAGCGGGTTGCTGATGCTGGCATTCGGCTTGGGCACCTGGCCGGTATTGCTGGCGACGGGCTTGGCCGCCGAGCGGGTGACGGCGCTGCTCCGCAAACGCAGCGTGCGGGTGGCTGGCGGCTTGCTGGTCATACTCTTCGGTATCTGGACGTTACCCGGGCCGCACCAGCACTGGTTGATGGGCCACTGAATCGCCCTGTGGCATAGCGCCGCTCCCCGTTGATGCAAATCAACATGCCACCTGCGGCGCGCGCCTAGACTCGGCCCACTAGCCTATCCGGGGGAACGCCCGCATGCTCGACGCCATTCGTTGGGACGCCAATCTGATTCACCGCTACGACCTCGCGGGACCGCGCTACACGTCCTACCCCACCGCCGTACAATTCGACAGCCAGGTCGGCACGTTCGACCTGCTCCACGCCCTGCGCGACAGCCGCAAGGCCGTAAGGCCCCTGTCGCTGTATGTGCATGTGCCGTTCTGCGCGAACATCTGCTACTACTGCGCCTGCAACAAGGTCGTCACCAAGGACCGTGGCCGCGCCCAGGCCTACCTGCAACGCCTGGAGCAGGAAATCCAGCTGGTGGCCTGCCACCTCGACCCTAAACAGCGGGTGGAACAGCTGCACTTTGGCGGCGGCACCCCGACCTTTCTCAGCCACGACGAACTGCGCCAGGTCATGAACTGCCTGCGCCAGCATTTCAACCTGCTGGACAACGACTCCGGCGACTACGGCATCGAGATCGACCCTCGCGAGGCGGACTGGGCCACCATGGGCCTGCTGCGTGAGCTGGGTTTCAACCGCGTGAGCATCGGCCTCCAGGATCTCGACCCCGAGGTGCAACGGGCCGTCAATCGCCTGCAAAGCCTGGAGGAAACCCGCGCGGTGATCGATGCGGCGCGCACCCTGCAATTTCGCTCGATCAATATCGACCTGATCTACGGCCTGCCCAAGCAAACGCCGATCAACTTCGCGCGCACCGTGGAAGAGGTGATCAGACTGCAACCGGACCGCTTGTCAGTGTTCAACTACGCCCACCTGCCGGAGCGCTTCATGCCCCAGCGGCGCATCAACACCGACGAACTGCCGTCCCCGGCGTCAAAACTCCTGATGCTGCAAACCACCATCGAGCAACTGACCCAGGCCGGCTACCGCTACATCGGCATGGACCACTTCGCCCTGCCGGACGACGAGCTGGCGGTGGCCCAGGAAGAAGGCACCCTGCAACGCAACTTCCAGGGCTATACCACGCACGGGCATTGCGATCTGATCGGGCTCGGGGTGTCGGCGATCAGCCAGATCGGCAACCTGTACTGCCAGAACAGCAGCGACCTCAACGGCTACCAGAACACCCTGGCCGGCGCACAGCTGGCCACCAGTCGTGGCCTGGTCTGCACCACGGACGATCGGTTGCGACGGGCGGTGATTCAGCAGTTGATCTGTAATTTCAGCCTGGCATTCGAGGCGATCGAGCAGGCCTTCACCATTGATTTTCGCGGCTACTTTGACGACATCTGGCCGCAACTCGAGGTCATGGCCCAGGATGGCCTGATCGAACTCGACGCCCAGGGCATTCGTGTGCTGCCGGCTGGGCGGTTGCTGGTGCGTTCGGTGTGCATGGTGTTCGATGCCTACCTGGAGCACCAGAACAGGCAGCGATTTTCACGGGTGATTTGAGGGCAGTTACTTCATTGCCAGGGCAGCGGTCTTAGCTGCGTCGTTGACAGTCATGTCTTTCATCGCCTTAGTCAAGGACGCCTGAACGCCAGTCAAGCTCGCTTGCAACGCGCTCAACGCACTTTGCAGACCGGAAAGCCGGGCTCGAACCTGATCAGGACTGAGGTTTTTATCAGCCAGTAGCGCAGCCATCTCAGCCTGCTTTTCGGCAATCTGCTTTTTGATCTGACGAATCATCTTCAGCAGATTCTTGATGTTATCCGACAGGCCGCTGTCGTCGATATCGCTGTTGGAGGTTTTCTGATCCGCCGCAGCTTTCATCGCCGCACCGGAAATCGTAACCGGCACACCTTCGGCCTGCATGGCATCGCTCGGCGGTGTCGACGCGCTGTTGGTCTTGTCTGCCACCGTGTCCTTTTGAGGCTGTGTCGCAGCAGGAATACGAATACTTGAAGGATTTATACCACTGATGGAAAGCATGATCCGAGCCCTGGATTATTGAGGTACACGTCTGTATCGACCCTGATACAAAAAGCTTTATACCGCTGCCGGTTTTTTGTACACGCTGGCCTCAGCGCCCCCCGGTGCGTTACCCTTACGTCTTATGTGTGTTTTCCCACAAGGATCTAAGAAATGTCCGAGCCAGTTAAACTGCGCGCTCACAGCCAGGCTCATTGCAAGGATTGCAGCCTGGCCCCCCTCTGCTTGCCACTTTCGTTGAATTTGGAAGACATGGATGCGCTGGACGAGATCGTTAAACGCGGTCGCCCGCTGAAAAAAGGCGAGTTTCTGTTTCGCCAGGGCGACAAGTTCGATTCCGTTTATGCAGTACGTTCGGGTGCGCTGAAGACATTCAGCCTGAGCGACGGCGGCGAGGAGCAGATCACCGGGTTCCATCTGCCCAGCGAACTGGTGGGGTTGTCGGGCATGGACACCGAGATTCACCCGGTGTCGGCCCAGGCGCTGGAGACCACCTCGGTGTGCGAAATACCCTTTGAGCGCCTGGACGAACTGGCGCTTCAATTGCCGCAACTGCGCCGCCAGTTGATGCGCGTCATGAGCCGCGAGATTCGCGATGACCAGCAAATGATGCTGCTGTTGTCGAAAAAAACCGCCGATGAACGCATCGCGACCTTCCTGGTCAATTTGTCGGCGCGGTTCCGTGCCCGTGGGTTCTCGGCCAATCAGTTCCGCTTGAGCATGTCGCGCAATGAAATCGGCAACTACCTGGGCCTCGCGGTAGAAACCGTGTCCCGCGTGTTTACCCGCTTCCAGCAAAACGCACTGCTGGCCGCCGAAGGCAAGGAAGTGCATATCCTCGACCCGATCCAGCTGTGCGCGCTGGCGGGTGGTTCGCTCGAAGGTTAAGAGAGCGGCGGGGCCCGGCACCTGCGGCGCGCCAATCGGCGAGGCCGCAGGTATACTTCGAGTCCGTTTCCAGCCCCAGGACTCTTCGACGATGACCTTCGATTCGTTCGACATCAAATCCCTGATCCGCCCTGTCATCGACTTCCCCAAGCCTGGGGTGATCTTCCGTGACATCACCCCCCTGTTCCAATCGCCCCGCGCCCTGCGCCTGGTGGCGGACAGCTTTGCCCAGCGTTATGTCGAAGCCGATTTCACCCATATCGGCGCGATGGATGCGCGCGGTTTCCTGATCGGCTCGATCATCGCCTATCAACTGAACAAGCCGCTGATCCTGTTCCGCAAGCAGGGCAAGCTGCCAGCGGACGTACTGGCCGAGGGTTACCAGACCGAGTACGGCGAGGCCTTCCTGGAAGTGCATGCTGACAGCCTGTGCGAGGGCGACTCGGTATTGATGTTCGATGATTTGATTGCCACGGGCGGCACCCTGATCGCGGCGGCGAACCTGGTGCGGCGCATGGGGGCAAAGATCTTCGAAGCGGCGGCGATCATCGACCTGCCGGAGCTGGGGGGGTCGCAACGCCTGGAAGACATGGGGATTCCGACGTTTTGTTTGACGCAGTTTGCATTGACTGAACGGTAAGGGTCGCCAGGGCTGGCCTCATCGCGGGCAAGCCCGCTCCCACAGTTAACGGTGTTCATCAATCAAACTGTGGGAGCTGGCTTGCCTGCGATGAGGCCCGAAAGACCAGCAAGGATTACAACCCCATCTGCTTACTGATGATCTCGTTCATCACCTCCCGCGTCCCCCCGCCAATCGACAGGATGCGGTTATCCCGATACAACCGCTCCACCAGGTTACCGCGCATATAACCCTGCCCACCGAGGATCTGCACGGCGTCGTAGGTGACGCGATCAGCGGTGTCGGTGGCGAGGTTCTTGGCCATGGAGATCTCCTTGATCACGCTGATGCCGGCGGCCATTTTTGCCGCCTGCCGGTAGGTGAATTCGCGGGAGACTTCCACGGCGGTCGCCATCTCTGCCAGGCGATGCTTGATCACCTGGAATTTGCCGATGGGCTTACCGAAAGCTTCGCGCTGGGTGGCCCATTTGAGACTTTCCTCCAGGGCCAACTGCGCGGTCATGTTGGCCATCAGGGCCAGGGCCAGGCGTTCGCTCTGGAAGTTGCCCATGATGCAGGCAAAGCCCATGTTCTCAGCGCCGATCAAATTGCCTACGGGCACCCGGCAATCGTCGAAGAATAATTCAGCCGTGTCCGACGCCCACCAGCCCATTTTCTTCAACGGCTGGCCCACGGTGAAACCGGGGGTGTCTTTTTCGATCAGCAGCAAGCTGATACCGGCAAAGCCCGGCCCGCCAGTACGTACGGCCACGGTGTAGAAATCGGCGCGGATACCGCTGGTGATGAACGTCTTGTTGCCGCTGACGCGGTAATGGTCACCGTCGCGAATGGCGCGGGTCTGCAGGCTGGCCACATCGGAACCACCGCCCGGTTCAGTGACCGCCAGGGCGATGATCTTCTCGCCCGACAATACCTGGGGCGCCACACGCTCGCGCACCTCGGGCCGGGCCCATTTGACGATCGGCGGCAGGCCGATATCCAAGGAGCCCAGCCCCGCCACGACACCGCCCGAGCCACAGCGCATCAACTCCTCGCTGGCGGCCACCTTGGCGAACAAGTCACCTTCATGGCTTCCTCCCAGGGCTTCGGGATAACCAATACCAAGGATCCCCGCCGCGCCGGCCTTGAGGTACAGCTCCCGCGGGAAACTGTGCGCCTCCTCCCACTGCTCGATGCCCGGCAACATCTCGCGCTCGACAAAGCGACGCACGCTGTCGCGGACCAATTGGTGGCTGGGGTCGAAGTAGTCCTGATAGGCAGACATCGGCAAGCTCCATGGCGAGATGGCGCGAACTTACCAAGCGCTTGCTTGGTTATCAACCCCCCTACAAAACCCGCCGCCCACCTGTGTGTTGCCGTGTTCTTTAGAGCGCGATCGGTTTACGTCCGGCAAAGGAATGCGCCAGCGTCCCACCGTCCACCATTTCCAACTCGCCACCTAGCGGTACGCCGTGGGCAATGCGCGAGGTGATCAAGCCTTTGTTGGTCAGCAATTGGGCGATGTAATGCGCGGTCGCTTCACCTTCCACCGTCGGGTTGGTGGCCAGGATCACCTCGGTAAACGAGCCCTGTTCTTCGATGCGAGCCACCAGCTGCGGAATGCCGATGGCTTCAGGGCCCAGGCCGTCCAACGGCGACAGGTGGCCCTTGAGCACGAAGTAGCGCCCGCGATAGCCGGTCTGCTCGACGGCGTAGACATCCATCGGCCCTTCCACTACGCACAGCAGCGTGTCGTCACGGCGCGGGTCGGCGCATTGCGGGCAGAGTTCTTCCTCGGTAAGGGTGCGGCACTGGCGGCAGTGCCCTACCCCGGTCATGGCCTGGCTGAGGGCCTGGGCCAACCGAGTGCCGCCACTGCGGTCACGCTCGAGCAATTGCAGCGCCATACGCTGGGCGGTTTTCTGACCCACGCCCGGCAATGTGCGCAGGGCGTCGATCAGTTGGCGAATCAGGGGGCTGAAGCTCATGGGCAATGGTCCGACAAAACAACGAGACGCGGTTTATACCCGCGCCCCGGATTAGCGTCAAATCCTCAATCCTGCGCGACGCGCACCACCAACTTGCCGAAGTTGCGCCCTTCCAGCAAACCGATAAAGGCTTCGGGCGCCTGCTCGAGGCCGTCCACCACGTCTTCGCGGAACTTGATCTTGCCGTCCCGCACCCACGGCGCCATGGCGCTGAGGAACTCGGGCTGGCGGTCACCGTAGTCATCGAAGACGATAAAGCCCTGGATGCGCACTCGCTTGGTCAACAGCGTGCGCTGCAGCGCCGGCAAGCGGTCAGGCCCGCTGGGCGCTTCGTGGGCGTTGTACCCGGCGATCAGGCCGCACAGTGGAATGCGCGCCTTGGGGTTGAGCAGCGGCACCACCGCATCGAACACCTTGCCGCCGACGTTTTCATAATAGATATCGACGCCCTTGAAGCACGCCAGGGCCAGGTCATCGGCAAAGGTCGCGCTCTTGTGGTCGACGCAGGCATCGAAGCCCAGTTCGTCCACCACATAGCGGCATTTCTCGGCGCCCCCCGCGATCCCGACGACGCGCAGGCCCTTGAGCTTGGCCACCTGCCCCACCACTGAGCCCACTGCGCCGGACGCGGCTGCCACCACCAAGGTTTCCCCATCCTTGGGCTGGCCGATGTCCATCAGGCCCATGTAGGCGGTCATCCCCGGCATGCCCAGCACGCCCAAGGCCATTGACGGGCTGGCCAGCCCATTGGGCACGGGCATCAGGTTGCGACCATCGGAAATGCTGTGGCTTTGCCAGCCGGTAGAGCCGACCACCAGGTCGCCCACTTCGAATTTTGGATTACGTGACTGCTCGATACGGCTGACAGCCCCGCCGGTCATCACCTCGTCGATCTCCACCGGGGCTGCGTAGGACGGTGCATCGCTCATACGTCCACGCATGTAGGGGTCGAGGGAAAGGTACAGGGTTTTCAGCAGGACCTGGCCGTCTGCGAGCTCCGGCAGATTGACGCGCTCCAGGCGGAAATTCTCCGGGGTCGGTGCGCCTTGGGGGCGTGAAACCAGGACAATGCGCTGGTTCAGGGTCGGTTCTTGAGGCATGAAGGGGCTCCTTTATCGAATGCGTCGGTATAGGGTGCAGACCATGCGTGACGTGCCAGGGTTCGATCCAATTGGCACAAACAAAAATGCCAGGCACAAGGCCTGGCATTGGAGTCTAGCTAACGCTCACCCATCAGAACGGCAGTTTCATGCCCGGTGGCAGTTGCATGCCAGCGGTCACGCCGCCCATTTTTTCCTGGCTGTTGGCTTCGATCTTGCGCACGGCGTCGTTGACGGCCGCGGCGAACAGCGCCTCGAGCATTTCCAGGTCATCTTCGCCAACGCCTGGCAAGACGCTTGGGTCGATGCTCACGCGCTTGATGTCGTGACGACCGGTCATCACGACGCTGACCATATCGCCACCTGCTTTACCGGTGACTTCGGCGTTGGCCAGTTCTTCCTGCATCTTGGCCATCTTTTCCTGCATCTGCTGTGCCTGCTTCATCAGGCCGGCCATGCCACCTTTCATCATGGGAATCACCTCAAAAGTACGTGGATCAATTAATAGCCCGGTTTCATGACGCCTGGGGCACCGGGGCTTCGACAGGTTCAATAGTATCGTGACGGACGACCGCACCGAACTGTTGCATCATTTGCTGGATGAGCGGATCACCCTGGATCGAATCCTCGGCCTCACGCTGACGGTTGATACGTCGACGAGTCGCGGCCTGGGCCGGGGTTTCCTGCTCGGGCTTGATCAGCTCGATGGTGATGGTCAGCGGGCGCTCATGGTACTGGTTAAGCGCATCGTTGAGGCGGCGCTGCTGGGTGGCGTTGAACAGGGCGCTGTGGGCCGGGTCCAGGTGCAACAGCCAGTGGTCGCCCTCGATGGAGATCAGTGTGCAGTTGGCGGCGATGCTGCCGGTCATGCCGGAAATCGGCAATTTGGGGAACAGGTCCAGCCATTGCAGGGCCAGGCCGGTGGCCGGGGCTGCAGCGGGTTCCGCCTCGGGCTCGGGGGCCGGTTCGGCGGTGTGTTCGCTGGCCAGGTCGTCCAGGTAGCTGTAGGCGGAATCCATGTCCGGCTCGATGTAGTCTTCGTCCAGCGGCGGTTCGTCGTCGAGGTCGATACCCGGCGTGGCGGCTTCCACCTGAGCCACGGTGGGCTCGGGAACCGGTGCAGACACCCACTCGGGAGCATCCGGCACTACGCTGTCCGGGGTAGGCGTGGGCATCGGCGTCAGTTCGGGCTGCTCACCGCTGGTTTCCAGCACAGGCTCCACGGCCGGCGCCAACTCGACGTCGACGTCCGCCTCTACCGGATCATTCCAGGGCAGGTCGACGACCGGCTCAGGCTCACTCGCCGGCTCAGGCTCGACCACTGGCGCAGCAGCGACAGGCTCAGGCTCAGCCAGCGCAGCGACAGGCGTCGGCGCAGCCGCCACTGGCGCAGCCACTGCCGCGCCAGCCACTGGTTTGGCGGAATCAACTGTGGCCTGGCTGATCCCCACTGGCTTTAGCGGCTGTCTCGGCGCATCGGTCGCGTCAGCGGGCCGGAAGGCCAGCATTCGCAGCAGCACCATTTCGAAGCCCCCGCGCGGGTCGGGCGCCAGGGGCAGGTCGCGGCGACCAATCAGGCCCATCTGGTAGTAGAACTGCACATCTTCGGCCGGCAACGCCTGCGCCAGGGCCAGCACGCGGTCGCGGTCGCCATGGCCGTTGTCGACCCCTTCAGGCAGGGCCTGGGCGATAGCAACGCGGTGCAGCACATTGAGGATTTCCGAGAGCACGCCATTCCAGTCCGGGCCTTGCTCCGACAGGTGACGCACGGCTTCGAGCAACGCCTTGGCGTCGCCTTCGATCAGCGCGTGCAACACGTCGAACACCTGGCCGTGGTCCAGGGTCCCGAGCATGGCGCGCACGTCGGCGGCCATGACCTTGCCTTCACCAAAGGCGATGGCCTGGTCGGTGAGGCTCATGGCATCACGCATCGAGCCATCGGCGGCGCGGCCGAGCAACCACAGTGCGTCGTCTTCGAACGGTACGTTCTCGACACCCAGCACGTGGGTCAAATGCTCGACAACCCGCTCGGGGGTCATGTTTTTCAGGGAAAACTGCAGGCACCGCGACAGAATCGTTGCAGGAAGTTTCTGCGGATCAGTGGTGGCCAGGATGAATTTGACGTAGGGCGGCGGCTCTTCCAGGGTTTTCAACAAGGCGTTGAAGGAATGGCTCGACAACATGTGCACTTCGTCGATCAGGTAGACCTTGAAGCGGCCACGGCTGGGCGCGTATTGCACGTTGTCGAGCAGCTCGCGAGTGTCTTCGACCTTGGTACGGCTCGCGGCGTCGATTTCGATCAGGTCGACAAAGCGCCCTTCGTCGATTTCCTTGCACACCGAGCACGTGCCGCACGGTGTTGACGTGATACCGGTTTCACAGTTCAGGCATTTGGCGATGATGCGCGCAATGGTGGTCTTGCCCACGCCCCGGGTACCGGTGAACAGGTAGGCATGGTGCAGCCGTTGGCTGTCCAAGGCATTGATCAGAGCCTTGAGCACATGGGTCTGGCCGACCATTTCGCGGAACGAGCGCGGACGCCATTTACGTGCAAGAACCTGATAACTCATCGAAAACCGTCGCAACTGGGAAGCGGGAGCCGGTAATGCTAGCGGAGCAAGGGGGAAATTGCATCCGGCACGCTCGCCTAATCTGACTAAGCTTGCGTGGTTGGCCCCAAAAAGGCCTGAACCCGGAGTGTGTATGCGCGTAGTCCTGGGCGCTTTATGGATGATCACCTCGGCTTGCCTCGCAGCGCCTGCACCGTTGCGCTTCTCGGTTTCCGACAGTTGGGCCATGCCCATGGTGCAACTGGAAGACGGCCGGCCTACCCAGGGTATTTTGTATGACCTGATGTTGAGCCTGGCCACCCAGGTCGGTCGACCGGCGCAATTCCATGTACTGGCGCGGGCGCGTATCGCGGGCGCCATGCAGCACGGCGACATCGATGTGCGCTGTTATGTCACCCAGGCCTGGGTCGACAACCTGTCCGGGGATTACACCTGGAGCCTTCCCTTGATGGTGCAGCGCAACCTGTTGGTCAGCACCCACATTCCCCCGCAGCCGGTGCAGGTCGGCAAACTGGCGCCACAAGCCATCGGCACGGTGCTCAATTACCGCTATGCCACCCTCGAACCGCTGTTTGCCAGCGGCCAGCTCAGCCGCGACGATGCCCGCAGCGAAGAGCAGGTGCTGCACAAACTGGTGGCTGGGCGCTTCAAGTTTGCCGTGACCAATGAATGGATCCTCGACCGCTTCAACCAGCGGATGCCAGTGGGCAAACGGCTGCACAAGGTCGCGGTGATCGATGAGCAGAACCTCGGCTGCACCGTGCGCAATGACCCGGACGTGCCGGTGCAGCAAATCCTGCGCACCTTGCTGCGGATGAAGATGTCGGGCGAAATCGACCAGATCATCCAGCTCTACACCGGTGAGACTCCTGACAGGAACTGACAGCACCGCCTTATAGACTCGGCTCCCTCAATCAAACGAGCGTTCCCAAGGAGCCCGCATGAACACCGTCGCCCATTACTTCCTGCTGTACGTGGACAGCCCGGCCACCAGTGCCAACTTCTATAGCCGCCTGCTGGACAAGCCGCCGGTGGAGCTCAACCCGACCTTCGCCCTGTTCATTCTCGACAATGGGGTAAAGCTGGGGCTGTGGTCGCGCCATACCGTGCAGCCAGCGGCCCGGTTCACGGGCGGTGGCGGTGAAGTGGGGGTGTCCCTGGCCAACCAGGCCGCCGTGGATGCCTTGCACGACCAATGGGTCGAGCGCGGCGCGACAATCATCCAGTCACCGACCACCCTGGACTTCGGCTACACCTTTGTCGCCCAAGACCTCGATGGCCACCGGTTGCGCGCATTCTGCCTGAGTGACTGACCGCCAGCGCCCTTCCAGGCTGATGGCGGCGACACTGGCCAACACGATTACGCCGCCCAGTGCCACTTGCAGGGCGATGTGCTCGCCCAGCAGCGTCGCCGCCATCGTCATCGCCACCGGCGGGATCAGGTACATCGCCACCGACGCGCGGCTGACCTCGACGTGTTTCAACACATACCCCCAGGCCAAGTAGGCCAGGGCGCTGGGGAAAATCCCGAGCACCAGCACCGCGAGGTTCTCCGACAACGGCGCCTGCATCACGGCGGCGGGCAGGCCCGGCAGGTTCACGCACAGCATCAAGGTGCCCGCCCACACCATGTAGCACGCCATCGTCAGCGGGCTGTAGCGATGGGCATAGTGTTTCTGGATGGCGAAATACAGGCTCCAGGACACCGCCGCCAGCAGGATCAGCAAGCCGCGCGGGTCGATGTCACCCACGCCGTGATCGCCCCAGATCACCACCAGTACGCCGAGCAACCCCAGCAACACGCAGCTCCAGCGCCACAGGCTGACCCGCTCCTTCAAGCAGAAAAACGCGATCAGCACGCTGAACAGCGGCGCCGATTGCGCCAGCACGCTGGACGCCGCCGCCGTCACGAATTGCTGGCCGTAATTAAGGCTGGTGTGGTGCAGGAACACGCCGAAAAAACTCAGCACCAGCAGCCACGGCAAATCCCGCAGGCGTGGCCGGCCGATGCCCAGCACCAGTGCCACGCCGGCCATGAACACCGAGGCGATCAGAAACCGCAGCAACGCAAGCTGGCCGGGGCCGTAGCTGTGCAGCCCCATGTGCACGCCAATCGGCGAATAGGCCCAACAGAGGATGACGCTGGCGATGACTAGCGTAAGCTTCAGGGGTGACGGGGTATTCATCGACGGCATCCACGCACTGAGAAGGAATGCCGTCAGTCTTGGCTGGGGCAAGGCCCAGGACAATTAACCGTTTCTGACTTCTGAAATCACTGGAACTGAGCAATGGAACTGGCCCAACTGAAAATGGTGCGAGCCGTGGCACAAACCGGCAGCGTGGCCCAGGCCGCCGTGCAATTGCATTGCGTGCCGTCCAACATCACCACGCGTATCAAGCTGCTGGAAAACGAGTTGGGCACACCGCTGTTTATCCGCGCCGGGCGTGGGCTGGCGATCAGTGCTGCCGGTGAGATCTTCCTGGAATACTGCGAACGCATCCTGGCGTTGGTGGACGAGTCCAAGCGCGCCGTGGACGCCAACGCCATTCCCCGTGGCACCCTGCGTATCGGCGCAGTGGAGTCCAGCGCCAGCGGGCGCCTGCCGCCGCTGCTGGCGGAATATCACCGGCGCTACCCGGATGTCAGCCTGGAACTGGTGACCGGCGCCTGGGGCGAACTGCTCGACGATCTGCAACACCACCGCCTGGACGTGGCGCTGGTGGCTGCCGGCAACAAACGCGCGAAGCTCGAACACAGCGTGGTCTACAGCGAACGCCTGGTGCTGATCGCCAGCGCCTCGAGCGAACCGATCCATAGCGCCGAAGACCTGGCCGGCCGCACCCTGCTGGTATGGCCACCCGGCTGCCCCTACCGGGCGGCGCTGGAGAACTGGGTCAAGCCCCACGCCTTCAAGCCGACCATTGCCAGCTATGCCAGCTGGGGCACGATCATCGGTTGTGTCAGTGCAGGGATCGGCGTGGCGCTGGCGCCGGAAGGCATCCTGGCCCGCTATGAACAGGCCAATCAGCTGGCGTCGTACCGCTTTGAGGAACTGCAGGCGGTGGACAACCTGCTGTTCTGGCACAAGGACACGCAACGGCACCTGGCGCGGGATGCGTTTGCCGGATTACTGCGCGAAACATTCGGTGGATGAAGACCCGCTCGCACATTTAGATTTTTATCGTTCAGCGCTTGGGAGCTGCCAGCCGCGCGTACTGATCCTGGCTGATCCATCCGGTAAACGAGCGATCATCGGTATTGATGAACTCGACCTGGGCCCAGCCATCCTTGAATGCCAGCACACCGACCACGTCATTCTTGACGATGTACGGACGCTTGGCGGCCTTGGCACTTGGATTTTTCAGCAGGTATGCCTTGTCGGCTGAGACCTTGACCAGGCCGATCCATTTTTTGCTGGCGGTCTGGGTCAGGTCCAGGCCGGTGGCAATCTCCGGCATCAGCACATTGAGGCAACCCGGATGCTGACGGCCTTCTGCCACGGTCAGGGTCACGCCATCGGACGACGGTGCCACGCTGCCGGGGTAAGCGTCGTCGAGCCACGTGGTCAGCGCGGCGGGCGGGCCTTGCAGGTAGAACGCGCAACCGCGGGTCACGCCCTCGCCCATTGTTTGCGAATAGTAGCCTTCGACCTGGTGCTCAGGCGTCACCGCCAGCATCAGCTCTTCGTATTTGCCCGAATGCAATGCGGGTGACCCGGCAAAGGCAGGCGCAACGGCGCACAACGACAACACACCCAGTGCTAGAAAACGGATCATCTTATTTTTTCCCTTCAAGTTTCTCGTAGGCTTTTTGCATAAGGACGTCATAGTTGCCGTAGTCCTCGCCGTTATAGTTACGGGCCATGCCGGTAAAATCCTTGCTTTTCATGGCTTTCATCAACGCCGGGCTCTTGCTGCAAAACCCGAGGAATGCCTTTAGTTGATGACCGGCATTCACTTTTAATGCCGCAGAGAATTCAAACACTGTCTTGTAACCGCAGGAGGCGTAGTTGAACCCCATGATCTGAAACATGCCCCACGACGCCGACATCAACGCGGCTTCCTGATCCAGGGCAAAGGCAGTGGCCATGGTTTCCCAGGCCTTGGCCTGGTCCTTGTTATTGGTCTGCCACTGCGGCCCGGCCTTTTTCTTGTAGGGGTACGACAGCAGCGGGTGCGCCTGGTCGTAAATGTGTTTGGTGTACTTGCGAAACAGGTGCCCCTCGAACGCGATCACCGGCAACTTGGCCGGCCCGAAGCCGGAACGCCCTCCGGATTCCACGGTTGCAAACGCCTTGATGATATTCACCGAAACGCCATTACCCAACTGTGTGGCGGCATTCTGGAAGTCGGTCTCGCTCAGGGTCATGCCCCCATCGCACGTGGCCTGGAGCATCAATTGGCGGTTGCGCTTCTCGGCCTCGATCATCGCCCGCATGCGGTCCAGGTAGACATTGACCGTGGCCTGCACCGCATCCCCCTGATTGTTGCCGAACGCATTCAGGAAGGTCGGTATGCGCATGCTCGGGAAGGCTTTGACCGGCACCTTCACCGCCTCCTCGATCAAGCTGTTGAAGGTTTTACCGGTAGGGTCGATCACGCCATCGGGGTGGGCGTATTTGAGATGGCGAAACTGGTACTGGCTGATGCACTGCACCAACTGGCCGTCGCACTTGCCGTTTTCGGCCAGCGGAAAACCCAGCTTGGGAATGATCAGATTGAATAAATACTGGATGCACTGCACATCGGCGGGCAAGTTGCGGGCTTTACCGGGCGCGCCTACCGAAGCACTGATAAGACGGGGCAACCCTTGCAGGCTTTTCATCACAGACATCCTTGTTAGTTAAAGAAGTGGTGGCACTTCAATATCAACTCCCTCCCCTTGTCATACTCTGAAACAAGTGGCTGGCGGAAACTAACAAGGTAGTTTTGGGTTGTCCAGAGCGACCGGTGAAAGTTGTGAAACAGCCGAATTAATTGACTCAGTAACCGTGGAATTCCCGGGTTTTCTGATATTTGTGGAAATCAATCCACTCGACCACATCGTAAGGCAGGTAAAGCTGCACCCGCGCCCGTGAGATGGCGATGTAGACCTCGCAGAGTCGTTGGTCGAACGCGTAGGCATCCTTGAACTTCACGTTGGTGAGCAACTCGGGTGTCAACAGCACCCGATCGAACTCCATACCGCCTGCCTCTTCCGCCCGCATCAGCAGGCAGCGCTTGCCAGGGACGCCACCCAGGCGGTTCAAGCGTGTGATATCGGCCACGTTGAAGCCTTTTTCCAGCTCACTCTCCACCCACAGGAACGCCTCATCGAACTGGCTGGCATCACGCACCTGCTGCCAGTCGTCCAGGTCGCTGAAATACGCGTGTGGGCCATTGTCATTGTGCTCGTTGCTGTAGAACTCCGGCTTGAACAAGGCGATGACGCTGATCATAAAGCGTTGCAGATCCTGCTGCGCCGCGCTGTCGGGGAAACCGAACGGGCAATTGGCTTGCTGCAACTGGATCGCCCACTTCATGGTGTCCCAATAGGACGCGGTCAACACCACGCAGCCTTCCGGTGGCACGAAGCCCTGGGGGTAGTGTTCGATGCCGACGTCGGCATCCCGCGCGCCTTCGAAGGGCGTCTTGCACTTCTGCGAATGCACACTGATCAACGGGTTGACCAAGCGCTCGACGTTGCGGCCCGAGCGCACGGAATAACTGATGTCCGTGTGCCGGACCTCACGCTTTCTGCGGACCATCACACCGCGGGCCAATTGGTATTCATCGCCGAGGGTAATCAGCACCTGGCGGCCGCGCTCGATAATCTGCAGCAGCGACGGCGGGATGTCCTGGCTTTCATCGATCAACACGTGGGTGTACCGGGGCGGCACCACACAGCCTTCAAGGCAGGCGCGCTTGATCAGCCACAGCGCCGCGAAGGCGGTCTGGCCGGCCCATTGCGGGTTGGCCTCCAGGTACGTCCACAAACGGCTGGAATACTCCAACAGCGCCTGGGCATCCACGCTGGACAACGGCTGTTTGAAATGCGGCAAATGCCTGGCCGACAGACTGTGATGGCTGGAATGGCAGTAGCTTTCGAGCACCTTCAGGCAGATATCGAGTGTTGCCGCGCCATCGTGCCCCCGCCAGCCATGGATATTAAGGGCCTGGGACACTTCGTGTTTACCGGGCAACCTGGCCGGCGTGTTCTGCGCGCCGGGTCGTGGCCCCTGCAACAGGGCCTTGGCGAAGGCGGCAAAGGTCGAACCGGCCTTGCTGTCTTTCGCCAGCCCCATACGCTCGCGCAGCGTCGCCAGTTTTGCCCCGGTACGCGCCAGCACCAGGGTCTGCGCGGGGCGCAGGCACTCCATCAAGGCGCCGAGCAGGTGGCTTTTGCCAATGCCCGCGTAGCCTTGCACATGCAGGTCTTCGTTCAGGTTGGCGCGAAACGTCCGCACCAGTTTGTCCTGGGCCGGGCTGAGCCAGCGTTCGCGGTGACGGGGCGTGATCATCTGCTGGCTGAACGGGTCATTGCTGCGTAGATGCCGAACTTTGTAGCCGATATCCCATTTGCCCGAAGGCAGCAGGTATTCCCGCGCCGCGACTTCTTCAGCCGACAGCAGCCGCAAGTTGACGGTCTTGAGTGCATTGAAACCGAAGTACAGCTTGCGCGGATCGAACAGCCGCTGGGCTTCGGACAGCAACGTCGCGGCGCCCCCAGGCTGCGCGTCTACCGCCCAGTCGATCAGCTTGGTCAGGATGCGCTCGGCGCCGGCGCACGTCAGGTCTTTTTCCGCGGCCTGGGCGAGGTTCTGGATGACCAGCACGGCGGCCAGCTCCGGGTCCGTGAGGCCGGCCAGGGCCTTGGCGCCGTCCACCCCGAGCAGGGCCGTGCAGGTTTCATCCGTGACAGGCAGGAAGACAGGGCTGGATAAATCAAAGTGTTCCGGTTGCATAGTTCCTCACAGCCAGGAAATCAGGGATTGCCCTGACCACCCAGCTCAAACCGATATTCTCCAAGAGAGCCTGACATACCGCCGCCATGGGGACGCGCGCTGGGCGTAGAGACCATCGCCGTGACCTGCTGCTGGAGTTCGAAGACCGCCATATCGAGCAGCCTGCGCAGGTCCTCGGCACGGTGTGCGGCCACATTCAATTGCAGCGTATAACCACCAGCAAGAGGCGGCGGCGCGGGCTCGGCGGGCGATGCGGGCTCATCGGCCACGTCGGTCGCACGGATCATTTGCGCCTCGCTGAGGATCTCCGCGTGCTCGTCATCCATGAGGTCCAACACCCTTGATAACTCCAGGGTCTGTTCAGGGTGCGATTGGATGCGATCCTTGATTTCCAGGCGCCGCATCTGCCATTCCCGCAGTTTTTCGCGAGTGAGGTCGTCGACTTTTTCCACGTGTGCTGTCTCCGGATGCCAGGCACTGGAGTATGCCGCCATGGGCTGCCTGATGGCAGATGGCGTGAAAGCATTTTTGAATTGATAGTGAAGAGGTACTGCAAGAAAGAGCGTTATGGAGGCAACCCCACCAGCCACACCCCGGCACACAATGTTCCCGCTGTGGCTGCTGCCTTCCGGCTCTGACCAGGTTCACGGGTAATCGTTGCGGGGGGACCGATGGGGTCACCATAACGACGCTGGCCTCTCGGCAAGCCGCGCTATTGTACCGATCTCATCGGAAGTTACAACCGTTCGGGCCGGATAAAAAATATGAAGGGGCTCAAGTACTTGCCACAGCCCTCAGCATCACGCTTGTCCCCTGTGGGAAGGGGCTTGCCCACGATGACGTTCTACCGGCCCATAAATCAGTTAACGGGCGCACCGCCATCCGGGGCAAGCCCCCTGCCACAGTGGCTCATCATTGCGCCAAGACCACCTCATCCGCCCGGCCACCCTCTTCCTGGATCACCAGGTGAATGAAGTGCAGCTTGGCGATCACCGCCGGTGGCAGCACGAAGGGATAGAAATCCGGCTGGCCCATGCTGCGTGACAGTTCGTTGAGCATGCCGGCCAGCTCGATCCAGGCGTTGACGAACGACAGGAACGCCGCGCCACCGGGATGCTCAGGATCGTAGAGCGTGCTGAGGGGGAATGGCTGGTAATCCAGGTCCATCTCGCGGGCGCTCATGCCAAAGCCGAGGGCGGTGTCGACAGCATCCATCATGTGCAGGTAGTGGGCCCAGGTTTCGGCCCAGTCTTCCCAGGGGTGCATGGTGGCGTAGGCGCTGACGCAGGTTTGCTGCCAGTCAGGGCGTGGGCCGTTCTGGTAGTGGTAGTCGAGTGCATCGGCGTAACTGGCGCGTTCGTCGCCGAACAGGCTGCGAAACGGTTCAAGCCAGTGGGTATTGGCGATCAGGCGATCCCAGTAGTAATGGCCGACCTCATGGCGAAAGTGACCGAGCAGCGTGCGGTAGGGTTCGCGCATCTGTACGCGAACCTTCTCACGGTGGGCGTCGTCGGCTTCCTTGATGTCGAGGGTGATCAAGCCGTTCGCATGGCCCGTCATCGGCGCATTGCCTTCCAGGTCGATACCGACGAAGTCAAAGGCCAGGCCGCTGTCTTCATCAGCGGTCTTGGGCACCACTTTAAGGCCGAGGCTGATCAATTGCGCGACCAGCCGGCGCTTGGCGGTTTCGACTTTGCGCCAGCGCTCAGGGTTTTCCGCGATCGACAGGTCGGGGATGGTGCGGTTGAGGCTGCACGCCACGCACAGCGGCGCGGTGCTGTGCGCTGGGATCAGCCAGTTGCAAGCGGCCGGTGTGTCGAGGTTGGCGCAGCGACGGAAGGCACCAGCGTCGAGGTTGCCATCTTGCAGCCAGGTGCCTTCGACCGGGCCGGGCTGCAGGGAAGCGAGCCGGCTTTGTTGCGGTTGATAGCCCAGCAATGCCTGGCAGGCCAGGCATTGGCTGTTGCGAAAGAACAGGGATTGGCCGCAGCGACACTCCCATACCTTGCTGTCACGAGACGTACCGGCTACGAAGGGTGCAGCAATGCGCGAACTGAGTTGCTCGAAGTAGCGGAACATGGCGATCTCTCCCTGGGTGACTGAGACTAGATCAATTCCCTTCGAAGATCGTTCCGAAAATATAACGATACCTTGCAGGAGCCCGGCTTTGCGGCGATAGCGATTTCGCGCACGTATCGCCGGCAAGCCGGGCGCCTACCGTGGAGGGGTGTCAATCGACCTTGATAGCGTGCTTGGCGAGGAAGGCGACGAAGGCGTCTTCGTCCAACACCTTCACGCCTAGTTCATTGGCCTTGGCCAGTTTGGAACCCGCGCCCGGCCCGGCCACCACGCAGTGGGTCTTCGCCGAGACGGAACCGGCCACCTTGGCGCCGAGGCTTTCGAGCTTGTCCTTGGCCACGTCACGGCTCATCAGCTCCAGGGAGCCGGTGAGCACCCAGGTGTGCCCAGCTTCGGGCAACCCTTCGACGACTTTCTTCTCGCTCAGCCAGTGCATGCCGAAGTCCTTGAGCTGCTGCTCAATGGCCAGGGCGCGGTTGGCGTTGTCTGGGTTATCAAAAAAGTCGCGCACGGCCTTGGCCTGCTTCTCGGGCAGGGCCTGGCGCATATCCAGCCAGTCGGCCTTGATCACACCTTCAAGGGTGACGAACTTGTCCGCGAGTTTCTGCGCAGCGCCAGGGCCGACGCTCGGCACGTGCAGCTTGTCGAGCAAACCACCCAGGGTAGTGCTGGCGGCGAATTCGGCGCTCAGCTCGCCCTCCTCCTGCAATTGCAGCGCGCATTCCTGCGGCGACAACAGTGCGCCGATCACGTCCTGGTTGTGGTCGTCCTCGAAGAAGCTGTGGATCTCGTGCGCGACTTCCAGGCCAACGTCCGGCAAGTACGTGAGCACTTCAGGCAAGGCCTTCTGCACGCGCGCCAGCGAAGCCAGGGAGCGCGCCAGCACCTTGGCGGTCTCCTCGCCCACGTCGGGGATGCCCAGGGCATAGATAAACCGCGCCAGGGTCGGGGTCTTGCTGTTCTCGATGGCGGTGATCAGCTTCTTGCTGGAGATGTCGGCAAAGCCTTCCAGGTCGATGATCTGCTCGTACTTGAGCTTATAGAGATCAGCGGGTGAGCCGATGAGCTTTTCATCCACCAGTTGCTCGATGGTCTTGTCACCCAGGCCGTCGATGTCCATGGCGCGGCGCGAGACAAAATGGATGATCGCTTGCTTGAGCTGTGCGGCACAGGCCAGGCGGCCGACGCAGCGGTACACCGCGCCTTCGGTGACGGTTTCCTTGCCCTTGCTGCGTTTGACCAGTTGCGTGCGCTCCACATGGGAGCCGCACACCGGGCAGGTTTCGGGGATCTGCACGGCACGGGCATTTTCCGGACGGCGCTCGGGCACCACGGACACCACCTGCGGGATCACATCACCGGCGCGGCGGATGATCACGGTGTCGCCGATCATCAGGCCCAGGCGCGCGACTTCGTCCATGTTGTGCAAGGTGGCGTTGGACACGGTCACACCCGCGACCTTGACCGGCTTGAGCCGCGCCACGGGGGTGACGGCGCCGGTGCGGCCGACCTGGAATTCCACGTCGAGCAGTTCAGTCAGCTCTTCCATGGCCGGGAATTTATGCGCGATGGCCCAGCGCGGCTCGCGGGCGCGAAAGCCCAGTTCACGCTGGGAGGCAATGCTGTTGACCTTGAATACCACGCCATCGATCTCATAGCCGAGGCTGCTGCGCCGCTCGCCGATATCGCGGTAGTACTCCAGACATGCCTGGATGCCCTTGGCCAGCTTCAGTTCGTGGCTGATGGGCATGCCCCATTTCTGCAACTGCTTCAGGTTGCCGATATGGGTATCGCTGATGTCGGCGGTTACCTGGCCAATGCCATAGCAGCAGAACTCCAACGGGCGACTGGCGGTGATCTTCGAATCCAGTTGGCGCAGGCTGCCGGCCGCGGCATTGCGCGGGTTGGCGAAAGTCTTGCCGCCGACTTCCAGTTGCGAGGCATTGAGCCGTTCGAAACCGGCCTTGGACATGAACACTTCGCCACGCACTTCCAGGGTTGCCGGCCAGCCGCTGCCGTGCAGTTTCAACGGAATATTGCGCACGGTGCGCACGTTGACGCTGATGTCCTCACCGGTGGTGCCGTCACCCCGGGTGGCGCCGCGTACCAGTTCGCCGTCCTGATACAGCAGGCTCACCGCCAGGCCGTCCAGCTTCGGTTCGCAGCTGTATTCCACCGCTGCACCGCCACCGAACAAGTCCCCCACCGGCAGGTCGAGGCCTTCGGTCACCCGGCGATCGAATTCGAGCAGGGTGGTTTCATCAAAGACGTTACCGAGGCTGAGCATCGGAATTTCGTGCCGTACCTGGGTGAACGCCGACAACGCCGCACTGCCGACCCGCTGCGTCGGCGAATCGCGCGTTACCAGGTCCGGATGCTCGGCTTCCAGGGCCTTGAGCTCGTGGAACAGCCGGTCGTACTCGGCGTCCGGAATGCTCGGCTCGTCGAGGACGTGGTAACGGTAGTTGTGCTGATCCAGTTCAGCGCGCAGTTCGAGAATGCGGGTGTGGGCGGCGGTCATGGGTGTTCTCTCAGAAAGCAAAAGAGCAGCCGAAGCTGCTCAATATGTTAGTGCGCTTATTCTACTGACAACGCTGAAGACCAATCCTCAGCGTTTCTGTGTCAGGGCGCGACGCTCGAACTCGACGATGCGCTGACGGTAATGTTCGATGGTTTGCGCGGTGAGGACGCTACGCTGGTCGTCCTTGAGCTCGCCATTGAGTTCCTGGGACAGCTTGCGGGCCGCGGCCACCATCACGTCGAACGCTTGTTTCGGGTGACGCGGGCCTGGCAAACCAAGGAAGAAGCTCACGGCCGGGGTGCTGAACAGGTCGATATCGTCCAGATCAAACGTGCCCGGCTTGACGGCGTTGGCCATGGAGAACAGCACTTCACCGTTACCGGCCATGCTTTCGTGACGGTGGAAAATATCCATCTCGCCAAAACGCAGGCCGCTTTCGAGGATGTTCTGCAGCAAGGCCGGGCCTTTGAAGCCAGCGGCGTCGCGGCAGATCACGCTGATCACCAGCACTTCTTCGGCAGCCGGCTGGTCGTTCACCGATTGGCGCGACGCCGTTTTACCCAGGTTTTCATCCGGGAAATCATCATCGCGGCTGCTGAAGCTCGGGCCTTCGTCGACGTCAAGGTTCAGGTCACCCTGATGCGGCTCGGCCACGGCGGCATTGGCGCGCTTGCCACGCTTGGAGGACGGCTCGCGGGCTTCACGCACGGGTGCGCTCATCGAGGGCAAGTCGTGCTCGTCCAGTTGTGGCTCTTTATGAGTATCCAGCACACGGGGCGGCCCCAGCAGCTCGGCGCTGCCGTCGTCGTCGGGCAAGTTGGACAGGTTACGGTCCAGACGGAATTTGAGCTTGCCCTTGCCACCGCGCATCCGGCGCCAGCCATCAAAAAGAATACCGGCAATGACAATAATGCCGATGACGATCAGCCACTCGCGCAGACCGATTTCCATGTAATCCCGTGCCTCTAATAAAAAATGCTGAAAAATAAGGGGTTTAGCAACGTGCAAACCGCTTTAAAACGTGGCGCCAACTCTATGTTCTGACTGACGTTTTGCCCACGCATACGAAAATTTGACATTAAACTAGCACGACCAAAGATAACTTTACACCGTCTGTCAAAATGCCTTGAACAAATATGTCCATTTGCCACTTTCGCCAGGCCGGTAAATCGTCCTACAGCGTGCTAGGAATTTTCTCTGTTGGCGCGGCTCAGGATTCAACCATCGCCATCGCTTCTTCCACATCCACCGCCACCAGGCGCGAACAACCCGGTTCGTGCATCGTGACACCCATCAACTGATCAGCCATTTCCATGGCGATCTTATTGTGGGTGATATAGATGAACTGCACGGTCTGGGACATCTCCTTGACCAACCGCGCGTACCGTCCAACGTTAGCGTCATCCAGCGGGGCGTCAACTTCGTCGAGCATGCAGAACGGCGCCGGGTTCAACTTGAAGATGGCAAATACCAGGGCCAGTGCGGTCAGGGCTTTCTCGCCGCCGGACAACAAATGGATGGTGCTGTTCTTCTTGCCCGGAGGCCGCGCCATGATCGTTACCCCTGTATCGAGTAGATCTTCGCCCGTCAGTTCCAAGTAAGCGCTGCCACCGCCGAAAACTTTCGGGAATAAGGCCTGTAAACCGCCATTAATCTGATCAAAGGTATCTTTGAAGCGGTTACGGGTTTCCTTGTCGATCTTGCGGATCACGTTTTCCAGGGTGTCCAGCGCTTCCACCAGATCGGCGTCCTGGGCATCCAGATAGCGCTTACGCTCCGATTGCTGCTGGTATTCGTCGATGGCTGCGAGGTTGATCGCGCCCAGGCGCTGGATACGTGCGGCAATGCGCTCGAGTTCTTCTTCGGCTTCTTTTTCGTTGGCCTGGGCGGTCAGCGTATTGAGCACGCCGTGCAGGTCGTAGCCGTCTTCCAGCAATTGGTCTTGCAGGGTCTTGCGGCGCACGGTCAGGGCTTGCCACTCCATGCGCTGTTGTTCGAGTTGGCCGCGGATCAACTGGGATTGCTGCTCGGCCTGGGTGCGGCGTTTTTCGGCGTCGCGCAGTTCGCGGTCGGCGTCTTCCAGGGCGATCTGCGCGGTCTTGAGCTCTTCGTCGACGGTCATGCGCTTGTCGAGCAACTCTTCGAGCTTGAGGCGGAGCTCTTCCAGCGGCGCTTCGCCCTCTTCGAGGTTGAGGCTCAGTTGCTCGCGCTTTTCGGTGAGGCGCTCGGATTGCATCTCCAGGCGCTCAAGGGCCTGGGCCGTCGACGCGTGCTGCGCCTTGAGCGAACCCAAGCGCACGGCCAACTGGTGGGCATGGTCCTTGTGCTGGCGCGCCTCCTGGCGCACGCGGTCGAGGCGCTCGCGCAAGCTGTCGCGCTGGGCCAGCAGCAATTCGCGCTGCTCGGTGTCCAGCGCCATGCTGTCGAGGGCTTCCTGCAAGTGCAGGCGGGCCTCACCAATCTGTTCGTGTTCGAGCGCGCGTTGCTCGCCCATCTCGGCGACTTCTTCGTCAAGCCGGGTGCGGCGCAGGGTCAGTTGCTCGACCTTGGCTTTGCTCGCAGAAAGCTGGGCCTTGAGCTCGCCTTGCTGGCGCGCTTCGTCCTGCAGCAGGCGGCGCAGGTGTTCGCGGCCGGTCTCTTGCTGGCGCTGGGTGGCGCGCAGGGTTTGCAATTCGGTTTCCAGGCTTTCGAGGGTGGCTTCACGCTCTTCGCGCTCGGCGGTCAGGTTGACGATTTCCTGGCCACGGGCCAACACGCCGCTTTCCGCTTCACTGGCGCGGCGCACGCGCAGGAAATGGCGCCCCACCCAATAGCCGTCGCGGCTGATCAGGCTTTCGCCGGCCGCCAGTTGGCCGCGCTGGGCCAGGGCCTGCTCAAGTGAGTCGACCGGCCTGACCTGGCCCAGCCACGGCGACAGATCAATCGCCGCTTCAACTTTATCCAGCAAGCTGCCCGGCACCCGCGTGCCATCGGCAGCCGGGCTGAGCAAACGCAAATCACCCTGGGCAAAACCGGCCAGGTCGAAGCCGCCAAAGTCATCGACCAATACGGCTTGCAGGTCGGCGCCTAAAACGGTTTCTACCGCCAACTCCCAACCCGCCTCGACTTTCAACCCCTCGGCCAGGCGCGGGCGTTCGGCCAAATGCTGATCGCGCAGCCATTCGGCAGTGCCAGTGCCTGGGTCCAATGCGGCTTGCTGCAAGGCTTCAAGGGAGGCCAAACGACCGTTGAGCCGCTGCAGATCGCCCTGAGCCTGTTGCTGCGCCTGGGTCGCCTGTTGCAGCTGCTGACGCAATTGCTCCAGGCGCTCCACTTGTTGTTCTTCGCTGGCTTCCAGTTCCTCCAGCGTCATCTCGCTTTCGGCCAGTTGCTCGCTCAGCTCCATGATAGCCGCGTCTTCCGGGTCGGCGGCGAGCAGCACGCGCTCTTCCTGCAGACGACGCTGGCGCTCGGCCAGGCGCTCCATGCTGGTTTCCAGCTGCTGGATGCGTGACTGCTGCACCTCGGCCTGGCGGCGCGGCTCGGCGGACTTGAGGTTGAACGTGTCCCACTGCTCCTGCCAGCCGTGCATGGTGGTTTCGGACTCTTCCAGCGCGGCGGCGGCTTCTTCGGCGGCGGCGCTGGTGATTTCCTGCTCGGGGATGAGCATGTCGAGTTCTTCGCCGAGGGTCAGCAGCAAAGTGCGGTCGTGGCCCAGGTGCGATTCGGTTTCCAGGCGCGCGCGCTCGGCTTCTTTCAAATCATCCTGCAACTGGCGCAGGCGCTGCTGGCCGTGCTGGATGCTCTGCTCCACGCGAGCAATGTCGCCCCCCACCGAATAGAAGCGGCCTTGCACCAGATTGAAGCGCTCGGACAGGTCATGGTGACCGTCACGCAGGCGTTCGATGCTGGCATCGGCGTTGCGCTGCTCGGCCACCAGGGCTTCGAAGCTGATTTCCTGGGTGCCGATGATCGCTTCGCGCTGCCCCACCTGGTCATTCAGCGCCTGCCAACGCAAGGCCGACAATTGCGCCTTGAGCTGGCGCTCCTCGCCCTTGTATTCCTGATACTTCTCGGCAGCCTGGGCCTGGCGGTGCAGGCGCTCCAACTGGCGCTCCAGCTCTTCGCGCAGGTCGGTCAGGCGAGCGAGGTTCTCGTGGGTGCGGCGGATGCGGTTTTCGGTCTCGCGGCGGCGCTCCTTGTACTTGGAGATGCCGGCCGCTTCCTCGATGAAGTTACGCAGGTCCTCGGGCTTGGCTTCGATCAACTTGGAGATCATGCCCTGCTCGATGATCGAGTAGCTGCGCGGGCCCAGGCCTGTGCCGAGGAAAATATCGGTGATGTCACGACGGCGACACTTGGTGCCGTTGAGGAAATAGCTGTTCTGGCTGTCGCGGGTCACTTTGCGGCGAATGGAGATTTCCGCGTAGGCCGCGTACTCGCCGATCAACGTGCCATCGGAGTTATCGAACACCAGCTCGATGCTGGCCTGGCTGACGGGCTTGCGGCTGGTGGAGCCGTTGAAGATGACGTCGGTCATCGACTCGCCACGCAGGTTTTTTGCCGAGCTCTCGCCCATCACCCAGCGGACGGCGTCGATGATGTTCGACTTGCCGCAACCATTGGGCCCGACCACCGCCGCCATGTTACTGGGGAAGTTCACCGTGGTCGGGTCGACGAAGGACTTGAACCCCGCCAGTTTGATGCACTTGAGCCGCACGTCTAGGCGTCCGCCAACGCAGCGATGACCAGCGAGCAACTGCGCTGGCCGTAGGCCGACAGCACCTGGCGGATCTGCACCAGGTCACGCGCCAGCACGGCGGCGAGCAACTGCTCGAACAGCGCCAGGTACTCGCTCATGGACGCCTTGCGTTGATCCAGCGCCAGGTAATAGGCGCGGTTCATCGCCGGCTGCAGGTTCTCGACGGTTTCCTGCAAGTAGGGGTTATTGGCGAAGGGGTACGCGGCGCGCATCACATTGAAGCTTTCTTCGACGAAGGCGCGGATGTCCTGGCGCTCGAAGCTGCCCACCAACCGTTGCTGGATCTGCAGGAACGGCGCCATGTCGGCCTGCACACGCCAACCTTCGGCAACCGCGTTGCCGAGCAGGATGTACAACTCCCCCATCAAGGTGCACAGGCTCTGCACCTTGTGGGCGGTGAGTTCGGTGACATGGGCGCCACGACGCGGCAAGATCGCGATCAAGTGACGGCGTTCGAGGATCAGCAAGGCTTCGCGCACGGAACCACGGCTGACATTGAGTGCCAGCGTGACCTTTTGCTCCTGGATCCGCTCCCCAGGCTTGAGATCGCCGCGAATGATGCGTTCGGCGAGGTGGTGAGCGATTTGCTCGGCGAGACTGTCCGGCGCCTTGAACGTCATGTTTTCCCTTCAAAATCTTCTATCGGTACAAGCGCGGCAGTGTAGCGCATTGGCCCGCTGATGGCGCTACGCCCACCGTGGCGAATTTGGCATGAAATAAGCAACACGCAAACCCCATAAGCCGCCAAAAACAACGGTTCCAGAAGACTGGACCATAATTGAAAGTGTTGCGATCGCAATTTCTTGACCTTCTGGTCAGAAAATCGTTGACCGAAAAGTCAGACATGACTAGATTCGGCGCAAAGCGGTTAACAACAATAATGAGTCTGCGAGGCCTTCCGTGATCCAGTTTTTACTCAACCAGGAACTCCGTAGCGAGCACGCCCTGGACCCCAACTTGACTGTGCTCAACTATTTGCGTGAGCACCTGGGCAAATCCGGTACCAAAGAGGGCTGCGCCAGCGGCGACTGCGGTGCGTGCACCGTGGTGGTCGGCGAGTTGCACACGGACGACCAGGGGGCCGAACACATTCGTTATCGCAGCCTCAACTCGTGCCTGACCTTTGTGTCGTCGCTGCACGGTAAACAACTGATCAGCGTCGAGGACCTCAAGCACCAGGGCCAACTCCACAGCGTGCAGCAGGCCATGGTGGAGTGCCATGGTTCGCAGTGCGGCTTTTGTACCCCTGGTTTCGTGATGTCGCTGTTCGCCCTGCAAAAGAACAGCGAAGCACCGGACAGCCAGAAGGCCCATGAAGCCCTGGCCGGCAACCTGTGCCGCTGCACCGGCTATCGTCCGATCCTCGCGGCTGCCGAACAGGCCTGCTGCAACAAACCTCAGGACCAGTTCGACAGCCGTGAAACCGAGACCATCGCCCGCCTCAAAGCCATCACCCCGACGCAAACCGGTGAACTCAACAGCGGCGACAAACGCTGCCTGGTGCCGCTGACCGTCGCCGACCTGGCCGACCTCTATGACGCCTATCCGCAAGCCCGCCTGCTGGCCGGCGGCACCGACCTGGCGCTGGAAGTCACCCAGTTCCACCGCACGCTGCCGGTGATGATCTACGTTGGCAACATTGAAGAAATGAAGCGCATCGAAGACTTCGACGACCGCCTGGAAATCGGCGCTGCCACCGCCCTTTCCGACTGCTACGCCGCGCTGCACCACGCCTACCCGGACTTCGGCGACCTGCTGCACCGCTTCGCCTCCCTGCAAATCCGCAACCAGGGTACCCTCGGCGGCAATATCGGCAACGCGTCGCCAATTGGCGATTCGCCGCCGCTGCTGATCGCCCTCGGCGCACAGATTGTGCTGTGCAAGGGCGAGACACGCCGCACGTTGGCGCTCGAAGACTATTTCATCGATTACCGTGTCACCGCCCGCCAGGACAGCGAGTTCATCGAGAAGATCATCGTGCCGAAGGGTCACGCGTTGTTCCGCGCCTACAAGGTTTCCAAGCGCCTGGACGATGATATTTCCGCCGTCTGCGCCGCGTTCAATCTGAAGATCGACAACGGTGTGATTCGCGAAGCCCGCGTCGCGTTCGGCGGCATGGCCGCCACGCCCAAGCGCGCCAAGAGCTGCGAAGCCGCGTTGGTCGGCGCCACCTGGAACAGCGCCACCGTGGAAAAAGCCTGCGCCGCCCTGGCCCAGGACTTCACCCCCTTGTCAGACTTCCGCGCCAGCAAGGAATACCGCCTGCTCAGCGCCCAGAACCTGCTGCGCAAATACTTCATTGAACTGCAAACGCCGCACATCGAGACTCGGGTGACCGCTTATGTCTAACCATCACGCCGTCGTTAAAACCCAGGCCGAACTCGCCGAGCTGTTTGCCCGCGACCTCACCTCCGGGGTCGGCCGCAGCGTCAAGCATGACAGCGCCGCCAAACATGTTTCCGGCGAAGCGCAGTACATCGATGACCGCCTGGAATTTCCCAATCAGTTGCACCTGTATGCACGCATGTCCGACCGCGCCCACGCTCGCATCCTCAGCATCGACACCGCGCCCTGCTACGCCTTCGACGGCGTGCGCATCGTCATCACCCATGAAGACGTGCCAGGCCTCAAGGATATCGGCCCGTTGATGCCTGGCGATCCCTTGCTGGCGATTGATACGGTGCAGTTCGTTGGGCAGGTCGTGCTGGCCGTCGCCGCCCGCGACCTGGAAACCGCGCGCAAGGCCGCCATGGCAGCAGTGATCGAATACGAAGACCTGGAACCGGTGCTGGATGTGGTCGAGGCCTTTCGCAACAAACATTTCGTGCTCGACAGCCACACCCATCAACGCGGTGATTCGGCCAGCGCACTGGCGACTGCGAAAAACCGTATCCAGGGCACCCTGCACATCGGTGGCCAGGAGCACTTCTACCTGGAAACCCAGATCTCTTCAGTGATGCCCACCGAAGACGGCGGCATGATCGTCTACTGCTCCACACAGAACCCCACCGAAGTGCAGAAACTGGTGGCCGAAGTACTGGACGTGTCGATGAACAAGATCGTGGTCGACATGCGCCGCATGGGCGGTGGTTTCGGTGGCAAGGAAACCCAGGCGGCCAGCCCCGCGTGCCTGTGCGCAGTCGTGGCGCGCCTGACCGGCCAGCCCACCAAGATGCGCCTGCCGCGGGTCGAAGACATGTTGATGACCGGTAAGCGCCACCCGTTCTATATCGAATACGACGTGGGCTTCGACGACAGCGGCCGCCTGCACGGGATCAAACTGGAACTGGCGGGTAACTGCGGCTGCTCGCCGGACCTGTCGAACTCGATTGTCGACCGTGCGATGTTCCACGCCGACAACTCGTATTACCTGGGCGATGCCACCGTCAACGGCCACCGCTGCAAGACCAACACCGCGTCCAATACCGCCTATCGCGGTTTCGGCGGACCCCAAGGCATGGTCGCCATCGAGGAAGTGATGGACGCCATCGCCCGCCATCTGGCCCTCGACCCACTGGCAGTGCGCAAGGCCAACTATTACGGCAAGACCGAGCGCAACGTCACCCACTACTTCCAGACCGTCGAGCACAACATGCTCGAAGAGATGACTGCCGAGCTGGAAGCCAGCAGCCAATACGCCGAGCGCCGCGAAGCGATCCGGCTGTACAACGCCCACAGCCCGATCCTGAAAAAAGGCCTGGCATTGACGCCGGTTAAATTCGGCATTTCGTTTACCGCCAGCTTCCTCAACCAGGCCGGTGCATTGATCCATATCTACACCGACGGCAGCATCCACCTGAACCACGGCGGCACCGAGATGGGCCAGGGCCTGAATACCAAGGTCGCGCAGGTGGTGGCCGAGGTATTCCAGGTTGAAATCGACCGTGTGCAAATCACCGCCACCAACACCGACAAGGTGCCCAACACCTCGCCAACGGCGGCTTCCAGCGGTGCCGACCTGAACGGCAAGGCCGCGCAGAACGCCGCCGAAACCATCAAGCAGCGCCTGGTGGAATTCGCCGCACGCAAATACGACGTGAGCGAAGCGGATGTGGAATTCCACAACGGTCACGTGCGCGTGCGTGACCAGATCCTGACCTTCGAGGCGTTGATCCAGCAGGCGTATTTCGCCCAGGTCTCGCTGTCCAGCACCGGTTTCTACAAGACCCCGAAAATCTTCTACGACCGCAGCCAGGCGCGGGGCCGGCCGTTCTACTACTTTGCGTTCGGCGCGGCGTGCTGCGAGGTGATCGTCGACACGCTGACTGGCGAATATAAAATGCTGCGCACCGACATCCTCCACGACGTGGGCGCCTCGCTGAACCCGGCCATCGACATCGGCCAGGTGGAAGGCGGCTTTATCCAAGGCATGGGCTGGCTGACCATGGAGGAGCTGGTGTGGAACAACAAGGGCAAGCTGATGACCAACGGCCCGGCCAGCTACAAGATCCCGGCGGTGGCTGACATGCCGCTGGACCTGCGGGTGAAGCTGGTGGAAAACCGCAAGAACCCCGAAGACACGGTGTTCCATTCCAAAGCCGTGGGCGAGCCGCCGTTCATGCTCGGCATCGCTTCGTGGTGCGCGATCAAGGACGCGGTGGCGAGCCTGGGTGACTATCGCCATCAGCCGAAGATCGATGCGCCGGCGACACCGGAGCGGGTGTTGTGGGGCTGCGAACAGATGCGGCAGTTGCAGGCGGCGAAGGCTGTTGAGGCTGAAACCGAGATGGCTTCGCTCTAGACCGAGGCGCTGCCTTCGCGGGCAAACCCGCTTCCACATCTGGAATGCATTTCCCTGTGGGAGCGGGCTTGCCCGCGATAGCGGCCTGACTGACAACAGAGATGTTGAGGTAGACATGAACAACTGGATCAGCGCCCTCGCCGACCTGCAGAACAAGGGTGAACCCTGCGTGCTGGTCACGATCATCGAAGAGCTCGGCTCCACGCCGCGCAATGCCGGTTCGAAGATGGTGATCAGCGCCGCGCAGACCTTCGACACCATCGGCGGCGGGCACCTGGAATACAAGGCGATGCAGATCGCCCGCGAAATGCTCGCCAGTGGCCACCAGAACACTCGCCTGGAGCGCTTCAGCCTGGGCGCGAGCCTGGGCCAGTGCTGCGGCGGCGTGACCGTGTTGCTGTTCGAGCCCATGGGCCAGGTGCAGGCACAGATCGCCGTGTTTGGCGCCGGCCACGTGGGGCGTGCGCTGGTGCCGCTGCTGGCGAGCCTGCCGTGCCGGGTGCGCTGGATCGATTCCCGTGACCAGGAGTTTCCGGACACGCTCCCTGAAGGCGTGCGTAAAATCGTCAGCGAAGAGCCGGTCGACGAAATTGCCGACTTGCCAGCGGGCAGTTACTGCATTGTCATGACCCACAATCACGCGCTGGACCTGGAACTGACTGCCGCCCTGCTCAAACGCAACGACTTCGCCTACTTCGGCCTGATCGGTTCGAAGACCAAACGGGTCAAGTTCGAGCATCGCCTGCGCGATCGCGGCTTCGACACCACACAGCTGCAACGCATGCGCTGCCCCATGGGCCTCTCCGAGGTGAAGGGCAAGTTGCCGGTGGAGATCGCCATCTCCATCGCCGGCGAAATCATCGCCACCTATAACGCCAATTTCGGCCAGCACACCGCCAGCGCCGAACCCATTGCCAAACTGCTTGTGGCTTCGCGCCGCAGCCAAGCTTTGACTTCTTTTGCCAAGAATTGAGAACACCATGCCTTTGACTCGCAAAGCCTACCGTGCCGCCATCCTGCACAGCCTCGCCGACCCCGCTGAAGTGGGTATCGACGCCTCCTATGAGTATTTCGAAGACGGCCTGCTGGTTATCGAAAACGGCCAGATCAGTGCCGTCGGTCATGCCGGCGACTTGCTGCCGACGCTGCCTGCCGATATCGACATCACCCACTTCCAGGACGCGCTGATCACCCCCGGCCTGATCGACACCCACATCCACTTGCCACAAACCGGCATGGTCGGCGCGTATGGCGAGCAGTTGCTGGATTGGCTCAACACCTACACCTTCCCGTGCGAAAGCCAGTTCGCCGACAAGGCTCACGCCGAAGAAGTCGCGGACATTTTCATCAAGGAACTGCTGCGCAACGGCACCACCACCGCGCTGGTGTTTGGCAGCGTGCATCCGCAGTCGGTGAATGCATTCTTCGAAGCCGCCGAGAAGCTCGACCTGCGCATGATCGCCGGCAAGGTGATGATGGATCGCAACGCGCCCGACTACCTGACCGACACCGCCGAATCCGGCTACCAGGAGAGCAAGGCGCTGATCGAGCGCTGGCACGGCAAGGGCCGCTTGCACTACGCCGTCACGCCGCGTTTTGCGCCGACCAGCACACCGGAACAACTGGCGCTGGCCGGGCAGTTGCTGGGCGAATACCCAGACCTGTACATGCAGACCCACATCAGTGAGAACAAGCAGGAAGTGGAGTGGGTGAAGGAGTTGTTTCCGGAGCGCAAGGGCTACCTGGATGTGTACGACCATTACAAACTGCTGGGCGAGCGCTCGGTGTTTGCCCATGGGGTGCACCTGTGTGATGACGAGTGCGCGCGGTTGGCGCAGACGGGTTCGGCGGTCGCGTTTTGCCCGACCTCGAACTTCTTCCTCGGCAGTGGCCTGTTCAATTTGCCGATGGCGGAGAAGCACAAGCTGAATGTGGGCCTGGGCACCGACGTGGGCGGCGGCACCAGTTTCTCGCTGCTGCAAACCCTGAACGAAGCCTACAAGGTCATGCAGTTGCAGGGCGCGCGGTTGAGCCCGTTCAAGTCGCTGTACCTGGCCACCCTGGGCGGTGCACGGGCGCTTCGGCTGGAAGACAAGATTGGCACGTTGCAACCGGGGACGGATGCGGACTTCCTGGTACTGGACTACAACGCAACGCCGCTACTCAGCTACCGCTTGAAGCAGGCGAAGAACATTGCCGAGACGTTGTTTGTATTGATGACGCTGGGGGATGACCGGACGGTGTTGCAGACCTATGCGGCCGGGCAGCGGGTGCACCAACGCTAACTTCAGATACACCACAAAACTACTGTGGGAGCGGGCTTGCTCGCGAATACGGAGTATCAGTCGCCAGATGTATTGACTGATTCATCGTATTCGCGGGCAAGCCCGCTCCCACATTTTTTTGTCCCATGTGAAGCCGGGAGCTTACAGCTTGATGGACGAGCGCCCCGGCTTCTTGGTCTGCAACAGGTGTGAGAACACCGCATGCAAATCATCCGACGCGCTCTCTTCATCGAGGTTGAGCTTGCTGTCGATATGGTCCATGTGATGCATCATCAGGTTTACCGCCAGCGCCGCATCCCGTGCCTCGATCGCATCGATCAATTGGGTGTGCTCATCGTAGGAACAGTGCGAGCGATTGCCGCTTTCGTACTGGGCGATGATCAATGAGGTCTGGGACACCAGGCTGCGCTGGAAGCTGATCAGCGGCGCATTCTTGGCCGCTTCGGCCAGCTTGAGGTGGAATTCGCCGGAGAGGCGGATACCGGCTCCGCGATCGCCACGGGAAAAGCTGTCGCGTTCATCGTTGACCATCTGGCGCAGCTCGGCGAGTTGCTCGGCCGTGGCGTGTTGCACCGCCAATTCGGTGATCGCCCGCTCCACCAGACGCCGCGCGAGGAACACCTGGCGTGCTTCCTCGACACTCGGGCTGGCGACCACTGCACCGCGATTGGGCCGCAGCAGCACCACGCCTTCATGGGCCAGGCGCGACAAGGCGCGGCGAATAATGGTGCGGCTGACGCCAAAGATCTCGCCCAGTGCCTCTTCACTCAACTTGGTACCGGGTGCCAGGCGTTGTTCGAGGATCGCCTCGAAGATATGCGCGTAGACGATATCGTCCTGGGTTCCGCTGCGACCAGCCTTGCCGGCACGCGGTTGTTTCTTGAGAGGTTGCAACTGTTCGTTCATGGGCACTCGGGTTTGGAGAACGGCGGCGAATTAACGGTAATACGGCAACAGCGTGTCGCTGGCAAGTATCACCTAAAAACAGGGCACATTGTACACAACCCAATGCGCCAACACACTGTACGGCTGTTTGCGGCCGCGGCTGTATTGCAATGAGTCGTTACGTTTGAGTTTAGGCTTGAATCTGCGCCGTCACCGGCTACACCCCAGGTAAAAGGAACACCTCTCCATGAACGACGCCACCCAAGCGCCTTTGCGCCCGCTGGCCGACACGTCTGCGTCGGCCGTCGTCGCCGGCTTCATTGCCATGATGACCGGCTACACCAGCTCCCTGGTCCTGATGTTTCAGGCCGGGCAGGCCGCCGGCTTGACCACGGCGCAGATTTCTTCATGGATCTGGGCGATTTCCATCGGCATGGCGGTGTGCAGCATCGGCTTGTCCCTGCGCTACCGCACGCCCATCACCATTGCCTGGTCGACGCCGGGCGCCGCGCTGCTGATCACTAGCCTGGGGGGGGTGAGTTATGGCGAGGCCATCGGCGCCTACATCACCTGCGCCGTGCTGGTGACGATTTGCGGGTTGACCGGCAGCTTTGAAAAACTGGTCAAGCGCATCCCGGCATCCCTGGCAGCCGCGTTGCTGGCGGGGATTCTGTTCAAGATCGGCAGCGAGATCTTCGTCGCCGCACAGCATCGCACCGGCCTGGTATTGGGGATGTTCTTCACCTACCTGGTGATCAAGCGCCTGTCGCCGCGTTATGCGGTACTCGCCGCACTCGTCATCGGCACCCTGCTGTCAGGGCTCATGGGGCTGCTGGACTTCAGCGGTTTCCACCTGGAAGTGGCGACGCCCGTGTGGACCACGCCGCACTTCTCGTTGGCGGCGACCATCAGCATCGGCATCCCACTGTTCGTGGTCGCGATGACCTCGCAGAACATGCCCGGCGTCGCGGTACTCAGGGCGGACGGCTACAACGTGCCCGCCTCGCCCCTGATCACCGCCACCGGCCTGGCTTCGCTGGTGCTGTCGCCATTCGGCTCCCACGGCATCAACCTGGCCGCCATCAGCGCGGCGATCTGCACCGGGCCCCATGCCCACGAGGACCGTAACAAGCGTTATACCGCCGCGGTATGGTGCGGGGTGTTCTACGGGATTGCCGGCGTGTTTGGCGCGACCTTGGCGGCCTTGTTTGCGGCCTTGCCCAAGGAGTTGGTGCTGTCGATTGCAGCGCTGGCGTTGTTTGGCTCGATCATCAATGGCCTGAGCATCGCCATGAATGAGCCGAAGGAACGCGAAGCGGCGCTGATCACCTTCATGGTCACCGCGTCTGGCTTGACGTTGTTTTCGATCGGGTCGGCGTTCTGGGGGATTGTGGCGGGGGTGCTGACGCTGCTGATTCTGAACTGGCGCAAGGCATAAAAAAACGGCGACCTTCAGGTCGCCGTTTTCTTCAGTATCACTTGGCCGCGTTGATCGGCTTATCCGGATACCACACGTCCAGCAACGGGCTGACTTCAGCGCTTTTCAGCTCGCTGCGGCCTTTGAGCCAGCCTTCAACGGCAGCACGCTGCTCTTCGCTGACCGAACCACGCTTCTGCAGGCAAACCAGACCGTAGTCATCGCCGCCAACATAGCCGAGACCGTTGGCCTCCATCGCTTCTTTCAGGAAGGCGTCGAGGAAAGCGTCAATAGCCTTGTCGTCCAAACCTTCTACGAAATCCAGGTTCAGTTCGAAACCCAGCTCTTGAAATTCATCAACGCACAGTTTTTTGCGCAGACGCTGGGAACGGTTAGTCGCCATTGGAACAATCCTCATAAGTAATAACGGGCGGCACTTTAGCAGTTTAAGGCGGCGATTGCCCGACTCTCTGGGACAGGCGGCACTTTGCAGGTAAAAAAACGCTGATTACCAGCTATCGTTCAGCTACAACGGGATCCACCTTGGGGCATAATGCCGACACTTTCATGACTATTGAGGGATTTTCTTCTATACCCCTCGCCTTTTTCACCCTCCTCAGCAGTAGGGTTCTACTTCTTATGATCAAATCTTTGCGTTCCGTGTTGCTCGCCGGTTTTCTTCTTCCACTGGCCTTTTCCACCTCCGCTGCCCCCGTCAACAACACCCTGCCGCCCAATGTTCAGCAGGCACTCGCCAAAGCCAAGCTACAAAACACTGCGCTGTCCCTGGTGATGATCCCCCTGAACGGCCCCGGCACGCCTACCGTATTCAATGCCGACGTGTCGGTGAACCCGGCTTCTACCATGAAGCTGGTCACCACCTATGCGGCCCTTGAAATGCTCGGCCCTAACCACCAGTGGAAAACCGAGTTCTACACCGACGGCACCCTCAGCGGTGGTGTGTTGCACGGCAACCTGTACCTCAAGGGCGGCGGCGACCCCAAGCTGAACATGGAAAAACTCTGGCTGCTGATGCGCGACCTGCGGGCCAACGGTGTGCAGCAAGTCACCGGGGACCTGGTGCTGGACCGCAGCTTCTTCAACCAGCCGCTGTTGCCGGAATTCAATGACGATGGCAACGACGAGAACAAACCGTTCCTGGTCAAGCCGGACGCGCTGCTGGTCAACCTCAAGGCCCTGCGTTTTGTGACGCGCAATGATTCCGGCCGGGTGCTGGTGTCGGTCGAGCCGCCGATTGCGAGCATCCGCATCGACAACCAGGTCAAGGTTTCCAACGCCAAGCAGTGCACTGGCGATGTGCGCTACAACCCGGTCACCGCCGCCGATGGCAGCGTGACAGTCACTGTCAGCGGCCAGTTGGCCGATGGCTGCAGTTCGCAGACCTATCTGTCATTGCTGGACCACGCCACCTACACCGCTGGTGCCGTACGGGCGATCTGGAAGGAACTGGGCGGTACCATCCAGGGCCGCGACATCCAGGCGCCGGTGCCCAAGGACGCCAAGGTGCTGGCCCGGGCCTTCTCGCCGGACCTCGCAGAAATCATCCGCGACATCAACAAATACAGTAACAACACCATGGCCCAGCAGCTGTTCCTGAGCCTGGGCGCGCAGTTCCGCAACGATGCCGACGGCGACGATGCCAAGGCCGCGCAACGGGTGGTGCGCCAGTGGCTGGCGAAGAAAGGCATCACCGCGCCGCACCTGGTGATGGAAAACGGCTCCGGCCTGTCCCGTGCCGAACGGGTCAGCGCCCGCGAGATGGCCGCCATGCTGCAAGCCGCCTGGAAAAGCCCTTACGCCGCGGAGTACATCAGCTCGATGCCGATTGCCGGCACTGACGGCACCATGCGCAAACGCCTGAAGACCACCGCCATGCGCGGCGAAGCGCACGTCAAGACCGGCACCTTGAACACTGTGCGCGCCATCGCCGGTTTCAGCCGCGACAACAACGGCAATACCTGGGCCGTGGTGGCGATCCTCAACGATCCGAAGCCATGGGGCGCTTCGTCGGTGCTGGACCAGGTGCTGCTGGATTTGTATCGCCAGCCGAAGGTGATGGCGGCCGCTCCCGTCCTTTAAGACATCACGCAGGCCCATGTGGGAGCGGGCCTGCGGCGGTCTCAAGCGCGCAAGCGCTCGGCCTCCACCCTGTCCCTGCCCGCTTGCTTGGCCACGTACACGGCTGAGTCGGCGCGCAGCAGCAGCCCGTCGATGCCCTCATCCACTCGCCAGCTGGCCACGCCAAAGCTGGCGGTGACGGTCCCTACCGGCTCCATGGGCGCACAGCGCAGCGACTCCCACAACTCTATCGCCAGGCTATAGGCCTGATCGCCATCGGTGTGGGGGCACAGCACCATGAATTCCTCGCCACCCAGGCGGCAGAACACATCGGTGCGACGCAGGCGCTGGCCGATGCGTTTGCACAGCTCCTGCAACACCCCATCGCCGACGGCATGCCCATGCTGGTCGTTGATACGCTTGAAGTGATCGATATCGAGCATGATCAACGACAACGCCCCCGAGGTGCGGTTGAGCCTGACCATCTCGGCCTTGAGGCGATCCTGGAAATAGCGACGGTTGTGGATGCCGGTCAGGGAGTCGGTAATCGACAGCGCACGCAGCTCTTCTTCCACCCGCTTGAGATCGGAAATATCCGACACGTAGCCATGCCATAGCGTACCGCCTGCGGGTAGCTCTTCCGGCGTGGCCTCGCCACGAATCCAGCGCAGGCCACGCTGTGGCAACAGCACCCGGTACTCCTCGCGCCAATGGCTCAACTGCAACGCCGACAAGCGGATCGAGGCGCGCACCCGTTCCGCATCCAGGGGATGGATGCGCTCGAAGACCTTCTTCGCATCCTGCTGCAACACGCCGGGCTCGATTTCATAGATGTCGCGCATGCCATCACTGGCGTAGATAAACTTCCAGTTGTCGTGGGGTTCGAGGGTGAACTGGAAGATTCCGCCGGGGACGTGGGCGCTGAGTTTCTTGAGCAGGCGGTCCCGAGCCGCCAAGGCTTCGTAGGCACGCTTTTGTTCGGTAATGTCCAGGTAAATCGCCAGGTGCCCGATCCACAAACCATGGTCATCCAGCAAGACCGTGGCCAGCATGTTCACGGTCAATGGGCTGCCGTCTTGGCGGACCAAGGTCCATTCACGGGCTTCGTGCAGGTTGTCCGGGCTTTCCACCAGCATCGCCTGGCTCGCGGGTATGCGCTTGCCCAGGGCCACCGTCAGGCTGGCGGAGCGCGCTTCCAGTTCAGTCGCCAGATGCAGGCTTTCCAGGGTGTGCGTGCCCACCACGTCTTCGGCCTTGAAGCCCAGCATCTGCTCGGCACCGGCGTTGAACGTGTTGATGACACCGCGCAGGTCGGTGGCAATGATCGCCACCTGGGTGGCGGCATTCAGCACGCTGCGCAATTGGCCATGGGCACCGCGCAATTCCTGCTCACGCAAACGCAATTGGGCAGTGCGCTGCTCCACCAGTTTCAACGCACGCTGGCGCTGGCTCACCAGTACATAGAGCAAGGCGCTGAGTAACAGGCTGAGCAAGCCACCCATGGTCAGCACCGTAGACAGCGAAGAGTGGTTGGCCTGGTCGAACACTTGGCTTGGGCGCAGTTTCAGGGCGTAAACATGGTCGCCCAATGTGAGGCGGCGCGCGCCGACAAGGGTACTCTCGCCAACGGCATTGTTGGACTCGAAGAGCACGCGTTGCTGCAGGTCGGAGGTATCGACGATCTGCATCACCAGGTTGTCCCGATTCGGCTTGGGCAAACCGTCGGCCACCAGCTGGCGCATGCTGATCACCGCCATCACATAGCCGTAGGGTTCGTTCTGGGATTGTTCGGAAGTGGACAGGTGGCTCACCGGCGCGACCAGTAAAACTCCGGTCGCATAAGCCGGTTCTACCCCCACCAATTGCATGGGTTGGGAGACCGCCAGCCTGCCGGTGTTTTGCGCACGTTCGAGGGCCGATCGTCGCAGCGGTTGGGCCAACAGGTCAAAGCCAAGCGGTGCGCCCAGCAGGCTTTGGGTCTGGCTGTACAACACCGGCACGTACTCGTCGCGCTCGGGCGCAGGCACCAACTCACCGGCCGAATTCAACTCTCGGATAACAAAGGGCATGCCGCGCTGGTGGGACACGGCTTGTTCAAACTGGCCGCGCTGCTCGCGATATACCCTGGGCGCCCAGGAATAAGCGCGAGCGCGCAACAACAAGGGCTGGGCAAAACCGTCGAACTCTTCACGGGATACGTCGTCGGAATTGACGAAGAAACGCCGCAGGCTGTTCAGACGTTGCTCCTGGTCGTCGAAGCGTTCCTGCAGGCGGGTATAGCGCTCATTGACCAGCAACTGAAAGCGCTGGCGCACCTGTTGCTGATAAAGGTCGGACGCCGCCCAGGCGACAATCGCCGTCAAGGCAAACCCTGCCAGTAACACCACCAATGCCACCAGCCAAGCCGACGCCTGCTCACTGATAAAGCCTAGGATTTTCGGGCGGACAGCTTGCAACGGCATAGGCAACACTCACAACGCCAGTGTGCGGGGGGTGTCACTTTGGCTAGGCCTTAGTTATAGCCATCGGTCCTGAATTTGACCAGCGTAAAAAAGCCGCAAGCCCGGAATAAATCAGGCTTGCGGCTCTTTTAGGGGCAGCGATCAGCGTGCGGTGATTTTCCACGCCCGGTGGATCTTCGCATTGCGTGCAAAGTCCGGGTCGATGGTCTTGTCGCTGATTTCCTCGACCGCATAGCGTTCGCTGAGGTTGTCCTCCAGCGCGAACTTGCGGAAGTTGTTCGAGAAGTACAACACGCCGCCCGGCGCCAGGCGCGCCATGGCCAGGTCGAGCAACTGCACATGGTCACGCTGCACGTCGAAGATGCCTTCCATGCGCTTGGAGTTGGAGAAGGTCGGCGGGTCGATGAAGATCAGGTCGAACTCATCACGGCTGGCCTCCAGCCATGCCATCACGTCACCCTGCTCCAGGCGGTTCTTGTCAGAGAAACCGTTGAGGGAGAAGTTGCGGCGCGCCCAGTCCAGGTAGGTCTTGGACAGGTCGACACTGGTGGTGCTGCGCGCGCCGCCCTTGGCCGCGTGCACACTGGCGGTAGCGGTGTAGCAATACAGGTTCAGGAAGCGCTTGCCGGCGGCCTCTTTCTGGATGCGCAGACGCATCGGGCGATGGTCGAGGAACAGGCCGGTGTCCAGGTAGTCGGTGAGATTGACCAGCAGCTTCACGCCGCCTTCGCTGACTTCGGTGAACTTGCCCTGCGCACTTTGGCGCTCGTATTGCTTGGTGCCGCTCTGGCGCTCGCGACGCTTGACCACCACGCGGCTCTTGTCGATGTTCAGCGCCTGGGGAATGGCCGCCAGCGCATCGAACATGCGTGCGGAGGCTTTTTCCGGGTCGATGGACTTGGGCGCCGCGTATTCCTGCACGTGGACCCAATCGTGATACAGGTCGATCGCCATGGAGTATTCCGGCATGTCGGCATCGTACACGCGGTAGCAATCCACGCCTTCGCGCTTGGCCCACTTGCCTAGCAGCTTCAGGTTTTTTTGCAGGCGGTTGGCAAACATCTGCCCGCCTTCGCTCAGGCGCGCCTGCTCGACCACGGGGGCCGGGGCGGGTTTGATCGGGTTGCCGTTCTTGTTGTACTGGCGCTCTTGCGGTTCAGCCGGGGCTTGATCGTACGCAGCTTGCTCACGCTCGGCCTGGCGCTGCTCCGGGGTGCGACGCTCGCCGGTGACGAACTGGTCAGGGTTGACCTTGATCAGCAGCAACTTGCACGGCAAGGCGCCGTTCCAGAACGAATACTGCTTGTGGCTGCGGATGCCCATGCGCTTGCCCAGGTCCGGTGCGCCGGTGAACACTGCCGCCTCCCAGCCCATGCAGGCCTGGCGCAGGCGCTCGCCGAGGTTCTGGTAGAGGTACAACAGGCTGGCTTCGTCACCCAGGCGCTCGCCGTACGGCGGGTTGCAAATGACCAGGCCTTTCTGGTTCTGGTCCGGACGCGGCTCGAAGGTGCCGACTTCGCCCTGGTACACCTTGATCCAGTGACTCAGGCCGGCGCGCTCGATGTTGTTGCGCGCTGGCTGGATGAGGCGTGGATCGGCTTCGTAGCCACGGATCCACAGCGGCGGCTTGTTCATGCCAATTGCGGCACGTTCAGTGGCCTCGGCATGCAGTTTTTTCCACAGCGCCGGGACGTGACCAAGCCAGGTGGTGAACCCCCACAGTTCGCGGTTCAAGTTCGGCGCCATGTCGGCCGCGATCATCGCGCCTTCCACCAGGAAGGTCCCCACACCGCACATCGGGTCGCTCAGCGCGCCGCCTTCTGCGGCAATACGCGGCCAGCCGGAGCGGATCAGGATCGCGGCCGCCAGGTTTTCCTTCAACGGCGCTGCACCCTGCTGCAGGCGGTAACCGCGCTGGTGCAGGCTGTGGCCGGACAGGTCGAGGGACAGGATGGCTTCGCCGCGGTCCAGGCGCAGGTGAATGCGCAGGTCCGGGTTGATCTTGTCGATGGACGGGCGTTCGCCGGTCGGGGTGCGCAGCTTGTCGACGATCGCATCCTTGACCTTCAGCGCACCGAAGTGGGTGTTGTCGATGCCCGAGCCGTGGCCACTGAATTCCACCGCCAGGGTGCCATCCGGGACCATGTGGTCGGCCCACTCGATATCCAGTACGCCGTGGTAGAGGTCTTCGGCGTCCTTCATCGGGAAGCGCTTGAGCACCAGCAGCACGCGGTTGGCCAAGCGCGACCAGAGGCACAGGCGGTAGGCGGTTTCCATGTCGGCCATTCCGCGCACGGCCGAGGTGTGCTCGCGGGCTTCCTCAAGGCCAAGCCCGACGGCTTCCTCGATCAGCAGGCCTTCGAGGCCCTTGGGGCAAGTGAGGAAGAGTTCAAAACGGTCCGACATGGGGCAATCCAAGCTTTTCAGCAATAAATGAACGGGCGACGCATCGCCGGCTCGGTTTTCAATCAAGCACTTTTCTTGAAGAGTGCTCGCGTGGCACGAATGTGCCGTCCCACCCCGCCTGCTGGGCCTTTGAGCCTTTTATTGACGGGGCAGATGAATAATTTGACGTAACAAAAAGAAATATTCCGACCCTTCGTCGAATAATAACCGACTGCAGCGGGCGGGCATTCTCACTAAAGGATTAAACCCATCCTCTTTGCAGGGTGCATCATAGCTGGCTTTGCCGAATAAATGGGGCGAAAAGCCATCCCAGCTTATGGCTATAGCATCGTTATCGTTACGTGCTTATGACAAAACGATCATTGAATCCATGTGACCTATTGGTTAGAACTCAACACAGGTTGGCGCCGTAACGACGCCGACACATAGGCTCGCCACGCCGGCAGCGAGCCCACCAACGGCAGAAAAACTCTGCCCGGCCTCTGACGAGGCCGAAGGATATCAAGACAGTCAACAAGTGAGGGAAACACCCTATGAGAAGACTTAAGCGTGATCCGTTGGAAAGAGCATTTTTACGCGGATATCAATATGGCGTTCATGGCAAATCCCGTGAGCTTTGCCCATTTACTCTACCGTCGGTACGCCAAGCCTGGATCAATGGCTGGCGAGAAGGACGCGGCGACAACTGGGACGGTATGACTGGCACTGCGGGCATCCACAGACTCAACGAACTTCACGCCGTCGGCTAATCAAGGGCAATTAATTCCGACACCACCTTTGAATTTGTAACGACTTACCATGCACGCCCCATCCGGGCGGCGGGCTTCGGCCCAGGGGGCTCCTTCAAGGAGCCCTTTTTTATGGTGGCGAGGGGACTTGCCGGCATCAGGTGGCGACGCAGCCCCGACACCAGGCGCCGCATTTTCACCTGAAAAATTGCCTGGGCCTTATTGGGCCTGCTTCGCAGCCCAACGCGGGGCAAGCCCGCTGGCCGCAATGGCATCCACAGACTGGCGAATCAACGCCGGCCCCTTGTAGATGAAGCCGGAGTACAACTGCACCAGGCTCGCGCCGGCAGCGATCTTCTCAGCCGCATGCTTGCCTTCGGTAATGCCACCGACCGCGATGATCGGCAAGCGCCCGCCCAGTTCGGCAGCCAGCACCTTGACTATATGCGTGCTCTTGTCACGCACCGGGGCACCCGACAGGCCGCCAGCCTCATCTCCATGGGACAAGCCTTCGACGCCGACGCGGCTGAGGGTGGTGTTGGTCGCGATCACCGCGTCCATTCCCGAATCCACCAGGGCCTGGGCAACCAGCACGGTTTCTTCGTCGCTCATGTCCGGGGCAATCTTGATCGCCAACGGCACACGCTTGCCATGGCGCAACGCCAGGTCTTCCTGGCGCTGGCGCAAGGCTTCGAGCAACTGCTTGAGGGAGTCGCCGAACTGCAGGCTGCGCAGGCCCGGGGTATTGGGCGAACTGACGTTGACCGTGACGTAGCTGGCGTGGGCGTAGACCTTGTCCAGGCAGATCAGGTAGTCATCCACCGCGCGCTCAACCGGCGTGTCGAAGTTCTTGCCGATATTGATGCCCAGGATGCCCTGGTACTTCGCCGCTTGAACACGCGACAACAGATGATCAACCCCCAGGTTGTTGAAGCCCATGCGGTTGATGATCGCCTCGGCTTCCGGCAGGCGGAAAATCCGTGGCTTGGGGTTACCCGGTTGTGGTCGCGGGGTCACGGTGCCGATTTCGACAAAACCGAAGCCCAGCTGTGCAAAACCATCGATGGCCGCACCGTTTTTATCCAGGCCAGCCGCCAGCCCGACCGGATTGGGGAAATCGAGCCCCATCACCGATACCGGCATTTTTGCCGGTGCCTTGCATACCAGGCCATTGAGCCCCAGGCGACCACCGGCACCGATCAGGTCCAGGGACAGATCGTGGGAGGTTTCCGGGGAGAGTTTGAACAACAGCTGGCGGGCCAGGGTATACATGGGCGGGCTAGACTCGGATGGCGGCGAAAGGTGGCGGCGATTATAGCCGGGGTGACAGGTGCCGCGCGAGGCGTGAACCTCAATCATCAGTAGCGATGCGCGACCAACTGCTCATAATACGCCCAGATTTTCTCCGCATACTGCATGCGCAACGCTTCACGCTCAGGCCCCGACCCCGTCCCCGCGTTGTAGGAACCTACTGCCTTCCAGTTGTAGCCAAAGCGCTGGATGAACTCGGCGAGAATCGAAGCCCCCACTTCTACCGACAGGCATGGCTCAGTGAGCAGCCGTTCCTCGGTAATCCCCTGCTTGAGCAGGCGCGGCAGGTGGATGCTGTTGATCTGCATCAGGCCGATGTCTCGGGTGCCATTGCGGTTGGCATGATTCATCGCTTGCGCACGAAAACCCGACTCCACGGCGGCGATCGCTTGCAGCAACTCCGGCTCGATATTGTGCTGGCTGGCAGCCTCCTCCCAGCAAAACGCCAGTGCCTGATTGCTGGCCATCATCACGCTCAGCGCCAGGCCCTTGCTCAAGAACCTAGCCACGCTTGACCCACCCATGGCTGACTTGGCCGCAGGACGTGCACACATGCTCCACGCGGTCGGGTGCATGCCCCCCGGTCACCACCGGGCATGTAAAGCGGTAGCCCCGACCGTAGATCGTCTTGATAAAGCCCTTGTCGGCACCCAGGTACTTGCGCAGTGAGTAAATGCAGCGCGTCAGAGATTCCTCGGCAACCTCACCTTGAGGCCAGGCCAGCTCCAACAACCGGTCCTTGGTCATCAACACGCCACCAGATACCAGTAATAGCCGCAACACTTGCCACTCCTTGGGTGGTAACTGAACGTCCGCCCCCGCGCCTGCCAGGCGACCATCGCCATGCAGGACCCAGCACGCAAAGACCAGGGGAGTCGTCGCCCCTCCCTCACCCACGACAGCCATTGCTACCTCGATATCCGACTGCTGACATTGAAGTCCTCACATTCATTACTGGCTCATGTGCCCCTGCCACGACTATACGAACCTGACACACGACTCACGCTAGGAAAAAGCCGATATATCCAGCGGTTTTGGAGACCGCCCCGTAAGACGTTTCACCATTCACCGTTTCCAGGCCGCCGCCTGATACACCTCGCGCCATTCAACGCCCAGTCAGTCACGGTGAGACATCACGCCCCCGCCGCACAAACGCACGCTGGACGCGCTCGTATTGCGTAGCCGTCAAGGGCGGTGGCCCTGCGGCGCCCCCTTTCGGCTCGTCCTCCAGGGCCCTGGCCTGGATCACGAACAGCCGTACTTGCGCTGGACGACCAGGCCCTCGCCGTTCTGGCTCCCGCTCAAATGCGCCGAGCCATAGACGCCTGCCCTGAGGTACACGCACCACACTGTTGATGCTCACTCGCCCCACTGCCGTGTTTTCTTCACGCCGCCCCGCCTCGCTCATCTGGCGCTCCTCTTCAACCTCCAGGCGCATCTCGATCTGGTTGGCCTCGGCAAAACGCGGCAGTACGCTGACCTGGGTGCCATAACGCACAGGTTTCCAATCAACCCGATCGTCTCCGGCAGAGGGCAGGTAGAACGTGCGGTTGTCCTGGAACACCGCAGGCACATTCTCTTGGGTGAGAATCACCGGCAATGTCGCCACCCTCGCTCGCCGACGACGCTCCAATGTGCCGATCTTGGCCATCAGGTCACGATCGTCCTGCGGCGCCAGGACTCGCGTCGGCGAAGCGTTCGCGCCCTCGTCCCAGTCCAGGCCGAGCTTCTTGAGTTCAGCGCGCTCCACATCCACCACCCACAGCGAGACCTCGATGGGCCGCTTGGGTATGTCGAGCTCCGCAACCAGGTTCTGGATGAAACTCACCTGCGCCGGCTTGCCCTTGATCAGCAGGCTGTTGCTGTCCGCGTAGGCGATCACGCCAAGGCTCTTGTCGGCGAGCAACCCCTTGTGTTCGCTGGCCAGCAGGGTTTCGACCATCGACGCCATGCCCGGTACGGTGACCGGATTGTCGCGCGTGCCGTAGTGCCGGTCTGCGACATCGGTGTTGAGCACCTGGATGACGGCAAAGGCCTGCTTGCCCACCGTCAGGTCAGCTCTTTGCCGGTCCATCAGTTGGGCCAGGCGCAGCACCTGGTCGACATATTTCGGTGGGCCCGACACATAAAATGTTCGCCCTCCATTTTCACGCAAGGGATGACGTGACTCATCGAGGCCCGCGCGGCGCATGAGGCTACGCAGCCGGTCGACGGATATATGCCGCAAGGTTACGGCCGAGCGCGTGGCCTCGTCAGCGTCATAGACATACAGCGCTTGCGCGTCGCCATACCAGATCAGCTCCTGTTGCAGCGCAAGCATCTCCAGGGCCTGCTGCGGCGCATCGAAATCCAGCGCTGCACTGACGCGTTTGCGTGCCACTGCCTGGCTGACGACGATAGGCAACCCGAGCGACTCCGAGAGGGCAGTCAATACGGTATGCAGGCTGTCGTCGTGTGCCTGGTAGAGCGTGCCCCTGGCCAGCACGCTCTGCGACAGCAGCGCGCAAATGAGCGCAACAAACAATAACCATCGGCAAAACCGGAGGCGGGGCATCGTTGCAGGGAAGTCGGCATACACCGTGGCGTTTCCTGGGCGGTCTGGCTAGAGAGTGCCGCCATACTGAAAGGCCGCCTGGTTTGAATCTTGATGGAAAGTTGACGACCGACCCAACCTTCACCCCCGTGGCATGTGCCTTGCTATGAAGTCTGTATCAGAGCCCGCGCCAACGGCGGAGCGAGCTTACGGACAAAGGCGTCGTTACCCACACTGGCTTGCATCGCCATCTGCGGGAACGACGCTTTTTTTTGAATGAAAAGGTAGGTGTTGATGAACGATTCGGCAGGCGACAGCCCGATGAACGACCCGCTGGCCTGGGTCAATGGCAGTGATGCCCCGGAAAAAAGCAGCCTCGACCTGGGTTTCATGGCCTTGAGCGACTGCGCCTCGATGGTGGTGGCGGCCACCCAGGGCTTCGCCCAACCCTACGGCCTGACGCTCAATCTCAAGCGCCAATCATCCTGGGCCAACCTGCGCGACAAACTGGTCAGCGGCGAACTGGACGCCGCCCACAGCCTGTACGGGTTGATCTATGCAGTGCACCTGGGCATCGGCGGCGTCGCGCCCACCGACATGGCCGTACTGATGGGGCTTAACCAGAACGGCCAGAGCATCAACCTGTCCCACGGTTTGCAACAGCAAGGCGTGATCACTCCTGAGGCGCTGGATCGCCACGTGCACCAAAGCCGAACAAAACTGACCTTCGCCCAGACCTTTCCCACAGGCACCCACGCCATGTGGTTGTATTACTGGCTGGCGAGCCAAGGCATTCATCCCTTGCACGATGTGGACAGCGTGGTGGTCCCGCCGCCGCAAATGGTTGCGCACCTGCAAGCTGGGCGTATCGATGGCTTTTGCGTCGGCGAACCCTGGTGCGCCAGCGCGGTGAAGCAGAACCAAGGGTTTACCTTGGCGACGAGCCAGGCGATCTGGCCGGACCATCCGGAAAAGGTGCTCGGCTGCACCCAGGCGTTTGTCGAACATTACCCCAACACCGCGCGCGTGCTGGTGATGGCTATCCTGGAGGCCAGCCGGTTTATCGAAGAAAGCAGCGAAAACCGCCGCTCCACCGCCCAACTGCTCAGTGGGCGCGAGTACCTTGACGCTCCACTCGACTGCATCGAACCACGCCTGCTGGGCGCCTATGACGACGGCCTTGGCAACCAGTGGCAAGATCCCCACGCCCTGCGTTTTTTCGCCGGTGGCGAGGTGAACCTGCCCTACCTTTCCGACGGCATGTGGTTCATGACCCAGTTCCGGCGCTGGGGCCTGTTGCGTGAGGATCCCGACTACCTGGGCATTGCCCGCCAGGTGCAGCAACTGGCGCTCTACCGTGAAGCGGCCAAGGCGCTGGGCATTGCCGACAACGGCCATGACATGCGCAGCAGTCAGTTGATCGACGGCAAGGTCTGGGACGGCGCCGACCCCACCGGCTATGCGCGCAGCTTCCGCCTGCATGCCATGGCAGAACCTTCCAGCCGCCACGCCTTGCGCTGACAGGAGGCCCCCGATGCTGCGAATCCTGTTGATCAACGACACCCCGCGCAAGGTCGGCCGCCTCAGGGCGGCGCTGATCGAGGCCGGTTTTGAGGTGATCGATGAGTCCGGCCTGACCATTGACCTACCCGCGCGCGTCGAAACGGTGCGCCCGGACGTCATCCTGATCGATACCGAGTCACCGGGCCGCGATGTGATGGAGCAAGTGGTCTTGGTCAGCCGCGACCAACCCCGTCCCATTGTGATGTTTACCGACGAGCACGACCCGAACGTAATGCGCCAGGCGATCAAGTCCGGCGTCAGCGCCTACATCGTCGAAGGCATCCAGGCCCAGCGCCTGCAGCCGATCCTCGACGTGGCCATGGCCCGCTTTGAAAGCGACCAGGCCTTGCGCGCCCAACTCCACGCGCGCGACCAGCAACTGGCCGAGCGCAAGCGCATCGAGTTGGCCAAGGGCATGTTGATGAAAATGAAAGACTGCAACGAGGAAGAGGCCTATACCCTGATGCGCCGCCAGGCCATGAGCCGTCAGCAGAAGCTGATCCAGGTGGCGGAGCAGATTATCGCCATGAGTGAGTTGCTGGGCTGATCGGGCTCAGCGATTGCTCTTGGCGCAGCTCTTGCTAAGTAAACATCACAGGTAGCCAACGGCGGTTGCCCCTCCACGACAAAGACGTCGCACACCCGGTTTGCCCTCGCGAACCCGGTGGCGGCGTTTTTTCGTTTTGGCCCCGGAGACGGGGCCGGTGGGGCGGCCTTAGCCGGCTGTTCCATCACCAGGCCTTCTTACAAGACTCCCAACCGTTGAGGTGCGTGATGAAATCAAGCTTCTGGAAATCCGGGCACACCCCGACCCTGTTTGCCGCGTTCCTGTATTTCGACCTGAGCTTCATGGTCTGGTACCTGCTGGGCCCCTTGGCGGTGCAGATTGCCGCCGACCTGCACCTGACCACCCAACAACGCGGCCTGGTGGTGGCGACACCGATCCTCGCGGGTGCGGTGCTGCGCTTCCTGATGGGCATGCTGGCAGACAAACTGTCGCCCAAGACCGCCGGCCTGATCGGCCAGGTGATTGTGATCTGCGCCTTGTTCGGTGCCTGGAAACTGGGGATCCACAGTTACGAACAAGCCCTGCTGTTGGGCGTGTTCCTCGGCATGGCCGGCGCTTCCTTCGCGGTTGCACTGCCGCTGGCTTCCCAATGGTACCCGGCCGAGCACCAGGGCAAGGCCATGGGCATCGCTGGCGCGGGCAACTCGGGCACTGTGTTCGCCGCATTGCTGGCACCTGTGCTGGCGGCCGCATTCGGCTGGAGCAACGTCTTCGGCTTTGCATTGATCCCGCTGGTGCTGACCCTGATCGTGTTTGCCTGGCTGGCGCGCAATGCCCCTGAACGGCCCAAGGCCAAGTCCATGGCCGACTACTTCAAGGCGCTGGGCGACCGTGACAGCTGGTGGTTCATGTTTTTCTACAGCGTGACCTTCGGCGGCTTCATCGGCCTGGCAAGCGCGCTGCCCGGTTACTTCAACGACCAGTACGGCCTGAGCCCGGTAACTGCCGGCTACTACACCGCCGCCTGCGTGTTCGGCGGCAGCCTGATGCGCCCACTCGGTGGCGCCCTGGCAGACCGCTTTGGTGGGATTCGCACCCTGCTGGGCATGTACAGCGTGGCGGCGATCTGCATTGCGGCAGTGGGCTTCAACCTACCAAGTTCCTACGCGGCGCTGGCCCTGTTCGTTTGCACGATGCTCGGCCTGGGTGCGGGTAATGGCGCAGTGTTCCAACTGGTGCCGCAGCGCTTCCGTCGAGAAATCGGCGTGATGACCGGCCTGATCGGCATGGCCGGCGGCATTGGCGGCTTTGCCCTGGCAGCGGGTATGGGCGCGATCAAACAAAGCACCGGCAGCTATCAGATGGCGTTGTGGCTGTTCGCCAGCCTGGGCGTGCTGGCCTGGTTCGGCCTGCATGGCGTGAAGCGTCGCTGGAGAACCACCTGGGGCTCGGCTGCCGTGACGGCTGCGCGGGTCTGATGAGCCTGAAACTGAGCATCGCCCACGCCAGTGCCATCGGGCCACGCGCGGAAAACCAGGACGCGCTGCGGGTGGTAACGCCCGTGGCCGAACTGGCGGCGAGCAAAGGCCACCTGTGCGCCATCGCCGATGGCGTGAGCCAGTGCGCCGACGGTGGCTTGGCCGCGCGCTCGACCTTGCAGGCGCTGGCCCTGGATTACTACGCCACGCCGCAAACCTGGGGCGTGGCCCAGGCCCTGGAGCGTCTGTTGCTGGCCCAGAATCGCTGGTTGCAAGCCAACGGCGGTGGCCAGCCCTTGCTGACAACCCTCAGCGCCCTGGTGTTTCGCGGCCAGCGCTTTACCCTGGCGCACGTCGGCGATTGCCGGGTTTACCGCTGGCTGGACGGCGAACTGCAACGCATCAGCGAGGACCACGTATGGGAACAGCCGGGCATGCAGCATGTGCTCAAGCGTGCGCTCGGCCTGGATCAACACTTGGTGCTGGACTTCCTCGACGGCCAGTTGCGCGAAGGCGAATGTTTCCTGCTGCTCAGTGATGGCGTTTGGGCAACCCTGGGCGATCACAGTATTCAGGCGATTCTACGCGAACAAACGGACCTGGAGCTGGCCGTCAACACCCTGGTGAACGCCGCCCACCTGGCTGGCAGCCAGGACAATGCCAGCGCCCTGCTGGTACGCGTTGACACCCTTGGCGCGGCAACCCTGGGCGATGCCCTGGTGCAGTTGCAACAATGGCCACTGCCGCCCCCGCTGAAAGCCGGCCAACACTTTGAAGGCTGGCAGGTGGAAAGCGTATTGGCGCAAAGCCGGCAATCGTTACTGTACCGGGTGCGAGATGCCCAGCAGCAGCGCTGGCTGCTAAAAACCCTACCCTTGAGCCGCGACGATGACCGCGATGCTGGCCAGGCCTTGCTGTCGGAGGAGTGGTTCTTGCGGCGAGTCGCCGGGCGGGCATTTCCTGAAGTACATTCCGGCAACGGGCGCCAGCATTTGTACTACGTGATGCGGGAATATTCCGGCCAAACCCTGGCCGAACTGTTTCAGCATCAAGGCCCCTTGCCCCTGGCGCAATGGCAGTTGATAGCCGAACGTTTGCTGCGTGCAGTGGGCATGCTGCATCGGCGGCAGATCCTGCACCGCGATATCAAGCCGGAAAACCTGCTGCTGGGTGACGACGGCGAACTGCGCGTTCTGGACTTCGGCCTGGCGTACTGCCCGGGCCTGTCGCAAGACCACGCCCACGCACTGCCGGGCACGCCAACCTTTATCGCACCGGAGGCGTTCAACGGCGACCGCCCCACGCCCCAGCAGGATTTATACAGCGTTGGCGTCAGCCTGTATTACCTGCTGACCGGGCACTATCCCTACGGTGAGATCGAAGCCTTTCAACGGCCCCGGTTTACCCAGCCTGTCAGCGCCAGCCGCTACCGCCCCGACCTGCCGGATTGGCTGCCCCTCAGCCTGGAGCGGGCCGTGGCGGCTGAGCCAGCCGACCGTTACGAAACCGCCGAAGAATGGCTGCGCGTGCTCGAACACGCGGACCGCCAAGAACTGAGTATCCGCGCCCGGCCGTTGCTGGAGCGTGAACCCTTGAAGGTCTGGCGCACCCTGGGACTGCTATCGATGCTGATCAACCTGGTGCTGTTGTACTCACTCTTTCACCGCTGACGTCATCCCTGGACGAGGAACCCTTTATGAATGCAAAAGTCTGGCTGGTAGGCGCAGGTCCCGGCGACCCGGAGCTGTTGACCCTCAAGGCCGTGCGCGCCATGCGCGAAGCCGATGTGGTGCTGATCGATGACCTGGTCAACCCGGCAGTGCTGGAACACTGCGTTGGCGCGCGAGTGATTACCGTGGGTAAACGCGGCGGTTGCCGGTCGACGCCGCAGGACTTTATCCATCGCCTGATGTTGCGCTACTCACGCCAGGGCAAATGCGTGGTGCGGCTCAAGGGCGGCGACCCGTGCATTTTCGGGCGGGGTGGTGAAGAGGCAACGTGGCTGCGCGAACGCGGCGTCGAAGTGGAACTGGTCAATGGGATCACAGCGGGGCTGGCGGGGGCGACGAACTGTGCGATTCCGCTGACATTGCGCGGCGTCAGCCGTGGCGTGACGCTGGTGACGGCACACACCCAGGATGACAGCAGCCTGAACTGGCGTGCGCTGGCCGAAGGGGGGACGACACTGGTTATTTACATGGGTGTGGCAAAACTTGAGGAGATCCGCCAGCAATTGTTGGAAGGCGGGATGGCAGCGGATATGCCCGTGGCGATGATCGAAAATGCATCGCTGCCCCAGCAACGCGAGTGCCGCAGTCAACTGTCGCATATGCATGAAGCGGCGCAGGCATTTGCGCTGAAGAGCCCGGCCATTCTGGTAATCGGCAAGGTCGCCGCCGCTGAGCAAGCCGCTTATGTCACTGCGGCAGCCAGCGCCTGAGGTAAATCGCAGGCGAAAAAAAGCCCGGCCTAAGCCGGGCTTTTTTCTACCACTCAGTAATTACTGAGCTTGAGCTTCTACCGACGCTTCTACGCGACGGTTAACAGCACGACCAGCTTCAGTTGCGTTGTCAGCAACTGGGCGGGATTCGCCGTAACCTACTGCGGTGATGCGGCTAGGAGCAACGCCGTCTTTAACCAGGACTTGCTTAACAGCGTCAGCACGACGCTGGGACAGCTTCTGGTTGTAAGCGTCTGGACCTACGGAGTCAGTGTGACCAGCAACTTCTACGTTGGTAGCTGGGTACTGAGCCATGAAGTCGGCCAGGTTTTTCACGTCGCCGTAGCTGTTAGGCTTAACAACCGACTTGTCGAAGTCGAACTTAACGTCCAGCTCAACACGAACAACCTGAGCAACTGGAGCTTCTGGCTCTGGAGTTGGCTCTGGAGCTGGTGCTGGGGTAGGAGCTGGAGCAGCTGCGCCAGCGTTACCGCCGAAGTTCACGCCCAGGCCGACCAGTGCGGAGTAGTCCCACTTGCCGTTGTCCAGACCGTAGTCAGCTTCAACACCGGCACGAGCGTACAGGTTGTTGGTGAAGTAGTACTTCACGCCAGTACCAACGGTAGCGAAAGTGGTCTGGTCGCGACCGCTGTGGCCGTCAGCCTGAACGTTGGTACGGCTCTGGTGACCGAAACCGCCTTCTACGTATGGACGCAGGCTGTCTACGCCAGCTTGACCGAAGTGATACTGGGCAACCAGGCTGCCGGTATCGCCTTTGATCTTCTGGTTACCAGTACCGTCGTTCGAACGGGTGTGGTTGGTCTTGTCGTAGGACAGGTTCAAGGACAGATCGTCGGTCAGGAAGTAACCGATGCGAGCGCCAGGATTGAAGCCGTCTTCGATGTGCTTGACGCTATCGTTGTACTGCTTCTTGTAGAACAGCTCGCCTTCAACTGCGCCTTGGCCTTGTGCCAGAACGCCGAAAGAAGTAGCGGCAATAAGAGAACCAATGGCCAAGCCCAAGGTGTTTTTCAGTTTCATCCGTTAAATCCCCATCTGGTGATTGTAAAGCAGTCCCACAAACCGGGGGACAACTCGGCGACAAGTCTAACAGAACTTGCCTACACGTAAGAGATATTTGCCACGCACTAAGTTTCAGTCTCGCCCGCAAATTTCTCACGTAATTTATCAAGAGCACGTTTGTAACGCATTTTTGTAGCACTCAAACCCATGTGCATGATGTCAGCGATTTCCTGAAATTCCAGCTCTGCGACAAATCGTAGCACCAGAATTTCCCGGTCAATCGGGTTCACATACACCAACCAGCGATCAAGTCCGCCCTTCTCCTCGGGTGCCGGCGCCTTTTCTTCAGACGCCTCCTCAAGGGGGTCAAGACTCAACGCGTCCATCAAGCGACGCTTTCGCCGTTCCTTCCGATACTGCGTGATGCACTCGTTGTACGTGATGCTGTACAGCCATGTCTTGAACTTCGATTTGCCCTCGAAGTTCTTCAGGCCGTACAGGACCTTGAGCATCACTTCCTGACAGACATCATCCGCATCTCTATCGTTCCCTAAATACCTTGAACAAACGTTGAACAGAGTGCGTTGATACCTGCGCATCAATTCTTCGTACGCGCGAGTTACGTGAAACAGCTCCGTGTGCGAGCGCGCGACCAACTCCTCATCAGAGAGCTCACGGGGGTCATAGCGCGTGGACAGCGTTTGGGCTTTATTCAAAACAAGTCGTGCCGACAGTCAGGTCAATGTCCGCCACGGCCCGATCAGCTGGGCCAGCGGCGGCGTACATTAGCAGGGTTTGCCGGTTTAGCGGCTACTGACCTGCTGCTCCAGGAGAATCCGGTTGGACAGCGACACCAGGTCGCCGTCATCGGTCAGCACTGTCGTCTTGACTGTGCCGATCTCCTCGATTTGCCCTTCGACCTCGCCTACACGCACCTGTTGCCCTACTTGATACAGCTCACGCACATAGATTCCCGCAAGAATCTGACCGGCAATTTCCCGGCTTCCCAACCCCATGGCCAGCGCAACGGCCAGACCAACGGTAATCAAAACGATCACAATAACGTGGTTGAGCAGGTCAGTCTTGACCTCCAACTGGCTGATCGCGACCGAAATACTGATGATGATGACCAGTCCCTGGGCAATTCGTCCCAGGCCGGCGGCATAGTCCAGCCCCACGCCTTCGGCGGCGCCGCGCACCAGCCCATTGGCCAATTGCGCCAGCAACACACCGACCAGCAGTACCAGCGCGCCGCCGAAAACCTTCGGCAAATACAGCGCCAGCATGTCGAGCGTAGCTGAAACTCGCTCGAGTCCAAGGGATTGAGCCGCAGAAACCAGAAAAATCAGCAAAACAAACCAATAAACGATCTTGCCGATCAATGTCGAGATCGGTACCTGCAGCCCGGCACGCCCCAGCAGCTTGGTCAGGCCGGTGCCCGCCATCAGCCGGTCAAGGCCCAGTTTGGCGAGCAATTTGGACAGCAGGGTGTCGAGCAGTTTCGCCACGACAAAACCCAGCAACACCAGTACCAGGGCGCCAAACAGGTTGGGAATGAAATTCGCCACCTTGGTCCACAATGCGGTCATCGCGGTGACCAGGCTCTGGGTCCAGAGATCAAGTTCCATATTCAATCAGCCTTATCAGCAGTGCGAGCAAGAGGTTTACGACGGGAAACCGGCGATACGTGGGCCGAACCGTTGTTCAGGGCCATCATCAACGCCGGCACCCAGCGACCGAGCAGCCCGAACAGGTCACCCGCCCCGACCTGGCGGTTGGCGGTTTTCAACACGCGGCCCAGGCAGGCATCGTCGTCGCGGTTGGACGGCGAGGCATTGAGCATGTCACGCAAAGACTGTTCGAACGGATCGTGCATAAAGACCTCTCGCAAGTGTTTTAAAAGACGAGGGTAAAATTCTTGGGGTCACATAGGACCCTTCCTACGTTCAGGTCATATTCAGCTCAAACCCAGCGCAATCGTCGAAAAAGCCACCACTGCCCAAGGGCAACAGAGGCCATCAACAAGCACGCCACCAGGAATCCGTAGGGGCTGGAAGAGAACGGAATCCCGCCCACATTTATGCCCAGCAGCCCGGTGAGAAAACTCATGGGCAGGAAGATCCCGGTGATGATCCCGAAGCGGTACATGGTGCGGTTCATGCGTACGCTCAGGCGTCGGTCTTCGGCCTCCAGCACAAGCCCCACGCGCTCTCGGGTCAATTCGAGCTCTTCCAGATAGCGGGTCAGGCTGTTGTTCAATTCGTTCCAGTAGTCAGCATCGTCGTCACAGAACCAGGGCAATTTGATCCGCGTGAGCTGGGCAAAAATATCCCGCTGCGGGGCGAGGAAACGCTTCAGCCCTGCCGCTCGTCGACGGATCTGCAAGACACTGCCATGTTCGGGAGTATACCGTTCGTCGGTATCCAGTTTTTCTTCCTCTATATCGACGATTTCAGACAGGTCGCTGACCAGATCCTGCACTTTATTGGTCAGGTACTGCGCCATATAAAGGATGAGTTCAGACGCGGTCTTTGGCCCCTTGCCATCCGCCAGTTGCACGAGCAACTCGTCGGTCGCGCGCAACGGGCGCAAACGCAGGGAAATCACCCGGCTGGCCGCGGCGAAGATACGCACCGAAACCATGTCTTCGGGCTCAGCCCCAGGGTTGAGGTTGACGCCACGCAGGAACAGCAACAATTCCGAGTCCGGCAGCGGCAACAGGCGCGGCCGGGTGTTCTCCTCCAGCAGCAGGTCACACGCGAATTCGCTCAAGCCGCTGGATTTGCGCAGCCAGGTCTGGGTTTGCGGGTGACTGCGATCCCAATGCAGCCACAGGCTTTCCTGGGGCTGCAGCTGCAAGTCGTCGAGCTCTGTCCGGGCAATCGAACGCGCACCGCCTTTACCGTCCAGCACCAGGGCATGCACCAGCCCCCATTGCGCGTTTTCTTCCTCGAACATCCTTACCCCATCGATTATTGCGGTTTATTCAGGCATTTTCAGCGGGCTGGGCGACACGATCACGCCATTGTTGTCGGCGTAGATGTACTCACCCGGGCGGAACGTCACACCGGCAAAGGTGACCACCACGTTCAGGTCGCCGATGCCGCGCTTGTCGGTCTTCATCGGATGGCTGGCCAGCGCCTGCACGCCGAGGTCGGTCTGGGCAATGACGTCCACATCGCGGATGCAACCGTAGATCACCAGGCCTTCCCAGCCGTTTTTCGCGGCTTTCTCGGCGATCATGTCGCCCAGCAGCGCGCGGCGCAGGGAGCCGCCACCGTCGACCACCAGCACCTTGCCGGCGCCAGGCTGGTCGGCTTGCTCCTTGACCAGGGAGTTATCTTCGAAGCATTTGATGGTGACAATCTCGCCACCGAAGGAATCTCGGCCACCGAAGTTGCTGAACATCGGCTCAAGCACCTGCACCAGGTCCGGATAGGCGTCGCACAGGTCGGGGGTCACGTAATGGTTCATTGAAAAATTCCTTTCTGTCAAAGAAGTGTCTTTCGAAAGAAGCGCCAGCCCAAGCAGGTGCGAAACATCCCATCCGCTTCGCCGCAACGCAATAGCCACTGCGCGACTGAATATGACCAGAAGCGTTTAACGCGTCATATCTTAGCCGCAACCACACACGAGTGAAACGCCCTTGGCAGAGCGCTGCCTCAACCCGTGGCCAGCACCTCGGCCTGCGCGCCAACCACAGGGGTGAGCGGATCTTTCAACCATTGTTCCACCAGTGGCCACACTTCGGCCTGCGCGGATTTGCTGACAAGCATTTCCACGTGCCCGAAATCCTCGGTAAACCCTTGCTGGAGGCCCAGGCACACATACTGACGGTGCTCGGAACCGACTTGCTCGAACAGCTTGCGACACGCCCAGTCGGGGTCCTGGCGGTCGCCGGCAGCACTGACCGCCAACAACGGCACATCGACGCCTGCCAGGCCTTTCCACCAGTCGTTTTTACCTTCGCCAAAGCGCCCTAGCAGGCCATTCCAACGCATGGCCTCGATCAACACACCCGCGGGCTCGTCTTCCGGCCCCCGCTTGAGCCGCGGGCCGGACAATTCACCGAAACGCTTCAAGAGCAGGCGGCCGGTCCACTCCACCGGTGGCAGTTTCAACGGCCAGTGAGTGCGGCTGACCTGGCACCCAAACAAGGCCACCGAAGCCACTGCCGGTGCGCCCAGGTGCTGGCCACCCAGGGCTGCCGCCAGGGTCGTGCCGCCCAGGGAATGGCCGATCCAATGGGGGATCTGCCGGCTTTGCTCACGCACAAACGCGCCGATGGCCGGCAAGTCATAGCGCGCATAGTCAGCGACCCGATTGCGGGCGTAGTCATGATTGCGCTTGGACAAGCCATGCCCGCGCATTTCCGGGATCCACACATCAAACCCCTGGCGCGCCAGGTAGGCGCCCAGGCCAATCCCCTTGGGCGAATACCAGAAGCGCCGGTTGGAAAAACTGCCATGCAACAAAATAACCGGTATGCCCCGGTTTTCCGGGACATCGGCCAGGCCCAGACGGGTAACCGCCAGCTCGACGGTGCCGTCGGGGCTGTTACCGGGTTTGAGGCGGTAGACGTCTTCACTCAGGTCGCCACGACGTTCAGCGCTGATCAGGGCGACGGGAAACAGGTTGCTGCTGCTTTGCATAATGCTCTTGCACAAAAAAGGGCGGCGTCCGGAAGGAGTCCCGCCCTGCACAGATAAGAATGCCGGTCACCCTCGACAGGTGACCGGCACTTTTGACGTCACGACCTTAGGCGGGCGCTTGGCCTTCCGCCAGGAAGAACCAGGTTTCCAGCACGGAGTCGGGGTTCAGCGAGACGCTTTCGATGCCCTGTTCCATCAGCCATTTGGCCAGGTCAGGGTGGTCGGAAGGGCCTTGGCCACAGATACCGATGTACTTGCCGGCCTTGTTACAGGCCTGGATGGCATTGGCCAGCAGCTTCTTGACCGCAGGATTTCGCTCATCGAACAGGTGGGCGATGATCCCGGAGTCGCGGTCCAGGCCCAGGGTCAGCTGGGTCAGATCGTTGGAGCCGATGGAGAAGCCGTCGAAGAACTCCAGGAATTCCTCGGCCAGGATGGCGTTGGACGGCAACTCACACATCATGATCACGCGCAGGCCGTTTTCGCCACGGGACAGGCCGTTTTCAGCCAGCAGGTCGACCACTTGGCTTGCCTCGCCCAGGGTGCGCACGAACGGCACCATGATCTCGACGTTGGTCAGGCCCATCTCGTTGCGCACGCGCTTGAGGGCGCGGCACTCGAGTTCGAAGCAGTCGCGAAATGCTTCGCTGATGTAACGCGAGGCACCACGGAAGCCCAGCATCGGGTTTTCTTCTTCCGGCTCGTAGAGCTTGCCGCCGATCAGGTTGGCGTATTCGTTGGACTTGAAGTCCGACAGGCGCACGATGACCTTTTTCGGGTAGAACGCCGCCGCCAGGGTGCTGATGCCTTCTACCAGCTTCTCGACGTAGAAGCCCACCGGGTCGTTGTAGCCGGCGATGCGCTTGTCGACGCTTTCCTTGATGTCCAGCGGCAGGCCGTCGTAGTTCAACAGGGCCTTGGGGTGCACGCCGATCATGCGGTTGATGATGAACTCCAGGCGGGCCAAGCCCACGCCGGCGTTCGGCAACTGGGCAAAGTCGAAGGCGCGGTCCGGGTTGCCGACGTTCATCATGATCTTGAACGGCAGGTCCGGCATGGCATCGATGGAGTTCTGCTTGATGTCGAAGCCCAGTTCACCTTCGAAGATAAAGCCGGTGTCGCCTTCGGCACAGGACACGGTGACGCCCTGGCCGTCCTTGAGCAGTTGGGTAGCGTTGCCGCAGCCCACCACCGCAGGAATCCCCAGTTCACGGGCGATGATCGCCGCGTGGCAGGTCCGCCCGCCACGGTTGGTGACGATGGCGCTGGCGCGCTTCATCACCGGTTCCCAATCCGGGTCGGTCATGTCGGAGACTAGTACGTCGCCGGGCTGGACTTTGTCCATTTCGGACACGTCCTTGATGATCCGCACCTTGCCCGCGCCGATGCGCTGGCCGATGGCACGGCCTTCAACCAGCACAGTGCCGGTTTCCTTGAGCAGGTAGCGCTCCATGACATTGGCCGAAGTCCGGCTCTTCACGGTTTCCGGACGGGCCTGCACGATGTACAGCTTGCCGTCGTCACCGTCCTTGGCCCATTCGATGTCCATCGGGCACTTGTAGTGCTTTTCGATGATCATCGCTTGCTTGGCCAGCTCGCTGACTTCGGCGTCGGTCAGGCAGAAACGCGCGCGCTCGGCCTTGTCGACGTCAACGGTTTTAACCGAGCGACCGGCCTTGGCCTCGTCGCCGTAGATCATCTTGATGGCCTTGCTGCCCAGGTTACGGCGCAGGATGGCCGGGCGACCCGCTTCGAGGGTGCCCTTGTGTACATAGAATTCGTCGGGGTTGACCGCACCTTGTACGACGGTCTCGCCCAGGCCGTAGGCGCCGGTGATAAACACCACGTCACGGAAGCCCGATTCGGTATCGAGGGTGAACATCACGCCGGCGGTGCCGGTTTCCGAACGCACCATACGCTGCACACCGGCAGACAAGGCCACCAGCTTGTGGTCGAAGCCCTGGTGCACGCGGTAGGAAATCGCACGGTCGTTAAACAGCGAGGCGAAGACTTCCTTGGCCGCGCGGATCACGTTTTCCACGCCGCGGATGTTCAGGAAGGTTTCTTGCTGGCCGGCAAAGGAGGCATCCGGCAAGTCTTCGGCGGTGGCCGAGGAGCGCACGGCGACGGCCATGTCTGGATTGCCGGCCGACAGGGTGGCGAAGGCGGTACGGATTTCTTCGTTGAGCTTCTCGGGGAACTCGGCTTCCATGATCCATTGACGGATCTGGGCACCGGTCTTGGCCAAGGCGTTGACGTCATCGACGTCCAGGGCGTCCAGCGCGGCGTGGATCTGAGCGTTGAGGCCGCTCAGTTCGAGGAAATCGCGGTAAGCCTGGGCCGTGGTGGCGAAACCACCGGGCACCGACACACCAGCGCCTGCAAGATTACTGATCATCTCGCCGAGGGATGCGTTCTTGCCCCCCACGTGCTCTACATCATGGACGCCGAGCTTATCGAGGGAAACTACGTACTCTACCAAGGTGATCTCTCCACTTTCTGTGTTGGAAAAGCTCAGGACGCCGGCTGCTCAGTAGGAGCGTTCACCAGCGCTTGTGGCCTGGACCTGGAAAATAAGTGAGAATGCGGCCCACTGCGGGACGGCAAAATCGCGCCTATCATATCCAAGATTCGCCATCAGCTTAAGGCCCAGGGCTCAAATGAAACGATCTGCTTTCTTTATCTCCGACGGCACCGGCATCACAGCCGAAACACTGGGTCAAAGCCTGCTCGCGCAGTTCGAAAACATTACCTTCGCCAAATTCACGCGGCCTTATATCGACAGCGTGGATAAAGCGCGGGCCATGGTACAACAAATCAATCTGGCGGCTGAAAAAGACGGTTGTCGGCCGATCATTTTCGACACCATCGTCAATCAAGACATTCGTGAGATTCTCGCGACGTCGAATGGTTTCATGATCGACATTTTCTCGACGTTCCTGGCACCCCTGGAGCAGGAGTTGAGTGAACACTCCTCCTATTCGGTCGGAAAGTCCCATTCCATTGGCCATAACTCCAACTATATGGAGCGTATCGAGGCGGTGAACTTCGCCCTCGACAACGACGATGGCGCCCGCACCCACTACTATGACAAGGCCGACCTGATCCTGGTGGGCGTGTCACGCTGCGGCAAAACGCCCACCTGCCTGTACATGGCCATGCAATTCGGTATCCGCGCGGCCAACTACCCGCTGACCGAGGACGACATGGAGCACTTGACGCTCCCGGCCGCCCTGCGCGCGCACTCGCACAAGCTGTTCGGCCTGACCATCGACCCGGACCGGCTGACGGCGATCCGCAATGAGCGCAAGCCCAATAGCCGCTATTCGAGCTATGCCCAGTGCGAATTCGAAGTGCGTGAAGTGGAAAATCTGTTCCGTCGCGAAAATATTGCGCACATCAATTCCACGCATTTTTCGGTGGAGGAGATTTCGGCGAAGATCCTGGTGGAGAAAGGCGTGGAGCGCAGGTTCAAGTAGTGCCTGTTGCTTGAACTGGCCCCTTCGCGGGCCAGCCCGCTCCCACAGGGGCTTGCCTATCAAGTGTGGGCGCGGGCTGGCTCGCGAAGAACGCCAACGCGGTAAACCTGCCTACAAGTGGAACCTGCCCCCGCCCTGCCCCAACGCCGTCGCCAACGCATCGAAGCCCGCCCGCAACAACTGATCATCCCCCGACGTATTGCAGATACTCGCCCGAATGAACTGCGGCACCGCCGTCTGCCCCACGGCAAAGGCTTCGGCGGTGGCAATCAGGTAGTTGTTTTGCTTGAGCTCCGCCTCGATTTCCGATGCGCGCCAGGGCTCCGGCACTTCAATCCAGAAATGCGGGCTGTTGAGATGGGTGCGGTATTCCAGGCCCGCCAGCAGGTCGCGCACCAGGGCCTTGCGCCGGCTGATCTCGTTGATCTGCTGGCGCAGCAGGTATTCCGCCGTACCGTTTTCGATCCACTGGGTGGCCAGTTCAAGGGTGACAGGCGTGGCCATCCAGCAGGTCGAACGCAGCGCTGCCGAAATGCGACTGACGAGCGCGGGCGGCGCATGCACATAGCCCACGCGCAACCCGGCAGACACCGCCTTGCTCAGACTGCTGATCAAAATCGTACGTTCAGGTGCGAAATGGCTGAGGGGCGGCGGCCGGTCTTCCACCAGCACACCGTGGGCTTCGTCTTCAAGAATCAGCAGGTTGTGTTCGCGACAGACTTTGACCAACGCTTCGCGACGCGCCACTGAAAGCACGGCGGTGGTCGGGTTCTGGATTGTCGGCGTGCAATACAAGGCTGAAATCCGGTGGTTACGACAGACTTCGTCCAGTGCGCTCGGCAGCACGCCTTCCTCGTCCATCTCCAGGCCGATCAAGCGAATCCCCAGCATGCGCGCGGCCGTAATGAGGCCAGGGTAAGTCAGTTGTTCGGTGACCACCGTATCGCCCGCCCGCAACAGCGCCATCATCGAGCACAGCAAGCCGTGCTGGCCGCCGTTGACGCAGATGACCTGCTCGGGAATCGGATGAAAGTCACGCTGCACCAGCCATTGTGCGCCCGCTTCACGGTAGCGTGGCAAGCCGGCGTCCGGGGTGTAGGCACTGATGTCCTGGAGGAACTTGGCATTGGTCGACAGGGTTTGGAAGCTCTGGGCGAGGAACACGGTCTCCTGCCCCGGGATGTGCATGTTTCGGCTCATGTCGAAGTACTGGCGCGGCTCCTCGCTGAAGTTGCGAAAACCCTCATCGCGCTGGCGCTCCATCCCACGCTTGCGCACGAAAGTGCCGTCACCGACCCGTGCCACAACCAACCCCAGGCGTTCCAGTTCGCCGTAGGCACGGCTGATGGTGCCGATCGTCACACCCAGGTTGTCGGAAAGCACCCGATGGGGCGGCAGTTTTCTTCCCGGTTCAATCAAGCCTTCGAGGATGCCCCGTTCCATGACATCGGACAGGCGCTTGTACTTCACGCCCTGCCCGTTGGACAACCCCTCACGCATAATTGACACCATGTCAATATTTGTTTTGACAGCCATCTTTCGCCCTAATAGTGTGCTTTTACGGGTTCAATCGCCGAATTTTACAACTCATTACAAGCTCAATATAGAGTTCAATTCCGGCTCAGGGAAGCAATAAACGATGCCAATGTCCGCCGTTCTCGAAAACACCGCCAAGACAAAAACCCAAAAACAGTGGCTGGCCGGGCTGATCACCAGCGTGATGTTCCTGATCGTATGCCTGAGTTGGGGCACCACGTGGCTGGGGATCAAGATTGCCGTGGAGAGCGTGCCGCCACTGACGTCCGCCGGCCTGCGCTTCCTCATCGCCTTCCCGCTGTTCCTGTGCTTTGCCATGGTGCGCCGCGAGCCCATCCTGTTTCCCCGCGAGAGCCGCTGGTTCTTCGTGTTCGTGACCCTGTCCTACTTCAGCGTGCCCTACTACCTGCTCAACTATGGCGAGATGCACGTATCGTCCGGCCTGACCGCGCTGCTGTTCAGCTGCATGCCGGTGTTCATCCTGATTTTTTCCGCGCTGTTCCTGCGCGAGCGCATCTATTTTTCCCAGGTGGTCGGCATCGGCATCGGTTTCGGCAGCCTCTACATGATCATCAAGAGCCAGGGCCTGCACCTGGACCACGCCGAGTTCCTTGGCGTACTGGCGATCCTGACCGCCGCGATCATGCATGCCTTGTGCTACGTCATTACCAAGCAGAAAGGCAGCGCCATCAGTGTGATCACCTACAACACCCTGCCCATCGGCATCGCCGGGCTGATGCTGTTCGTCGCCGGGCTATGGTTTGAAACACCGACCTTCGACGCCATCACCCTGCGTTCGTGGGGTGCCTTGTTCTACCTCGGGCTGGTGGCCTCGGTGGGCGGGTTCATCGTGTACTTCATGCTGCTCAAGCGCCTGAGCCCGATCATCCTGTCATTCGTGTTCATCATCTTCCCGGTGTTCGCGGTCATCATCGGCGCCTGGTACGAAGGCGTTTCGATTTCCCGCGACCTGATGCTGTACTCGGCCGTCCTGCTGGCCGGCTTTGCGATCACCAAGTTGCCGGTTGAAAAACTCCTGGCCAAGAAAAATTGACCCTTTCACAGCAACGCGAGAGAAACATGGACGTCCTCCGCCCAAAAGCCCTGGAACAGATCTACGCCCACGCCAGCCGCAGCTACCCCGAGGAGTGTTGTGGCTTTGTCTTCGCCGACGGCAGCGTGTACCTGGGCAGCAATATCCAGAACGAACTGCACCGCAAGAACCCCGAGATGTACCCGCGCAGCGCGGCCAACGGCTACACGTTCTCGGTGGCCGACACCCTGCTGCTGAACAAGGCGTTTCGCAGCGACAACCCGGTGGTGATGATCTACCACTCCCACCCGGATGTCGGTGCCTACTTCAGCGACGAAGACCAGGACAAGGCGCTGTTCATGGGCGAGCCGATCTACCCCGTCAGCTACCTGGTGGTAGACGTTCGCCAGGGCCAGGCCCTGGGTTCCAAGCTGTTTGCCTGGGATGGCAAGCATTTCGCCCTTCAACCTTTCAACGACCTGCACACGGAGTTGTCCATGAACGCTGTCTCTTTCCCCGACATTCTGGTTCGCGTGGCCAAGCTGCCGGAATCGACCCTCGAGGGTTCCGGATCGACATTGCGCGAAGTCATTGAAAACCTCTGCAGCAGCCACCCGCAGTTACGCCCGCACCTGTTCCACGAGAAGAACAACCAGCTCAAGGAACACTTTCTGTTTACCGCCGAGGAAGCGTTGATCGACGCCGACGAGCCACTGCCCGAAAAAGCCCGCATCGAGGTGCTGCTGGCTACCTCCGGCGGCATCGACGTCGACACACTGAGCAATGAAGAAGTGCAACGCTATGTGCGCCACATCACCCTGCCCGGCGTCGGTCGCGAAGGCCAGTTGAACCTCAAGAAAGCCAAGGTGCTGATCATCGGCACCGGCGGCCTGGGCTCGCCGATCAGCCTGTACCTGGCCGCCGCCGGTATCGGCACCCTGGGGCTGGTGGACTTCGACGTGGTGGAAAGCAGCAACCTGCAACGCCAGATCGTCCACGGCAACAGCACACTGGGCATGCCCAAGGTAGAGTCCGCCAAGCAGCGCCTGCAAGACCTCAATCGCCATATCCAGATCAACGCCCACGACACCGCCCTGAATGCCGACAACGCGCTGGAACTGGTAGGCGCCTACGACCTGGTGATCGACGGCACCGACAATTTCGACACCCGCTACCTGGTCAACGACGCCTGCGTGCAACTGGGCAAGCCGTTGGTATACGGCGCCATCTACCGCTTCGACGGGCAGATCAGCGTGCTCAACTATAAAGGCGGGCCGTGCTACCGCTGCCTGTTCCCCAGCGCGCCGCCCGCCGAACTGGCCCCCAACTGCAGCGCCGGTGGCGTGATTGGCGTGTTGCCCGGTGTGGTCGGGATGATCCAGGCCACCGAGGCCATCAAGTTGCTGATTGGCATTGGTGAACCCTTGTCCGGCCGCTTGATGCGTTTCGATGCACTGGCAATGAAGTTCAGCGAGATCCGCTTCAAGCGCCGTGCCGATTGCCCCTGCTGCTCCGAAGCTCGCCACAGCGACTCCCTGGCGCCCACCGCCTGCGCGGATGCCGTGCCCAGCCAACCGTCCCTGGCCGAAGAGCGCTACATCAAGCCCCGCGTGCTCAAGCAGGTACTCGAACACCACAGCAGCGCCGACGTGCTGCTGGACGTGCGCGATGCCAGCGAACTGGAGGTATGCAAGCTGCCGGGCGTGGTGCACATCCCCCTGGCCGAACTGGACGGCCACCTCGACAGCCTCAGCCGCGACAACACCCACTACCTGATCTGCTACGCCGGTAGCCGCGCCGAACAAGCCGCCAGTACCCTGCTGGCCGCCGGTTTCGCCAACACCAAAGTCCTGCAGGGCGGCATGAAGCATTGGGTGCGCGACGTCGAACCCGATATGCCTTTGTATTGAGCCGAGGACTGAATGATGTTGCACAACTCCATTCTCGAAGTGATCGGCCAAACGCCTATCGTGCGCCTGGCGCAGTTCTCCGAAGACCTCGGCATCGAGGTCTATGCCAAGCTCGAATCCCTCAACCCCGGCGGCAGCCACAAGGCGCGCATCGCCCTGGGCATGATCCTCGATGCCGAGCGCCGGGGCGTGCTGATCCGTGACTCCGGGCAAACCATCATCGAGCCCAGCGGCGGCAATACCGGCATCGGCCTGGTCATGGCCGGCAACGTACTGGGCTACAAAGTGGTGCTGGTGATCCCCGACAACTACAGCCCCGAAAAACAGAAACTGCTGCGCCTGTACGGTGCCAAGGTAGTGCTGTCGGACAGCCGCCTGGGCAACAACTCCCATGGTGAAAAGTGCATGGAACTGCAGCTGGAAAACCCCAGCTACGTGATGCTCAACCAACAGCGCAATGGCGCCAACCCGCAAACCCATCGCGACACCACCGCACCGGAAATCCTGCGCGCCTTCGGCGAGCAACGGGTGGACTACTTTGTCAGCGGCATCGGCACCGGCGGGCATATCACCGGCATTGGCGAAACCCTGAAAGCCGCCTGGCCAGCCTTGCGCGTCATGGGTGTGGAACCGGAAGAATGCGACCTGCTGAAAAACCAGCACGCGCCCCATCATATCCAGGGCCTGTCGATTGGCCTGATCCCGAGCATCCTCAACCTGGACGTGATCGACGGCATGCTCAAGGTCTCGCGCCAGGCCTGCATCGACATGATGAAACGCATCATGCGCACCGACGCCATCAGCCTCGGCTTGTCGTCCGCTGCCAACATGGTGGCCATCGCACAGCTTGCCCCGGAACTGCCGCCCGAAACGGTGGTGTTGACCATGGTCTACGACAATGCCGACAGCTACCTGCCCAGTTTCGAATAAGCGGTTTTCCAACCAACCACATTACGGGGGTGCCTTCATGGGGGGCTTTATCGACATGCAACAGTTGCACGATGAGTTGCTTACTCACCTCATCAAGACCCTCACGCCCGTGCAGATGAAGCAGTTGGAACCGCACCTGGCTCCGCTGGTCCAGAACGCCGCCCAGGCGGTCGCCGAAGACCTGATCGCCTACGCCTACCGGGACCCGGCATCACGCGGGCGCGGCGAGTTGATCCTGGAGTCCTACGCGTCGTTCAAAGCGGTGCTGTACTACCGGCTGGCGCACTTGGTATGGAATTTCCCCGACCAGACCAACGGCATGTTTTCCCGCATCGCCCTCAAGCTGAGCAACCAGGGCAAGGTGCTTTCCGGCGCGGAGATCCACCCGGCGGCGCGTATCGGCCGGCGCTTCGTGCTGGACCACGGCTACGGCACGGTGATCGGCGAAACGTGCGAGATCGGTAACGACTGCTACATTCTTTGCGGCGTGACCCTGGGCGCCCGCGGTATCGCCAACAACCCCGACGGCAAGCGCCACCCGCGCCTGGGCAACAACGTCGAGGTCGGCTCTGGCGCCCGCGTGCTGGGCTATGTGCTGATCGGCGACAACGTGTTTATCAGCCCCTCCTGCGTGATCACCCAGGATGTACCCGCCGGCACCAAGGTGAAGGTGGTGAACCAGATCCAGCTGCAAAAAAATGACGAGTCGGACCACAGCAATTACCTCGGCGCCTTCGCCCTGGATGAGCGTCTGCACGTGGTCGGCGAGGTCAATACCAGCCACAAGGTCACGGTGCTGGATGCCGACTTCCACCCCTTGCCCGGGTTGATGCTGGAGCCAACGGTAAAAGAACGTCATCACCTGCAGTTTCGCCTGCACCGTGTCGAGTCGGGCAACCCGCTGCCGCGCCTGCCACTGAACCTGAAAGTCTGCGGCCCCGAATTTGAAATCACCCTGCTTTCCCCCCCTGGCTTGAGTGCGATGGTGCGTTCCTTGTTGCAAGCCAGCCCACTGATCGTCGGAGGTTGAACATGTCCGTGCATACCATGGAAACCCTGGCGCTGTTCGACAGCGCGCCTTATCAGAACGCCTTCAGCGCCCGGGTGATTGCCGTCAGCGAACACGGCGTCGCCCTGGAACACACGCTGTTCTACCCCACGGGTGGCGGACAGCCGGGAGACACCGGCCACCTCACCCTGGCCGACGGCACGCGACTCGACGTCACCGGCACGGTACGCGACCCGGTGGTGCGCTCCATCATCTGGCACCAGGTGGAACACTGCCCCGCGCAGTTGACCGCTGGCGTGCAGGTGGACGCCGGCCTCGACTGGGATCGGCGCTACCAGCACATGAAGATGCACACCTGCCTGCATTTGCTGTGCTCGATCATCGACGCCCCCGTGACGGGTTGCAGCATCAGTGCAGATAAAGGCCGCCTGGATTTCGACCTGCCGGAAATGACCCTCGACAAAGACAGCATCACCCGCGACCTCAATGCACTGATCGAACAGGCCCACCCGGTAAAAACCCTGTCGATGCCGGCCACCGAGTATTCCACCTTGCTGCAGATCACCCGTACGCAGGCAGTGGCGCCGCCGGTGGTCCAGGGCTCGGTACGTGTCATTGAAATCGCCGGCATTGATATCCAGCCGTGCGGGGGCACCCATGTGATCAACACTGAAGAAATCGGCCGGGTGTTCTGCGAGAAAATCGAGAAGAAGAGCAAGCACAATCGCCGGGTGATCCTGCGATTTGAATAACCCTCGAGTCCAACACGGCCTCTGTGGGCGCTGGCTTGCCTGCGATAGCATCACGGCGGTTTGCCTGGACACTGAGGCGCCCGCATCGCAGGCAAGCCAGCTCCCACATTGAGCGCGTGGTTGCTCAGATCACGAACAGGTCCATGAACCGATTGACCGGCGTGTCTTCAAGCTTCGCCTGGTCTTTGCACAACGCAAGAATCTCGGCACTGCGCTGCGCAGTAAACCGTGTGGCCAGGTTGGCCTTGAACTTGTCTTCCAGCAACGGAATACCGTCCACCCGGCGCCGGCGATGACCAATCGGGTACTCCACCGCTACCTGTTCGGTACTGCTGCCGTCCTTGAAAAACACTTGCACCGCGTTGGCGATGGAGCGCTTGTCGGCCTCCAGGTATTCACGGCTGTAGCGTGGGTCTTCGACGATGACCATCTTGTCCCGCAGTTCGTCGATGATGGGATGGGCGGCGTGGAATTCATCTTCGTACTGCTCCGCCACCAGATTGCCGAACGCCAACGGCACGGCCGTCATGTATTGCAGGCAATGGTCGCGGTCGGCAGCGTTGGCCAACTGGCCAACCTTGGAGATGATGCGAATCGCCGACTCGTGGGTGGTGATCACGATGCGTTCGATTTCATGCAGGCGATTTTTCACCCGTGGGTGCAACGTCACCGCCGCTTCACAGGCGGTTTGCGCATGGAACTCGGCGGGAAAGCTGATCTTGAACAGCACGTTTTCCATCACATAAGTGCCGTAGGGTTGGGACAGGCTGAATGCGCGCTTGTCCTCGGGCTTGAGCGCCAGGTCCTTGTTGGTGTGGCTGAACAGCACGTCATAGAACCCCCACTGTGGCGCGCTCAATACGCCAGGGATGCCCATCTCGCCACGCAGGGCGATATCCGCCAGGCGTACGCCACGGCTCGACGCATCCCCCGCTGCCCAGGACTTGCGTGAGCCGGCATTCGGCGCATGCCGGTAAGTGCGCAACGCCTGCCCATCGACAAATGCATGGGACAACGCCGCCAGCAGTTGCTCACGGTTGGCGCCCATCAGCTTGGCGGTCACCGCCGTGGAGGCCACTTTCACCAACAGCACATGGTCGAGGCCGACGCGATTGAAGGAATTTTCCAGGGCAATCACCCCCTGGATCTCGTGGGCCATGATCATCGCTTCCAGCACCGCGCGAACGGTCAGCGGCGTGTCGCCATTGGCTACGCGCTGTTGCGACAGGTGATCGGCCACGGCAAGGATACCGCCGAGGTTATCCGAGGGGTGACCCCATTCGGCGGCGAGCCAGGTGTCGTTGTAGTCGAGCCAACGCACGATACAGCCGATATCCCACGCGGCCTTGACCGGGTCCAACCGGAACGACGTGCCCGGCACCCGTGCACCAAACGGCACCACCGTGCCCTCGACGATCGGTCCCAGGTGCTTGGTGCACTCGGGGAACCGCAGGGCCAGGAGGCCGCAACCGAGCGTGTCCATCAGGCAGTGGCGGGCGGTGTCCAGTGCAGCCTGGGAATCGATCCGATAAGTGAGGACATAGTCGGCAATGTCCTGCAGGACCCGGTCGTAGTCGGGGCGGTTGTTCTGGTCGACGTTGGCGCTCATGGCAGTTCTCCAAAAGTTAGGGGTCGTTCCATCCTCAGGGTCAGGGTTGATGTGTCGTGGCAGGTCTGATTGCCGGCCTTGGTAGTACGGGTACCACCTCCCCCTGTGGGAGCTGGCTTGCCTGCGACAGCGGTTTGTCAGTTGAAACAAGGGTTGCCTGACACGCCGTCATCGCGGGCAAGCCCGCTCCCACAGGGAACGGTGCTGATCGTTAAAAAGCGTCGCCGGGCACGCGGACGAAACCTTCCATCAGTACGCGCGCGCTGCGGCTCATGATGGCTTTTTTTACCACCCATTCGCCGTTGACCTGAGTGGCTTCGGCGCCCACGCGCAAGGTGCCGGACGGATGCCCGAACCGCACCGCGTTGCGCTCGACACCACCGGCCGCCAGGTTGACCAACGTCCCGGAAATCGCCGCCGCCGTACCAATCGCCACCGCCGCCGTGCCCATCATCGCGTGGTGCAACTTGCCCATCGACAGTGCACGCACCAGCAGGTCCACATCGCCGGCCTTGATCGCCTTGCCACTGGAGGCCACGTAATCCGCAGGCTTGGCCACAAACGCCACCTTCGGCGTGTGCTGCCGCTGGGCGGCTTCGTCCAGGTGTTTGATCAGGCCCATGCGCAGTGCACCGTAGGCCCGCACGGTTTCGAACATCGCCAGGGCCTTGGGGTCGCTGTTGATCGCGCCTTGCAGCTCGGTGCCGGTGTAGCCGAGGTCTTGCGCGTTGATAAAGATGGTCGGGATACCGGCGTTGATCAGCGTGGCCTTGAAGGTGCCGACGCCGGGCACTTCCAGGTCGTCAACCAGGTTGCCGGTCGGGAACATCGAACCGCCACCGCCCTCTTCTTCCGCCGCCGGGTCCATGAACTCCAACTGCACTTCGGCGGCCGGGAAGGTCACGCCGTCCAGTTCGAAGTCACCGGTTTCCTGCACCGCCCCGTCGGTGATCGGCACGTGGGCGATGATGGTCTTGCCGATATTGGCTTGCCACACCCGCACCACGGCCACGCCGTTGTGCGGCACGCGAGCCGGGTCGACCAGGCCAGCGCTAATGGCGAAGGAGCCGACCGCCGCCGACAGGTTGCCGCAGTTGCCGCTCCAATCCACAAACGGCTTGTCGATGGAGACCTGGCCAAACAGGTAGTCCACGTCGTGATCGGCGCGGGTGCTTTTGGCCAGGATCACGGTTTTGCTGGTGCTCGATGTGGCGCCACCCATGCCGTCGATCTGTTTGTCATAGGGGTCGGGACTGCCGATCACCCGCAACAGCAAGGCGTCGCGCGCGGCGCCCGGCACCTGCGCCGACGCGGGCAGGTCCTTGAGGCTGAAAAATACGCCCTTGCTGGTGCCGCCACGCATGTAGGTGGCGGGGATCTTGATTTGCGCTGCGTGTGCCATGGTTACCTCTCAGGCGGTCGCCGCCGATTCCAGGAAGTCCTGGGCAAAGCGTTGCAACACGCCGCCCGCCTCGTAGATCGACACTTCTTCGGCGGTGTCCAGGCGGCAAGTCACCGGCACTTCGACACGTTCGCCGTTCTTGCGGTTGATCACCAGCGTCAACTGCGCACGCGGGGTGCGCGCACCGACCACGTCGTAGGTCTCGCTGCCATCGATCTGCAGCGTGTGACGGTCGGTGCCCGGCAGGAACTCCAGCGGCAGCACGCCCATGCCCACCAGGTTGGTGCGGTGGATGCGCTCGAAGCCTTCGGCGGCAATCGCTTCCACACCGGCCAGGCGCACGCCCTTGGCCGCCCAGTCGCGGGACGAGCCCTGGCCGTAGTCGGCGCCGGCAATGATGATCAGCGGCTGCTTGCGCTCCATGTAGGTCTCGATGGCTTCCCACATCCGCGTGACCTGGCCTTCCGGCTCGATCCGCGCCAGGGAACCCTGCTTGACCTTGCCGTTTTCAACCACCATTTCGTTGAACAGTTTCGGGTTGGCGAACGTCGCGCGTTGCGCAGTCAAATGGTCGCCGCGATGCGTCGCGTAGGAGTTGAAGTCGACTTCCGGCAGGCCCATTTTCGCCAGGTATTCACCGGCGGCGCTGTCGAGCATGATGGCGTTGGACGGCGACAAGTGATCGGTGGTGATGTTGTCCGGCAGCACCGCCAGCGGGCGCATGCCCTTGAGCGGACGTGCACCGGCCAGCGCGCCTTCCCAGTACGGCGGGCGGCGGATGTAGGTGCTTTGCGGGCGCCAGTCGTACAGCGGCGCGACTTTCGGGCCGGTGTCTTCGTGGATGGCGAACATCGGGATATACACCGCGCGAAACTGCTCCGGCTTCACGCAAGCCTTGACCACGGCGTCGATCTCTTCATCACTCGGCCAGATGTCCTGCAGGCGGATCTCCTTGCCGTCGGTATCGAGGCCGAGCACGTCTTTCTCGATGTCGAAACGGATAGTGCCAGCAATCGCATACGCCACCACCAACGGCGGCGACGCCAGGAAGGCTTGCTTGGCATACGGGTGAATACGTCCGTCGAAGTTGCGGTTGCCCGAAAGCACGGCGGTGGCGTACAAGTCGCGGTCGATGATCTCCTGCTGGATCACCGGGTCCAGCGCACCGGACATGCCGTTGCAGGTGGTGCAGGCGAAGGCCACCACGCCGAAACCGAGCTTCTCCAGTTCATGGCCCAGGCCGGCCTCTTCGAGGTACATGGCCACGGTTTTCGAGCCGGGCGCCAGGGACGATTTGACCCATGGTTTGCGGGTCAGTCCCAGCTTGTTGGCATTGCGCGCCAGCAGGCCTGCGGCGATCACGTTGCGCGGGTTGCTGGTGTTGGTGCAACTGGTGATGGCCGCGATGATCACCGCGCCGTCGGGAATTTGCCCGGGCACTTCATCCCACTGGCCGCAGATGCCTTTGGAGGCCAGGTCGCTGGTCGCGACGCGGGCATGCGGGTTGCTGGGGCCGGCCATGTTGCGCACGACGCTGGACAGGTCGAAGGTGAGGCCGCGCTCGTATCGCGCGCCCTTGAGGTCATCGGCCCACAAGCCGGTGTGGCGAGCATATTGCTCCACCAGGGTGACCTGTTCGTCTTCGCGGCCGGTGAGTTTCAGGTAAGCGATGGTCTGCGAGTCGATATAGAACATCGCCGCCGTGGCACCGTATTCCGGGGCCATGTTGGAGATGGTCGCGCGGTCGCCCAGGGTCAACGCCGAAGCGCCCTCGCCAAAGAACTCCAACCATGCGCCCACCACTTTCTGTTGACGCAGGAACTCGGTCAGCGCCAGCACCATGTCAGTGGCGGTGATGCCGGGTTGCAGCTTGCCGGTCAGTTCCACGCCGACGCTTTCCGGCAGGCGCATCCACGAGGCGCGACCGAGCATCACGCTCTCGGCTTCCAGGCCGCCGACACCGATGGCAATGACACCCAAGGCATCCACGTGAGGGGTATGGCTGTCGGTACCGACGCAGGTATCCGGGAAGGCCACGCCGTCGCGCACCTGGATCACCGGGGACATTTTCTCCAGGTTGATCTGGTGCATGATGCCGTTGCCAGGCGGGATCACGTCGACATTCTTGAAGGCCTTTTTGGTCCACTCGATGAAGTGAAAGCGGTCTTCGTTGCGACGGTCTTCGATAGCGCGATTTTTCTCGAACGCGTCCGGGTCAAAACCACCGGCTTCGACGGCCAGGGAATGGTCGACGATCAGTTGGGTCGGCACTACCGGGTTGACCTGGGCCGGGTCACCGCCTTGCAGGGCGATGGCGTCGCGCAGGCCGGCGAGGTCGACCAGCGCGGTCTGGCCGAGGATGTCGTGGCAGACCACGCGCGCAGGGAACCAGGGGAAGTCGAGGTCGCGCTTGCGGTCGATCAGTTGGCCCAGGGACGCATTGAGGGTGGCCGGGTCACAGCGACGCACCAGGTTTTCTGCGAGGACGCGAGAGGTGTACGGCAAGGTGGCGTAGGCGCCGGGTGTGATTGCCTCGATAGCCGCGCGGGCGTCGAAGTAATCCAGGCGGCTGCCGGGGAGCGGTTTGCGAAATTCAGTGTTCATCGTCAGGACTCGGTCACGGTAGTTAGGCGGAACGAACCTGCGGCATGGGTCTGGATGAACAGGGTCCCTGTGGGAGCCGGGCTTGCCGCGATAGCGATGTAACTGTCGACACCCGTGTTGAATGTCAGTCAGTCATCGCGGGCAAGCCCGGCTCCCACATTGACCCGGTTTCAGCCATGAAAACCGGTGCCTCAGGTTGATCCCATTCAGCGACGTTCGATTGGCACGAACTTGCGCTGCTCAACGCCGGTGTATTCGGCGCTCGGACGGATGATGCGGTTGTTGGCACGCTGCTCGAACACGTGGGCTGCCCAGCCGGTGAGGCGCGAGCACACGAAGATCGGGGTGAACAGCTTGGTCGGGATGCCCATGAAGTGGTACGCCGAGGCATGGTAGAAGTCGGCGTTGGGGAACAGTTTCTTCTGTTGCCACATGGTCTTGTCGATGGCTTCGGAAACCGGGAACAACACCTTGTCGCCCACTTCGTCGGCGAGTTTTTTCGACCAGCCCTTGATCACTTCATTACGCGGGTCGTTGTCTTTGTAGATCGCGTGGCCGAAGCCCATGATCTTGTCCTTGCGTGCCAACATGCCGAGGGTGCCTTCGACGGCTTCTTCGGCCGAACCGAAACGCTCGATCATTTCCATCGCCGCTTCGTTGGCGCCACCGTGCAGCGGGCCGCGCAAGGAGCCGATGGCGGCGGTGACGCAGGAATACAGGTCGGACAGGGTCGACGCACAGACCCGCGCAGTGAAGGTCGACGCGTTGAATTCGTGTTCCGCGTAGAGGATCAACGAAACGTTCATCACCTTGACGTGCAACTCGCTCGGTTGCTTGCCATGCAGCAAGTGCAGGAAGTGGCCGCCGATGGTCGGCTCGTCGGTCACGCAGTCGATGCGCTTGCCGTCGTGGCTGAAGCGGTACCAGTAGCACATGATCGCCGGGAAGGCGGCGAGCAGCCGGTCAGTGACATCGCGCTGCACGCTGAAGTCTTTCTCCGGTTCGATATTGCCCAGGAACGAGCAACCGGTGCGCATCACGTCCATCGGATGGGCGTCGGCGGGGATGCGCTCCAGCACTTCTTTCAATGCTTGCGGCAGGTCGCGCAGCTTGCTCAGCTTGGCACTGTAGGCAGCCAGTTCGGCCTGGGTCGGCAGTTCGCCGTACAGCAACAGGTAGGCGACTTCTTCAAATTGCGCATCGGCAGCCAGTTCGCGCACGTCGTAGCCGCGATAGGTCAGCCCGGCACCGGCCTGGCCCACGGTGGACAGTGCGGTCTGCCCGGCCACTTGGCCACGCAGGCCGGCGCCACTCAATACTTTTGCTTCAGCCATGTTCGTTCTCCGATCTTGAATTTATTAGGGAGGCGTACCGCGTTACTTTTTCGCGGCAAACAGCGCGTCGAGCTTCTGCTCGAAGGTGTGGTAGTCGATGCGATCGTAAAGCTCCATGCGGGTTTGCATGGTGTCGATCACGTTCTGCTGGGTGCCGTCGCGACGGATCGCGGTGTAGACGTTCTCGGCCGCCTTGTTCATGGCGCGGAAGGCCGAGAGCGGGTACAGCACGATGGAAACATCGGCAGATTTCAACTGTTCGGTGGTGTACAGCGGCGTGGCGCCGAATTCGGTGATGTTGGCCAGGATCGGGGCCTTCACCTTTGACGCGAAGAGCTTGTACATCTCCAGTTCGGTGATGGCTTCCGGGAACACCATGTCGGCGCCGGCTTCGATGCAGGCAGCGGCACGGTCCAGGGCCGACTCCAAGCCTTCGACGGCCAGGGCATCGGTACGGGCCATGATCACGAAGCTGTCATCGGTGCGCGCATCCACGGCGGCCTTGATGCGGTCGACCATTTCCTGCTGGGACACGATTTCCTTGTTCGGGCGATGACCGCAACGCTTGGCGCCCACCTGGTCTTCGATGTGAATCGCGGCCGCGCCGAACTTGATCATCGACTTGACGGTGCGCGCGACGTTGAACGCCGAGGAGCCAAAACCGGTGTCCACGTCCACCAGCAGCGGCAAGTCGCAGACGTCGGTGATGCGGCGCACGTCGGTCAGCACGTCATCCAGGCCGGTGATGCCCAGGTCTGGCACGCCGAGGGAGCCCGCCGCCACACCGCCACCCGACAGGTAGATGGCCTTGAAACCCGCGCGCTTGGCCAGCAACGCGTGGTTGGCGTTGATCGCACCGACCACCTGCAGTGGGTGCTCGCTGGCGACGGCGTCACGGAATCGCTGGCCGGGTGTGCTTTTATTGTTAGAACTCATGACTCACCTCGCTGAGTGGTTGTCTGGGGAGCGCCGTCCGGGAAATGGCGGGCAATGTTGCGTTTGGATGCGCCGATATGCCGGCGCATCAACAGTTCGGCCAGTTCGCCGTCGCGATCGGCAATCGCATCAAGTATGCGGTGGTGCTCGGCGAAGGCCTGGCGTGGGCGATTGGGGGTGGCGGAGAACTGGATGCGGTACATGCGCACCAATTGGTACAGCTCGCCGCAGAGCATTTGGGTCAGGGTGCGGTTGCCGGCGCCTTGAATTATCCGGTAATGAAAATCGAAGTCGCCTTCCTGCTGGTAATAGCCGAGGCCGGCCTGAAAGGCTTCGTCCCGCTCGTGGGTGTGCAGCACCTGGCGCAGCTCTTCGATCTCCGCGTCGGTCATGCGCTCGGCCGCCAGGCGGCAGGCCATGCCTTCGAGCGATTCGCGGATTTCATAGAGTTCGATCAGCTCGGCGTGGCTCAGCGACACCACCCGGGCGCCGACGTGAGGCACACGCACCAGCAGGCGCTGGCCTTCAAGGCGGTGGATCGCCTCGCGCAGCGGGCCGCGGCTGATACCGTAGGTACGCGCCAGTTCCGGCTCGGAGATCTTGCTGCCGGGGGCTATCTCACCTTTGACGATGGCGGCCTGGATACGCCGGAAGACGTTCTCGGACATGGTCTGCGAGTCGTCCTGCGCCACGGCTGTGGATTCCAGCTGATCCAGCATATTGTCGACACCTTTAAAAGCAATGCCGCAAAAACTAGCCAGTTAGCCCCGGATAGTCAAAGAATAAATCCACATTGTCGACAATCGTCTAATAACCCTTGTTGCACCCCATCGGGGCATGGCCGCCTGCCAGCGCTGGCGCCAAAAAAGCATCATGTTAGAATGCGCACCACTTTTGCCTGACATCACTGGATGAAACGGCATACGAGGGAGTTTGCGCAGCAATGCCAGTCGCCTTGAATTGAACATCGCACTGCCGCCTCGGGATCTATGAGACTCAAACCCTTCCTTCTATTGATTTGCCTGTTGGCCGCACCAGGCCTTGGCGTAGCCGCCGAGAAGACCGTGTATGGCCTCAACGAATACGCGCAATTGGCCGGTATCGACCTGGAGGTCGCTGCCAAACTGGACACCGGTGCCAAGACCGCGTCCCTCAGCGCCCGTGATATCAAGCGCTTCAAGCGCGACGGCGAGTCCTGGGTGCGTTTCTACCTGGCCATCGACACCGCCCACTCCCACCCCATCGAACGTCCCCTGGCCCGCGTCAGCAAGATCAAGCGCCGCGCCGGTGACTACGACCCCGATGAGGATAAGAACTACACCGCCCGTCCGGTGATAGCCCTGGATATTTGCATGGGCACCGCTTTACGCAGCATCGAAGTGAACTTGACTGACCGCAGCGCATTCCAATATCCGCTGCTGATTGGCTCCGAAGCCCTGAAACGCTTTGATGCGCTGGTCGACCCCAGTCTTAAATACGCAGCAGGCAAACCTGCCTGCGCCGCCGACGCTCATACCGCCGAGTAAACCGAATGCGCTCTCTGACCCTGCACCTGAAAATCCTGATCGCCATCCTGGTGGTGCTGGGTATTTCGGTCACCGCCTATCAGATCTTCGTGCTGGGGATCCCCGTCACCGAGGACGCCACCGACGACTTGTGGAACATCGATGCCAAGGTCGAGTTCGTCGCCAATCCGAAAGACCCGGTGAAGATCCAGATGTTCGTGCCGCCCTTGAGCCGCGACTTCGTCAGCCTCAACGAGAGTTTCATTTCGAACAACTACGGGGTGAGCGTCAACCGCACCGACGGCAACCGCAAGGTCACCTGGTCGGCACGCCGCGCCAAGGGTAACCAGACCCTGTATTACCGCCTGGTGCTCACCAAGCGTTACAGCGGCGAAAAGGTCAAGGTCAAGGGCCCGACCTTCCGCGACAGCATCGCCGTGGAAGGCCCGGAAAAAATCGCCGCCGAAGCGCTGCTGGCGCCTATCCGCCAGCATTCGGCCGACGTCGAGACCTTTATCAGCGAAGCCATCAAGCGCACCAACAACCTCAACGACGACAACGTGAAACTGTTGCTGGCGGGCGACCCGTCGACGCCGCACAAAGCCAAGATCGTCGAACTGCTGCTGTCCATCGCCCATGTGCCGGTGGAAAAGGTCCACACCATTCGCCTGGTGGCCGACCAGCCGCAAACCCCGGAACTCTGGCTGCGCAGCTTCAACGGCAATGACTGGTTGTACTTCAACCCGGAAACCGGCGAACAAGGCCTGCCGGCCGACCGCCTGCTGTGGTGGACCGGCGATGAAAACCTGATCACCGTCGACGGTGGCAAGAAAGCCATGGTGACCTTCAGCCTGAACAACAGCGAGATGAACGCGATTCGCCTGGCCAAGCTGACCGACGAGAACACCGACGCCAACTTCCTCGAATATTCGCTGTACGGCCTGCCGCTGCAAACCCAGCAGACCTTCATGATCATGGTCATGATCCCGATTGGAGTGCTGGTGATCCTGATCCTGCGCAACCTCATTGGCCTGCAGACCCTGGGCACCTTCACGCCGGTGCTGATCGCCCTGGCGTTCCGCGAGACGCAGCTGGGCTTCGGGATTGCGCTGTTCACGATCATCACGGCGCTGGGGCTGTCGCTCAGGTCGTACCTGGAACACTTGAAGCTGCAGATGCTGCCGAGGCTGTCGGTGGTGCTCACCTTTGTAGTGGTGCTGATCGCGGCCATCAGCCTGTTCAGTCATAAACTGGGGCTGGAGCGCGGGTTGTCGGTGGCGCTGTTCCCGATGGTGATCCTGACCATGACCATCGAACGCCTGTCGATCACCTGGGAAGAACGCGGCGCCAACCATGCGCTGAAAGTGGCGATTGGTACGCTGTTTGCCGCATCCCTGGCGCACCTGATCATGAGCGTGCCGGAACTGATCTACTTCGTGTTCACCTTCCCGGCGATCCTGCTGATCCTGGTGGGTTTCATGCTGGCCATGGGTCGTTATCGCGGCTACCGCCTGACCGAGCTGGTGCGTTTCAAGGCCTTCCTCAAGGCTGACTCGTAATGTTCGGCTTCTGGAAGACCTGGAAAGCCCTCGAAGCGCGGGGGATCATGGGCATCAATCGGCGTAACGCCGACTACGTGCTCAAGTACAACAAGCGCAGCCTGTACCCGATCGTGGATGACAAGATCATCACCAAGGAACGCGCGCTGGCCGCCGGCATCCATGTGCCGGAAATGTACGGAGTGATCTCCACCGAGAAGGAAATCGACAAGCTCGACGACATCATCGGCGGGCGCAGCGACTTCGTGATCAAGCCCGCCCAGGGGGCCGGCGGTGACGGCATCCTGGTGGTGGCGGACCGTTTTGAAGGGCGCTATCGCACGGTGTCCGGCAAGATCATCAGCCACGAAGAGATCGAGCATCAGATCTCCAGCATCCTCACTGGCCTCTACTCGCTGGGCGGCCACCGTGATCGCGCGCTGATCGAGTACCGGGTGGTGCCGGACCAGATTTTCAAAAGCATCAGCTATGAAGGCGTGCCGGACATCCGCATCATCGTGCTGATGGGCTACCCGGTGATGGCCATGCTGCGCTTGCCGACCCGCCAGTCGGGCGGCAAGGCCAACCTGCACCAGGGAGCCATCGGTGTCGGTGTAGACCTCGCTACCGGCTTGACCCTGCGAGGCACCTGGCTGAACAACATCATCACCAAGCACCCCGACACCACCAACGCCGTGGATGGCGTGCAGCTGCCCAACTGGGACGGTTTCATGAAACTCGCGGCCGGCTGCTACGAGCTGTGCGGGCTGGGCTATATCGGCGTGGACATGGTGCTCGACCAGGAGAAAGGCCCGCTGATCCTGGAGCTCAACGCGCGCCCAGGGCTGAATATCCAGATCGCCAACGACTGCGGCTTGACCCTGCGTACACATGCGGTGGAGGCTCGGCTGGAAGCGCTGAAAGCCGCTGGCGTAACGGAAACGCCGGAAGAGCGCGTGAAGTTCGTGCAGGAAATGTTTGGGCATATTCCGCCTGTGGAAGGCTGAAGACCGCATTACCTGTAAGCCGGATCCTACAGTGGAATGCGGTACAATCCCCGCCCCTCTATGCCCATAGCTGATTCGCCGCGCATGCCGACCTGCTCCGTACACCCGCTGCCCTACCGGGCCAACCCCGCCGAGTATTTTGCGGTGATTCGCCACGCGCCTGGTGCCGTGCTGCTGGACAGTGGGCGACCGGCAGCCGAGCGCGGGCGTTATGACCTGCTGAGCGCCTGGCCGCAAACAACCCTGACGGTGTCGCCCGACGAAAGTGGTAGTGATTTCCTGCAACGCTTGCGGGAAAACCTTGCCCAGTTGGGTGATGCGGATTTACCCGACGGTTATGCATTGCCGTTTGCCGGTGGCCTGATCGGCTACCTGAGCTATGACTTCGGTCGCCATCTTGAGCAGATGCCGCACTTGGCCGCAGATGACCTGCACCTGCCGGATGCGCGCTTCGGGCTGTACGCCTGGGCGTTGATCAGTGATCACCAGGCGCAGGCCAGCCAGCTTGTTTTTCACCCCGCACTGGCGGACAGCGAGCGGCAACGCTTGATTGCCTTGTTCCGTCACCCGGTCGCTGGTTCAACCGCCCGTTTCAAGCTCCAGGGCCCCATGGCATCGGACCTTACTGCCGAGCGTTATCGACAAGCGATCGTGCGCATCCAGGACTACATCCAGGCCGGCGATTGCTACCAGGTCAACTTCGCCCAGCGTTTTCGAGCGCCCTGCCTTGGCGATCCATGGGTGGCGTATTGCGCCCTGCGCGAAGCCTGCCCGACGCCGTTCTCGGGGTTCCAGAGCCTGCCGGACGACGGCGCGGTGCTGAGCCTGTCGCCAGAGCGCTTCGTGCGCATCAGCGAGCGCCACGTCGAAACCCGACCCATCAAAGGCACTCGCCCACGTGGCCTGACGCCCGAAGAAGACGCCGCTCACGCCGCCGAACTGCTGGCCAGCCCCAAGGATCGCGCCGAAAACCTGATGATTGTCGACCTGCTCCGCAATGACCTCGGCCGCACCTGCCGCACTGGCTCGGTGAGCGTGCCGGAGCTGTTCAGCCTCGAAAGCTACCCCAATGTGCACCACCTGGTCAGCAGCGTGACCGGCACACTGGCCGATGACAAAGACGCCCTCGACCTGATCGCCGGCAGCTTCCCCGGCGGCTCCATTACCGGCGCGCCGAAGATCCGCGCGATGCAGATCATCGACGAACTGGAGCCCACCCGACGCGGGCTTTACTGCGGTTCGCTGGTGTACCTGGACGTACGCGGCGAAATGGACAGCTCCATCGCCATCCGCAGCCTGCTGGTGAAGGATGGGCAGGTGTGTTGCTGGGGGGGCGGTGGGATCGTGGCGGATTCGCAGTGGGAAGCGGAGTATCAGGAGTCGCTGACCAAGGTGAAGGTGTTGTTACACACGTTGGAAAGCCTGTAGTCGCCACGCCCCTCCTGGTTTTCGGAGGCAAGGCAACGGCCTGAATCAGAACGCCTGTGGACGGCATTCGGGCTGGCATCTGAGATTGACGGCGTTTGCAAGGACCTCATCGCGGGCAAGCCCGGCTCCCACATTTTGATAGGTGAACCCATTCAAGTGTGGGAGCTGGCTTGCCTGCGATGAGGCCATCAGCCCTGCCAAGGCCCCTACTTGATGTGTGAACCCGTTCAAGTGTGGGAGCTGGCTTGCCTGCGAAGGAGCCATCAGCCTTGGCGATAACCTACAGGCTCAAAGACCGATTCGACGCCTTGATGAACGCTTGCTTCAGATCCTCAAACGTATGCACCGCGGGGAATTGCGGGAATTCGCGGATCACGTTCTCCGGCGCATGGAACAGAATCCCACGGTCGGCTTCGCCCAGCATAGTGGTGTCGTTGTAAGAGTCGCCGGCGGCGATCACGCGGTAGTACAGACTCTTGAAGGCCAGCACCGATTGGCGCTTGGGGTCTTTCTGGCGCAGCTGGTAACTGACCACGCGGTCGGTTTCGTCGGTGATCAGGCGGTGGCACAGCAGGGTCGGGAAACCCAGTTGGCGCATCAGCGGCTGGGAGAACTCGTAGAAGGTGTCCGACAGGATCACCACCTGGAAGCGCTCGCGCAGCCAGTTGACGAACTCGATGGCGCCGTCCAGCGGCTTGAGCGTGGCGATCACTTCCTGGATGTCGGCGAGCTTGAGCCCATGCTCGTCGAGAATGCGCAGGCGTTGCTTCATCAGTACGTCGTAGTCGGGAATGTCCCGGGTGGTGGCCCGCAGGGATTCAATACCGGTTTTTTCGGCGAAGGCGATCCAGATCTCCGGAACCAGCACCCCTTCCAGGTCGAGACAGGCAATTTCCACAAGACACTCCCATTTTGAAGTTATTGATTGAGCGAGCAAAAGGACTGCCGAACTCTAGCGATTCAAGCTCGCCGCCGCAACGCAGAGCGGATTTTGATACCATCGCTCCCCTATAGAGCGCTCAGCGCCACTGACCTGTAGGAACCGTCCTGATGAACCAAGCCTTCGACGTCGCTGAACTCGCCGCGACTTACGCCAATAAATCCGCCCAGGATATTCTCAAGCTGGCGTTCAGCCAGTTCGGTGACGACCTGTGGATTTCCTTCAGCGGTGCCGAGGACGTGGTGCTGGTGGACATGGCCTGGAAGCTGAACAAGAACGTCAAGGTGTTCAGCCTCGACACCGGCCGCCTGCACCCGGAGACCTACCGGTTTATCGAGCAAGTGCGCGACTTCTACAAGATCGACATCGAGCTGATCTCGCCGGACCAGAGCAAACTGGAACCCTTCGTCAAAGAGAAGGGCCTGTTCAGCTTCTACAAGGACGGTCATGGCGAATGCTGCGGTGTGCGCAAGATCGAACCACTGCGCCGCAAACTCGCCGGCGTGACGGCCTGGGCCACTGGCCAGCGCCGCGACCAGAGCCCCGGCACCCGCAGCCAGGTAGCGGCGTTGGAGGTCGACACGGCCTTCTCCACCCCGGAACGCACCCTGTATAAATTCAACCCGCTGGCGCAGATGACCAGTGAAGAAATCTGGGGTTACATCCGCATGTTGGAGCTGCCGTACAACAGCCTGCATGAGCGCGGCTTCATCAGCATCGGTTGCGAGCCCTGCACCCGGCCGGTGTTGCCGAACCAGCACGAGCGCGAAGGTCGCTGGTGGTGGGAGGAAGCCACGCAGAAGGAATGCGGGCTGCATGCCGGGAATATCATCAGCAAGGCCTAAAGGCTTGGCGATCAAATAATCAAGGTGGGAGCGGGCTTGCCCGCGAATACGGTGTATCAGTCGATGTAGTCGGTGACTGACACCCCGTCTTCGCGGCCAAGCCCGCTCCCACATTTGTTTTGCATTGGCCGCCGAAGGTGTACACACAGATGTAACCAACGGTGCCATTTATGTGTGCAATTTTTTGTTATCCGCACCATAACGTAACACCTCTATCCGCCCGCCGTTTCCCCCAGTGCATCTCACTCTTCCCATCGCAAAATAAATAGCTGTTCAAACGGTCAATTTATATCGCTTGTAATTCAGATAGTTATTTAAAGAACCTGCAAAGAGGAAATTACCTGCGGTTTTCATAGATCGAAAACTGGCACGCATGTGGCTTAAGGTGAAAAATGCTTTGTATACAATAAATACAAAACCTACATACACTTTGCCATCTGCGGCCTGGCTGCCGATGTGCTGGAGCCTGCCGGAATGCGTCCAAGCCTCTCGAACAACCTCGCACTGGATCTGCCCTCCTCGTCCCTGAACCCCGAAGCGGCAAGTCCTGGCCCGCTGGTGCTCAGCCCGCGCCTGCATAACAAGGACCTGGCGCCCACCAAGGTCGAAGGCCGGCGCTGGGGGCGCTACAGCATCTTTGCCCTGTGGACCAATGACGTGCACAACATTGCCAACTACTCGTTCGCCATTGGCCTGTATGCATTGGGCCTGGGCGGCTGGCAGATTCTGTTGTCCCTGGGCATCGGGGCGGCGCTGGTGTACTTCTTCATGAACCTGTCGGGCTACATGGGGCAGAAAACCGGCGTGCCCTTTCCAGTGATCAGCCGCATCAGCTTCGGCATCCATGGCGCGCAGATTCCGGCGTTGATCCGCGCGGTGATTGCGATCGCCTGGTTTGGTATCCAGACCTACCTGGCGTCGGTGGTGTTCCGGGTGCTTTTGACGGCGATTCATCCAGGCTTTGCCGAATACGACCACAATTCGATCCTTGGCCTGTCCTCCCTTGGCTGGGTGTGTTTTGTGGCGATCTGGCTGGTGCAACTGGTGATCCTGGCCTACGGCATGGAGATGGTGCGCCGCTATGAGGGTTTCGCCGGGCCGGTGATCCTACTGACGGTGGCCTCGTTGGCCGGCTGGATGTATTTCCAGGCGGGCGGCAACATTGCCTGGTCGATCCGCGAACCGCTGAGTGGCGGCGAGATGTGGCGCAATATCTTTGCCGGTGGCGCGCTGTGGCTGGCGATCTACGGCACGCTGATCCTCAATTTCTGCGACTTCGCCCGCTCCTCGCCCTGCCGCAAGACCATCCAGGTCGGCAACTTCTGGGGCCTGCCGGTGAACATCCTGGTGTTTGCCGCAATCACCGTGCTGCTGTGCGGCGGGCAATTCCAGCTCAATGGCCGCGTGATCGAGAGTCCCACCGAGATCATCGCCGCGATTCCGAACACCTTCTTCCTGGTACTGGGCTGCCTGGCCTTCCTGATTGTCACTGTGGCGGTGAATATCATGGCCAACTTTGTCGCGCCGGCCTTTGTGCTGAGCAACCTGGCGCCCAGGTACCTGAACTTCCGCCGCGCCGGGTTGATCAGTGCCACCGTGGCGGTGCTGATCCTGCCGTGGAACCTCTACAACAGCCCGCTGGTGATCGTGTATTTCCTCTCCGGCCTGGGTGCGCTGCTCGGGCCGCTGTATGGGGTGATCATGGTCGATTACTGGCTGATCCGTAAAAGCCAGGTCGACGTACCGCACCTGTACAGCGAAGACCCGAATGGCATTTATTACTACAGCCGCGGCGTCAATTTGCGTGCGGTGGCGGCGTTTATTCCTGCGGCGGTCATCGCCATTCTCCTGGCACTGCTGCCTGGGTTCGCCAGCGTCTCACCGTTTTCCTGGCTGTTTGGCGCTGGTATTGCAGGGCTGCTGTACTTGCTGATCGCCAAGCGCCAGCCGTTCTACGCCGATGTCAGCGGCGAAAGCATTGCAGTCGATAACGTCAGTCATTAATCAAGGACCTCCCATGCGTATCCTCGTGGTCAACGTCAACACCACCGAATCCATCACTGAAACCATCGCCCAGCAGGCACGGGCCGTGGCCGCGCCGGGCACCGAGATTGTCGGGCTGACGCCTTACTTCGGCGCGGAGTCGGTGGAGGGCAATTTTGAAAGCTACCTGGCCGCCATCGCGGTGATGGACCGGGTGATGGCTTACGACCAGCCGTTCGATGCGGTGATCCAGGCCGGCTACGGCGAGCACGGCCGCGAAGGCTTGCAGGAACTGCTCGACGTGCCTGTGGTGGACATCACGGAAGCCGCCGCCAGTACGGCGATGTTCCTGGGCCACGCCTATTCGGTGGTGACCACACTCGACCGCACGGTGCCGCTGATCGAAGACCGCCTGAAACTGGCCGGCCTGTACCAGCGCTGCGCCTCGGTGCGTGCCAGTGGGATGGCGGTGCTGGAGTTGGAAGAAAACCCGCTGGCGGCGATGGAAGCCATCGTGCGCCAGGCAGAACTGGCCATCAGCGAAGACAAGGCCGAGGTGATCTGCCTGGGCTGTGGCGGCATGGCCGGGCTGGACGAGCAGATTCGCCAGCGCACCGGCGTACCGGTGGTGGATGGTGTAACCGCAGCAGTGACCATTGCCGAGTCGTTGGTGCGGCTGGGGTTGTCGACGTCGAAGGTCAGGACTTATGCCACGCCAAGGCCGAAGAAGGTGATGGGCTGGCCGGGCAAGTTCGGTCGGTGACACCCAGGCGCCTACAGGGTGGCGTTGAACCTGGCAGCCAGGTGTTGTTCGGCAAACTGCTCGATGATGAAATCCACAAACGCCCGGGTCTTGCCGGGCAGCAGCTTGTGTTCGGCATAGTAGAGGGAGATGTTGCCGTCGTCGACGTACCAGTCGGGCAGTACCCGCACCACCGCGCCACTGTCGAGGAACGGTACAGCCATGGGCATGCTCACCAATGCAATGCCCAGGCCCTGGGCGCTGGCACAGCAGGCGGCTTCGGAGTCACTCATGGTCATGCTCGGCTTGAGCACCAGCGGGCGCTGTTCACGCTCGAGGCTGGTCAATTGCCAGGAACGGATGCGACCGGTCTGCGGTGAACGGATAAGGATGCCGCGACAGCGCGACAAATCGTCGGGCCCCCGCACCGGTGGGCGCTGCGCCAGGTAGTCCGCAGACGCGACCAACACCCGATGCGCCGGCGTCAACTTGCGCGCCACCACGCCCTGGGGCAGTTCGAAGCCTCCACCGATGGCCGCATCGAAGCCCTGGCCGATCAGGTCGACCTGGCGGTTATCGAAATGCCAGTCCGGGCTGATATCCGGAAAGCGGCGCATGAACGCCCCCAGCAATGGCACCACATACCGATTGCCAAAGACTGTGCCCATGCTGACCTTGAGCGTGCCCACTGGCCGCCCCTCGGCGCTGGCCAGGTTAGCCACGGCATTCTGGATGGTGGTCAGGCTGCCGCTGACCTCTTCGAGAAACAGTTTGCCGGCTTCGGTCAGGGTCAGCCGTCGGGTGCTGCGCTGGAACAGGCGCACACCCAGGCGTGCTTCAAGCTTGGCGACGCTTTTGCCCACGGCTGCCGGTGTCAGGCTCATGTGCCGCGCGGCCTCGGCAAAGCTGCCACCTTCGGCGCTGCGCACGAAGCATTCGATACTGCCAAAGCTTTCCATATCGACCCACTCTAAACTTTTGGTTTACACAGACTATAGCAATCGCGGTCTACCGGTAGCGGTTAGCGAGGTCGATACTCGGCCCCAACACCAAGGCATTCCGCCTTGAACAGCTAGGAGATCGACATGACCACCCACACCCTCAGCGGCAAAGTCGCCTTGATTCAAGGCGGTTCTCGCGGCATCGGCGCCGCCATCGTCAAGCGCCTCGCGGCACAGGGCGCAGCCGTCGCCTTTACCTACGTCAGCTCGGCCGCCAAGGCTGAAGCCTTGCAGAACAGCGTGATCAGCGAAGGCGGCAAAGCCCTGGCGATTCATGCCGACAGCGCCAATGCGGACGCGATCCGCAACGCGGTCAACGCCACCGTCGAAGCCTTTGGGCGCCTGGATATCCTGATCAACAACGCTGGCGTGCTGGCCATTGCGCCGCTGGAAGACTTCAAGCTGGAAGACTTTGACCAGACCCTGGCAATCAATGTACGCAGCGTGTTCATCGCGACCCAGGAAGCCGCCAAGCACATGGGTGATGGCGGACGCGTGATCAATATCGGCAGCACCAATGCCGAGCGCATGCCGTTTGGTGGGGGTGGCCCGTATGCAATGAGCAAGGCGGCGCTGGTGGGGTTGACCAAGGGACTGGCACGAGACCTGGGGCCACGCGGCATCACCATCAACAACGTGCAGCCTGGGCCGGTGGATACCGATATGAACCCGGCGAACAGCGACTTTGCCGACACCCTGATCGGGTTGATGGCGGTGGGGCGTTACGGGCATGTGGAAGAGATTGCCAGCTTTGTGGCTTACCTGGCCGGGCCTGAAGCGGGGTACATCACCGGTGCAAGCCTGACCATCGATGGTGGCTTCAGCGCCTAGTACTTTTTAGACACTGCAAAACCCTGTGGGAACGGGCTTGCCCGCGAAGGCTGAGTATCGGTCACTGGATACATCGACTGATACACCGCTTTCGCGGGCAAGCCCGCTCCCACAGGGTTGACCGTGTTTGGTTCAGGGACGGGGCGGCAAGCCATAGGCCGCCAGGTCAAAGTCCGCAAGCTTGCGGATGATCTGGTCGGCGTGGTGGTACTTGCTGTCTGCCATGGCTTCATCCGGCACCGCGATGGCGGTCATGTGGGCGGCTTTCGCGGCGGTGACGCCAAACGGTGAGTCTTCGAACACCAGGCAGTCCTCGGGTGCAACGCCCAGGCGGCGGGCGGCGGTGAGGAAGATATCCGGCGCGGGTTTGGCGGCGCCAACTTCCGGGTCGTCAGCGGTGACGATGGTATCGAACAGGCCAAACCATTCGCGGTGCAGCGTGGTCTTGTGGCCGAACGAATTACGCGACGAACTGGTGCCCACCGCAATCGGGATATTGTGCGCCTTCAAGTGCCGCACCAGTGCTTCAGCGCCGGGCATGCCCAATGCCTTGGGGAAGCGCTCGCTCATCAGCGGCTCGCGAATTTCCAGGAACTGCGCCGGCGTGATCGGCAAATCCAGCGCCTTCACGACGTAGTCAGCCAGGTCCTGGGCACCGCGGCCGATAATGTGCTGCTTGATGCCCCAATCGTAGGTGCGACCGTAGCGTTCGGCGATGATCTGCGTAACTTCGGTGTAGATACCTTCGGTATCCAGCAACAACCCGTCCATATCAAAAATCACGGCCTTGATTGGACCGACTGCGGTACGCGGTGCATTCATCGCAACAGAACCTTGGGAGAGGACTAAAAGGATTCAGCACAATAACGGCCACGCTTGCCGGCAAGCAACCCTTTAGACTGTCTTCCCGTCCTTTCGAAGTACCCGCAATGCTCCTGCGTATCGCTGCCGACAGCCTGGTGCTGTTTCACCTCACCTTTATCCTGTTCGTGCTGTTTGGCGGCTTGCTTGCGCTCAAGTGGCGCCGGGTAATGTGGCTGCATTTGCCGGCGGCCGCCTGGGGCGTGGCGGTGGAAGTGCTGCACCTGCCCTGCCCGTTGACCCAGTGGGAAAACCTGCTTCGCCACCTCGCCGGGCAAGACGGTTACGGCGGCGGTTTTGTCGAGCATTACATCCTCACGCTGATCTACCCAGCGGGGTTGACCCCCGGGATTCAATTGGCGCTCGGGGCGCTGGTGCTGCTGGTCAATATCGCGGTGTATGTGTGCTTGATCAGGCGTGCGCAGGCAGGCAGCCAAGGTCGGCCAATGTAGCTTCCACCGCTGCTTCCAGCGGCGTGTGCGGCTCATGGCCCAAGGCCGCCAGCAGGCGCTGGTTGTCCATGCGCAAGGGGGTTTGCCACAGGTAGCGCATCTCTTGCATCTCACGCAGGGTGACGACAAAGGGTGCCGCCACTTTCAGCAGCCACCACGGGAAACGATTGACGCGCGGTTGATGCCCTGTCCTACGCAGCATCACACGCTGGATCGCTTGGACCATCTGTGTGCCATCCGTGTCCACGTGCCCGGCCATGTGAAAGCAGGCGAAGGCGTCCAGGGTTGCTCGATGCTCGATCAACTCGACCATCGTGCGCGCGACGTCTGGCAGATACGCCCATTGATGCATCACCCCCGGGACACCTGGGTAGCTGACGACCTTGACCGGCTTTCCGGGCTTGACCAGCCCCTGGGCAAACCAGTTGTTAGCCACCCGCGCGCCGAAAAAATCCCCGGCGCGCACGATCAGGGCCCGAGCCCCCTGACGGGAAGCGTCCAGCAAGCGCTGCTCCAATTGCACGCGGATTGCGCCTTTGCGGGTCTGTGGGTGCTGGGGTGAGTCCTCGTGCAACACCGGGAATGCATCCGGCCCGTAGTTATAGACCGTGCCGGGCAAGACGACAGTGGCGCCTTCGACGATGGCTGCGGCGATGGTATTGTCGATCATCGGGAGCACTTGCTCAGCCCAATTGCGATAACCCGGTGGGTTGACCCCATGCACGATGACCGCGCAGCCACGGGCAGCCGCCAGTACCTCGTCGCGATTGAGCGCATCACCTTTAATCCACGTAAACACTGCGTTCTGGCTGCGGGCTTTGTCCACATCACGGGTCAACGCACACACTTCCCAGCCTGCAGCACTCAACTGTCGCGCTACTTCACCGCCTATCCCGCCGGTGGCACCCAATACCAGAACCTTTTTCATGACCGTGTCCCACAGTGGTTGATGAGGCCATTTTGTGTGCAGTCTCGCTATAGATAAATTGCCGAACACCATGCAGTCGCTATACATTTATGCATGGCATCGACGATTGGCTGGGAGCTTTACCGGTCGTTCCTGGGCGTGCTCCGGGAAGGATCGCTGTCGGGGGCCGCACGGCAGCTCGGCATTACCCAACCCACGGTCGGTCGGCACATTGCCGCGCTGGAAACTGCGTTGGGCGTGGTGCTGTTTACCCGCTCGCCGAACGGCTTGTTGCCCACGGCCGTGGCCCGCACCCTGCGTGCCCATGCCGAAACCATGGAGCGCACGGCGGCGGCGCTTGAACGTGCGGCGTCTGCCCAAGGTGATGAAGTGCGCGGCGTGGTGCGCGTATCCGCCAGTGAAGTGGTCGGCGTAGAAGTGCTGCCGCCGATCCTCACGCAATTGCGCCAGGCACACCCGCACCTCAAGGTTGAACTGGTCCTGACCAACCGCCTGAGCGACCTGCTGCAACTGGAAGCCGATATCGCCGTGCGCATGGTCCGTCCCAGCCAGGAACAACTGCTGGCGCGACGCATTGGCCTGATCGAAGTGGGCCTGCATGCCCGCGATGATTACCTGCAGCGACACGGCACACCCCTGCACATGCAAGACCTGGCCAGCCACTCCTTGATCGGCTTCGATCAGGAAAATGCGTTTATCCGCAGCCTGGCCATCAAGGGCTTCGAACGCAGCGCCTTCGCCTGCAGCAGTGACAGCGACCTGGCGCAACTGGCACTGATCCGCGCCGGCGCCGGCATCGGCGGCTGCCAGGTCCAACTGGCCAAGCGCGACCCACGCCTGCGCCGAGTCCTGCCGGAAGGCTTTGCACTCATGCTGGACACCTGGGTGACGATGCACGAAGACCTGCGCAACAGCCCGCGCTGCCGCGTGATGTTCGACGCCCTGGTGGAAGGTTTGCAGCGTTACGTACAGGATTGAGACAGCTTCACTGGTGAAGAATCAGGCTCCCTCAGTCCCTTCACAGACGCCACCATGTCCGAAGCCTTCGAAGTCCCCAGCCCCCACGAAAAACACCTCGAGCACACCACCGAACATGCCCACGGGCGAGGTGACAACTTCGCCAGCCGCATCGCCGTGATGACCGCCCTCATGGCAACGCTCGGCGCCATGCTCAGCTACCAGGCCGGCTCCACCGAAAGTGAAGCGGCAATGGACAAAAACAACGCCGCCATCATCAAGACCGAAGCCGCGAACCAGTGGAACTACTACCAGGCCAAATCCAGCCGGCAGAACCTTGCGGAACTGGCCACTCACATTCCCGGTGTGGACGCGGCGCATTACAAGGACGAGATCGAACGCTACAAGCGCCAGAAGGAAGACGTACGCAAACAAGCTGAAACGCTCGAAGCCACCTCAAAGCAATGGGATGAAAAGTCGGAACAGGCGCTGCACCAGCATCACCGCTGGGCCCAGGCAATGACCGCGATTCAGATCGCGATTTCGTTGGCGGCAATTACCCTGTTGACGCGCAAGGAATGGCTCAAGCGCCTGTCGTATACCGCCGGCGGCGCAGCCGTGGTGCTGGGCAGCCTGGCGTGGCTGCATATCTGACACGATGCAGTCAAAAGGTGGGCGCTGGCTTGGCTGCGGTGGCGTTAGCTTCGGCGTTGAGGGCTTGGGTGTGCGTACAAGCCTGACGCGCGGGGTGGTAGTCTCGCCGTCTCGAAAACGACGATTACAGGGACGTAAGGATGCGAAGTCTGCTTTTATCGCTGTGCTGTCTGTTGATTACTGCCTGTTCAAGCAACCCGACAATGAATTGAGATAAGCAGCGACGCGGTGGTACTCAGCGACGTTGCCATGCTGTGCTCAATCCCGCTGCGCGACGGGTGTGACCTGCTGGATGTCATACGGCGGCGAATGGATATGCCGAGCGCTTGAATTTATGAGGGAAAGTTTTTCAAACCCCAGAAATCACAAAACCCCTGGTTTCTCTCGAAACCAGGGGTTTTGTTTACTGAATGTGGCGGTGAAGGAGTCCGCCAAATTAAAGTCCACCAGAAACTCAATAAGCCTTACAACCCTTTATATTTAGGCACTTTTAAGCCTATCATCGTCTCAAGACATCCACCAAAATTCGCCACCTTCCTAGCCTTTGTGGGGGAACAAATGGGGGAACAATATAGTTAAAGGATATTCCCATGGGAAAGCTGACCGCTAAGCAAATTGAAAATCTGACGACCCCGGGTACCTACGAGGACGGAGATGGCCTACGTCTCCTGATCAAGCCCAATGGGAAAAAATACTGGGTACTGCGCTTCCAGCTCTCCGGAAAGCGCAGGGAGATGGGGTTAGGCACCTATCCTGCAATCGGCCTAAAGGAGGCTCGACAAAACAGCAGCGACAAGCGCCGTTTACTGCGCGATGGTATTGACCCCTTACAGGCCCGTGACGATGAACGAGCGGCACAGGTGGCCGCTGAGCAGCAACGTAAAAGCAGGTCCATCACGTTCCAGGACGTGTCAGTTGATTACATAGAGGCTCATCGTGCTGGCTGGAAAAACGTCAAACACGCCCAGCAGTGGACTAACACACTAGCTACTTACGCCGCTCCCGTCATCGGTGACCTCGCCACCAACCAGATCACCACCGAGAACATCCTTGAAATTCTAAAACCCATCTGGGGCAGCAAAGCCGAAACAGCTAGCAGGGTTCGCAACAGAATCGAACTAGTGCTCGATGCCGCCAAAGCGCGTGGACTACGAGACGGTGAAAACCCAGCACGTTGGCGTGGACACCTCGACAAGTTGTTGCCGCCGAGTTCCAAGGCCAAACGTACCCAAAACCACCCGGCATTACCCTACTCGGAATTGGCTCGCTTCATACAGGCACTTGATAGTGTCGAAGGACAATCCGCCTGCGCACTCAAAATGACTATCCTCACTGCCTGCCGAACCAGTGAGGTTCTTGAGGCTGACTGGAGTGAGGTTGATTTGAAAACCAAGCTATGGACGATTCCGGCGATACGAATGAAGGCGGGGAAAACTCATACCGTGCCGCTATCTGATGCGCTAATCGCACTGCTCGAAACTCTCCCACGAATCAAAGGTAGCTCATTGCTGTTTCCAGGGGCTCGTAAAGGTCGACCCATTAGCAATATGGCTATGTTAATGACCTTGCGTCGCATGGACCAAAAAGACCTGGATGATGGCGGCATGGGCTGGCGAGATAGCAATGACAGGGTTATTACTGCTCACGGGTTTCGCAGCACATTTAGGGACTGGGCTGCTGAATGTACGCCCCATGCACGCGAAGTCTGCGAGATGGCTTTGGCTCACGTTGTCGCTAACGGTGCCGAGGCCGCTTACTGGCGCAGCGACTTGCTGGAAAAGCGCCGTGTACTGATGGCTGATTGGGCCGACTATGTAACCCTCAAGGTGCATGGATCAACCACTGCTGAGTAATTTCTGGACCCTCGTAGGATGAAATGAATGGCGCAATGCCGCTCGATTCAATTGAAAAATAATTCAGTCACACATCACCGTAATGACATCCCCACCATGGAGTTTCAAACCATGTCATTGCAGTGCCCTCGCTGTAACTCACCTAAAATCGCCTCACTCCATCAGGCTATGAAAATTAGCGCGGCCATTGGCACCCTAGGCGGCGCTGCTCGTGGCGCCAGCGCCGCACTTGCAGGCAGTCAGGCAGGTGCACTCATCGGCGCTATGGCCGGTCCTGTCGGCATAACCCTCGGCTCGGTATCAGGCGCAATCCTCGGTGGCTTGGCCGGCGCTGTCGGCGGCTGTGCGCTCGGCGCCCAATTTGGTGAGTCGCTAGATCGCCATGTACTCGCCCACAACCTCTGCCTGATCTGTGGCCATCGCTTCAATATACCGGTTTAACCCCCTTACTCCTCCCCCTCTTTTTATCTCCGCCCGGACGGTACTACGCGATGCGTGGAGCTTATGCCGGCTAGCCCCCCAAGGAAAAGTAATCATGGCTCACCTTATCGAAACAATGGCCTACGTCGGACAAGCACCATGGCATGGTCTCGGCTCTGCCCTTTCACCAAAACAACCTTTGGAAATCTGGCAGCGTGAAGCCGGCATGGATTGGCAGATTCAGGAAAGCCCGGTTCACTTCAAAGCTGACGCCATCGGACACCTGGGCACCATTCATTCGTTTGCAGAACAGAAGGTGCTCTTTCGTTCTGACTCCAAAGCCCCACTATCAGTAGTATCTCAACGCTACCAAGTGGTCCAGCCCCGCGAAGTCTTGGAATTTTACCGAGACCTGACTGAAGTGTCCGGCTATGAGCTGGAAACCGCTGGAGTGCTCAAAGGCGGTCGTAAGTTCTGGGCGCTAGCGCGAACGGGACAAAACACCGCATTGAAGGGCAATGATCAAGTCAATGGCTATTTGTTGCTCGCGACCTCCTGTGACGGCACGCTCGCCACCACGGCCACGCCGACCAGCGTTCGCGTGGTCTGCAACAACACTTTGACCATCGCACTGGATGGCACCACTCGCGCAATCAAGGTGCCGCATAGCACCCGCTTCGATGCTCGGGTCGTCAAAAAGCAGTTGGGTGTAGCAGTCTCGCAATGGGACGAGTTCATGTATCGCATGCGCGTGCTGGCCGAGCGTAAAGTCCAGTGGCATGAGGCAATGGGGTTCTTCATGAACGTACTGTGTGACGTAACGCCCAATAGCAAATTACCTGAAGTCCTGCCCAACGAACGCGCCCTGCGCAAGGTACAAAGCCTGTACGAGGGACTCGGTCGTGGCGCAACGCTTGAGTCGGCGCAAGGCACTGCCTGGGGTCTGCTGAACGCCGTGACCGAGTATGTCGACCACGAGCGCAGAGCACGTAGCACCGAGTACCGCATGGACTCCGCTTGGTTCGGCCAGGGGGCGCAAATCAAGCAAAGGGCATTGGAGGCAGCCCTGCAACTCGCGACCTGAAATGCCTTCTCCCCTCCAACCATAACGCCCGTTCAGCACCGAGCTCAACGGGAGTTTTTATGTCCGCAACCATATGACGAAATCACAAACCTGCTTCGAAAAGCAAATCTGACGGCTTACATTGCAACGCCGTTGCAATTCGGAGAATGTTCAAAAAAGTAACATTTCTCTCTCCCCGCTCAATTTTCCCCATGTGGGAACGATCAATCCCAGCAGCATCTGCCAAGGCTTCTTGCGACAGCATATGTCCTAGTCGTCGCGCACGTACTACCGCACCAAGCGCTACCAGGTCACCGTCTTTATCGTGGTTTGCAGAGATTCTTGCCATGTCGAAAATCGTCGCGCTATGATGCTTTCACGACCACGGCATTTACGACCCTTTTTTAATATTTCTGTGACTCTGAGTAGAGCTAGCAGAAGGCCTTCCTACCCACCAATACGGAGAATTTGAAATATGTCTCTACCAACAGTAAATGGATTGAATGAATTTCAAATAGAAACCCTTCTAAAAGCCAAAAAATCTTTTGAGATTGTAGGCTTGCGAAGCCAATTTACTAAAAGCGTGATAATTGTTGAAAAAAAGATAGAAAGCTTAGATTTAAAGTGTCGGGTAAAAATCGATATTAAAGGTGCTATAGCTCAAGGCGGCATTCTGGGCACTATAATTGGAATATCTTCTTTACCTCTCGGCGCCGTCTTAGCCGCCACGGCTACTGTGGTCAGCGCTGGCCACACTCTAGCAACTTACAATCCCGACTACGAAATCATAAAAGACTACGCCAATAAAAAACTAAAAGTCATCTACAAGAAATAGCAGCCGACGAAATCAAACTCCACTCCTGCGCACACTTCAGAGCTTAATAAATTGAATACAAAATCTGTCATATTAAAAACAGCCAGCCTTATTTCGTTCGCACTCTCTGTAAACGCCCAAGCAGAAGTTGACTACGGGTACATGTATCCGCCCATGCTACCAAATGAACAAAGCATGAACGATTTACCTTATGCTATTCCGTGTGCAGAGGCTAAAAATCAGTTTGGAGCAAAATTTTACCGTTGCACTTGGTATGCCCTTCCAAGGAATATTACACAGTGGAATGCACAGCAACAGCGTAACGTTACTTTCAGCAACCATATCAGCGGCAAATGTGTACGAGGCACTTGCCGTGCATCCAATGGCTCAGGTATCTATGGAATGTACGGCCAAGATCTCCGCTTTAGTCTCTCCATTTACTATTACATCTATGAAAGTGAGGATGGTTATCCGATTGCCTATCGTATGGATGGCGGGCCAAATAAAAAGGGGAAAGAGGTTACCTACGCTCAAGCCCGTACAACACTTCAGGACTTCTTTCTTGATCACGGCATCAGCAAAACGAGCGCAAAAGACGCTATTGCTGCCTACTCGTTGGATACGACGAGTGATTCGTCAGTCGATGAGGTGCCACAGGTCGAAAAAACACCAATGACAAAACCCACAAAAATCATCGAAGTAAAAGAAGCTTGGTGCAACCCGCGTGCAGACGATGAGTGCACCATAAATGGGAAGAAAGTAGCAAAGTCTGAGCTAAAGCAATACCTGCCAGCGGTTTATGAACTAGAAGTACTCAATGCGGGTGGGTATTGTGAGCACCCGATTTGCTATGACAAAAATGACAAACCGATTGGCATCAACTAACGTAAAGGCACGGAGTTTTTCGTGCCTTTATTTTTTCTTAAAATGCAAAGATAGCAGATTTAATTTAAAGCAACTAAGCAATAGCAGCCGACTCATTTACCTTCATCTGATACCGCTAATGCACAGCAACATGCCCGCAGCAAATTTCAACCGACATATATACCGCGCAAGAGTGACCGCCTCCAACAGCATGGCATCACCTTATTTTACACCCAAAAGCCTGCGGCTAAAAAGTTTAAAACTAATTAAAAGCGATCAAAACAGTCACAAACTCGCATACTTACCAAAAGTTTATTAAGAAGCTCTTCCCTCAAACACTCAGCCCCCTGCTGGTGCGTGAACCAACTGATTACGAATGCTCCGCAACTCCTTGATCCAGTTTCGCGCCTCTCTCGTGAAACGCTCGACACTGGCGCTCCACCTCTAATCAGGCACGCGAAGGACGGCAGCTAGGTCAAGCCTCTTCATAGATCGGATTCGCTTCTCTTCGACGCGTCGTTGCTGTTGAAGGGGTAAACGATTGACAATATTATCGACCCACCCTGCCCCCTGCGCGGTAAGCTTTGTTTCCAACCTCCACGCTCTTATTCCTCCAGACGCTATAGCAGCTCGTTCATCCCGGAGCTCCAAAAAAACTTTTTCATTGGTATCCACATGCTTCGTTTGAGTTTCAGTCACGAGTTTGAGCGCCTCGAGTCAAAAACCCAACTTCGCCCAGTATTTTTTTTCGAGCCATGATTACTCTTGGACTTACTCATGACGGCATCACTTGAATCTAATGTTCCTTATCATGCTCGAACTAGTTAATAATTTAAGCCCTCCTCTTTCCAAAGCCAGGATAGTTCTATAGAAGAGGGACCTAAACTGACGCGCATTCGAGCGAGGAACTCGATCAACACATCGCCGCGGCGACAATCTCCGTTTTACCTGCGTTTATCGCCGCGAAGGCGAAAAGCTAGGCGCACTTGCCTGCAGTTTCTCTAACACCTTCTGGTACGCCAAATCCCCCTCAGCCTCTCGAGCAGGGATCACTTCTCCATGTAACTGAGCACGCAGGTCATCCCAACGCTCCAACAGAACCTTCCAGTTATGCTCGTCGTAAGTCCCTCGAAAGATCACCGGATGCACATCAATACGCGGCAGCTCTGAAGCTGGACTCCCCCGTTCCAGCGCCTCATCCAACCGGCGGCTCCAATGACTGCCCACACGATCGACTCGGCCTATCTGTTGTTCGACCACCCCGGGGTTCCACTCCGGGTGCATGAGGATGACGGTCTTGCATGCCAGATGCAGGTTGAGGCCTTCGCGGCCGACGGTAGATTGGGCTACGAGAACACGGGGAAAGCTATTCGGGCGGTTGAAGGCCAGTTGCAACAAGCGGCGGGTAGATTGTTCAGTGCCGCCGTACATCAGGCGAGCGAAACCTCCCTCCTGGTGGGCAAACTCAGGCTGTAGACGGGCGAGTAGCAGTTCCCATTGCAACGCAATTTCGCCGGTATCCGGTGTGTGGGGATTGTCGTCCGTGTGCTGGTCGCCGGCAGCGCTCAGCAGTTGGCAAAAGGCGGTGCACGCTTGCTCAGGCGTCAGATGTTCGACGTCCCCGCCAGTGAAGTCGAGGATCGCCCGGGTAAACAGCGCTACGGGATGTTTCTCGGCGGTGCCCACCAGATCCTTGTTGAGCTCAGCCTCCTGAAGGCGTTTGAACATTGCGCGGGATACCTGCTCATGTTCGGGGAGGCCCGCATCCAACCAGCCGAGCAGACGCCGGCGTAGCTGCTCACGACGTGTGCTGTGGGTGCTGTATTGATTGGCCAGCAACTCAGGGATGGAGCTGAGTTTCAGCCGGCAATTCAGCTGACGGTGCGCAATCTCCACTGCTACCCATTCCGAATGGTCATCGGACTCGTCGGCACGAGCATGGATTACGCTCTGCGGCCAGTAACGGCCGGCCTCAAGGCTACGTAGCATTTCACGCGCGTTCAGCAGCCGGACCAAGGCCCGCATGGGTGCGGTGAAACGGCCGAACACCAGCACCTTTTCCTCTTGTTCGTGTGCGGCTTCGATGGCCGTGATGGTGGCCAGGATTGCCGGGTGCTCGAACAAGTGGTGGGGATTCTGAAACGCCTGAGCAGCCGTCTTCAACCACCACTGCACGCGTTGCTGGCGCTTGTCATCGACCGCGCTGGACTGTCCGTCATTCGGCAGGGCAGAAGGCCCCGCTGGTTCATTAATTTGCGCCAGAAGGTCAGCGATGCCATGCCCATTGGCTAGGGTCAATCGCAAGCGTTTGGCCGTTGAGTTTTCGTCCAGTCGCGAGGCCACGGACAGCGCCTCGGTTGCGCACACAGCCTGTCGCCAAGGTAACTTCAGCGTGCGTACATCCACAATGACGGGCTTTTGGGTGTTGCGATAGCTTTCCCCTTGAGTTTCTTGGGCGAAGCGTGAAACGTCGGCGTCTTCACGTTTATCCCGGCGCAGCAGATAGGGGCTCAACGTCGATTGAAAGGCACTCGCTGCAGCCTGATATTGTTGACGGGCCGTGTCGCTGGAACGCCAATGAGCTCGTAGATGACGGATGGCCTGCGCAAAGTCGTTGATCACAGGCTGAAGTTGATCGCGCACTTTTTCGTCGAGACCAAGCCGTTCGAAGGTTTGCCGCCATTGCTCGGCATCCAGCTCCACAGGAGTCGCTGTCATGCACAAGCGACGGCTGTGCTGAGTTCCCTGCACCAGGTTACCGAGCAACCGGCTCAGGCCGCTGTCGGTGCCGCGACTTTTGTGGGCCTCGTCGATCACCAGCAGGTCGAAGGAGCCCAGGCCAAACCCGACCACCTGCTCAAGCCAACTCCGATGAGGAGTACCGCGGCGGTAATTGGTCTGAGTATCGGGGTTTGGCCAGAAATGCCCGGTCGTGACGTCAGTCAACCAGGTGTAAGCGGGGTGCGCGGCGTCTTCGCTGATACGCGCAACAATGCTGGCAGCGGCTCGCTTGACCCTTTCATCATAAGAGCCTGACAGGTGGTAGCCATTTGGATACTTGAAACCTGCCTCCTTGCGCCAGCGCGCGAAGACTTCCGGCACCAACTCTCTGCGCCAGCGCGTTGCATTCTCGCCCATACGCCAGTTGGCAAAGGTATGGGACAGCACCAGGATTGGCTCCTGAAACCATGGCTTTTTATCAAGAACCTCTTCGGCACTTCTGGCTTCAAAGTAGCCGTGCAGACCACGCAACATAGCGGGAGTTGTAACGCCTCCCAGTTTCAACTCGGCCTGCCACTGATAGCCCAGCCCTGGCGGGGCGATGACGGCGATTCGACCGCCAGCGTCCTTGACTGCGCGAATCAGCTCGACAGCGATACGGGTCTTGCCCATACCCACTTCATCGGCCAGCACTACCCCGTGTTCGCCAATACGATCGGCCAACGCATGCAGGCTGGCTCGCTGGCCTGGATTCAGGTGCGCAGCCGCCTCACCCGCGTCATCTGCGACTTGTTGCTGTTGCATCGCCCGTTCGCGCAGTGAGGCCGCAACGGCTGCCCAACTGAAGGCTATCCGCTTCATGGCAGGACCCCAAGGGGATGTGAGGTGTCGAGTTTCCAGTGGGCCTCGATATTGCTCAGTGCGGTTTCGTAGCGCTTCCCTTCCGGATGGTCCGCTGTCTCGGCAAAACAAGGCCTGAACGCAGGTTGGCGCAAGGCATGAATGGGGTTGATTTCGAGTGCCAGAAACTGCTGCAACAACCCGCAACCGGCGGCCTGAATAAGTGATTGCTCCAGTCGGGCGCACCACACCGGCCAATCCCGAGGCTCCAGAGCAGTTTGTTTCGCTGCGATGCCTTCGATCAGTTCCATAATTTGCCGGATCGGGTAACGCGCCGCTTCTTTTCCTGGCGCAATGGCTACCTGTTTGTCGGCAGAGCGCTTGCTATCGTCGAACGCGTTGGGCAGTTCTTCTTCACTGGGCGACTGTGGAAAACTATCGAGTTGCATCCACGCATCCTCCAGGCTGATTTCTGGCAGCTCGGTGGCAGCCAACCGGCCAAACCCATCCAGCACTGGCACCGTCATAACATGCGTTGTACCCGCATCTTGCCAGCTGACAACCACCTGCCGCGGTCGTGGTCCGCACCAGGCGAAGCCTTGACCCTCAACATATGCACAAGGCTGTCGCGACGTATCCAGCACTGAGTAATCGCCCCGCGAGCGATCATCGGCGCTCAACCAGCCTTGCTCTGGTGTATCCGTGTCCCGCCACATCAAGTAAGCCACGGGCGCTGCGCTGAACACCTCGCTCCCCACCTCAAGATCCTTGCCTTGCTGCAACGTCTCAGGGACGCATTCCTGCTCCCACTGAATCGGCAGGTAATAGCCAATCGATTCGGGATCAGTTCCCCCCGATTTTGCCGGGTACCAGTTCAAAGGCGTCGGAGCGAATACCACCCCGGCCTCAAGGTTGCCCGTCGATCGCCCCATCTTCAGGGTGAAGCCTTGCCGGGTAAGATTGCCCGAGCCAAGGTACAGCCATGGGCTGGCTGTTTTTTCCGAATGCCCGGTCTCGCTGGCGCTGAAAATGAATTTGGCATGCAAGGTGCGTTTTTGCACGTCAGGAAAGTAGGCCGGCTGAGCCGCAGGTCGTACGCTGACGCTGGCAGCCGTCAAGTTCGCGGCTGCCGCTGCAATGCCCTGGCAGCTCGCCTCGTTGACAAACAGATCTAAGGTGCTGGTCGCCGTCAGCAGACGCGGTTCTCCTTCTTCACCGCGCAAGCGCCTGATGATGCTCAACGGGACCGATGCATGCTCACCGGGCATTGAAGACTCATAAAAACCCGAGCCCATGGCCAAGTAGTTACGCGCCGTTTCTCGACCCGAGGCATAAACGACTCTGGCTGGCAGTTGGGCGAGCAGCGACGCTTTTCGGTTATCGAAGAAACGCGCGTTCAATCCGGAAGCTTTCGGCTTGACCTGTTTGAGCAGGATCGCATCCATATCCGCCACGGCCTTGGCTGTCAGCGGATTGGCAAGCAGCGCACGGTCGTCGTAATGCTCACGTAGCCACAGCAGTAAACTCCAGGCACTGCAGATATCTGTCCGGACCTGCTGCGTTGCCTCGGTGGGTACTACTAGTTCGTCGCTGCACACGTCCAGGCGCCAGATCAGGTCAAGGCTCTGCTCTAATGTCTGCCGGGTCCAGTTGCCGGTGGACACAAGCAAACGCAAACACCAGGCGTCGCTCTTGTTAGTGCTGCGGTAACCCAGCACCGCGACCTTGGCGTGCATCAGGTTGAATGGCAAATCGGCTTTCGCCCAAGGTAAATGCAACAGGCCCGGCACTTCGACCGGGGTAATCTGGATCGCGCGCGGGTCCAGCATCAGTGCCAATAGCGTTTCCCCGGCATAGGCACGCTGATTGGCTTGCTGATGGCTGAAACGCTCAAGCGCATCGTTGAGAAACCTGTCGTCAGCCGAAAAGCCGCACAGCCAACCGAAGTGGCCAGTAAAACCGTCCGGCGTTTCGAAGTGTTGGGCCAGAGAGGCAGGAGCATTACTCATAGACTTACCTCTTCAATGGCTACTGCTGGAGCCGGGGTGAGCCAGGCGCTCAATTGACCCTGGAGATCCAGGTCAAGTCGATGCAAGCGACCTACGCGATGGGAAATCCAGGCTGGCAGAGCGGCTTGGGCCTCGATAACAGCCTGGCCAATATCGACCTCCAAAACCTGATGCTGGAACGCACCGCCAGGCAGAATGTCCTTGCCTTGCAGACGCAGAACCCGACCGTCTCGGCTCACCAGACTGGCCAACAGGTTCGAACTATCAGGATCCGTACACTCATGGCAGAAGGTCGAGGCGACAGGATCGATTCGCTGCCGCTGAGGGTTATCCAAAAACAATCGGGCCATTTCGCGCAAATGGGTGATGTGCGTCGAGATGCGTTCGGGCAGGACACACCCTAACTCGAACCGCTGCGTGCTCAACACCGCCATGTGCTGCTCCACCGCGTTCAGCACGTCGTAGGCGGCATCCTGCACTTGAAAAAACAGAGCGCCATAATGCAAGTCGTTCCAGTGTTCGGGATCGATTTCATCGGGTCGCTCGGCCCAATCGAACACGGCTTCCGGTTTGGCGTGACGAGCCCGTACCCAGCCACGTATGGCTGCACGTCGCAAGCCACCGCTAGCTGGCGAGAGCTCCGCATCGATGCGGCGAGACAACAGCGCACGGGCCTGTGCGGGTAATACTTGCAGAGGCGAGAGCAGCCCGGAAACGGGGGCTTTCAACCTATCTACAGAATCGCCTCGTTGTGCCCACTGCGCCAACTCCTCTAACAGCGCTCCGTCATCCCCACAGCAAGCGTTAACGAATTCATGACCAAAGGCCGTGCAGGCAAAGGCATTAAATCGCTCACCCTGCGCGCGCACCAGCCCCAGGGCCAACAATGCCTGGCCGGTCCCCATTCGCATCGGTTGGCTGACATAGAACCCTGGCTTGCACAGTGTCTTGAAGTTGAAATTCGCCTTGCCGCGCAGTTTTTCCGAACCCCGCACCCGGGCATCACCCTGGCCATTGTTCTGTTTGAGCGCGTAGTAGCAGCCCAACGCTTCAATGGCGTTGGCCGCGTCAATATTCGAGACATTCGATTTGCGCTCGCGCAACTTCTGCGCGAGTGCGATACCCAGCATCGCCAAGAACAGCTGTTTGGCGTACCACACGCCGCCCATGCCAGGGACAGCGCGCTCGTTGTACTCACGCACTGCGGCGCCAATATCAAGCGTGCGGGTGCGTCTCTCGCCATCCAATTGCTCAGGACCAGAGAGTCCCCAGGTCATGCTCATAAAAGGCTTCCTTTGCGGTTGCAGCGAGTCAGCATGTGGGCTAGCGCATGGCCATTAAAGGTAGCAAAATGCCATAATCTCGTCCACGTCGGCTTCGCAGGGAACTTCATGATCGACCTTGCAAGTCCCAACTAAAGCTTGTCTGCCCCATGCCGATATCGTGCAGTAGATCTCTCGCAGGCACTCACGCCTACACGCACAAGGAAGTTGCGAATGTCTGTGGCCATTCTGATTTATCCACGCCTCATCTCTCTTCTCGTAGCCCGCTGCCCTGTCGCTGAAAGACTGGCCACAACCCGGCTGACTTCGCGGTGAGTACTACACACCGCGGCTCATACGATCCAGAGGTCGCGCGCGACACAATATGTCGTGGGCATGTTCGACATTTACTCGTCTTGTTTTACCTCTGAACCAGCGAGAGATATTCCCATGCATGAGTCCTTCTATCCGTCGCAGAAACGCTCGAAGCAGCCCACCTTGTTCCTGGCCATCGACATGTGGGGGATTGAAGGTGAGTACGCCGACGGAAACTGGCATGTCCTGCTACACAGATTCGCTCTGGACTGGAGCAAGAAACATCCAGACCAGGCAACGGCGACGCTATGGTCAAGCGTTCAACCCTGCAGCCTTTTTGCCAATGGATCGTCTTGCTACGTCTCCGGCAGCTCCAGGTTGCCCGATGCGTTTTATCAGCAACTGGAGAGCTTTCTATGCTCAGAGTTCGGTAACTGCGCCCGTATTGGTGGAGAAATCCAGGTCAATCCGGATGAGTGGCGGGTGTACCTGCACTTTGAGAACGGCGCAGTCTGGGAGAAATACAACGGCTATGAATGGAGGGAGCTTAAGTTGTGAAACGACTGGAGCCCCTCACCCACAACGATGTCCATAAACTTTTTTGATATACGCAAGGATTCGTACCGATCATGTTGAAAACTCAAAGCACTTACCTCAACTATCTGAAATCCATTTTGCCGCTCATTGTAGAAACCTCGATCCAGCCCGATGAGGTGACGCGGCTGCAGAGCGATATCGAACATACCGAACTGCTAGTCCCCGTCATTGGTGCGTTCAGCGCGGGCAAGAGCAGCTTGCTGAATGCTTTTCTTGGGGAAAACGTCCTGGGTATTGGCCTGACTCCCGAAACCGAGTTGGCCACTGAGTTGCGCTTCAGCAATGACCCGCATCTCCTGGCCATTCGCCTGGATGGCAGCAGTGAACGCCTGGACGTCAGCGCTCTTGCCGGTATCAAGACACGCGCCAACGAATTCACTCACCTTCAGTTGTACCTGGATAACCCGCGACTCAAAGCTTCGCCCTCGCTGGTGCTGGTTGATATGCCGGGCTTCGGCTCCTCATTGGCCAACCACAACAAAGCGATCGCGTATTACCTGCCCCGTGGCGTGCACTTCATCGTGGTGACCAGCGTGGAAGACGGCAACATCACTCAGTCGATGTTGCGTCAACTGGATGACCTGCTGACTTACGAGCGGGATTTCACCTTTCTGCTGAACAAGACCAACCTGCGTTCAGACGAACAAGTACAGGACGTGGCGGATCTGATGGATGAACAGATCAGGATCAACTTCGTCAATAGCCGCCCCCTGATACGCGTGGGGCTCAACGCGGATGTCCGCTTCGAGGAAGTCCTGACCCACCTTAATCCGGAACAGATCATCCGACAGTTGTTCGAGGATCGCCTGAAGGACGTGACCCACTCGCTGCTCAACCAGATCAACCTGTCAATTGCATCGCTGAAGAAAAGCAAAGCCGAAAACGAACACACCCTGAGCGAGTTAGCCAACGGCATACGGCAGATAGCACGCAAGCGAGATAACCTTCTCGAAGACTTGCGCGACCAACAGTTGGACCGGACCGTGGAGCATTGCCTGAGCGCCGTCGGTCATGAGTTGGACAATGTGCAATCGGAGCTGGTCAGTGCAGGCCTGGCGAGAAACCAGGAAGGTTTTTCGCGCATAGTTTCCGAAGTCGTCCGCGGCACCATGACGCGCACGATCAAGGATCAGATGGACAATCTCAGCCGCACGGTGGTCGCCGACTTTGCCCAGGCAATCGGTGAGCTGGGCCAGGACATGGGGCAGTTTGACAATGAACAAAACTGGCTCGGCCAGATCACGGACAAAATCAGCCGCACACTGGAAAAAACCGAGCAAGCCTTGGGGCACTGGAATGGCTCCCTGGCAGAGCGTAACGCCCGCGAGCTCGAACAATTGAAAAAAGAGACCGGCTGGGAGGATGGCAAGCCACTTCCCCGTGTGACGTACCAGAGATTAGCCACAGTGCTAGCTGTCACCACCTCGATAGTCAACCCGGTGATTGAGCTGGCAATCATTTTCCTGCCGAACATCCTCGAGTTTTTCAACGAGGGTCGACAACGCGAGCAACTGCGCCAAAAGGTGATCAACGAGGTAATTCCGTCGGTCAAGCGTGAAATGCGCGAGCGCCTACGCACGCTGCTCAATGAGCAGATGGACGCCATGGTCAGCCAGATCAGCAGTGAATTCGAGCGCGAGATCGCGCAAAAGCAAACATTGATCGACCAAATGACCGCCACGCGTCACGACGATACCGCCGCCGCAGAACAGCAGATCGAGCTGTTGACGCGCGCCCGCGAACAGCTACAGGTGCTGGCCAAAAAAGCCCTCTACGAGGTGCAATCATGAACCCGCAACATGTTCTTGAACTGAATCAACGCCTCCATCTCTGGATGCAGAACTATAACTCGGAGCTGGCAAAAGACCTGGCGCCGCTGTTGCGTAAGCATGCCATTGACAGGCCTGAAGAACTGAGCAAAGCCTTCGACGAACTGGTCGAGGAGAACCGCCTGCTGCAGATCGGCGTCGTGGGACGCGTCAAGGCTGGGAAATCGTCGCTGCTCAATGCCCTGGTCTTCGACGGCCACGCAATTCTCCCCAAGGCCGCGACACCCATGACCGCCGCGCTGACCACCTTGACCTACGGCGACACGTTCAGTGCCAACGTGGAGTTCTACACGGCGGCGGATCGAGACAACATCCAGCAGGACGCCCAACGCTATGAACAGCGATACCAGGAACAAAAATCCAAGGCCCTGGAAGCCTTGCGCCAGCGGCGCCAACGCAGCGGCCACCTGATCGAAGACGAGGGGTTTTACAGCGACGTCGAGAAGAGCGCGCGGCGTGCGCTGATGGGCGAACATACGCTGGTGGCGGCTCACGAGCAGTGGCAACACATCCGCCAATCCAACGTCGATCTTGGCGCACTCGAAAGCATACGCAGCTTACATGCGCCGGACGCCGCCGCCCTGGCGGTGCTACTGAGCGATTATGTCGCAGTGGGCGGCAATTACATGCCGCTGACCAAAAGCGTCGATATCTCCCTACCCCTGAACTCACTCCGTAACGTGCGCATCATCGACACACCGGGCCTCAACGACCCGGTGCAATCACGTGAAGAGCGCACCTCGGCTCTGCTGAAAAGCTGCGACGTGGTGTTTATCGTCAGCCCGTCCGGGCAGTTTCTCAGTGAGCAGGATATTGAGGTGATGAGCCGCATCACCAAGAAAGAAGGCGTCCAGGAGCTGATACTGATTGCTAGCCAGGTCGACAGCCAACTGTATGGCAGCGACATCCGTCAGCCAACACTTCAGGGAGCGCTCGACAAGATCACCCAAACCCTCAGCGTGCACATGGTGGACACCTTGCAACGCTTGAAGGCCCAGCATCCGGAGATCGGCTCGACCTTCGACAACCTGATTCAAGGAGGCAACGGTAAGGTGCTGTACACCTCTGGCATGTGCCACAGCCTATCGGTGCGATTCGACCAGCAGCAAGGCTGGGACAGTGCAGAGCAAAAAGCTTGGGATAACCTGCGTAGCAACTACGCTGACTTTTTTACCCCGGACCATGCCGAACGCTGCCGTGGCAACCTCGACTTGCTGGCGAACACCGCCAGACTGCGAGCGGCGTTGGACACGGTGCGTACAGAGAAAGACCGGATCATCGCCACACGCCGTGACGAACTGGTGCGTGCCAAGTCGGCAGCCCTCGAAGCTTTCCGCGCCGACCTGATGGCCTTCACCCACGCCAAGGGCCAGGAAGTCCGCAACGCCGATATCGAAGACCTCAAGTCTCAGCGTCGCAAACTCGGCAGTCTGATGAAGGTCGCGAAGTTTGAACTGGACAGCATGCTGAGCAAATGCTTGACCGAGTTTCGCGAGCAACTCAAGCGCGACCTTACCCGGGATCTTGAGTCGGCCTATACCGCCTCGCGCCAGGGCGTCGCTGGTGCCACCGAAGAAACCTCCAAGACCAGGGAAGTAGTGCGCGACAGCATGACCGCCAGGTTCGCCAACTGGGCCTGGGGGGGCGGCACCGAAACCGAGCACTACAAGATCTTCAAATTGCACTGCTGCCAAGTGCGCAATGAGCTGGAAGAGTTCGCTGAAGGGTTGAGCAGTACCCTGAAGCAATCAAGTGCAATCCTGACTAAGGCATTCCGCGAAAACCTGGTACGGGAGTCGACCAGAGTCGCCCGACAGCATTTGGGGGACGAGCTCGACGCTGGGTTCGTGATCAGCACCAACGAAGCGCTGGTTGCGGGTTTCACACTGCCGGTGTTCGAACTCAAAAGCCAGGAACTGCGCAAACTCAAGACGACCAAGAGCATTCTGCTGAACGACGAGGCGCGCCAGTTCCTCGATGACGCCAGGCATCTGCTCGATGAGCTCAAGGGCCAAGCCAAGCGTCAGATTCGGAATTTGACGGATGATGTCACCGACAAGCTGCCACCTTCCTACGGCGATCAGTTTTTCAGCGACATGCACGAGCGTATCGCCCAGCTGGAAGCGCAGGTCGAGAACGCGCTGCTGACCCTGGACCGACTGAATCGTATGGCCCAGGAACTGGAGGCTGCATGAACACCGAACTATTCGCACCGGCGTTGCTGGCGCAACTGGACAAGATCGGCCAGCTATTCGTCTGGCGGCGAAAGGCGCTGCGCGACAGTGTGCTCGAAACACTGCAGGCGGCGGATCGTAGCCATCAGGTACTGATGCTCGACTATCAGTTGACCCTGGCACGCCTGGAAGCCCTGACGGTCAAGCACGACCAACTGACCGAGCACCAGGCCAGCACCGCCGCCGAACTGAGCGACACCCACCAGACATTGCAACGCGTACATCAGTCCCTGACCGAGGCGCTGGACCAGCAGCAACAGGACCGGGAGCAAGCGCGAGTGCGTTTTGATAACCTGTCGACACGCCATGCACAACTGGTCCAAGAGCGCAACAGCATCGAGACTGCACGCGAAGCGCTCGAACAGGACCTACATCAGACCTGCCTGGCGCTACAAACTGAAAAAAACCGCGCAGATGAACTGACCGAGGATTGCCTAGACTTCAAGACCCGTCTCGCCACCCTGAACCTGCAACATGAACTACTGAGCGCCCGCCACGAGTCCACTGTCGCCGAGTTGAGCAAGGTGCAGCAGACGCTGGAACAATCGCGCGTCGAACTGCACGCCAGCGGCGAAGCACTGGATCTGTTGCAACAGGCGCATACCCAGGAGCTGCAGCAACACGCGCAACTGGCAAACGAGTTCCAAGTCTTGAACCAACGTCACGGCGACACTTGGACCCGCTTCCAACTGATCTCGCGCCTGCTCGCCGCACGCCCCCGCGACAGCGCAGGGCTCGCTCGTTTCAGAGATTTGCTGACGAACGACTACATGACATTTGCCGACAGTGAGTCCTCCTTGGGCGCGGAGGCCAAGGCGGTCAAGATGCTCCAGTCTATCGAGCAGGAACTGGCGTTGCTGGTAGGTTTCCCAGATGTTCACGAGCGGACGATTGTCGGGATTGTCGGGGGTTTCAGCAGCGGTAAATCAGAGTTCATCAACAGCTTTATCCGCGATCCCGAGGTGCGCCTGCCCGTCGGTTTGCAACCTGTCACTGCGATCCCTAGCTATGTGTTGGCGACTGACCAGCGAATGATTCGCGGGTACTCGGCAAACGGCGGCCATATAGAGCTGGATGTCGCGTTCTACAAAAATATCTCCCATGCCTTTATCAACTCGTTCAGCTTCGACTTGAAGAGCTTGATGCCCTTCATGTGCGTAGGCGTGCAGATGGCCCCGGAGTACTTCAGCAACATTTGCTTCATCGACACACCGGGCTACAACCCACCCGCCACTGCCGCGGAACATAGCCAGGGAGACCGGGGGACCGCTATCCAGTTCGCCCAGCAGTCCGAGGCGATCATCTGGTTGATCGGCCTTGACGCCAACGGCACCGTACCGGTGTCCGACCTGAGCTTTATCCAGGACATCGGCGTGGACCAACGCTCGGTGTATGTCGTGCTGACCAAAGCCGACTTGCGTCCCGACGACGACATCGAGGACATCATGGATGAAGTGCAGGAAGTGTTGTTCAGCGAAGGTATCAGCGTCGTAGGGATTAGCGCTTACAGCTCCACTCTGCGTAATGAAGTTGCCTATCGGGACGTCCCGTTGTTGGAGTATTTCTCCCGTATCAACCAGCCCGGCGACGCGCGGCAACACCTTGAAGGTCGACTTCTGGAGGTGTTCACCATGTATGACGATGCTATCCAAGCGGACATCGATGGGATTCGCGCACAAAAAACTGCCGTCAACGGACTGCGGCTCGACTGTCTGGAGATCGGCGGCACGGATGTCTACGGACGGATGCTAGAGCCTATTGCCAAACTCGACCGCAAGCTGGACACAGCGCCCCAGGAAAGCTGGCTCAAGGAGTCCAGGCGGTTGCTAGAAGACTTCAGCACCGCGGTGCGCATGACCGCAGAACTACAAGAAACACAGACCTAGAGGACGGTCACGAGCGCTGGGAAAAAACCGGTCGCCTCGCAACCTCTGCCACAGACCCAACACAAACTTCGACAACGCAAGCGAGCGCAACATGTCAGACAAGGCCTTTGAAAAAGAATACTCGGACGACTCATTCTGGGAAAAAGTGAAAACCTATGCAAAATCTGCAGGCGAGTCCGCGCTGGAGCCAGCACTGAAAATGTACTACGCGGCAACCGAAGTTGACACCCCGACCTGGGCGAAGACCACTATCTATGGCGCCCTTGGCTACTTCATTTCGCCGATTGACGTCATCCCAGATATCACACCTATTCTAGGCTACACCGACGACATCGGCGTGTTATGTGCAGCGTTGGCCGCGACCGCGACCCATATCAAGGCAGAGCATGTGACCAAGGCGAAGGAAACTTTGAAGCAGTGGTTTTCCTGATCTGACCGTGAAGTCCTACCCCAGATATCCCTTGGGGTAAGGCTTCGGCATGAACAGATACAACCCATCAGCTTCCTGGCGTAGCCCCGATCCATAGCTCCCCCTCCATCTTTCCTGAAGAGTCAATCTCATGGATTACCAAACCCTCAAGGCGCGTCACCGACTTGAACGCGACAACCATCACGTTAACCTGACATTGCGTGTGCACCGATCCTTGAGCTGGTTGCAACGCGCCGAACAAGCTGACGATCCGGACGGTCGCTTCGTGTTCCTATGGATTGCCTTCAACGCCGCTTACGCAACAGACATCGACGAGAACTACCGGCTATCCGAACAGGAAACCTTCCGAGCCTTTCTGCGCAAGCTTTGCGATCTGGATCGCGAACGGCAGATAGAGAAACTGGTCTGGTCCGAGTTTTCGGGAAGCATCCGCGTGTTGCTGGATAACCCATACGTTTTCCAGAGTTTCTGGGATCACCAAAACGGTAAGATTACCGAACAACAATGGAGCGAGCGTTTCGCCGACGGCCGACGCAGAGCGCAGTCTGCCCTGGCACAACGAGATACAGCCGATGTACTCGCGGTACTTTTCAATCGCATCTACACCTTGCGCAATCAAATCATGCATGGCGGTGCGACCTGGGATAGCAGTATCAACCGACCACAATTGCGCGATTGCGGCAAACTACTCAGCAAGCTCGTGCCTTTGATCATCCATCTGATGCTGGAAAATCCCGACACGCTCTGGGGTGATGCCTGCTATCCGGTCGTGCAGTCCTGAGTGTCAGGGTTATTCAATCCCTGCCACTGGCGGCCTTGCGCCAGACATCGTTCTCTCGCTCCATCTGCTTGTACTTCTGGTAAAGATCAAAGCTCTTTTTGAGTACCACGACCAAACCCACAGATGCTAGTACGTTCTTTAGCATCGCCACTCTCTCTGGTTCATTTTGTGGATTTCAGATTAAGACTCAGGAACGACAGATTGTGTCGGGCCGGAATCTTCACTGCCCTCAACTACCACGACACATTCTGACCACCCCTCAGCCCATCCTGTCATCTCCACAGCATCAGGACATTCAGCATGGGAACCCGCCTCACCCCCTTCGCCCACGACAGCCGCCGGGCTGCCGACACTTGTGGACTCTCGCTGAAGTGGAGTTACCAACTGCTGCTGGACCTGGGGGGGCATCGGAATTTAATCAGTCGACACGGCTTCAACGATGATGATCTGGCCCGTGAGGTTGGTCTGGCCAAATGGGTAGACCGAGACGAGTACAGCCCACCGCAGGCCTTGTCGGCCCTCCGTCGAGCCGCTCGCGCTTTCGAGGCAAGCAATCCGGATACACCTTACCCGGATCGCCTGGGGCGCAATCTGGAGGCATTGGGGACATTGTTGGGGCTGGAAGAGGCAGAGTTGCGGGTACTGGGTTTCTGCGTACTGATGCATATCGACCCGGTGCTCTGTGATGCTACCGATCAGTTGGGCATGGTGGGATTCAACCGTGCCATGAAAGTCCTCGCGGTATTGTTAGGTCTGCAACTCCCCAAGGTCGAGGCCTGCCTGGCGAGTAATAGCCCCCTGATCCGGGCGGGCTTGCTGGAGGTGGGGAGCAATTCCCGCGCCTCAACAGCACTGAGTTCGATGTTATCGGTGAGTAATCAGGAGCTTCCCGGCCTGCTGCGATTCAGCAAAGGCACATCACTGAATTTGTTTGCTTATGCCTTTCGCCTGAGTCCGCCAGGCAGCCTGAGCCTGGAGCACTACCGACACATCAAACAGCCACTGAACATCGCCGAACGCTACTTGGCCAAAGCCTTGGCACAGGGCCGTCAAGGAGTGAACATTCTGCTTTATGGTCCGCCAGGCACCGGCAAGACTCAGCTCAGTCGACTGCTCGCAAAGAGCCTGAGCAGCGCGCTTTATGAAGTGGCCTGCACGGACAGCGATGGCGACCCCGTGCATGCAAAACAGCGTCTGTGCTCCCTGCGCGCGGCCAATAGCGTGCTGCGCTCGCAACGGGCCCTGCTCGTACTGGATGAGATCGAAGACATCTTTCAAACCGCCAGCACCGACGCTCATAGTCGCTCACAGAAGGGTTGGATCAATCGCATGCTGGAGGAGAATGCGCTGCCGTGTTTCTGGTTGAGCAATAGCATTAAGGCTATCGACACTGCACATATACGTCGCTTCGATCTGGTGATCGAGATCCCCAACCCGTCCTTGGCGCAGCGCAAGCAGATGCTCCATGAGTGTGGCGGGGGCAAGTTGAGTGATCAGTTGATAGAGCATCTCAGTGCCCATGAACAGGTGACACCGGCGGTGCTGGAGCGAGCCGTACGAGTAGGCCGCAGCGTAGGAAACCGCGCGAGCAAGACGCTGGACACGACGATCCGTTGCATCGTCGACGGAACCTTGAAAGCACAGGGTCTCGACAAGCTGCAACATGACGGCGGTAGCAGCTTGCCCACCTTCTACTCTCCGCAATGGATCAACGCAGATCATGCTCTTGACGGCCTAGTAGACGGACTACGTGTCCATCCACAGGCACGCCTGTGCTTCTACGGTCCGCCAGGCACCGGTAAAACTGCCTTTGGCCAATGGCTGGCGCAAGAACTGGGCAAGCCGTTGATGGTCAAGCGCGTCTCCGACCTGGTTTCACCCTATGTCGGTATGACGGAGCAGAATCTGGCGGGCGCCTTCGAGCGCGCACAACAGGAAGACGCAGTGCTACTACTCGATGAGGTTGACAGTTTTTTGCAGGACCGGCGCAAGGCGCGGCAGAGCTGGGAGGTGACCGCGGTCAATGAAATGCTCACGCAAATGGAGAGCTATCAAGGGCTGTTCATTGCCTCGACCAACCTGATCCGAGACCTGGACGAGGCTTCCTTGCGGCGCTTCGATCTGAAGGTACATTTCGGCTACCTTGTCACCGCCCAGGCCCAGGCGTTGTTTGCCGCACACTTGAAAGCGCTGGCCTTGAAAGACCCGCAGCACAGCGCAGCCAATCGCTTGCGAGGTGAGGCGCATCTGACCCCGGGTGACTTTGCGGCAGTGGCGCGCCGAGGTCGTTTCAAGCCATTTGCCAGTGCCGACGAGCTTGCGGAGGCGTTGCTGGCCGAGTGCCGACTCAAATCCGCGGGGCAGCAGCGCCCAATCGGTTTCATACATTAACCAGCCTAAAGGTTGCCGGGTTGTCGCCGATAGGCAGACAAATTGGCAAATTCGCTAGCCACAGGCCAGCTTCAACACTACAAGGATGATTTCTCTTGCCATCAGCCAAGACCCATACCGCGTTGAGTCGACAATGGGAGCTGCTGCAACATCTGCCAAAACGCGCCCCCGGAATCACAGTGAGTGAGTTGCTGACCCGCCTGACGGCCGCAGGCTACTCCATCAGCCGCCGCAGCATCGAGCGCGACCTGCGTGACCTGTCCCTGGTGTTTCCGTTGCAATGCAACGATGGGGGAACGCCCTTCGGTTGGTATTGGAAGCCGGGCGTGAGCGTCGAGCTGCAGGGCATTACCCTGACTGAAGCCGTCAGCCTTGCGCTGGTCGAAGATGCCGTGCGCCCGCTACTCCCGGGCAGCATGTTGAGCGTGCTGGAACCGCGCTTCGAGCATGCACGACAAAAACTCAAAGGCCTCGAAGACGGCAACCCCGCCGCCCGCTGGCCCGACAAAGTTGCGAGCGTTCGGCCGGACTTCAATCTTCGAGCGCCGGAAATCCAGGCAGAAACGCTGGAGGCACTGCAACAGGCCCTGATCAGCGAGCAACAGGTTCATTGTCAGTATTACTCGGCGCACACCGACAAACTTAGTGAAATGACGCTCAACTCCCTGGCGATTGTCCAGCGTGGGCTGATCACCTATCTCATCGCCACTGCCGCGCCGTATACCGATGTCCGTCAGTTCGCGGTGCATCGCTTTCGTGCGGTGACGGTGCTCGACACGCCATGCCAGGGGCTGGAGACGTTTGACCTGCAAACCTACCTTGCCACCGACGCTTTGCAGTTTGGCAAACCGGAGAAGATTCAACTCAAGGCCTGGGTGAGCGAACATCAGGCAAGGTTGATTCGTGAAACGCCCTTGAGCACGGACATGGTGCTGGAGGCGCTGTCGGATGGTTATCAGGTGCAGGCGACCGTCAACAATACCTGGCAGCTGCACTGGTGGATTTTGTCTTTGGGAGATTCGGTGGTCGTGCGGGAACCGCCGGAGTTGCGCCAGCAGATGGGAGACACATTGCGGCGGGCAGCTGCAGCATATGAACATGAGGAAGGCAAGGCGGGCCTGGCGTGACTCGCCAGGAGGGCTCCAGCCTGGCGGGATCAATGCACTTTGCGGGTTCTAGCGAAACGGTCGCGCCAGCCTGGCCTTGAAAGTTTCCAGCCGAGAAGCCGGCCGTACATCCAATGAAGTGTGTCGGCATGAGGGGCAAATGGAAAACCAATCGATCTCCTCACGCAACGCATCGCTGGGCGGCACCGTTGTTTTTTTCCAGTGGCATTGGGGACAGCTGAATGTGAAGGGATGGGGCGGCCAAGGCATGGAGATAATCCGTCAGTCGTAGAAAAATGAAATCGTCGACGCTGCACGGCGTCAGGCCGAATCACCGGCGCGTTTGTCCAGTTCCTGTTTCATTTCGTTGTATTCACGGAAGAACTCGTAGCCTTTTTTTATAACAACGATGACGCCAATAATTGCGAACAGATTTTTCATGCTGCGGTCCCTTATGGTTGCCTGACCCAAGCGGTTCGGTTTGGTGTAAACCATTCGTCCTGCTGATGAGGCGAGCATGAGGGCGATGCGCGACAAGACGTGTCGTAATCGGATGACTCAACGACGCCAAAGTACGCAATTTCGGATAGTGCGCAAGCGTGGTCAGTTCAGTTGGGCACAGCGCGGCGAACAGACGATACTTTTTAAGCCGAGGGTTGCGCCGTCCAAGTGGTGGTGCCACCAGTTGATTCAACTCGCGCCAGCCTTCCTTGAGCACTTGATCATGAAGGTGAGCATCACCCGTTTTAAGCGATGCCCGAATACTCCAAAGGCATTTGGCGACGTGAGGGTCGGCGATTACCTCGGACACCTTGACCGTTACCATGCCCATTTTTAGTGATGACCTCACTTCCCCATAGCTGCTCCTTAAACGCGGGGCTGCAAAACTCGTCTTGATCGGCGTCCTGAACCTTGCGCAGGAACTCCGACAGCTTTTTCAACCAGTTTTGATACCACGACAACTCACGATGCTGAGCCAACACTGCTTCACAGGCTGCCTTGAGATTTGCGTCATCCTTCAGATTACCGCCACAAGCCATGCCCCTTATTGTCCTGTTGGGCGAGCGCACCTAATACAGTCTTTGCTATATATTTGCATGCGAAGTTACACCCTCCCCAGGAGAATCCAGCCTGTGACACGGGCTCCTGACCCATCATCTTTCGGGCAAACGATTAACATGAGCGGCTAGCCACTGAATACGTGCTCACGGTGCCAAGTCAAGTATTTCAAATGACGGTCATGAAGGCTACGCAATCGGCATTGCGGGTTAATCCCAAGTGCCAGTTGCAGTTCAGTCGTCAAGGTTTGCGCAATAACAATATTGCCCTCGTCGGTGAAGCTGATCAGCCCCTGGTCAAAGGCTTGATCCAGGTTGGGCGTTAGAAGCAGTCCGTTAAAGGGATCGAGTCGCTCCGGATGCGTCGCGTCACGCCAAGGCTTGATGTGAGAAGCGCGCAGCATGGAAGCGAGCGCTATACCGCTGACAGCACAACCTTGCCAATGCTTGAGCAGAGCGTGGCGATAAACGCCTTGTCCCACTCGCGCTCGAATAATGGCTTCGCGCTCGGTACTCTCAATTTGCTGCCCAAATGATGATTGCTCGAATAACTCAATCAGGCTGAATTCATCTTCCAATCGCTGCTCGCTGGCCGTCGATTCGCCGGTAAGCACTGCGAACAGGCTGCGAAAGTCTTCATCATCCTCCAAATTGACCGCAATACCGGTATTGCTGGTTGAGCCCAGCGCGAGCGGAAATACTTCCAGGCTGGTGCTTTTATAGGTCTCATTGGGAGCGCTCTGCGTAAATGCCTTGATTTGCTCCCAATGCACTGACTTGCGGAATGCCGGGTGCAAAACCAATGGTTGGAGTCCTACGGCGCCGGTAGCTTTATGCTTGACGAATAGCGGGTACTCAAGCGCCGGGTGCACATAGCCTCTAGCGTAGGCCTTCCCTTTATACTTCAAGCTGCAACCATGGCCTTCCAGAAGCCTGCAAATTTCCAGCGAATCGAGCATGTACTCCTCCTAATGTCTACACAGTATCGGAGCCAAATCACGGGGCCTTGCACCAAGGCCCTCGTGCCTCACACCTAGGGCAGTAAAGCCTGCAGAATCTCCACCTTGCGCTGCAACTGCTCCACATGAGCCTTCTCCGCCCGAAGCGCCGATTTCAACTCGCGATTCTCTTCGGCGTGCCAGCTCAGCCGCTGCTGGCGCTCCTTCGTGGTCGCATGCCAATGCTCGAGCAACCTCCAGGCTTTGTTAGTCTGCAGATACTGCACCAAAAGCATCAGCAGGATCATCAACAGCATCAGCATCGCTACCGACGCCGTCCAATCCCAACCATCCATAAACATGTCCCTCATGTCGTCAACTCCAAATTTGCCAGAGTCACGATATGTAGTGTTAAGCGACACGTCTAGAATGTAGACTTATACAGGTAAAGTATTCACTCACATGGAGGCGACATGAAACGCAAGCAAACCATCGCGCAGGTCCGTTGGGATCTCGCCCTTCGCTATCGTCTGATTGAAACCGTCGCATGGTGGGAAGGCCGGCTGACCACGGTGCACTTGACGCAGAGCTTCGGCATCAGCCGTCAGCAGGCATCCAAGGACATCAACACCTACATCACCGAGCATGCGCCTAAAAACCTTACATATGATCGACAGATCAAGGGGTACGTGCCGAGTAAACAGTTCAAGCCACTGTTCATCGACGACAGCGCCAGCGCATACCTGCACCTGCTTTACCAGAACAATGCTCGAGCGCCACATGTCGAGGGGCTGGCGTTGGCCTACGCCCATACCAAAGTACTGGAGGTGCCTGATCGCTCGATCAAGGCCGAGATACTGCGCCCACTGCTCAAGGCTTGCCGGGAGCATCTACGCCTGGACATCGACTACGTTTCGCTCAACAGTCCCGAACCTGAAGGGCGAACCATTGCACCGCATACGCTGGTTTACACAGGCATGCGCTGGCATGTGCGCGCCTACTGCGAAAAAAACCGCGAGTACCGGGACTTTGTACTGAGCCGACTGCGTGGGGTTCCTGAACTGATGGACGGCGAGACCGAGAATGGCCTCTCGTGCGACGCCCAGTGGAATAGCGAAGTCAACGTCATCATCAAACCCGATGAGCGTCTGACGGTGATGCAAAAAGCGATAATCCAGGAGGATTTCGGGATGGTCGATGGGCGACTGCAGATTCCCTGTCGCCAGGCGTTGGTCAAGTATGTGTTGCAGCGCTATCAGATTGATCCAAAGAACATGGACCCGAAACCAGAGGCGCAACAGATCGTGGTGGAGAACCTGAAGGAGTTGAAACCTTGGCTGTATGACTGATACCGGTCCCTTTCGACAGCCCTGTTCGCGACAACCTTGCCGCTGGCACTCGACTCCAAAAAATACCGAGCCCTGACGCAGTGCGACATGATCTGTCGCACGAGTGAATCAAGCTCTGTATCAGACCCAACGAGAGAACACGATATTGAATAATCTGGAAGCCCTGAAGCTGGTGGAAACCAAGTTCACCGAGATACTGAACGCCGACAAAGTGTCCGACCTGCAAAAGATGCTGACGTCCGATTCCCTGCTGGAAAAATGGCAGATGGACCGCAACAAGTACCCAGAATTGCAGTTGAAACTGACGGACCAAGACATCAGTTCCCTCATGACTAAGGTTGGCAACGATCTTCGCTTGCATGCGGACCTCAGCGCCAAACTGGAAACTCCTCTGGAAAAGCTGCTCTACGCCCTGGTCTGGAAAAATGGCGACCTGCAAAAGGTGGCGCACATCATCAAAGGTGCAGCCGATGTCAGACCAACATCGCTGACTAACGGCCCAGGCCAGGTATTCAGACAGTTCGGCCGGCACCTGGCCGATCGCTCGGAATCCATTGTCGATCAGCACGTGCTTCGGGCCTTCGAACTCTATGAGCAGATCAACGACCCAGACTTTTCCAAGATCAAGACCATTCGCAAGAAGATCAACTGGGACAAGGATGTCGCCTGCATCGAGCGCTACAAACGCTGGCTCTGCGAGCACTTCAAAGAGCGTCAGGATGCCGAACCTGGATTCGTGGTGAACATCGACATGGCGCTCTTCGCGCTCGGTCGAGCGGTAAAGATCACCAGCAAGCGCGGCAACGGTGAAGCAGCGTAATCCCATCGCCATCGAGGACAGCGCCATGAAAACCTACAAAGCCTTTATGCAACGAGTGGTTGCCACCGCCGGCCCCCAAGCCAACTTCACCATCACGGTTCAAGCGGTGACCTCTGCCATGGCAAAGGTCACCGCTGAAGCCCAGTACCCAGGCTACAAATGCCTGAACGCACCCACTCAGGTGCGTTGAAGTCTTGCCAGTTCATCCTGCAGTTGCAGCGCCAGCCCACTGGTTCGCTGCACATTGCGACTCACCGCTCCTTCAAACACCCCTGGACTGGCTTCAACCAGGCTGAACCATTGTTTGGCACGGGTGATGGCGGTGTACAACAGTTCCTTGGTCAACACAGGGTTCAGCGCATCGGGCAACACCAAAGCCGTATGGTTGAACTCTGATCCCTGGGACTTGTGCACCGTCATGGCGAAGACAGTCTCAACTTCCACCAACCGACTCGGCATCACGAAACGTACGCCGCCGCTGCCATCGTTTCGCGGGAAGGCCACACGTAGCACACGCTCTGCAGAGGAGCCTGGTACCCAGAGTGCAATGCCAATGTCACCATTCATCAAGCTCAGACTGTAATCATTGCGGGTGACCAGTACCGGTCGCCCTTCGTACCAACCCTGATCCCCCGACAACAACTCACAGCGGCGCAGTTCGGCGGCCACTCGCTGGTTCAGCCCTTCAACCCCCCAAGGCCCGCGACGCAGCGCACAGAGCAGGCGGAACTCATCGAACGCGCCCAATACTTTGCCAGCCCAACCGGCCCAGAGGGCACTGTCCCAGGGAGTGTCTTTCGCAGGACGCTGGTCTCGTAGCTGCTCAAGGTAATGACGGTAACCCGGGGCATCGCCTTTGCCGTTGATAATCAACTCTGTGAGTGCGGCATCATGCTCGCCTCGCAACTTGAGGTTGAACAGCTGAGGCAATTGCTGATCAAGCAGGCTTCGTGCTTCGGGGGCGTTTTTCTCATTGACCAGCTTGGCCAGACGCCCAATGCCCTGCTGGGCGTCGAAGCGTCGGGAGTAGCGCAGCATGACGGTTTGCTGGGCCAGCGGATCGCCAGCACCGACTGCCGTTTGCAACCCCGGAGCGCTGACCGACTCGCCACTGTGGGCTTCCAGCCAGGCCACTGTTTGCTCGCTATAGCCGCCGGCTTCAGCGTTGCGACAAAGGTCGCCCAACACGGAGCCTGCATCCACCGATGCCAGCTGATCCTTGTCACCCAACAGAATCAAGCGCGCCTGCCGAGGCAAGGCATCGAGCAAGCAAGCCATCATTTCCAAGTCAATCATCGACGCTTCGTCGACCACCAATACATCCAGCTCCAGTGGCTTATCCCGGTGGTGAATGAAGTTGCGCGAATCCGGTCGACTGCCCAACAGACGGTGCAATGTGGAAACATCCGTCGGGATCGCCTCCTGCACCGGGGCGCTGACCGGCAGCTCACGGACGGCCTTGCCAATGGACTCGGACAAGCGTGCTGCTGCCTTGCCGGTGGGGGCGGCGAGGCGAATGCGTAGCGGTTTTCCTTCCTCCACGGCCGGTGTTTGCAGCAGCCCCAGCAAGCGCACGACCGAAGTGGTCTTGCCGGTGCCGGGGCCGCCGGTGATGACACTGAAATTGCCTCGTGCCGCCAGCGCACAAGCAATTTTTTGCCAGTCGCTGCGGCGTTCACCGTTAACTTCGAAGGTGTCAGGGAACAAGGCATCGAGCCGACTGGAAAGTTTTTCCGGTGTTACCGCGTCCACGCTCAAGCGGGCACTCAACGCCTGGGCAATGTTGCGCTCGTAGTTCCAGTAACGACGCAGGTACAGGCGCTGTCCGGTCAACACCAACGGCCGTTGCGGAAAACGCTGTGCCCCGTCCCGATCCTCCACCAGCGGGCTCAAGGCCAACGCCCGGCGCCATTGCGCGACATCCAGGCCCAGCAACCATTGCGACGGTAATTGGCCGCCCTCCTCCCCTTCAGGACGTAACGACAACACAAAGTCAGGCGCTTGCAGGGTAGCGACCAGATCTAGGCAGGAATGCCCGCGACCCAGTTGATGACTGGTCATCGCGGCGGCCAACAACACACTGGCCTGGGCCTGAGGATCCTGTTCAAAGATGAAGGTGGCGAATGAGCGATCCAGTGCGCGCAACCAGCCTCGGCTCACCCAATTGTCGAGTTGATGCAGCAGCTCGCTGCTGTCGGCATCGCCAACGAACAACGGCGGGTGATCAACGTTGCGCTGGCTGTTGCTCAGTTGCTTAAGGGTCTGGCTCATGCGCTGAACTCCGCGTGTTGGCCCATGAAGAGTTGGTCCAGTTGTTCAATCAACTGCCGTGGCGGTCGTTCGAAATGCACACCATGGGTGGGCGCCTGGTGCCCACGGACGAACAGGTATACCGCCCCGCCCATATGCTGTTCGTAGTCATACCCCGCAAGGCGCAGCTTGAGCTGACGATGCAACGCCAGCAGGTAGAGGCACAACTGCAGGTCGTAACGTTTGTTCAGCATGGTCTCGGCCATCGCCTCGGCGTCGTAGGCCTGATCGTTACCGCCCAGCCAGTTGGACTTGTAGTCCGCCACGTAGTAGCGACCTTGATGTTCAAAGGTCAGGTCGATGAAGCCTTTGAACATGCCGTTCAACTCGTTGGCGGCCAGTACTGGACGCGGTGCACCACCCAACGTGTATTGGCGCACCAGTGCATCAAGGCGCTGAACGTTCACTGACCGGCTGGAAAACCAGAACTCCATCTCCACCTGATAGGTGCTCAGGTTCGAGAGTTTGCATTGGGTACCGTTGAACCGCAGCGGTGCATTCAGATAGCTGCCCAGCCAGGCGGACAGTGGCTCGATCCAGGTTTCCCAGTCGCGCAGGTTGCAGCGTCGGGCAACGGTGTTATGGAGGGTTATTGGATCTCCAGCGGTCTTGGCAAAACCTTCGCGACCGGCCCATTCGAACAGTCCATGGAGAAAGGTGCCAGGTCCTGCGCCCCGAGGGAAACCGTGAATCCCGGCCCCTGCCGGCAAGGCTTCAGCTTCGTCCTCTTCCTGCAAGTTGGCTTCCAGCGCGGTCGCCGGCTCCAGGCTGATACCCGGCTCCGCCCCCTTCAGGACATATCCGTCGGCAATGGCCAAGGCCGAGTAACTGGCAATCCACCAATTTGCCGCGAGCTTGTGCAAGGGCCGCAAGGCTGGCCCCACCGGTGGTGTAGTGGGTGCCGTGTGGACATTTTCCGATGGTGCTGGCGCTGCGCACACCTCAATGTCCGGGCAGCCACTGGCCAGTGCCTCGACCACGCCGGGCAGACTCTCTGGGGCTATCGGCTTCTCCCCCGCCAGCATGTAACCCAGGCCTGCCTTATGCAGATCTGTCGATTTTCCTCCGGTCTTAAATCCCTTGGGCGCTACGCAGATCCAGGTGGCGTAACGGGCTCGGGTCAGGGCAACGTAAAGCAGGCGCATTTCTTCGCCCATGCGCTCATCGTTGGCACACCCTTGTGCCGTCTCGGCCTGTTTACCTTTGGCCAGCTCGATGACCAGATCCATGTTGTCGTGAAACATCGGCGGTGTTGTGCTTTTGCCATCGATCTCCCTTGCGCTACAGGCGAACGGCAGCAGCACCAAGGGGTATTCCAGGCCTTTGGATTTGTGCACGGTGATGACCTTGATCAGGTCCGAATCGCTTTCCAAGCGCAGAATTTCTTCTTCGCTCTGGCCATCCACCTGCTCGGCCAGATGACGGATCAGCGCATGCTCGCCATCGAGTTCGGCGGCGCTGCGCTGCAACCACTCGGCCAGGTGCAACAGGTTGGTCAGGCGACGCTCCCCCTGGTCTTCCAGAAGCAAACGGGCCGGGACCTTGAACGTGGCAAGCAGTTTTCGCAGCATCGGCAGCACGCCCTGTTGCTGCCACAACACGCGAAAATCCCTGAACAGCAGAACCTGTTGTTCCCAGAACAGCTCATCCTGATTCAATTGCTCCAGGGTCTGCCATGTCAGCCCGACGCTGCGGGTCGCCATTGCCGCTCGCAGCAGCCGATCGCTGGTGGGTTGAGCGCAGGCACGCAAGATATACAAAAGGTCCTTGGCCTCTTCGCTTTCAAAGATCGAGTCTCTGTCGGAGAGATAGACGCTGGCCAGTTGCCGATGGGCCAGGGCTTTACGGATGGCTTCGGCCTCCTTGCGATTGCGCACCAGAATGGCGATATCGGCGGGCCGCAGAGCAACAAATTCACCGTTGCCCTTCAGTAAACCGGAACGCTGGGTTGCAGCGGGATCAAGCCAGGCCTGAATCGCCGACGCCGAAGCTTCAGCGGCTTTACGCAAGTAGGTGGCGTTATTGATCACACCCTCGGTTTTCAGCTGCCAGAACGTGAGGGCCTGTTGATTCGTACCGATGACCTGCAGCACATCCTCGCGCCCATTGGCATGGACGCTGATGAACGGTACCGGGTTGTCCTGATCTTGCGTGGCAAACCGAAACGCGCCCCGAGGCTGGGCTTCGGCGTAGCGGAAGCAATGGTTGGCCGCCTCGACCATCGCCTTGGTGGAACGATAGTTGGTCCCCAGTGTGTAGTGACGGCCAGCCGTGGCTTTTCGCGCCTGGAGGTAGGTGTAAATATCCGCACCGCGAAAGGAATAGATCGCCTGTTTCGGGTCGCCAATCATGAACACGCCGCAGTCATCCAGGTTGTCGGGAATGCGGTAAATGGTTTCGAAGATCCTGTACTGAACCGGGTCGGTGTCCTGGAATTCATCAATCAGGGCGACCGGATACTGCTTGCGAATGGTCTCGGCCAGACGCGGGCCCGACGGGCCTTGCAAGGCCTGGTCAAGGCGATTGAGCAGGTCGTCGAAACCGATTTGCGCCCTGCGCACTTTCTCGGCATTGAACGAACATTGCACCTCACGCAGTGCATGCAGCAGCAGTTGCGCACGCACCTCGGTTTTTGACTCCAGATGATCGACCCACGTATCGATGGCCTGAAAAGCGGGGTGCACGCTGACAACGCCGCCTTTGTTAACACTGAACCGGGTTTGCCCACACTTTTGAACATGAGCACAGGCTTCGTCTCCCAGGCTCCATTTCGCGATTTCACCAAGCATCTGCTCGAAGGTTTCGGGAGTCTTGGTTGGATAGGATTTTCCGCTCAACTTCGTTCGTACATCACGCAGCAGCGTATTTATCCCGGCGACATCTCGCGACCACTCAGCTCTGGCACGGTCCTCAAGCGCAACACATCGCTGCTCCCAATCGATAGGGGACTGCAGAAGCGCATCCAATCGTGCCGGAGCGCTGATCGATGCCCCTGCCTGCCGGAACTCCGCGTCTGCCCGCGATAGCAGAGGACTGAGCGCCTTCTGTAGATCAGTCGGGGTTTTGAAGCAATCGGCCACCACCTTGGAGAGCGCCGGTGACAAGGCATAGAAATGCCGACGCCAATAATCCCTGACCACCTCCGCCAGCAGCTCGCTCTGGTCGGCTTCCAGTGTTTGAGTAAACAGGCTGCCACTGTCGAAGGCGTGCTCACGCAACATCCGATAACACCAGCCATGAATGGTCGAGACCGCCGCCTCGTCCATCCACTCACCTGCCAGTTGCAACCGGCGCGCGCAATTGGGCCATTCCTGCGGCGGGTAATCGGCGCGCAGTTGCTCCAGTAAATTGTCGTGTTCGTGATCAGGCTCCAGGAAGCACAGCGCCGCTTCGGTCAAGCGCGCACGAATACGGTCGCGCAGTTCCTGGGTCGCGGCATCAGTAAAGGTTACGACCAGAATCTGCGGAGGTGTCAGCTGATCCTTGAAGGCGGCCTCGCCTCCATGACCCAGCACAAGGCGCACGTACAACAAGGCGATGGTGAAGGTTTTGCCGGTACCGGCACTCGCTTCGATCAGTCGGCTGCCATGCAAAGGAAAGTCGAGGGGGTTCAGATTCAGCGGATTCATTGGTCGCTCCCTGCGCGGCTCGAAGAAAGATGATTGAACAGGCCGCCATACAGGCGCTTGGCCCATGAGGTGAAATGACCGGAGGCGCACAGTTGGTCGAAATCCGCGTACGCACGGCGCAAGGCGAAGGAGCTGTCTGCCTCGCCAGAGCGCATGTACCCGCCCTCGAACGTCTCGCGGGCCTTTTCGGATGCCGAGTCGTTGTCTTCCCCACCCTCCTTCGCTTCTTCGAGCCAGGCGAATGCGCTTTTACAGGCGATTGGCAGCGGTTCACGCATGCCCGCCACCCAGGCCTCGAGCAGCGATTTCAACTGCGTCTGCGCCTCTTGCGGGGCCATTGGCCGGAACACCACGTCCCCATTCAAACTGACCAGAATCGAGGTGCAGCCCGGCTCACTCAGCTGCAACGCCAGATGGCGCACCCAGGGACGAACCAGGTTGTGCCAGCGCCAACTGTCGTCGTTGCACAGCTTCTTGCTGTCCAGCTGCAAGTAGGCACGCTCACCTTGGGCATTGCGGCGAATACCGCCCAGCCAGTCACTCAATCCCGGGGCCGATTCATGAGCGGCGATCGTTGCGGCGGTTTGGCCCTCCTCGACCTCCGGCCACGCCTTCAACTGCACGTGGTAACGCTCGAGCATATCCGGCAGCGGCTCGGCCAGGGCCGATGCGCTCAACGTGCCGAAGCCACCCAACGGCAACTTGCCTTCGCGCTGCAAACGCTGAAGCTGCAGATCAAGCTCAGCCCCGGCGCCTTCAGGCTGATAATCCTCTTCAACCCAACGCTTGAGCGCCTGGCTGAGCCGGTCCTGGTGCTGCCAGTTCTCAAGCCCGTCGAGCTGAAAGGTTTCGTCGTCGCGGCTGGTCAATTCGTCATTGTCGAAGTTGACCTTGAGCCGTTGCTGGAAGAACGCCCCGACGGGGTCGCGCACAAACCCGGCCAGTTGGCGCAGGGTTAAAGGCGTGTCTTGGGCGAGTGCTGGCAACAGGTTTTCCGATGGCTGCTGATCTGGCGAATCATGCACCTCACGCCATTCGTGAGAGTAAGTGAACAGCCCGTCCGGCCCCGGCTTGTCGGCAAAGTAGGCGGCGCTGAAAGGCTGTAGCGGGTGTTCCCGGGTCAAGGCATGCAGCAATTTGCCAGGCTGCGCCAAGCGCCAGCCGCTGGACAAGTGATCACGCAGTTGCCCGATCAGTACCGAAGGTACGCGCTCACTGTTGTCGCGGATGTTGCGGCCAACCCAACTGATATACAGCTGTTCCCGGGCCGACAACAAGGCCTCCAGTAACAGGTAGCGGTCATCCTCGCGGCGCGAGCGATCGCCGGGACGGTAATCGTTGCGCATCAGGTCGAAATCGACTGGCGACCGTTGGCGCGGATAATCGCCATCGTTCATGCCTAGCAGGCACACCACTTTGAAAGGGATCGCACGCATAGGCATCAACGTGCAGAAGTTCACCGCACCGGCGAGGAAACGTTGCGACAAGCCGCCATCCTCGATGCCGGATAGCCAGGTTTCATGCATCACGCTCAGCGGCAATGGCTCGTTGAATTGCGCGGACTCACAGGTGCGCAGCCAGTCATCGAGCAGTTTGAGCAACTGGTTGAGCAGTAATTCTTCGCCATCCCCCACCGGACGGAAGAACACCTTCAACAGCGATTGCAGGCGCTCGACCCAGAGCACCGGTGTCGCTGGCTGCTGCAGGTCTTCGCGGGCGACTTCCAGGTGATCGAGCAGGGTCAACAAAGGCCCTGCCAATGCCGCCTCCAGCCCGGACACTTCATCGTAAGGCTCGATGCCATTCAGCTCGGGCCCTTGACCGGCTGCGTAGCCCAACAGCATGCGGCGCATCCCGAAACGCCAGGTGTTTTGCTCAAGACCTGCGGGCATGTCCAGGCTCTCGCGCTGTTGCGCATTGAGTCCCCAGCGCACACCGGCACCATCGATCCAGCGCTGCAGGATCGGCACATCCGCTTCCTTGATGCCGAAGCGCGCCCGCAGCGCCGGCACATCCAGCAGGTCGAGAATATCGCTGACGGCGAAGCGGCTATGGGGCAGTTTGAGCAAGTGTTCGAGGGCGATCAGCAATGGCTGGCGGCCACGCTGCCCCTGATCGGCCAGGGTAAAGGGCAGATAACGAGGGTCATGACGCGGCACCTGACCGAACACGGCCTCGATATGCGGTGCATACGTATTGATGTCCGGCACCATCACAATCACATCACGCGGGCTTAGCTCAGGATTGGCACTGAAGCGAGCAAGCAACTGATCGTGCAGCACTTCCACTTCACGTTGCGCACTGTGGACCACGTGAAAGCGTACCGAACGATCCTGTGCAACATCGACAGGGTCCCATACTTCGCGGGTTTCAGCCAAAGGACGCAATTCAAGAATGTCGCTTTGCAATTGACCTAGGAGGCTTGAAGGTGGCTCGTCATTGAACAGGTCGATACGTCCGCCGTTCAGGCCCTCGAACAGGTGTCGATAACTAGTCGGCTCGTCATAGTAGTCGAGCAAATTGATGTAGTCGCGACCTTGCTTACCCCAAGCGGCGAGCAATGGCTGGCCATGTTGGCTCGCCGCTATAGATGTGCTTCTGTTTGGCTGGCGGCGATAGGCATGGCCCAGCAAGTCTTTGTCAGCGACGATATCGCCCCAATGGTGGCGACAAGGGTTGTGCACACACAGCAATACCTGGCTGTAGCGCGAGAGTATGGCCAGAGCTTCGAGAACCTGTGCCGGCATAGACGAAATACCGAACACCACCACACGCCGAGGCAACCTAGCCGGGGCCTGCCCTGCTTCACGCAGGTGTGTGACAAAACGCTTGTGAACACCGGCGCGGCTCTGCTCAAGAGCGCCCTCACCAACATCCGCCAATACTTCCCGCCACAGCTCCGCTTGCCACAGGTTATCGGGATCCAGCGGTTTCACACCGCCTTTGATGTGCTTTAGCTGATCACGCCCGGCCGCCCAATCCTCCAGCCAATCGGCACGATAGACCTGATACTGATCAAACAGGTCCGCCAGCCGCTCGGAGAGTTGGTAGAGTTTGCGCTGATCGTCATCCTCCTGAAGGAATCGCCGCAAATTGCTGAAATTGGCTTTACTTAGTAATTGAGGCAGCAAGCGCATGAGTCGCCAACTCAGTGCCGCCTTGTCCAGCGGGGAGGACTCTGGAGTCGTCTCAGCCCCCAATACAGACCTGTAGGCTTGCCAAAGGAAACGCGCAGGAAGTTGCACATCCAACGCTGCGGCGATACCGCAGCCACCATTATTAGGATCATCAGCCAACGCCAGCTTCAACCATTGAGCAATACCGTTGCTGTGCACCAGCACGACTTCATTTTCCAACGGGGCCAACGGGTAGCGCTGCATCCAGCTTACCGCTAGCTCACGCAAATCGTCCAAGCGATTACCGTGAATAATCATGAAGCCGGGCTTCAACGAGTCCGCATCCTGCATAAACGATTCCCTCAGGTCTGAACGCTCAGCTCTGCGATATAGAGCAGCAAAAGGCCATCACTTTAATCCGATATGGCTATGCGTCACCACCTCTACGAAGGTCTGCACCACCACCATCCATGGGAGCGGAAGATAGGCTGCTCAATGTTGCTAGAAAAAGCGTAACCGCTCCATGAACCCCACATTCAAAGCACCCGCGTGATCCCGGATGTTGTGCTCCCGATTTCTTTCTGGAGCCCGTTCGTCAAGATGCGCCCCGACGCAAAAGTCGAAAAAATCTATCTCTACACCAAGCCCGTCGACTTCCGAAAATCCATCGATGGCCTGGCTGCGCTCGTCGAGCTGGATATCAAAGTCGCCGTGTTCGACCCCGTGCTCTTCGTTTTCTCAACAAGCCGCGCAACCAAGTGAAGATCTTGTACTGGAAGCGCAATGGCTTCTGTCTTTGGCTCAAGCGTCTAGAATCCGAGCGCTTCAAAACATCGCCCGATGTCACCGACGAGACGATTGTCCTCACTGTCCAGGAACCCAACTGGATACTCGACGGCTTTGATCTCTGGCGCAATCGACCTCATCAGGTTTTGACGCCGCGATTCGTGGCCTGATTCGGTGTGATCCGGGGCATGAATTCCGTGCCCGAAACCTCCCTGACGAGCTTCAATTGCTCAAGAAAATGCTTGGGAAGATGCAGTCGCGAGTCGGTTTTCTCGAGGCGCAGTCCGTCGGCTCCGAGATCCGTGGGGTTTATGGAGCGCTTACGAAAAAGCTGGCTGTTTGCACAGGACAACTTCTCAGCCACATACCTAGCCATCTGTGCTGATAAAGCAGCTAAAAAGTAGCAAAACACGTAAAAACCTGTGCTGTTTATAGACAGGTCACGGCCTGATGCTCAATGCGACCATTAACAGCGACATTCGCCCTATGAAATAGCTAAGTAAGCAGTTCCTCGATCGTTTTTTATATAGGAAACACCCACTAAATCCGCTCTGAACCTCATTCAAAAAAAAATCAAACCTATATCACGTAAATGAACGCTCAACGAGAGCGCTCCATTAACCCCTAACACGTGTGATAGTGAGGATTTTTGAATGCATACCCAATGTCCAAATTGTAAACCCAATCGCGTAACGACAATAAACGCTGGAAGAAAAACTGGTGGTGTTATTGGCTCTGTAGGCGGTGCAGCCAGTGGTGCTGCTGGCGCCTTATCTGGAGCAGAAGTAGGTGCTGCAATCGGGCTCGGAGGACCTGTAGGGATTGCTGTCGGCAGCATCGCTGGAGCAATTCTCGGCGGATTATTTGGAGGCGCGGCAGGAGGTATTGCTGGAGCAGCGATCGGAGAACAAATTGATGAGAAGTTTCTAGATAACCACCAGCGCTTGCATTGCGGATACACATTCAGTGTTCGCAACTAGAAATAGACCAACTTCCGGATGAACCCGCACCTTCATTACTACAAATTTTTTATGCGTGCTGACTCACACCATGCACCTGCTATCAGGAGCTTATTAATGAAATACCATAAACTCAGAGCCGGAGAAAAAATCCGGCACTTACGTCATTGCAATACCATGACTACGAAGTCTTTGCTTTGCTACTGCTCGATACCCAGCACCGAGTAATTGCCTTTAGGGAGCTTTTTCGAGGCACACTGAACAGCGCCAGCGTGTACCCAAGGGAGGTAGTCAAGACGGCCTTAGAGCGCAACGCAGCAGCCGTGCTATTGATCCACAACCATCCATCAAGAAATCCAGAACCAAGCCGGGCAGACCGCGAGCTGACCATCAAGTTAAAAGATGCCCTCAATATGGTGGGCACACGGACGCTTGATCATATCGTCGTGGCCTGTGAGGGCTGTGTATCACTGGCAGAGTTGGGTTACCTATAGCCTGCTTCTTCCGCCTGAAATGGTTACCCTCGGGTGAATCAGGGATAAACCACCAATGGGGACATCTCGCAAGTAGATCACTCAACCGTAAGTGGTTCACAAAAACACCTCAATCGAAATGCTTCGATTGAGGTGTTTGCATGAGTGTTTTCAGCAGATTTTTCTGAATGTTAGTCCTGATCAATGTGCGACATCATGCCATTGACATCAACCGCACGTATGTACTGTGCAGGGTTGTCGTCATTGGCGACTTCCTCAAAATGCCTTTCACCGCATTTTATTTTAGCACCCTCAACATGGCGCAGATCGCCCCACCATGTGCTGCCTTTGGTTTCTACCACGAAGTACAGTTTTTCCTGGCCTTCATCTTCGACGACCACCGCCCAGTCCGGGTTATAGGTGCCAAGTGGTGTTGGAATTTTGAACCAGGACGGCAGCTTCGCGTACACCTTTACGGCTTCATTTTTTTCCAAATCTTCGGCGAAGGTCTTCTCTACGCCTGCCGAGTCATAGACGACGTGTGTGTAGACTGACTTCTGCGCTTCCAAGGTATTCTTCAAATACCCTTTCAGCTCTTCCTGCTGGAAAAGCTCCTGCGCATAGAAGTGTTCATCGCCGATTTTGCTGTATTTGATACCATCGACCAGGGCCAATCGCTTGGTGCGGTTAATAGCCTCTGACGCGTAGTCGATGAACTGTTGCGGATTGCGGGCAAAATCTTGCAGACGATGGCTCTCTTTAAGGATTTTGACAATGCTGCCGCGGGTGAGCTGAGTCTTGTCCTGGAGGTCGGTGATAATGTCCGGAAGTTCGATGTCATTTTCATGAATAGTGGTGAAGCCGGATTTGAATGTCTCTTCTGATGTCACACCGCCCTTGCCAATCGCGATGTCAGCTTTCCGGAATTGCGCCCTAGTTTTGGTGATGGGCGGGCAGTCCAGAATAGCCCTTGCGCAATCGGTAATGAGCTTATCGTTGTTGAAGTCAACCCGGTATGTGGTCTTGTACTTGATACGCTCCCAGAGCGCCTTGAATGCTTCGCTTTGAAGAACGGCCTCGCGGGTGCAAATAATTCTGCGGTCATCCGCATTTTTGATATCGAGCTTGCCTGCCAGTTTCTTAAGAATGCCCTGGATATCTTCTTCGGCTATCTCCGCCTTGCTGCCAAGATCAGCTTTGATATCGTCTGGTAGCTTAAAGCTGCCATCCTTCAGGGCCGTGCGAAGCGAGTCCTGAACCTTGCCTTTGGCATCAACAAAGCCCTCAGCTTTCAGGAATTTCCAAATCTTTTCAGATTGGCCCACGCCGAGTGGTGCCGCCTCGCCGTTATCGTCGATTATTAGCACCGTCGCAAACTGGTGAGACTCAACGATGCCGAAGCGGATGCCGGTATCTTCTTCAATTTCCTTCTGAAGATTTTCGGCAAACTCTTCATAGCTCTCAGTCGCAATGACTGTCAGCGTATTGATGTCAGACCCGCGCAAGCGCTGCCCGTCCTGGTTGACGCAAAGGCGCAAGCCTCGCCCGATTGTCTGACGGCGCTCTCGCTCCGAACCCATATCGCGCAATGCGCAAATCTGGAAGACGTTCGGGTTGTCCCAGCCTTCTTTCAGAGCAGAGTGAGAGAAGATGAATTTGAGCTTGGTATCGAAGCTCAACAGTTTCTCTTTCTCTTGCATAATCAGATTATAGGCACGCTCAGAGTTATCACGACCGGCCTGGTTATTTTCCGCAGTATCTACGAGCCTTTCCTTCTTATCGATGGAAAAATAACCGTTATGGACTTCGGAAGCATTTGTCTCTAGGTCAATTTCCTTGAAGAGGCTTTGGTAGTCGCTGGAGTTTGCGAGTTTGGTATATTCCTCTTCAAACATCGTGGCATATTTGCCTTTGACTGCTTGGCCATCTTCGTCGTACTGACGATAATGCTCAACGCTATCGATGAAGAACAGGCTTAAGACCTTGATAGGCTGCTTGTTGGCAGCAAAGGTCAGCTCCTTATCGAGATGCTCTTTGATTGTCCGGCGGATCATCAGACGCTTAATCTCATCAGGGCTAACGCCGCCTACGGCGTCACCAGGGCGCAGAGTCTCGTCGATTCCCGGTGCCTTGATCTGAATAGACTCGTTGTTCTTGCCGCAAGTGATCGTGCCAATCTGCATGTTTTCGTAAATGGCACGATTAGCAATCTGCTCCAGATCGTCACCATCTTCAACTGTCAGTGTCTCGCGGCTGATTTTTTGCCCACGCTGCACATCGATTTCGATTTTTGCAGTGATCGAACCTTTACGGTTATGAGTGGATTCGAGCTTTATATAAGGCTTGTTGTTACCGCCCTCGATCTGGAGGGAGGCAACCTCAATCTGTTTGACCAGGCCCTGGTCATAAGCGTCAACCGCATCTAGACGATAAACCATGTGATGCTTATCGACATGCGTTGCCGAATAACGCAGTGTGCAAAGTGGGTTCATGGCGTCCAAAGCCTTTTTACCCTGCCCTTGCAGACCACCATCCACGCTTTGCGGTTCATCCACGATAATGATCGGGCTGGTGGCCTTTATCAGGTCTATGGGCTTTTCGCCGCCCGTATTTTCATGTTCTTTATAGAGATTATTGACTTCCTTTTTGTTGATAGCGCCAACAGTCGTCACCATGATCTGGATATTGGAACTGGTGGCGAAACTACGCACTTGCCCGGGCTTAGATGAGTCGTAGAGAAAATACTCGTAGCCTTTCGCTTTGGGATATAAATTCTCGAAATGGTCGCGCGTGATTTTAAGCGTTTTATTCGTGCCTTCTTTAATGGCAACAGAAGGCACGACAATTACAAACTTTGTAAAGCCGTAATTTTTATTCAGCTCAAATATCGTGCGCAGATAAACATAGGTTTTACCTGTGCCCGTTTCCATTTCTACCGTGAAGTCGCCACTGGCGAGGTTACCAGCAGGGCGTAAACCGTTAGCGAGCTGGATAGCATGTAAATTATCGAGAAGCTCTTCATCAACCAATTGCAGGCGATTACCAACACCAAGCTCATTTTCCGCCAGACCAAGTGAGGACTGTGGCCCAGATTCTGTACGATAGGTAACCGTGAATTCCGAGCGCGAGATTTCCTGCCCTTTAAAAAGGCTGACGACGGATTCTATTGCCGCCATCTGATAGTCAAGATTGTCTTCAAAATGCAGCTTCATCAGTGACACTCCTTACAAGCTGCGAACATGGGTAATGCCATTCTGTTCCAGAATGGCTGCCATGTTGGTCTTCGCTATGTCATCACTGAATGCACTGTCGCGGAAAAAGACATGCGTATCTGAGGACGGACTCAGCTCTCCGTACCATTTGAGAATTCCCTGGGCAATATTTTCAACATCGGCCCGGGTGATAGACTCATCAAGGCACGCGAACAATACACCGTAACCAATGCTGTAGACTTCTTTGCCGGATACATTCCTGCTTTCGATTGGCACAGCCAGATCGATGCCGCGCTTGATTAGAAGCTCATAAAGAACATCTTGCTCGGTACGCCCTTCAATCAAGTGCTCCTGATGAGAAAGTAGCGTCTGTTCGAGATCGGTACGATCCGGGCTCCATGCACGGATGTTGGAGCTTGAAAGTTTGAAAACTTTAAATCCTGCATTAGAGGGAGACTTATTAACCGAACAGCGCTTTAGTCTCTCTTTTGTGACATCCGAAATTTTTGACAGACCAAGCTTTCTGGCAGTAATACCATGAGGTTTGCTCTCATCGATTTCTTCTGGTAACTGCACCAATATGAACCTAGACTGTTCGGTATCAAAAACAGCTGCGCCGGTAGTTCCAGAGCCCGCGAAAAAATCGAGAACAATATCTCCTGCGTTAACGCCAGATACTTTCATCATTCGCTTTATTAGCTCTGTAGGCTTTACCGTATCAAAAGGAACCTCACCTTCAAAGGTGGCTTTTAGCTCTTTTACGCCTGACCTGGTGGTTCCAGAGTCTTTTGCAAACCAAATTGTTTCTGGCGTACGCCCATCAAGGTCAGCGAGGTAGATTTTTCTGATAATTCTTGTTTCGTCTTCACTGAAGAATATCTCTCCCGTAGCAATTTTGCTACTAAGAGTCTCCTTACTCCATCGCCATCCGTTATCAGGAGGATTAATTATCTTTCCGGACGGAGTTGTAATTGGATACTTAAGATTTTTCCTATACAGAGCGTTTCTAACATCGCCCGTTCGCCAATCCCCCTTTGGATCATTATCTTGGTTTGAGTAAGCTTTATTGTCCTCGTCCGTTCTTTCAAGGGACATCAGCTCAAAGTCCTCCGACTTTCTATACATCAATATATGATTATGATGCACGGAAAATATTCCGGAGTAGCCTTTTGGCTGAACACTATGCTGCCAAATGATGTTGGTAATGAAATTCTCTTCGCCGAACACTTCATCGCAAAGCATTCTCAATCTCGGTGCTTCACTATCGTCAATGGATATAAATATTGCGCCATCGTTTTGCAGCAACGACTTTGATAGCTTTAATCTTGGATACATCATGTTGAGCCAATTGGTGTGAAATCGACCAGAGCCCTCAGTATTGCTGGACACTTTCAAGCCATCGCTGTCTTTCTGCCCAGTATACTGCAAATATGTATCTAGATTATCCTGAAAATTATCGGGATATATGAATTCATTTCCAGTGTTATATGGCGGATCAATAAATATCATTTTGACCTTGCCAGCATAGCTCTTTTGCAGGAGCTTCAACACCTCAAGATTATCGCCTTCAATAATTAGGTTTTTAGTCGTATCCCAATCGACACTTTCCTCCGGGCAAGGTAATAACGTGCCCGTCGATGGCGTTAGTGCAATCTGACGAGCCTTTTTCTTTCCGTGCCAACTAAGACCATACCTTTCTTCGCCTTCGTCAACAGCCCCGGCATCACCCAGAAGTTGTCGTAGCGTATCGAAATTCACCCCACCCTCTCCGAAGGCCTCAGGGAATATGCTTTTAAGCTGTTCAATATTTTCGTTGACGATGTTCGCGCTTTCACCGTCCTGTAGAGTAACCAAATCAATAGCGGGCTTGCTCATTAAATGCTCTCTCTAATTTTTTCAATTACGTCATTAATCTGTTTGATCTTGGTATTCAGCTCAACCTGTCGCCCCATCTGCCGTTCTTTCTTCAGCTTATTGGCGATTTCTGTCTTTTGCAGGGTGAGCCTTTCAAATTCGCGGAGCCGATCTAATCGGCCCTCGCGTGGTCTCGTACCTTCGCCTTCTGCTGCCCCCCGCTCATAATGTCCGCTATGAGCAGCACAACTAATAGCTATGACACGCTCAGTAAGACTTTTATAGAAACTAAGGAAATTGGTGAAGGAAAAGCTGTTGATATTACAGTCTTCCAGAAAGGTTGCCTGCGTCGCTGTTGGCATGGCAAGGTCTATCCAATCCGTATAAAGGGGGTCTTCGACGACCCATTTTTCCTTGTCCGCCTGGTTGATGCGCTTGTCGGACAGGCTGAGGCAGATCTGGTTTTCATGGGTGAACAGCAGGATGAGCGGGTATGGGATCGACCGCTGCATGAAGGTCGCAATTCGCTTCAACCGTTTAGTCGATGTCAGATCCACCTGGAGAACTGCGATTTCAGAGAAGTCGCGCTCGCTATCAACATACGCAGCGACGTTGATAGTCGCGGCTTTTAGGGTGTAGAGCCAGCGGATCTTATCAACGTCGTCCTTCAGGGCCGTTTTATCGGCGATGTCCAGCACCCCGTTTTCAAGAAAGAGTTTCTTAAAAACGGGTTTGTTCAATTCACAGGATCTGGGAATTGAAAGATGGTCAATGAAGGCTTCCAGTGTACCTGGCGACATAGCGTTTCCTTTGCCTTACGGAGCGTCCGTGATGATCAGGTAGGTTACAACTGCAAAATCCTCAATGCCCTGGCTGCTGGTAGCGGTCAGTACCGTACCGCCTCTAGTAAAGAGGCTTTGTACGCCCTTCTCCTCGCTCTTGCCTGCAATGCTATCTACCGCGACTGCCAGCAGCTGCTGGTACTGTTCCATGTCGGAACCATTCCTTGTACGGTCGTTTACCTGCCCAGCAGCCTCCCTATCAATGGATGTTGCTGAGAGCCCCTGTTTCTTCAGGAGGTCGAGAACCTTCTTGCTTTGCGTGAAGTTGAGCTCGACAACAGCTTCATCCGAGACATAAACCAAGAAATATGGTGCCAAGGGGTAGTTTTCATCCACCTGGACGGCCCGATGACCATCCCTGATGCTCTTCAAGCAGAATATTACGCCGGGCTTGAGGCCATCCGCTTTGAGATTGGCATCTATGGTAACGGCGGCATAAAGGCCGTGAGGAGCCTGTGCCAGCTTGTGCAAGCCCTTCTTCATGTAGCCTGAAAGATCCATGCGAAAGTCGTTCAGGGTTAAGTCCGTAATGGAGACGCCGCCCGCCATGTCTTCCAGATCGACCACGGCATCTTTGAGCTGCTGAAGCTGCGTGCGGCGATACTCCAGGTCGTTCATTTCCTGGGCGTTGGCGTCAATGACGTTTTCCTCTCCAGTAGCCGAGACGTCCAGAAGCATCATGCGGCCTGCCACCCTGGCTTCAAGATTGATGTACTCGTCTAGCTCCATATTTGGCCAGAAGTTTATGAGCTGAATTTTGGTGTTTTTCGAGCCCAGGCGGTCAACGCGGCCAAAACGCTGGATGATCCGTACAGGGTTCCAGTGAATATCGTAGTTGATGAGCGTGTCGCAGTCCTGAAGGTTTTGCCCCTCGCTGATGCAATCGGTGGCAATCAGTAGGTCAATCTCAGCCTTGGCGTCGGGATCGATCTTTCCGCGCTCTTTCGATACAGGAGAGAAAGCCGTCAGGAGATTGTTCAGATCCGAGCCCGCTCCGGCCAGGGTCGTCTTGTTGGTGCCACCACCCGTGATGAGGGCGCTGTGGATTCCGAGCTCGTCCTGCGCCCAGCCGACAAGTTTGGCATAGAGATATTTCGCGGTATCGGCAAAGGCCGTGAAGACGATGACCTTCTTGTTTCCGGGGTTGAGAGGCTCCCGGACTTTTTTGGCAATGACCTCTTTAAGCTTTTCCAGCTTGGCATCGCGATGTTCGTCCACGGCTTGCGCGGTTTCGACGATAGTGGTCAAGAAAATCCTGTCCGCCTCAAGCTCCTGCCTGAACCGGATGAGATCCATATCCTGGAGGAGGACGCGTGTTTTGTTGCCGATCATGAAGGGCTCAAGCTCAGGCGAATCCATTTCAAAATCGTGAATATCCTCGATATTCAAGGCTTCAATATCGCCGCTTTCATGGGCGTCAATCTTCCGTAACAACACTTCCACTTGTGCGAGAAGCTTTTGCGAGGTCAGCGTGAAAGAGTTGATTGAGCTTTCCATGCGCTTGAGCAGGTTTACCCGCATCAGGTGGATCAGGCTCTCCTCCCGGTCAACCTGTTTGAACATGCCCTTGCCGTCGCCAACAGCGTTGTCATAGCGACGGGCGTACTCATCCTTCTTATCGTTCCGGACGAATTTCATGGGCGAGTAGCCCGCCAGTGAAAGCCTGCGGATCGTCTTGTTTACTTCCTTCAGCGGCGGAAATTCGTGCGTTGAATCGAGATCGGCATAGATGTTCTGTGGTGGCAGTCGCACAGGGAACTCGCCGATATCTGCCGTGCCGTAGTATTTCTGAATATGCTTGCGGGAACGCGCAATGGTGACGATATCGAGCAGTTTGAAATAGTCGAAGCTCATCGTATCCAGCAAGGATGCCACACTGCGGTTTTCAGGCGGCTGCTTGACCCACTGGTTGAACTGCTTCTGCGCCAGGCGCAACGTGCTTTCCACATTCTTGATGCCGACATCGATAAAGGCATCGTCGCGCCCCTCGGTGATGAAGGCGACCTGATTTTTCAGGTCGTTCATGCGGTTGTTCACTGGCGTGGCGGAGAGCATCAGCACTCTGGTTTTCACGCCTGATTGGATGATGTCCTCCATCAGGCGGCTATAGCGGTTTTTGGTGCCTTTGGTGGGATTGTTGTTGCGGAAGTTATGCGACTCATCGATGACGATGAGGTCGTAATTTCCCCAGTTCAGGGTTTCGAGATTGATCTCGCCGGAACTGCCTTTCGTACGAGACAGGTCGGTATGGTTCAGGACGTCATAATTGAAGCGATCCTGCGCAAGAAGGTTGCGCTTGTCGTTGACGGTATAGATCGTCCAGTTATCCCGAAGCTTCTTCGGACACAGCACTAGCACACGGTCATTGCGCAGCTCGTAGTACTTGATAACGGCCAACGCTTCAAAGGTCTTACCCAGACCGACGCTGTCGGCGATGATGCAGCCGTTGTGCTTCTCCAGCTTGTCGATAGCACCCAGCACGCCGTCCTTTTGGAACTTGTAAAGCTTGTTCCAGACAAGGGTGTCCTTGAACCCAGTCTTTGTCTTAATAATGCTGTCTTCGTCGATATCATCGAGGAAGTCTTTAAAAATGTTGTAGAGCGTCAGGAAATAAATGAAGTCGCCCGGCTGGTCGGCGGCAATGAACTCCAGTTTCTCAAGGAGCTCGTCCTTGATGTCTCGGGCTTTAGGGGCATCTGCCCAGACAGAGTTAAACCAGGACAGTAGCTGCTTGGTCGTTTCTGGCTCGTTGATGCCGGTATTCATCAGCGGGGTATCGGACTGCACCTCTCCCAGCCCGGTGGGGGTGAAGGCAGAGCTGCCGTGAACGGCAAAACTGCCCTGGCTGCCGTCTTCAACAAGGAACATATTCTGGGCCGCGTTGGCTGACCGGACCTCGGCCTTGCTGGCGAGCCATTTGGCGCATTCCCTGGCGATGCGCTTCTGGTCGAGCTGGTTCACGAGACGCAGGTCGGCATCCAACCCGATGAGCGCCTGAAGAGATATGCTGTCCCAGCCAGACAGCAGCAATCTTGCGCCATCGATGCGGGAGAGCTCTTTCCTTAGGGCAGAAAAGCCGTAGATGGTGAACAGGCCTGAAAGCACGGATAGCTTCGACCCTGCGGCGAGGTTTTCACGCAGCGAGTTTCCTACATGGCCGTTATTTCTGTTGTCCAGTAACAAAGCTTGTCCACTCCAATTCAAATGCGACTTTTGGTCGTTTGCAGATCAATCCAGTCTTCGATGGAAACCTTTCGGAACCGCCAACTGCCCCCTACCTTGAAGCCCGGAATTTTTCCTTCAGCAGCAAGGCGGTAGGCCGTCTTTTCCGCGAGTTTGAGGTACTCGGCCACTTCCTTAAGGGTCATTATCTCTTCAGGCATATCATGCACCCCTGTCTTGATATTTGAGAGAATAGAGGAAAATCGGGGAATGACCAATGATGAATGTAAGCATTTTCGCCTCTTGGTTGGGCTCTCTGACGTGATGGCCATGGGAGGCATTTGAACTAACAGTCGAGTTTTCCAGCCTCCGCAAGTGCAACAACTGGCGCGAAAAGAACCTAGAGACACCATTCCTTTATGTGATCAAAACATCTAACTGCGTTTGTGAGAGCTGAATCGAGCTATCCAAACGCTACTTCACAATAAAATACCGCGTGTATCCGAATCTATTTGAGCGCCCTGAGTGGGATGTCATTACTGACGCAGAAACCCAGATGCGCGTCGAACAACGCACTGTCCATGAGGCTCATGAAGGCACAGGAGTGAATTTCTCTGTACAAGTCGGCGGCGGTAAATTCGCACCCAACATCCAGCTTACCTTCTAGCCCTTAACCTGCTGCCCGAGTACCACTTCGCGCAACGCATCGACCATCGGCTGCAACTGAACCCCAGCCGCCTACATATCAACGCCCCTTAGCACCGACTCCCTCCACATCCATGCTGACCATCACCAAAGACCTTCGTAGCGGACTTACACAGATAGCTAGAGCGGCGAAAGAACTCATCATGACCGAGATAGTCATGCCGAGCTAAGTGATGAGTAGCGTCCTTAGTAACATGTACGGCACCCAGCACATCATCCACCGGTAGACGAAGCGCGCTAGCCCAAGCCAATGTGAGACGGTTGTACATGTTCTTGCTCGTAGACTTGATATAGCCAAGCGAGCAGTAGGCGTCACGATTGAGAAACCCGATGCAGTGGTAATGAGGCCGGCCGCCCTTCCCTACCTCTCTCACCCAAAATAGCCTCGCGCACGTGTCATGGGATGATCTACTGCGCATCCGTGCCCGCTCACGATCATGACTGATCTGCGCGTCCAGTGACGCCTTGAAGCGCTGTATCACCTGGTTAGTCATCGCATCATCAGGCAGCGGCTTCCCACAGGGCAGCCTCAAGTCAAATCTGAAGGCAAATACACGGGCGTAGTCAGACAGAGCGTATTGCAGAGTCTGGTACAGCTTTTCCAAGTACTGCTCAATGAAGGGGCCCTTGTCCAACATGAGCGGGTAACCATCGTAGGTACTTTCATGCCAGTAGCGCAGATTCGTATTACCAGGGATGCGTTTGGGTTTGAATGAAGGGGTCATGACGGTATGTCCTGTTTGTTAGGTCATACCTCAAGCCGATTGTGTTGTTTTTAACTGGAGGGATTCAGATTCCAGGGTCCCCTCTCAGCCGGCTGGTATCTCTAGATGCTGATTACCCTGTTGGGTATATAGGTTCCGAGTCACTGGATTAAAAAGGTTATAAGCGCTGTAGGAGTAGAGTTGTAGGAGCTATAAACATAATGGTTATAGGAGCTATAGCGTAGTACTGTTTTCCGAGGACTAGCCACCGGGCACGCACAGGTCTGACGGAATGAATTCGTCCACAAACACAGCATTCGCAGGCGTCTTCAAGGGGCGGTTTACTCTGGGGAAATATCAACTAGGCACCAACCAGACCAGCGCTGGACCTCAATTCAATTCAATGCAATGCAGGGCACGCAAGCATCGTTGACAGTCCCTTGGGGGGAGCTCCCAACTGCTAATCGGCATAAGTGCCATGACTGGCAGCTAGCCAGTCATGGCACTTATGCCCGGTAGTCAGCTCTCGCCAGACTGCAACTCATTCGGCCAGGTCGCGCTCCTCGATCCGAGCCAGAATCCAATCGTGTACCTCCTTCTCCACCCAACCAACGCTGCGCTCTCCCAGTGGTACCGGTTTCGGGAAGGTACATTCCGCGATGTATTTGTAGATGGTCGACCGTGCCAGGCCGGTGGAGTCGGTGACTTGCTTCAGTCGGATGATTCGCATGAGCGGGCTCCTCTGTATGGCTCAGAGGAATGGCTGGGTTAGTAAAAAATGACTCACACCGGGCTCCTGCACCTACTTCGCTGAGGCAGCTTCCCGCACCTAAAACGCATAACCTGCGTGACTCAAAGACAACGCGAGCTCAGGGTCGCGTCGTCGTTTATTCAATAATAGAGAGTGGAATTATTAATTTCGTCTGCTATTGTCGCTATAAATAGCGGATATAGCAGATAAAAGTGAATTCGATTGATGTTGAAATTCCCACCATGATTGAAACCTATTCAGATGCCTCGCAGGACATTTGGCCGAGTTTCCGTGAAAACAGCTTGTTGGACGGGGCGGTGAGAGAGGCTGCCCGAGAACTGCAGGTTCACCGAGAGATGGCGATAATGTGCGCCTTCGGCGCTATGGCAACAGCCTGTCAGGGGCACGTGGATGTCGAAATGCCCACCGGGCATAAAGTACCGACCTCACTCATGCTGTTGACCATTGCTGATTCCGGTGAGCGGAAGACCACGACGCAGAATTACTTCTTCAAGGCCATCAACGCGCGAAATGATTCGGCGTATAAGGCCAACAATGAAGCCCTGGCGGAGCACAAGGTCAAACACCATCTCTGGGGCACGCATAAACGCCATTTAGAGCGCACCTACAGCAAGTGCGCCTCTCAACAAGACGAACCCGCAACGCTCGCCGCTCGGGATGCTGTCGCCGAACACGTCAGGACTGAACCGCAACCTGAGCGCTCGGGCAAATTTCTCTACGAAGACACGACCCCACAAGCGCTAGTGCAAATGCTCTATGAAAACTCGCCGAACGGTTGCCTGCTGACCAGCGAAGCCAGCAGTATTTTTAGTGGCAAAGCCCTGGGCGAACTAGACAAACTCAACACCCTCTGGGATGGCAACAGCGTGATCGTTGATCGCGTCTCAAGAGCAGGCTTTATTCTCCAAAATGCCCGACTCACACTGTCGCTCATGGCGCAGCCGAGCGTGATAGCACGTTTCATGGGCAAACGCGGTGAGGAAGCCCGCGGCACGGGATTCCTCGCTCGCTTCTTGGTCGTCAAACCGCGTCAAATGGCGGGTCAACGCAGTCCGGTCAAACTATCTGCACTGCCGCGCCAACAGGCATTCAATACCCGCATCCACGAACGACTGACCACCCCCGTTAAGACTGACCGCCAGGTATTGCGCTTTTCGGAGTCAGCAGCAGAATTCTGGCTTCAGTGCAGTCGAGGCCTCGAACAGCAGATGCAAGAGAACGGCCTCTACTATTACCTCAAGGATCACGCCTCCAAGTTGCTCGAAAACACCAGCCGCCTGGCGGCCATCCTACATATGTTCGAGCGCGAGCTGGACAACGACATCGAGATTGAAGAATCCACCCTGCAGTTTTGTTGGAAGTTCGCACAGATTTGCTCAAAACACTTCATCGACCATCTGGCTAATGAGCCGCAACTTGTTACAGATGCCAATAATTTAGTGCACTACTTGTTGCAAACGGCTTACAAAGAGTCCCGTACAGAACAAGAGCCGAGAACTGCACGCAAAAATGAAATCAACCCAATCAGCGGTTCCGCTAATATGCCTCGACCTAACGATTTGAAGCCGGGGGCAAAAACCCAATTCACATTGACACAGGTAAAACAGTACGGCCCCAGCACTCTGAGAGGCCGCGCCAGTGCCGAGCGACTCGAGGCGACGATTAAGTTGTTAATCCAGCTCGGGCATGTCGACAAGGTAGGAAGCTACTATCGTTTTCAGGAAACCATTTTGCTCAAACGAAAACCTGAAGTTAAGAACGGCGAAATTATCACCATTAAAGAGTTACCGCTGTTCAGTGAGCAAGAGTATTGGGAACCTGAGCGGCGCCGCGGGTTGGTAAATACATCAGGCTACTTCATAAAAATCCGAATGTAGCTGCCAAGCGGGAAAAGCGCAAAGGCAATTAACATCAACCACTCACAGCATCGATGAAATTTTTACACATATGCGATACGTTATAACATATTGTATCGGAATTATCACGATAGCGTGATTGATTTAGTCCGCTTATAACCAGGCAGATCTAACCAAACTAGGCCGAGGCAAATTAAGCAACTGAGGAAAATCACAAAATCGACGGCACGCCCAAGATAGGACTCTCGAATATTATTGGACTGGTGAGCCATATGAGTGACGCATGGAGAGGCCTGGTGAGGGCTCATCGATGATGCGCGCCAGCCACCCTTGAATCGCGACGAGATAGACGCACGTCGAAAGGCCGAAGACGGATGAAGACGCTAAGGATGCAACTCAACCTCATTGCGTTTAAATATGACTGCTAGAGAAAGGTGAATCTGGGTTGAAGCTACAACACGTGCGGAAAGGACTCCCTGCAACTTGAATCGATGCAAATGCCGCACGTCGCATGATGCGATAGACTCGCAGCGGAACTATCGACAGGCTTCCGAGGAAAGAAATGCCTCGAAATCCAGATGGGGGAACAGATGGGGGAACAAAATAACCAGATACAAAAAAGCCCCGTAAAAACGGGGCTTTTCAGTAAAATATGGCGGTGAAGGAGAGATTCGAACTCTCGATACAATTTCTTGTATACACACTTTCCAGGCGTGCTCCTTAAGCCACTCGGACACTTCACCGTATCTCGTCAAACCAGTTCAGTCTGTCGAGGCGCGCTAATGTAGTCGAAAGCCTTTCTGATGGCAAAGGTTTTTTTCAGAATATTCATGCGGTTAGCAGGTTATCCCGTTCCTCGCCCGGCAAGGGGCGGTGATTGTGCCATTCTCAGGCATCGGCGATGTGCGTCTGGGACGGTGATTGCGCCCTGCCCCAGGCATTCCAGCACGCCTTGATAGGGCAAAAGTCTGACTGACCAGTCAGTCACAGCGCTTTACCGAGGCGGGTGTGGTGGGTAACGTCTGCTGCATACTTCTATAACAAGTCCTACAAGGAACCGCGTCATGAGTGAGTTGATTGCCTACCACCTCGAAGACGGTATCGCGACCCTGACCTTGAGCAACGGCAAGGTGAATGCCATTTCTCCTGCGGTGGTCAGTGCGTTTAATGAAGCGCTGGACCAGGCGGAGAAGGACCGGGCGGTGGTGGTGATCACCGGCACGCCAGGGATTCTGTCGGGTGGCTATGATTTGAAGGTGATGACCGCCGGCCCTAAAGAGGCGATCGGCCTGGTGACGTCTGGTTCGACGTTGGCGCGTCGCCTGTTGTCGCACCCATTCCCGGTGATTGTGGCGTGCCCTGGGCATGCGGTGGCCAAAGGGGCCTTTCTGCTGTTGTCGGCGGATTACCGGATTGGCGTGGAAGGCCCGTTCAGCATTGGCCTGAACGAGGTGGCGATTGGCATGACCATGCACCATGCCGGTATCGAGTTGGCGCGGGATCGTCTGCGCAAGTCGGCATTCCACCGGTCGGTGATCAATGCCGAGATGTTCGACCCACAGGGCGCCTTGCAAGCGGGTTTCCTCGACAAGGTGGTGGCACCGGAGGAATTGCATGCCGCCGCAATGGAAGCCGCGCGTCAGTTGAAGAAGATCAATATGAACGCCCACAAGCACACCAAGTTGAAAGTGCGCAAGGAACTGCTGGAAGCCCTGGACGACGCCATCATTCAGGACCAGGGGCACATTCTGAGTTAAGCCCCGCCTCTGATACGCCAGAGCCCGACCTTGAGTCGGGCTTTTTCTTACGCATAATCCGAATCTTCTTCAGCCGCTCTAGCGTGCCTGTGTCGGCAGTTGTTGAAACATGCACTTAAACATCGCCTATCTCCGACCTCTGCCGGGGTAATTGCCGAACACAGTGCACAACCGTACACTGCGCCACCTTTTGTCCCGATGGGCCGTGTCGATGCTTTTTCTGTTGCGTATGTTGTTGATGGGCCTGCACTTTATGCTCGCCGGTGTGCTGGGTGTGGTGCTGGGTCTCTGCCGGCCGTTCAACCCGGACAACAGCCGCCTGTGTGCTCGCCTCTACGCGCTGCCGGCCATGCGGATATTGCGGTTGAACGTGAAGGCCGACGTGGACTCGCTGCGCAACAAGCCCGGCACCTGCGTGATCATTGCCAACCACCAGTCCAACTATGACCTGTTCGTGTTCGGCAACGTGGTGCCGCATCGCACGGTGTGCATCGCCAAGAAAAGCCTGAAATGGGTGCCGCTGTTCGGCCAGCTGTTCTGGCTGGCGGGCAATGTGCTGATCGACCGGGGCAATGCGCACAAGGCACGTCGCGCGATGCTCACCACCACCCGCACGTTGCAGCACGAAGACACCTCGATCTGGGTGTTCCCGGAAGGCACGCGCAACCTCGGGAAGGGTTTGCTGCCGTTCAAGAAAGGCGCGTTCCATATGGCGATTGCGGCCGGTGTGCCTATCGTGCAGGTGTGTGTCAGCAACTACGTCACGCACATGCAACTCAATCGCTGGAACAGTGGTGATGTGCTCATACGCTCGTTGCCGCCAATTCCTACGACAGGCCTGACCTCAGATGACATCCCGGCGTTGATGCAGACTTGCCACGCGCAGATGCAGGCGTGCATAGAGGCAATGGATCGCGAATTGCAAACCGTCTCGGCGCCGCGCCCTCTCTAACCGGAGGGGCGCGCCTCGCCCCCCGCGCGAGCACGCTCGCTCACCACGAAAAGGCTTGCCGCAACGGCAGCTACGACGGAACGTCATTCAGGCTAAGCTGCCCAACACCAGTCATCCCAATAAGAAGCGATCAGCACCATGGGTAGAGTTGTTGCGGCCGCCGTCTACAGCGACGGTAAGAAAGTCACGGATATCACCCTCGATGAAGGCGCGGCCTGGGCCGCCAAACCCAACCACTTCGTGTGGATCGGCCTGGAAGAACCCGACGCCCAGGAACTGGCCAACCTGCAACGCCAGTTCAACCTGCATGAATTGGCCATCGAAGACGCCCTGGAAAAACACAGCCGCCCCAAGCTGGAAACCTTCGGCGATGCGCTGTTTATCGTCACGTACTCACCCGTGCGCGAGAACGGCAAGCTGGAGTTCATCGAAACCCATATTTTTGCCGGCAACGGCTACATCATCACTGCACGCAACGGTCACTCCGCGTCCTACGGCTTTGTACGCCAGCGCTGTGAGGCACGACCGTTATTGCTGGAGCACGGCGAAGATTTCGTCCTCTACGCGCTACTGGATTTCGTTACCGAGAACTACCAGCCGGTAAGCGAAGCGATCCATGCCGAGATCGACGAGCTTGAGCGCAACGTGCTGTGCAGTTCGCTGAGCGAGCGCGACATCCAGAAGATCCACGGCCTGCGTCGCGACGTGCTGCGACTCAAGCGCTATGTAGCGCCGATGGTGGAGATCAGCCAGGAACTGCAGAAGCTCAGCTTCCCTTTTATCGACAAGAACATGCGCCCGTATTTCCGTGACGTGCAGATCCACGTGACACGGCAGATGGAAGACCTCACCACCCTGCGCGATATTGCCAGCCAGACCATCGAGATCGGGGTGTTATTGGAGGCTTCGCGCCAGAGCGTGGTGCAGCGCAAATTCGCCGCGTGGGCGGCGATTCTCGCGTTCCCCACCGCAGTGGCAGGGATCTACGGGATGAACTTCCAGAACATGCCCGAGCTGCAATGGCACTACGGCTATTTTGCGGTGCTCGGGTTTATTGCGGCGGGTTGTACCGGCTTGTGGGCCAGTTTCAAGCGTTCGGGTTGGCTTTAAACCTGGGCTTCGGATTTGTGTGCGACAAAGCGCATCATCCATTCCGCCACGGTTGCGCCGTGGTGGTCGCGCTCCAGGCTGGCCACACCGTTGGTGTAGACCTTTTCGCCCAGGGTTGTCTGAAGAATCTCCAGCAACTCGCGGGAATAATCGTGGATAAATTCCGGATGTCCCTGGAAGCACAGCACTTGATCACCGATGTGGTACGCCGCGAACGGGCAAAACGCGCTGGAGGCGATGACCGTGGCGTTCTCCGGCAACGTGGTCACCTGGTCCTGGTGGCTGATCAATAGCGTCAGTTCTTGCACTTCAGGGCTCATCCACGGTGCCTTGGCATCGAGCTTGTAGTCATGGATACCCATGCCCCAGCCCTGGCCGGCGCGTTCGGTCTTGCCGCCCAGCAGCAGTGCCAGCAACTGGTGACCGAAGCAGATACCGAGCAATTTGTCGCCGCGCTCGTAACGTTCAAGCAAGTATGTCTTGAGGGTCTGGATCCAGGGGTCGGTGCCGAAGGAGTCTGCCTTGCTGCCGGTCACCAGGTAAGCATCGAACACTTCGTCGTCCGATGGGTACTCACCGTTCACCACGTTATAGACGACGAACTCGGCGGGAATCGGCTGCTTGGAGAACAGGCGCTTGAACATCTGCCCGTACCCTTGGTATTGATCGATCAAGCCTGGACGCAGGATATCGGTTTCCAGGATACAGACGCGTAGCGACATAAAAAATACCTGACACGGTGATGGGAATATTGCACACCCCAGAGCCTGCCTTGAAATACCCCTTCAAGGCAAGCCCCCTTGATCACCGGGACACGGTCACTTGAACACCGCACCCTGCGCGGCTTTCTCCAGCAACAACGCCGGCGGCGTGAAGCGTTCGCCATATTGCTCGGCCAGGTAGCGAGCGCGGGCGACAAAGTCGTTCAAGCCGTACTGGTTGATGAACTGCAACGCGCCACCGCTCCACGCCGCGAAGCCAATGCCGAAAATAGACCCCACGTTCGCGTCGGCCGTGGACATCAATACCCCCTCCTCCACACAGCGCACGGTCTCGATGGCCTGGATGAACAGCAGGCGATCGCGCACATCCTGCGGCGAGATGCGTTGATCGGGCCGTTCAAAGCGGCTTTTCAGCTCGGGCCACAGGTGTTTCTGTGCGCCGCTGGGGTACTCATAGAAACCGCCTCCCGCCGCCTTGCCCACGCGCTTGTACTCGTTAACCAGCAAGTCGATCACCTCCGTCGCGGGGTGTGTCGGCACGGGCTTGCCTTCCGCCTGCAGGTCCTTGGCCGTCTGCTGTCGGATATGGCTCATCAGGCTGAGCGAGACTTCATCCGACACCGCCAGCGGCCCCACCGGCATGCCGGCCTTGCGGGCTTCGGTCTCGATCAGTGGCGCGGCCACGCCCTCACCGAGCATGGCGATGCCTTCATTTGTGAAGGTGCCGAACACCCGCGAGGTGAAGAAGCCACGACTGTCGTTGACCACGATCGGGGTTTTCTTGATTTGCAGTACGAAATCGAACCCTCGCGCCAGGGTTTCATCGCTGGTGCGGGCGCCCTTGATGATTTCCACCAGGGGCATCTTGTCCACTGGGCTGAAGAAGTGCAGGCCGATGAACTTGGCTTGATCCGGCACGGCCGTGGCCAGGCCGCTGATGGGCAAGGTGGACGTATTGGACGCAATCACCGCGTCGGCACCCACCACGCTTTGCGCCGCGGCCGAGACCTTGGCCTTGAGTTCGCGGTCTTCGAACACCGCCTCGATGATCAAGTCACAGCCGGCCAGGTCGCCGTCGGAGGCCGTAGGATGGATGCGCGCCAGGGTGGCTTCCCGCTGTTGGGCGGTCAATTGCCCACGGCTGACCTTCTTGTCCAGCAGCGTCGCCGAATGCGCCTTGCCCTTCTCGGCAGCGGCCAGGTTGATGTCCTTGAGCACCACCTCGATGCCTGCGCTGGCGCTGACATAGGCGATGCCCGCCCCCATCATCCCCGCGCCCAGCACGCCGACTTTGCGCGTGACATAAGGCGCATAGCCTTGCGGCCGTGAACTGCCGGCGTTGATCTCGTTGAGCTGGAACCAGAAGGTGCCGATCATGTTTTTTGCCACCTGCCCTGTCACCAGTTCGGTGAAGTAGCGGGTTTCGATCAGGTGCGCGGTATCGAAGTCCACCTGGGCGCCTTCAACGGCAGCACAGAGTATTTTCTCCGGGGCGGGGAAACAGCCATTGGTTTTACTGCGCAGGATCGACGGCGCGATCGCCAGCATCTGCGCAACTTTCGGGCTCGACGGTGTACCGCCGGGGATCTGGTAGGCCTTGTTGTCCCACGGTTGCCTGGCGTCCGGGTTGGCCAGAATCCAGGCGCGGGACTTGGCCAACAACTCATCGCGGTCCGCCGCCAACTCATTGAGCAGGCCGGCTTGCAGCGCCTGCTGTGGTCGCACTTTCTTGCCTTCGAGCAAATACGGCAAGGCCTTCTCCAGCCCCAGCATACGCACCATGCGCACGACCCCGCCGCCACCCGGCAGCAGGCCCAGGGTGACTTCCGGCAAGCCAAGCTGCACCGACTTGTCGTCCAGTGCGACGCGGTAATGGCACGCCAGGCAAATCTCCCAGCCGCCTCCCAGCGCGGCGCCATTGATGGCGGCCACCACCGGTTTGCCGAGGGTTTCCAGGCGCCGCAGCTGTGCTTTCAACACCCGCACGCTGTCGTAGAATTCGTTGGCGTGGGCCTTGTCGACCTTGATCAGTTCATTGAGGTCGCCACCGGCAAAAAACGTCTTCTTGGCCGAGGTGATCACCACCCCGGCAAGGCTGTCTTTTTCCGCCTCCAGGCGCTCCACCGTGGCCGCCATGGCCTCGCGGTACACGCCGTTCATGGTGTTGGCGCTCTGGCCGGGCATGTCGAGGGTCAGCACGACGATACCGTCCTGGCCTTTTTCGTAACGAATGGCTTGGATCATGACAAATTCCTTGGGCTCAGAGGCGTTCGATAATGGTGGCGATGCCCATGCCACCGCCGACACACAAGGTGGCCAGGCCGTAGCGCTGCTGGCGCACTTCCAGTTCGTCGAGCAGCGTGCCGAGGATCGCGCAGCCGGTGGCACCCAGCGGGTGGCCCATGGCGATAGCGCCGCCATTCACGTTGACGCGCCCCGCGTCGATACCCATGTCCTTGATGAACTTGAGCACCACCGAGGCAAACGCTTCGTTGACCTCGAACAGGTCGATGTCTTCGACGCGCAAGCCGGCCTTGACCAGGGCCTTGCGCGTGGCTGGCGCGGGGCCGGTGAGCATGATGGTCGGGTCAGTGCTGGTGACCGCCGTGGCGACAATGCGTGCGCGCGGTTGCAACCCCAGCTCGCGGCCCTTGGCCTCGGAGCCGATCAACATCAGCGCAGCGCCATCGACAATGCCGGAGCTGTTGCCAGGCGTGTGCACGTGATTGATGCGCTCCACATGGCTGTAGACCCGCAGCGCGGTGGCATCGAAGCCCATCTGCCCCATCATCTCGAAGCTGGGCTTGAGCTTGCCAAGGCCTTCCAGGGTGGAGTCGCCGCGAATGAACTCGTCATGGTCCAGCAGCACGATGCCGTTCTGGTCCTGCACCGCAATCAGCGACTTGTTGAAGGAACCGTCCGCGCGGGCCCTGGCCGCTTTCTGCTGTGAATGCAGGGCAAAGGTGTCGACGTCCTCGCGGGTGAAACCTTCCAGGGTGGCGATCAGGTCTGCACCAATCCCCTGTGGTGTGAAGTGGCTGTGCATATTGGTCTGCGGGTCGAGCACCCAGGCGCCACCGTCGGTGCCCATGGGCACGCGGGACATGGACTCGACGCCACCGACCACCACCAGGTCTTCGAAACCGGAGCGCACTTTCATCGCGCCCAGGTTGACCGCTTCCAGGCCAGAGGCGCAGAAGCGGTTGATCTGTACACCGGCGACGCTGATGTCCCAGTCCGCCACCAGTGCGGCGGTCTTGGCGATGTCGGCACCCTGGTCGCCCACCGGGGTTACGCAGCCGAGCACGATGTCGTCCACCTGGAGGGTGTCGAGGTCGCTACGCCGGGCCAGGGCGGTGAGCAGGCCGGCTACCAGGTTCACCGGTTTGACACTGTGCAAGGCGCCGTCTGCCTTACCTTTGCCACGGGGCGTACGTATCGCATCAAAGATCAAAGCTTGGGTCATGACGTCCTCGAACCGCTGTGCATGTGTGCCTCTACCTTAGGCCCGATTGACACGGTTTCAATGACGGATGCGCTCATTGCTTTTGACCCCCTCGCTCGGACGAACGGTAGCCTCTTGAGGTAAATGCTTGATTAATCGTTTTAGCTGTCTAGCCAAGGCATTGGCGCCAATATGGCTATCTGCCTCATGCCTTTTTAAGCTCAAATGCTGATTAGCTGATATGAAATGATTCTAAGCCGCGAAGAACGAGGGCTCTAAGGTTGAATCAGTAAGACGTTGCTGCCGGGTTTTGCTGGAGCAGCTGTAAGAAAAGCGACACGTCATCTGGCCATACTGAAATAAAAACCGGCTCGTATTGACGCTCAGGAATAACAACAAAAGGCAGTCAGCCATGTTCAAGCATTCGAAAGTACGTCAGGCGGGACTCATTCTGTTCGCCACCACACTGATTCTGATCTTGCCCAACTTGACCAAGGTTATTGGGTGACCACGCCACGCCCCTATTCCGTGCAATCACAGCACCGGGCTTGCAGCTTTTGGCAGCACCTGCCGGGACATTGCGCATAGCGGTCCTGCAGGGGCTGTCTTTTTACGCGCCGATTTCCGGTATCGTGAGCCTAATCGCCACTTTGATCCGGGCCTTCGTCTTGAAATCCATCCTCGCCCTCCTCGCCTTGCTGATCGGCCTTCCCGCTTCGGCGGCGCAATTGACCGTCGAGCTCGACCACACCACCAGAACCTGGCAGACCGCCGATTTGCTCAAGCACCCGCAGGCGCAAACGGTGCAGATCATTGATGACGTGTCCTACAAGCGCACCATGACTTATCGCGCAGTGCCGCTGGCGGTGCTGCTATCGGGCGTGAATCCTGAGAGCCACCTGCAGGCCGTTGCCCTCGATGGGTTCGCCGCCGAACTCACGGCTGCGCCGCTGTTGGAAAACCACGGCGCACGCGCCTGGCTGGCGGTGGAAGATCCGGCCCAGCCATGGCCCGCACTGGCAGATGGCAAGCCGAGTGCAGGCCCGTTCTACCTGGTGTGGACCAACCCGCAAGCCGGGCATATCAGCCCGGAGCAGTGGCCGTTCCAGATCTCCGGCATCAAGCAATTGAAGACGGTGGCGGAGCGCTTTCCGGCGTTGTTGCCGGACCCGAAACTGGCGGCCAATGACCCGGTCAACCAGGGCTTTGCGCTGTTCCAGAAAAACTGCCTGGCGTGTCACCGTCTCAATGGCGCCGGTGATGCGCAAGTGGGGCCCGACCTGAATATCCCCTACAACCCCACCGAGTATTTCGGCGGTGATTTCCTCAAGCGCTATATCCGTGATCCGCAGAGCTTGCGGCATTGGCCACAGGCGAAGATGCCCGCGTTCGCCGCCAGTGTGTTGCCGGACAATGAGCTGGATTTGTTGGTGGGGTATTTGAAGCATATGGCGGGGCGCAAGCAACATCCCTGAACCTGGCGATGCCTTCTGTAGGAGCCGGTTTGTCGGCCCCTACAGCCGATCGGTGGTGGTCCGAACTATTGCTGTTGGACGGAGATCACCGGTGTCGGCGCCACGAATACCTTGGCATGCATTTGCTCATGCCCGCCGCCGCGACGCATGCCACGTACCGGGCACGCATCGAGGTAATCCAGCCCCACCGCCAGTTTCAAGTGCCGCTCCGGACGGGCCAACTGGTTGGTCACGTCAAAGCTGTACCAGGCGTCATCCAGCCAGGCTTCGGCCCAGGCGTGGCTGGCCAGGTGCGTGCTGTCCTCCGAGTACAAATAGCCCGACACATACCGCGCAGGGATGCCGAGGCTGCGTGCGCAGGCCAGGAACGCGTGGGTGTGGTCCTGGCACACGCCTGCACGGCCAGCGAAGGCCTGGGCAGCGCAGGTGTCAACTTCGGTTGCGCCGGGTGTGTAGACCATCGTCTGGTTAAGCGCATGCATCAGGTCGATCAACGCCGTGCGGTCGCGACGTTGATGACAATGCTGCTCGGCAAAGCCGCGCAGGGCTTCATCGGGCTCGGTCAGGCGGGTGCAGCGCAGGAACGGGAACGCCGATTGGCTCTCGTGTTCAGCCTCGCGCAATTCGTCGATGTCCACTTGGCCACGTGCGCCGATGATGATGGCGTCATGGGGTTCGTCCAAGGTCAGCACATGCAGGATATTGCCGAACGGGTCCACCTGGGCGCGCACTGGACGCGGCAGGTCGAGCTGCCAACTCAGCACGTGCTGGCGCTCACTGTCGTGGGGCGTGAGGCGCAGGTACTGGATGCTGGCGCGCACCTGGTCTTCGTAGTGGTAGGTGGTTTCGTGGCTGATGGAGAGTCTCATGCCGCCTCCAGGTAGGAACTGTAGATGGCGTCGCCCAACTGGCGGACCAAGGGGATGAAGTCGGTCAGCCAGGCGTGCAGGCCTTCCTCAAGGATTTCATCGATGGCGGTAAAGCGCAGGCGCGCATCCATCTCGGCAGCCAGGCGCTGGGCCGGGCGGCCGTTGATGCCAGGCAGGCTGGCGAGGATCTGGTCGATCTCTTCGCTGCAGGCACGCAACGAGCGCGGCACATCGGCGCGCAACAGCAACAATTCGGCGACTTGCCGCGCGCCGGGGGCATCGCGATAAATTTCGGTGTAGGCCTCGAACGATGACAACGCGCGCAGCAAGGCGCTCCACTGATAGTAGGCGTGGGCCGTGCCATCGGTGACCGCCTCGGCGCGATCGCCGGCCATTTCATAGCGGGCGTCCAGCAGGCGCAGCGTGTTGTCGGCACGTTCGATAAAGGTCCCCAGGCGAATAAACCGGAAGGCGTCGTTACGCATGATGGTGCCGTAGGTGGCACCGCGAAACAGATGGGAACGCTCCTTCACCCACTCGCAGAACCGGCTCATGCCATAGCGGCTCAGGCCCTGCTGGGCGATGTCGCGAATATCCAGCCAGGTCGCGTTGATGTTTTCCCACATGTCGGCGGTAATCCGCCCGCGTACCGCATGGGCACTGGCCCGCGCCGCGCCGAGGCAGCTGTAGATACTGGCCGGGTTGGCCGCATCCAGGGCAAAGAAGTGCAACAGGCGTTCGGCGTGCAATTGGCCGTGACGTTCGTGGTAATCGTCCAGGGTGCCGGTGATCAACAACGGCATGGCCAGTTCATGCAAGCCGTCACCGCGCCCGTCCTGGGGCATCAGCGACAGCGAATAGCTGACATCGAGCATGCGCGCGAGGTTTTCCGCGCGTTCCAGGTAGCGCGACATCCAGTACAGATCCGAGGCAGTTCTACTCAGCATGGCATCAGTCCTCCACCACCCAAGTGTCTTTGGTGCCACCGCCCTGGGACGAGTTGACCACCAGCGAGCCTTCGCGCAACGCCACGCGGGTCAAGCCGCCAGGGACTACACGGGTTTCCTTGCCGGACAACACGAACGGGCGCAGGTCGATATGGCGTGGCGCAATGCCGTTTTCGACAAAGGTCGGGCAAGTGGATAAACACAACGTGGGCTGGGCGATATAGGCGTGGGGCTTGGCTTTGATACGCGCCCGGAAGGCCTCGATCTCTGCCGCTGTCGACGCGGGGCCGACCAGCATGCCGTAGCCGCCGGAGCCTTGGGTTTCCTTGACGACCAGGTCGGGCAGGTTAGCCAATACGTGGGAAAGTTCGTCAGGCTTGCGGCATTGGAAGGTCGGAACGTTCTTGAGGATCGGTTCTTCATCCAGGTAAAAACGGATCATCTCGGTGACGAAGGGGTACACCGACTTGTCATCCGCCACCCCGGTGCCGATGGCATTGGCCAGCACCACATTGCCGGAGCGATAGGCCGCAAGCAGGCCGGGTACACCAAGCATGGAATCGGGATTGAAGGCCAATGGGTCGAGGAATGCGTCATCAAGGCGACGGTAGATAACGTCCACGGCCTTGGGGCCGTCGGTGGTGCGCATGAAGACACGGTCATCGCGCACGAACAGGTCCGCGCCCTCCACCAGCTCCACGCCCATTTCGCGGGCCAGGAAGGCATGTTCGAAGAACGCGCTGTTGAAGCGTCCTGGCGTCAGCACGACCACGCTCGGGTTGTCCAGGGGGCTGGAGCTTTTCAGGGTATCCAGCAGCAGGTTGGGGTAGTGATCAATGGGCGCGATGCGCTGGGCGGCGAACAGCTCGGGGAACAGCCGCATCATCATCTTGCGGTCTTCAAGCATATAGCTGACGCCGCTGGGCGTACGCAGGTTGTCTTCGAGCACGTAATACGTGCCGTCGCCATCGCGTACGAGGTCGACGCCGGAGATGTGCGAATACAGGTCGCGGTGCAAGTCCAGGCCCTGCATGGCCAGTTGGTATTGTTCGTTGGCCAGCACCTGTTCGGCGGGAATGATCCCTGCCTTGATGATGCGTTGTTCGTGATACAGGTCGGCGAGAAACATATTCAGCGCCTTGACCCGTTGGATACAGCCACGCTCGACAATCCGCCATTCGCTGGCAGGAATGCTGCGCGGGATGGTGTCGAAGGGAATCAGGCGCTCGGTGCCCTGCTCGTCGCCGTAAAGCGTGAAGGTGATCCCGGCGCGGTGAAACAGCAAATCGGCTTCGCGCCGGCGTTGAGCCAGTAGCTCAGCAGGCGTTTCGGCCAGCCAGCGCGCGAACTCGCGGTAGTGAGGCCGGACCTGCCCTGCCCCGTCGTACATTTCATCGTAATAAGTGCGGATCATGCCGAACTCCTTGTCACCCGGGCGAAGGAACCGTCGCAAGGCCCGTGCCAGCGGCATAAACACTTAGAAATCAGTGAGTTGAATTACCACCAGAATCCATTTGCACCGTCCTGGTGCGCAGAATGCCCGGCGCATGGCCGCACGCTTCATCGCAATGCAGGCTTTGACTATCAACAGCATAGTCAGAGTTGATTTCACTGCCCGGGCAAGCATGCGGATAATCGGTTCCATCTGCTGAACAGGACGCGTCCTACAGCTTCAGCGAACCGCTCTTCCCTTTAAGCCACCCTCTTGGGTGGCCTTTTTTTTGGTGCGAAAAAAGAGCGCACAAGTTCCGGATAGTTTTCCCACCCCACAAACAAAATCGGCCGACCCAAAAGGTCAGCCGATACACTGTGTTGCTCATAAAATGCCGCTACATGGGTAACCCACGCACCTCCTGCTTGACGCCCCATCCTTCGATGATTCCGCCCAGCGGCTCGACCACCGCCTCAAAGTCTTGCTCGAAGTCTCCTATGCCGTCGTAGGTGGCGAACATGATTTTGCTCAGTTCCAGGTACCAGGCGCCATCGTCGCGCGCACTGACCTGGGCATTCAGGGATTCCCCACGAAACTCACCCGCAGCCCTGCGCGCCCGTTCCTCATCCGGGAAAATGGCGTAGAACTCGATGGGGTGAAAACGCGAGAAGTCGAAACCGCCTTCTTTCATGCGGCGCAGAACGTTGGTGCTGATGTCTTCTTGATAGGCTGTGCTCATGAAAAGTGCTCCTCGAATTGATGGATAGACTTTCCGTGCTTCCCGAAGCCCACGCCTTACTGGCGTGGGGACTACGGCAAAAACATCACCGCTGGAAAACAAGCATGTAGCTGACAAGACCAGACCTTAGCGATTCATTCGCTGATCTCAGTTGCAGAGTAGCGCGAAGCTATCACCTCCACCAGAGGCGCCTTAGGTGCGTACAGGGAATGTTCAGGCAGCGGGGGAGATGTCGAGGATCTGGATACTGTTCTGGTCCTTGAGGATCTTGACCGTAGGCTCGGGCTTGCGGCCCTCCAGGTCATTGAGGTCCAACTCAGCGGCGACGGGCACCAGTTTGTTGCGAATCATGTGTGCCGCATCTTCGAGGCTGGGCTTCTGGTCGCAAGTGAACTGCTCGACCGACTGAACGCCGTGATCATCAACGAAGGTAATCTGCCACTTTTGCATCGGTGCCTCCTCGATAAAACCCGTGTGTGGGCTTACCACTATCTGGACCTTGAGGGTTCGCCAAACGTTCCACTCGCGTCAGGAGGCACCGGATCAATTGCGCTTATTTTTCAGCGTGTTCTTTCAAGGCTTTCAAGGTGTTGAACGGCGCGTCCACCACAAACTTATTGGCCAGCCAAGAAGGCACGCTGCCACCTGGCTCGGTGTGCACCTGGTAAGTGACTTCGGTCTGGTTGTCGCCTTTTGGCACGAGTTTCCAGAAGCCATCGACCTGGGCAACCCGTACGTAGCCTTTTTCTTCAGGCTTGTAGGTCGGGACGCCTTCGAGCTTACGAGTCAGCGTGCCGTCAGCCGCCTTGGTGGTGGTGATATGCAAGTAGGAATCGCGGTCCGTCACGGGGAACGGCGCTTTGAACTGGGTGTAGGTCCAGCTCTCGTCACCTTTCTTGTCGACCAGCTTCTGGGACTTGCACTCGTGGATCCAGGCACACGCGCCGGCCACGTCTTCCTGGAGTGCGACGATTTTGGCCACCGGTGCCTTGATCGTGGTCACACCGCGATAGGCCTTGTACTTGGAACCGGCAATTTCGCTCAGGGACACCTTGATACCGTCTTCGTCCTTGGCGACTTGCCAATCCTCAGCCTGGGCAGTGGCAGCAAACAACACCGTAAAACCGCACAACACAGCCATTCGTTTCAGCGAACCCATTGTTGTATTCCTTATTGTGGAAGTTCCGATAATAAAGCCCATCAAGCCGCCGTCATGTGCTCCCACCAGCCGATCAAGCGGATCGCATCGGCCTGGTCGGTGCCGCAGACCTCGATATCTGCCTTGAAATCACTGCACACCGACGGACGCTCAGGTTGCCCAAACAGCAGGCACAGGTGTTCGACCGACAGGTGCAGGCAGCGTTCGCCAGCCGGCTTGCCGTCTGGCATGCCCGGTAATGGCGAGCTGATGGAGGGGGCGATGCAGCAAGCGCCACAGCCTTCACGGCAATTCATGACCAGCAGGTCCTCGACGACTCAATGTGGATGGCCGGGCTAGAGTACGCCCTAAAACAGCCGTTTTAAAATGGTCTAACAGGGGTTTTTCGCAGAAAACAAAAGTGACTGACCAGTCTGCGACAGGTGGTCGAGGAGCCGCGTCACGTTTGTGGGAAAAGTTTACTGCTTGAACTCGAAGTCCAGTGCGGCACCTTCTACATCGCGCCGCTCTTCGTTGCGCAATTGCAGCCTCATCTCATTGCTGAGCAGGCGGCCGTTGATCTGGAATGCACTGTTGTCAGTGGGCTTCTCGCCGAACATCGGCGGCAGCAGGGGCACGCTCTTGGGCTTGGGCATGGTGCCAATGGGCTGCAAGTGCCTGACCATGTCCGAAGGCAGCGAAAGGTCCAACTGTGCTGGTGGCAATTGCGTCTGAGCCACTTCGCGGGACTTGGACTTGCTCGCCGCACGCTGCTTGGCCGTCGCCGTTTTTTTCTTGACGGCGGACGCGGGCTTCTTCACGGGGGTCTTCTGCTCGGCGCTCGCGGCGGGCTTGGGTTCGCTCACAGGGGCCGCCGCCAGCGCTGTGCCGACGTTGCACAGGCCTGCGAGGCCAATCACCAAAACAGCGCGAAAAATCGGAGTCATATTGCCTACAGCATTAACGGCAGAGGGACATATGCTCGCTTGTTGTGCACGGCATGACAAGCGCGGTGACTAGCCAGCTATCGGAGTTGTCCCTTTTTTGTGCCTCAAAAGCCGGCCGCCGTCTCTTGGCATAACTGGCTGGCGAGCATCCCAAGCGTCATCAGCGCGCGCTCTGCCTCGCGGTTCCACGGCGTGCCGCAGTTGAGCCGAATACAGTGGTTGAACTGTTCGGTATTACTGAAGATCAAGCCTGGCGCAATGCTGATGCCCTGTTGCAGCGCACGCACATGCAGTTCCTGGGTATTGACCCGACCCGGCAAACTGACCCACAGGATAAAACCGCCGGTCGGGCGAGTCATTTGCGTGCCCTCCGGAAAATACTGCTGCACCGCCAATTGGAAGGCACTGAGGTTCTTGCGGTATTCCTGACGGATGTAGCGCAAATGCCGGTCGTAGCCGCCATTCTCCAAGTAAGCCGCGACGCCCATCTGGGTGACACTGCACGCGGAGTGGGTGCTGAACATCTGCAGGCGCTGGATTTCCTGCTGGTACTTGCCGGCGATCATCCAGCCGATACGCACACCGGGGGACAGCGTCTTGGAAAAACTCGAGCAATAGATCACGCGGTCGAGGCGGTCATAGGCTTTCAGGGCCTTGGTGCGACCCAGTTCGAACATCAGTTCGCCGTAGATATCGTCTTCGACAATCTGGATATCGAAATCCGAGGCCAGGCGCAGCAACTGTTTTTGCCGCTCCTCGGGCATGGTGCCACCCAGCGGGTTGCTCAGGCGCGTGGTCAGTACCAAGGCCTTGATCGACCATTGGTTAGCCGCCAGTTGCAAGGCTTCCAGACTCATGCCGGTGGACGGGTCGCTCGGTATCTCGATGACCTTGAGCCCCAGCAGATCGGCCAACTGCAGCAAGCCGTAATACGTCGGTGATTCTGCGGCAATCAGGTCGCCAGGCCGTGTCAGCACCCGCAGCGACATCTGCAAGGCATCGACGCAACCGTGGGTGATCACCACTTCGGAAGGGTCCACCACCACGCCCGCATCGCGCATGCGGATCGCTACCTGGCGGCGCAGCGGCTCGAAACCGGGGCTGAACATGTAACTGAAGGCCCGTGGGCTCTGGAACCGCGTGACCTTGGCCAACTGCTGGTGCAGAGCGCGTACCGGCAAGTAATCCACGCTCGGCACGGCGGCGCCCAACGGGAACACACCTTCACGGCGTGACTCGCCCAATACCTGCTGGATAATGCTGCTGCGGGTGACCAACCCCGGGCGCTCGACCCGTGCGATGTCCGGCGTTGGTGCCGTGAGTGCGGGTGTCTGGTGCACGTAATAGCCGGACTGCGGCCGTGCCCGGATCAGCCCCTGGTCTTCCAGGTTGGCGTAGGCCTGCAACACCGTGGCGTGGCTCACGTTCAACTGCGAGCTCATCTTGCGCACCGAAGGCACGCGCTCGCCCGGTTGATAGACACCGCGCCGGATATCCTCAGCCAGTTGCTGGGCAATACGCTGGTAAAGCAACAGATTGGTCATGACGCAGCACTCGATTTCACGGGTATTTTATTTTTGTGTGAAACATACCGGCACAGTTTAGAAGTGTACGGGGACAGTTGCCACAATAGTCGAGCGCGGGCGGGAGTGACAGTAAAAACTGTAAGGGCGTACACCTGAAAATGTCAGAGGGGGCTTGCCCCCGATGGCGGAGGTGCAGTCAACCTGTCGGTGGCTGGCACGCCGCTATCGGGGGCAAGCCCCCTCCCACATCCGATCTTTGCGAGGCGTTAGCGCGCGGCGCCCAGTTGGCCTTTCTCGTCCGAGAACACGATTTCTACCCGACGGTTCTGCGCCCTGCCCCGCTCGGAGGCATTGGCTTCGACCGGGTACTGGTCGCCGTAGCCTTCAACCTGGATGCGTTTTTCGTCGATCCCCAGGTCCACGAGCACGTCGGCCACCGACTGCGCACGGTCGCGGGACAGTTTGAGGTTTTCCTGCTCGCCGCCAGTGTTGTCGGCATAGCCCTCGATACGAACCACGCGCTTGGGGTTCAGTTGCAGGAACTGGACGATTTTCAGCACGGTGCGGTTAGCCGAGTTTTTCAGCTCGGCATCACCGGTATCGAACAGCACGTCGCCCAGGGTCATCACCAGGCCGCGATCGGTTTGGGTGGTGGCCAGGCTGGCAATCTGCTCTTCGAGCCATTTGCCCTGTTGCTGCACGCTGATCAACTTGCTTTCACGCAGGGCCAGTTGCAGGCGCTGGCGCTCCAGTTCGAGCTTGGCGCCGCGCTCTTCGTTGAGCGCCTGCTCGGTGTGTTCGCGGGCAATCGCGCTGTAGCGCTGGCTGAGGTAGGCGTAATGCACCACGTCGGCGCCGCTGCCCCAGTAGCTGGACAAACGGTCGGCGCGGGCCAGGGACTCCCCGGCGCGAATCACGTCCTTGGGCGCAATGCGCAACACATTGGCGTCTTCCTTGACCTTCTGAAAGTCGCTGCCCGCTTGCTGCAAGGCCTGTTCGCCGCTCGGATGGCTGGCGCAACCACCCAAGACCGCAGTGCCCAGCAGCACGGCACCACCCAAACCACGGATCATCGGGCTCATTGGGCTTCCCCCAACTGCAATTGCTTGCGCAGGCGGGTGATGCGGGTGTTAAGCACGTTCAGTTGTTCCTGGCTCTTGCGGGTCAGCACTTGGGCTTCGGCCAGGCGCGCGTCCAGCTCGGCCTGCTCGGCCTGCATGCGTGCGTCCTTGTAGGATTGGTCGGCCATGTCGGCCTTGGCTTGGGCGAATTTGTCTTCGGCCAGTTTCAGTTCGGGTGATTCATCGGCGCTGGCCCCCACCGCATTGGCTTGCTCCAGGGCTTGCTGGGTGAGGCGTATTTGTTCATTCGGCGCAGGATCGGCTGCACATCCCGCCAGAGCGACAACGGCGAGGGCCGCGAAAAGAGGTCGAAGAGTCACTGAAAATCCCTACTTTGTTGGGGTGCCGACGGGTTGCTGCAATTGCGCCTTCCAGCGCTCCAGATTGCGCTGCAGCGCGGTTTCCGCCACACCGGACGTCGGCAATTCTGTCATCTTTTTGGCGAGCTGTCCGCGCAACCACGGATCATTGCAGGCCGAGTTGTGGGAAATCGCCAGGTACAGGCCCGGCTGATCAATGGGCACGTCACGGGCGACCAGGTCATTGCTCATGCCCAGCGTCTGCGCCATGGCCATGCCGGAATAACGCCCGGCCAGCACGTAGTCCACTTCCCCCAGCAGCAGCTTCTGGAATGCCGGCGTCAGGGACGGCAGGCGTTGCAGGCTCAGTTGCTGGCCGGCGAAGGTTTCGAAGGCAGCGCTCAAGCGCGCGCGCTCCGACACTGCACCTTTGTGCCCGTGCAGATCGGCCGCCGTGGTGTAGGCCAGCGCTGAATCCTTGCGCGTCCACACCAGGTAGTCGAGCTGCACCAGCGCCGGGTGGATGTAGTCGAGGGTTTCCAGCTCACCCAGGTTCAGCGGCGCATCGGCCAGGATATCCATGCGCCCGCTGCGCACTTCGTCCAGGGCCAGGGCGCGTTTGCCACCGTAGAGCAGGTCGATTTTCAACCCAAGGTCCTTGGCCACCTGCTGCAACACATCGGCGGTGGCGCCGATCAGGTGCGTGGGGTCTTGCGGGTCACGCCAGAGCAAAGGCGGAGCGTCCGGGCTGCCGGTGATCACCAGGCGGTCGCATTTGCCAGCGGCCAGCGACAGGCTCGGCAGCAGTGTGAGGCCCAGCAGTACGGTCCAGGGACGCAGTTCCATGGCAAGTGTCTCCAGCAAGTCAAAAAAAAGCCCGGTCACAAGGACCGGGCTCTTTATAAGTGAAGCGACTGGATTAGACCAGCTTCTCCAACTCAGGTACGGCTTCGAACAAGTCCGCCACCAGGCCGTAATCAGCCACCTGGAAGATCGGCGCTTCTTCGTCCTTGTTGATCGCAACGATCACTTTGGAGTCTTTCATACCGGCCAAGTGCTGGATCGCGCCGGAAATACCGACGGCGATGTACAGCTGTGGCGCAACGATCTTGCCGGTCTGGCCGACCTGCATGTCGTTGGGTACGAAGCCTGCGTCGACGGCCGCGCGGGAAGCGCCGACCGCAGCGCCCAGCTTGTCGGCCAGGGCGTACAGGTGCTTGAAGTTGTCACCGTTCTGCATGCCGCGACCGCCGGAAACGACGATCTTGGCAGCGGTCAGCTCAGGACGATCCGACTTGGCCAGCTCTTCGCCAACAAAGCTGGAAGTGCCAGCATCGTGGGCAGCCGCAACGGCTTCAACGGCAGCCGAACCCCCTTCAGCAGCAACCGGGTCGAAACCGGTGGCGCGTACGGTGATGACTTTGACCGAAGCGTTGGACTGTACGGTAGCGATGGCGTTACCGGCATAGATCGGACGCTTGAAGGTGTCGGCGCTTTCTACCGAGATGATCTCGGAGATCTGGTCAACGTCCAGCTGCGCGGCAACGCGTGGCAGGATGTTTTTGCCGTTGGAGGTGGCGGCAGCCAGGATGTGGCTGTAGCCAGCGCCCAGCTCTGCAACCAGCGGGGCAACGTTTTCCGGCAGCTGGTGAGCATAGGCGGCGTTGTCAGCGTTCAGGACTTTGCTCACGCCCGCGATTTTCGCAGCGGCTTCAGCCACGGCGCCAGCGCCTTGACCTGCTACCAATACATGGATGTCACCACCGATTTTAGCGGCAGCGGCCACGGTGTTAAGGGTGGCCGGGGCCAGCACCTTGTTGTCGTGTTCGGCGATTACGAGGATAGCCATGATCAGATCACCTTCGCTTCGTTTTTCAGTTTCTCGACCAGTTCAGCCACCGACTTGACCTTGATGCCCGCGCTGCGAGCAGCCGGTGCTTCAACCTTGACGGTCTTGTTGGTGGAGGCGGTGGAAACGCCCAGAGCATCCGGAGTCAGCACTTCGAGAGGCTTCTTCTTGGCTTTCATGATGTTTGGCAGGGACGCGTAGCGCGGCTCGTTCAAACGCAGGTCAGTGGTCACGATGGCCGGCAGTTTCAGGGAAACCGTCTGCGCGCCGCCGTCGATTTCACGGGTAACAGCTACGCTGTCGCCGCTCACTTCGACCTTGGAAGCGAAGGTGCCCTGGCCGTAACCGGTCAGCGCAGCCAACATTTGGCCAGTCTGGTTGTTGTCGCTGTCGATGGCTTGTTTGCCGAGGATCACCAGCTGAGGCTGTTCCTTGTCGACAACCGCTTTGAGCAGCTTGGCCACGGCCAGGGAGGTCAGCTCTTCAGCGGACTCGACCAGGATAGCGCGGTCGGCGCCGAGCGCCAGCGCGGTACGCAGCTGCTCTTGAGCCGTGGTAGGGCCGATGGAAACCACGACGATTTCAGTCGCCACGCCTTTCTCTTTCAGGCGTACGGCTTCTTCCACGGCGATTTCGCAGAAAGGGTTCATCGACATTTTGACGTTAGCGAGGTCGACGCCGGAATTGTCCGCCTTGACGCGAACTTTCACGTTGTAATCGACAACGCGTTTGACAGCTACAAGAACCTTCATGGATTCCTCGTTACTCTCCGGTGAAAAGAAAGTCGCCTAGGCGAACCTGGCGGTTGATGCTCATCGGCACACAAGGGCACCTCCAAAAACGTCGGCGGATGACCTTGCTCACGGGAAATGACGACCGTTCGTCAGTGGTGACTGAGAGGTCATTCTTTATCGCAGCGTGTAAACTGCGCGCCATTGTTTGGGCACGCGTCACCTGTCTTGCTTTTGGACGTGCTCTTGAAACCTGCTGTCTGCCTACGGTAAGCGCAAAACCGACCGTATATTGACCGGAACACCTATTCTGGTCAATACGGCAAAATAGCCAGTCATAAGCCGCGCCTCTTTGATTTACCTAGCCTGCGGGCAATTCAAACAAACGTTTGTATTGGACGCTGACAGTGGTGTAGATATAATGCGCCACCTAGAGAGAAAGGTGGGTCATCCCCTGCCATTTGGCACAGTGATGATGGACACGACACCGAACCTCCACCCATTAGAAAAAAAGCCTGTTGAGCCTTGAGTAGGAGATAGCCTGTGGAACGCGAATACATGGAATTCGACGTGGTCATCGTCGGCGCTGGCCCGGCGGGACTGTCTGCCGCCTGCCGACTGAAGCAGAAGGCCGCCGAAGCCGGTAAGGAAATCAGCGTCTGCGTGGTCGAGAAAGGCTCCGAAGTCGGCGCGCATATCCTGTCCGGTGCCGTGTTCGAACCACGCGCCCTGAACGAACTGTTCCCGGACTGGAAAGAACTCGGCGCCCCGCTCAACACCCCCGTGGTGCGCGATGACATCTATGTACTGCGCAGCCCGGAAGCCTCCACCAAGGTGCCCGACTTCTTTGTGCCCAAGACCATGCACAACGAAGGCAACTACATTATTTCCCTCGGTAACCTGTGCCGCTGGCTCGCCCAGCAGGCCGAGAACCTCGGCGTGGAAGTCTACCCAGGCTTCGCCGCCCAGGAAGCGCTGTTCGACGAAAACGGCGTGGTGCGCGGGATCATCACCGGTGACCTTGGCGTTGACCGCGAAGGCCATCCAAAAGAAGGCGTCTACACCCCGGGCATGGAACTGCGTGGCAAATACACGCTGTTCGCCGAAGGGTGCCGCGGGCATATCGGCAAACAACTGATCCAGCGTTTCAACCTGGACAGCGACGCCGACGCCCAGCACTACGGCATCGGCCTGAAGGAAATCTGGGAAATCGACCCGGCCAAGCACCAGCCAGGCCTGGTGGTACACACCGCCGGTTGGCCGCTGGACATCATGAGCGCCGAGAACACCGGTGGTTCGTTCCTCTATCACCTGGAAAACAACCAGGTGGTGGTCGGCCTGATCGTGGACCTGTCCTACAGCAACACCTTCCTGTCGCCGTTCGATGAGTTCCAGCGCCTCAAGCACCACCCGGTGCTGGCCCAGTACCTCGAAGGCGGCAAGCGCATCAGCTACGGCGCCCGTGCCATCTGCAAAGGCGGCCTGAACTCGTTGCCCAAGATGGTCTTCAAAGGCGGCGCGCTGATCGGTTGCGACCTTGGCACCCTGAACTTCGCCAAGATCAAGGGCAGCCACACCGCGATGAAGTCCGGCATGCTCGCCGCCGACGCCGTGGCCGACCGTCTGTTTGCCGAGTCCGAAGGCGGTGATGAACTGACCGCTTACGTCGACAGCTTCAAGTCCAGCTGGCTCTACGAAGAACTGTTTGCCAGCCGTAACTTCGGCCCGGCGATGCACAAGTTCGGCCCGATCATCGGCGCTGGCTTCAACTGGTTCGACCAGAACATCATGGGCGGCAAGATGCCGTTCACCCTGCATGACACCAAGCCGGACTACGCCTGCCTCAAGCTGGCGAAAGACAGCAAGAAGATCGATTACCCCAAACCCGACGGCAAGCTGAGCTTCGACAAGTTGAGCTCGGTGTTCATCTCCGGTACCAACCACGAAGAAGAGCAACCGTGCCACTTGAAGTTGAAAGACGCGAGCATCCCGATCGGCACCAACCTGCCGCTCTACGATGAACCGGCGCAGCGCTACTGCCCGGCCGGCGTGTATGAAGTGATCACTCAGGAAGACGGCGCGAAGCGCTTCCAGATCAACGCCCAGAACTGCGTGCACTGCAAGACCTGTGACATCAAGGACCCTTCGCAGAACATCACCTGGGTCACGCCAGAAGGCGCGGGCGGGCCGACTTACCCGAATATGTAAGGCGGCATCGATTATTGGTTGTGGCCCTCATCGTCCTGCCGAATCACCGGCTGCCGTTCAAGGCAGCCCGGCGATTCGACGGGGCAAGCGGCGGCGATCATGACCGCCGTTCAGGGTCCAGATACACGCCCACCGCTCACTGGATCGCGTTGGTCTTCAGCGACTCCAGCACCTCGATCATTTCCTCAAAAGACTGCCCATCAGGGCGGATCTGCTCCCTCAGGCGCCAAATACCCGAACGGTCACTGGACCGCACCGCAGTGCTTGCAGCAAACTTCGCCGCCCCAAAATCCACGGGAAAACATTTCTGGGTGGCTGCGTCATAAAGAATATTCCTGGCGGCCAGGTCATTGTGAACAATACCGGCATTTTCCAGCTCGGCTAACATATTCAATAAGCTGCCTGAGACGGCGTCGGGCAACGCATTACCTCCTGCCATCAAATCTTCAAGCGTTTCGCCTGGCATCCTGGGCATCCGTATGTAGGAAACCGTGTCAGCCGCGTTACTCCCCAGAAACGTCGCACGCTGCTCGCCATAATATTGATTAAATAATGCCACCTCGTTGTTGAGTTCAGTCACTCGCTGAGCCGCCGGAAGAGGAAAGGTCACTTTGATCACATAGTTCGCATCGTCCGGGTCGATGTACACCATCGCACGGGAACCAAACCCGATGGGCTCTATCAACCGCTCGGCCAAGTCATCCACGTTCCCACCAACGACTCCTCGGGGTCTCCACACCCCTTGGGCATCGGGGTGGGCGATCTTTCCACTGCTGAGCAATTCAGAGGGATTATCGGGGTCACGCAGGCGCAGCAAATAATGCAATCCATCCCCGGCATCGGGCGTTTCGGCGGCGAAATACTGCTTGCCCCTGTACGTCACTTCTCGCATGCCGGGAAAGGCTGAGGGGATGTGCGCAACGGGATTGGCGGGAGGCGCCAGCACCGTATCCCGCGGTGCTTCATGATTGGTTTTCGGCACCGCGGGCGCGCGCACCAACGCAAGATCCTGGGTCTGCTCGTTGTATGTCCACGTTTAGTGCGGGCGGCCCAGGTTGGGGCCAATAGCGTTATCGATCCCACCCAACCCGGCCTCTGCCGCTACCGGGGCAATTTCGTGTGCCAGTTGCAGGCCGGATATGACGGCGGCGGCACTGCCGCCGACGCGGTCGTCCACCGTCATGCCATAGAGAGAGTCATGGACACCAAAGACGAGCGTGCCCGTGTTGCCGACGATGGGTACGTAACCGAAGGTATCGCCCCATAACGCTTTCGCAGCCTTCCAGTGTTGCTGCGAGGATCCAAAGACCTCAGTCTGGTCGGCCCATACCGCGCTCTTGGCGTTCACTGCCTGGTAGTGGGCGGCAATACCGCCACCCAGATTGCCGTATTTCAACTGATAATCGCCACCACGTGACCCGGTGTAGTTAAACGTCTCGCGGACCGGGACAGCCTTATCCTTGACCAGATTTTGATAGCCCGGATAGGTGGCACGATTGCCTGCAATCAAGTTGTCGAGCACATCCCCCGCTTTTGGCCAGTGGGCATCCTTACCACCTTGCCTGTCGCTGGCGTTGAAACTACGCAGCAAATGATCACGGTTGTTTGCAGCCCAACGGGCAAAGTCCTGATCGTCCCGTACTTCGTGGACAGCACCGTTCTTCAAGTCGATCATCACGCCCTTATTGGGCCGGTGCCGATAGTTTCCGTCATGGGGGGCATAAGGAATGAATGCGTACCCTGCCAAGGGGTAGCCATAGAGATTGGGAATAATGACCTGGCCATCTCGCTGTAACGTACGCTTGAGTGCACCTTGGGCTTCAAGACTCAGCGCCTCGAAACTGTCCTTGTTACTCACCACGCTCTGCAACGTTCCTCGCACCACATAGGCATCTGACTTCCCGGAGCGCTGCGCCAATACTCCGGACGCGTCGCGCATGGGCACGGCGATTTCATGTTCCCAGTGATCTTGCAGGTGCTTGCCAAGGGATTCCAGATCGCCCACCTTGCTTGAATCTTGCTGCTCGATCTCCATGAACCTGAAATTGACCGGGCCACCTCGCTGCACTTTATCGTGCTCCAGGCTACCCGCTGCAATTTCCCAGGCAAGGTAGCTGCGCTTGTCAGTGCCCGTCAGGTGGTCCGGTCTCCCAACCCCGGTGTAAGTGCTGAATGTCACGGTGATTTTTTCGTGCGGGTCTAACCCTGCCGCCAATAAGCCAGCGCTGAAGTAACCCGCAGGCTCCAGGAACGGGCGAACCTTCTGGAATCGGATGTTGCTTTCGCCTTCGCGAGTGCTTTCTATGTGTTGGATCTGCGCCACTACGCGGCCGGCATAAGCGTCGATGCGTTGCATCCGCTCTTGAGGGGTATAACTGGCCGTGGGCGATGAGGGCGTGACGGCCCCGTAAATAACGGTCCTGGCCACATCAAGCTCATGATCAGGGGTGGAGGGCGATGTCGGCCCCTGGCGCTCAACACCGGCCACATCGTTCGGGGAAATAGCCCGACCTGTTGCCGAGGTTGGACGTCCAGGCACCGCCATGCGCGCGCCAGAATCTTGATCGGGTATGGCGCGCTGGATACCTGGGGGACTTGATTGGAGCAATGACAGAGCGTTCACTTGAGACCTTCCTGAGATGGCAGGCACTGACATGCCTGAGACGATCTGTGTGCAGAAGGGGCCGGGAGCAGTTCCCCTGCGACCCAGACAATCCGGTCATCAAGTATTGCAAAAGCGGTTCGGCCCTCGGGGTCCAGGGCGCGCAACAGCTGGTTACGCGGCGCGTTCCTCGCCGGGGTTGCGCTCGAAGTAGCGCTTGTACTCGCGACTGAACTGCGACGTACTCTGATACCCCACATTGTGCGCGGCCTGCGCCACGCCCATGCCTTCCACCAGCAGCAATTGCTGGGCCTTGAGCAAGCGCAAACGCTTCAGGTACTGCACCGGCGACAACAGTGTGCAGCGCTTGAAGTGCTCATGGAACGTCGACGCACTCATGTGCGCATACCCCGCTAACGTCTCGATATTCAACGGCTCGGCGTAGTGGGCATGCAGGTGATTCAACGACGTGGCAATCCGTGAAAACTGTCCCTGCTGTTCCACCAATGCACGCAGCACATCGGCTTGTGGCCCACGCAACGCGGTGAAGAGCAATTCCCGCACCCGCGCCGGGCCCATGATCCGGCTTTCCAGCGGATCGTGCAGGCACTGCAACAGCCGTTCGACGCAACCACGCATGGCAGCATCGAGCACCACCGAGCTCATCGACTCAAGCGTCTGCGCCGTCGGCGGCGGCCCGGCCTGAATACCCATGGCCATCACCAATTCGCCCAGCACGACACGATCGATACCCACCGTCACGCCCAGCAGCGGCGCGTCCGGGGCCATGGCAAACGTTTCGCACTCGAACGGCACCGGCATCGCCTGGATCAGGTAGTGGCCGGCGCCATACTCCAGCGTACGCGGGCCCAGGTAGGCAACCTTGCTGCCCTGGGCCACGAACATCAGGCTCGGCTCATAGATCTGCGGCCCGCGCGCTACGTCACAGCTGGCGCGCAGTACCTGCACGCCCGGGAGGTGGGTGGGCGAAAAACCGTCGCGGGGCGTAAGCCCCTCAATCAAGGCAACCAGCGTGGCGTTGGCATCGAGATGGCGGGTCAACAACATAAAAGCGGCTCTCGGAAAAATCACGTCTTGGTGCAGGCTAGCTGGCTTCACGCCACACGCTGCAAGAAAGCCCGCAGTTTATAGCTTGCCGCTTGTAGCTTGCCGCTTTTAGCTGCGCCTCCGGAGCTTTAGGCATGAGACTCGGAGCATTTGCCATGGTCGCTCCCTGGGTCGGCGCGCAGAATGCGCCACCTCTCCAGTCCAAGCTTTTGCGAGGTTTCCCCATGTACACCGCCATCGGCTATGCCGCCCAGTCGGCCACCACTCCCCTCGCCCCCATGTCGTTCCAGCGCCGCAGCCCGCGCGTCGATGACGTGGCCATCGAGATCCTTTACTGCGGCGTGTGCCACTCCGATATCCACCAGGCCCGCAACGAATGGGGTATCGCCGTGTACCCGCTGATGCCAGGCCACGAGATCGTCGGCAAGGTCACCGCCGTCGGCGCCAACGTCACTGCGCACAAAGTCGGCGACCTGGTCGGCGTGGGCTGCATGGTTGATTCGTGCCGTCACTGCGACGCGTGCAAATCGGACCTGGAACAGTACTGCCTCGAAGGCCCGACCATGACCTACGCCACCCCGGACCGCGTAGACGGCAGCAACACCATGGGCGGCTACTCGGACAGCATCGTGGTCAGCGAGCACTTTGTGGTGAAGATCCCGGCCAGGCTCGACTTGGCCAGCGCCGCGCCGATCCTGTGCGCCGGTGTCACCATGTACTCGCCGATCAAGCACTACGGCATCAAGGCCGGCGACAAGGTGGGCGTATTGGGCATGGGCGGCCTGGGCCATATGGGCATCAAGCTGGCCAAGGCGATCGGCGCGCAAGTCACCTTGTTCACCCGCTCCGCAAGCAAGGCCGAAGAAGGCCGTCGCCAGGGCGCCGATCACGTGATCGTGTCCACCGACGCCGAGCAGATGAAAGCCGCCGCCGGGCACTTCGACTTCCTGCTGGACACCATCCCGGTGCAGCACGACCTGAACCCCTACCTCGACGTGCTGCGCTTTGACGGTGTGCATATCCTGGTCGGCCTGATCGAACCGGTCGACCCACCGGTCAACGCCGCCAAGCTGATCATGGGCCGCAAAGTCCTGGCCGGCTCCTTGATCGGCGGCATTGCCGAAACCCAGGAAGTCCTGGATTTCTGCGCCGAGCACGGCATCAGCTGCGACATCGAAATGCTCGACATCCGCAACATCAACGAAGCCTACAGCCGCATGATCGCCGGTGATGTGAAGTACCGCTTTGTCATCGACATGGCGACCCTGAAGGCCTGATCAAGCCTTCGCGCCCAACTCCGCTGAAAGCCTTGCTGCGACCTGTTTGACCACAGGGATCAGCTCGGCCATCTTCTCCAGCGGCATGTAGGGCACGGTACTGGCGATGCTGATGCCGGCGACAATGCGCCGGCTGGCATCGCGCACCGGTGCCGCCACGCAGCGGATCGACGGTTCGTTGTCTTCCAGATCGAACGCATAGCCGCCTTCGACATACTCGCGCATGCGCTGCTCGAACTGCGCCCAGGATTGCTCCGGGTGCTGCGGCCATTGCAGGTTTTTCCCACCCACCGGCAAGCTGACTTCGTACAGGCGCTGCCACTCCTGCGCGGTGTCATCCAGCAACAGTGCCTTGCCGATACCGGTGCGCGCCAGCGGCATGCGATGGCCGACCCGCGAGCGCATTTCCGGGCCATTACGGCCAGGGTTCTTGTGCAGGTAAAGCACGTCGTCGTATTCGCGAATGGCCAGGTGGATGGTGTCACCGGTAAGCGCCGACAACTCATCCAGATACGGAATGGCCAAGGTCACCAGCGGCAGCTCTTCCCGCGCCTGGAAACCCAGTTCGATCAACTTCGGCCCCAGCAGGTAACCGACCTGCGGCACCACGCGCAGGTAACGCTCTTCCACCAGGCAACTGGCCAGGCGGTGGGTGGTGCTGCGGGTGGTGCCGATGCGCTTGGCGATCTCTTTCAGATCGCGCGCACCGGCCGCCACCGCCTGCACCACGCCCAGGCCACGCAGCAGGGTCTGGGTGCCGGTGGGGGCGGTTTCTTTGACGGGGGTGTGGGCGTTTTCCTGCATATCGGGCCTATTCGTGTGAAAGCGGGGGCATTATGGCAAATGCCGGACGTCAGCACAGCGAAGATCCTAATGTGGGAGCGGGCTTGCTCGCGAATGCGGTGTGTCAGAAACAGGTGTATTGACTGACACACCGTATTCGCGAGCAAGCCCGCTCCCACACTGGATTTTCTGTGTTGTCTAGACCGAGTTTCTAACGCTGTTTCATGCGGTCGATGATCACGGCCAGCAACAGGATCGAACCCCTGATCACGTACTGGTAAAAGGTATCGATGTTCTTCAGGTTCATCGCATTCTCGATGATCGCCAGGATCAACACCCCGGCAATCACATGGCGGATCATGCCGATGCCGCCACTGAGCGACACCCCGCCCAGCACGCATGCCGAGATCACTGTGAGCTCGAAGCCCTGGCCAATCATCGGCTGGCCCGAGGTCATGCGCGAAGCGAGGATCACCCCGGCCAAGGCGCCGATCAGGCCATGCACGGCAAAGATGATGATCTTGGTGCGATCGACGTTAACCCCGGCCAGCAGCGCGGCTTCCTGGTTACCACCGATGGCCATGGTGTTGCGCCCGTAGGTGGTGTAGTTGAGCAGCCAGCCAAAAAACACAAAGCACAACACGGTGATGATGATCGGCACCGGCACGCCCATCAGTTGGCCGTTGCCGAACACAAAGAAACCTTCATCCATCACGCCGACGGCCTTGCCGTTGGAGAAGATGTAGGCCAGGCCGCGCACGATCTGCATGGTCGCCAAGGTTGCGATCAATGCGTTGATGCGCAGCTTGGCGATGACAATGCCGTTGATCAGCCCCACCACCAGGCCCATGGCTAACGCCGCCGACACACCGAGTACCACGCTGTCGGTGTCGCGGATCACGATCCCGGCCACCACGCCGGCACAGGCGATCACCGAACCGACCGACAAGTCGAAGTGCCCGGAGGCCAGGCAGAACAACATGGTGCACGCCGCGATGCCCACGGTGGAAATCGCCAGGCCCAACCCACGCATATTCAGCGGTGAGAGGAAGTTATCGATAAACAAGGCGCTGAGCACAAAGATGCTCAATGCCGCGAGCAGCATCACCCAATCATCGAGGAACTTGCGCTGGTTGAAACCCGGCCAGAAGCCCTTTGCAGTTTTTACCTCAGACATCTTTCACCTCGGATTCTTCAAGCCCGCGAGCGCGGGAGAGCCAGTTGCAACAGCCGTGCTTCGTCCGCTTGGTCGCGGGTGAGTTCGCCGGTCAGGGCGCCTTCGCTCATCACCAGGATGCGGTCGGCGATGCCCATCACTTCCATCAGGTCGCTGGACACCACAATCACCGCAATACCACTGGCCGCCAGGTTATGGATGATCTGGTAGATCTCCGACTTGGCGCCGATATCGATGCCACGGGTGGGTTCGTCCAACAGCAACACCTTCATCGGCATCGACAGCCAGCGGCCGAGAATGGCCTTCTGCTGATTGCCACCGGACAGGTACATGATTTTCTGTTCGGCGTTCGGCGTCTTGACCTTCATGGCTTTGATCTGCTGGTCGGCGTTGTGCTTTTCCCAGCCGTCGCGCAGCAGCCAACCGAACCTGGAATGTGCACCGCGCGCACTGATATTGATATTCTCAGCCACGCTGGACAGCGGAATGATGCCTTCCTTCTTGCGGTCTTCCGGGCACAGCAGTACGCCGGCAGCGATGGCATCGCGCGGTGAATGCAGCTGCAGTGTTTGCCCGCAGAGTGCAAGGCTTCCCGCAGTGCTGCGGGTCAAGCCGCTCAGCAGCCGGAACAGCTCCGTGCGTCCCGCGCCGACCAGTCCGAACAGGCCAAGGACCTCGCCCTTGTGCACGCTCAGGCTGACCGGCTCACGCAGGCCCGGCCCCAGCAGCCCCTCGACCTTCAGCGCCACTTCGCCCTGTTCACGCGGGCGGTAGTCGTAGATGTCCTGGATATCGCGGCCGACCATGCACGTCACCAACTGGTCATGGGTCAACGCACTCATGTCGTCGAAGGTGCGCACGTAGCGGCCGTCCTTGAACACCGTCACGGCGTTGCAGATGCGGAACACCTCCTCCATGCGGTGGGACACGTAGAGCACCACTTTGCCCTCGTCACGCAGGCGCGTGATGATCGCCATCAAGCGGTCGATCTCCCGCGCAGAGAGGCTGCTGGTGGGCTCGTCAAACGCAATCACATGCGCGCCACGGGACAACGCCTTGGCGATTTCCACCAGTTGGCGCTGCCCCAGGGACAGGCGCCCGAGCTTTTCCTCCGGGTCGATTTCATCCGCCAGCCCCTTGAGGCAGGCCAGTGCCTGTTTGCGCAACTGGCGGCGGTTGACCACACCGAAGCGTGTCGGCAAATGCCCTAGGAACAGGTTCTCGGCCACGGTCATTTCGGGCACCAGATGCAGCTCCTGGTGGATCACCGCCACGCCGCTGGCAATGCTGTCGGCGGCAGACTTGAAGTCCATGGTCTGCTCGCCGATCTGCAGCGAACCGCTGCTGGGCAGGTAGGCGCCGCCAAGGATTTTAAGCAGCGTCGACTTGCCCGCGCCGTTCTCGCCCATCAACGCGTGCACCTCGCGCGGCCGCGCTTCAAAGCTGATCTGCGACAGGGCTTTCACACCGGGAAATTCCTTGCCGATTCCGTTGAAGCGCAGGGCCGCGCCGCTCATTTCCACAGCCCTATTTTGCTCAACTCTTCCTTGAAGTTGGTGCGGGTGATCAGGGTCACGTTGTCCAGGGCGGTGAACTTGGCGGGCTCGGTGCCTTTGGTGACCCACTCGAACATCGCGCTGGCGGTCTTGTAGCCCGACGCGTCAGGGCTCAACAGCATCGAGCCGTAGAAGCCGGTGTCGAATTTCTTCAATTCTTCGATCGCGTCCGTGCCATTGATGCCTACACCAATCACATGGGCGGCCTTGAAGCCGGCGCTTTCGGTGGCGCGCACGCCGCCCAGTACGGTGCTGTCGTTCATGCCGCCGATGATCAGGTTTTTCGCGCCGCTGGGCAGCTTCACCAGGGCCGAGTTGGTGGAATCCATGCTGCCCGGTACATCGAGGGTTTTCTGCGCGCTGAACAGGATATGGTCAGCAGGCAAGCCGGCGGCCTTGAGGCCTTCGACAGAACCATCGGTGCGTTTCTTGCCGGTTTCCAACTCGTCGAAGGTGTTGATGACCGCGTAGGTTTCTTTCCAGTCCCAATTGCGACGCTTGGCTTCGGTAGCCATGGCTTCGCCTTGTTTCTGGCCGATCTTGTAGGCGTCGAGGCCGACGTAGGGCACGTCTTCCATGGGTTTGCCCTTGGCGTCGACAAAGCGATCGTCCACCGCCAGCACTTTCAGGTTATTGAGCTTGGCCTTGGCCATGATCGCAGGGCCGAGGGACACGTCCGGCGGGCAGATCACGAAACCCTTGGCGCCGTTGGCCGCGAGGGTGTCGATAGCGGACAAGGTTTTTTCGCCGTCAGGCACGGCGATCTTGATCACGGTGAAGCCCTGGTCCTTGCCGGCTTTCTCGGCGAAGGCCCATTCAGTCTGGAACCAGGGTTCTTCGGCCTGTTTGACCAGGAAACCGATCTTTACTTCTTCGGCAGATACAAACCCGCTGAACGCCACGGCGAGGGCCAGGGTGCCGAGTGTCTTCTTGAACATGAACCACCTCTTCTTGTTATTGGAAAAGTTTTAGTCGTGGTACATCACCGACCGCCCGCCATCGATCATCAGGCAGGTGGCATTGATAAAAGGCGCCTCGTCGGTCGCCAGGAACAGTGCCGTCATCGCCACTTCGACCGGCTGGCCGATGCGCTTGGGCGGGTGCAGGTCGAACGCGCGTTGGCGCTCGGCGTGGGGGTCGGGAAAGCCATTCCAGTAGTCGACGTTGAGCTGGGTCTCGATATAGCCCGGCGCGATGGCATTCACGCGGATGCCCTTGGGCGCGTACTCGATGCCAAGGGCACGGGTAAGGCCGAGCAGGCCGTGCTTGGCCACTGGATAAGGAAAGCAGCCGGGGATGATGTGGCTGGAATGGGTGGAGGCAATATTGATGATGTTGCCGATACCTTGCTCGATCATGTACGGCAGCACCGTGCGGCAGCCGAACCAGGCACCGTCTAGGTCGATGGCGAAGCAGCGGCGCCAGTCTTCGTCGGTCATCTGCAGTGGGTCGCGGAACACATTGACCCCTGCGCAGTTGATCAGCACATCCACGCGGCCAAAGCGCTCGATGGCCACATTGACCAACGCCTGCCATTGCTCCTGGGAGGTGATATCGACGGGTTGCGCGTAGATCTCGGCACCGCGTTCGCGCCAGTGGGCGGCAACTTGCTCGACCTTTTCGCCTTGGATGTCGGCGATGACCAGCCGCGCCTGCTGGGCCTGGAAGCACGCAACGATGGCTTCGCCAATGCCCTGGGCGGCGCCGGTGATGATCACCACTTTGTTCTTCAACCGCTCGCCATAGGTTGGCTCGGGCACGGCGGGGAGTGACAACGGTTGTGCCTGCATCGCTTCACCTGTTTTATTTTTGGTAGTGAGTGCTGATGCAACCGACTATAAACCCATCATTTGAAATATCTCAATATATAAATTTGCATCCCATATATTGAGCATTAATCAAAAAAAATGTGGGAGCGGGCTTGTCCGCGATAGCGGCGGTTCAGTCAACGCAGCTGTGACTGAACTACCGCTATCGCGGGCAAGCCCGCTCCCACACTTGATCCTCAGTTTGACGCAATGGGGGCCTAGCCGAGCGCGAAGTCGCGCAGCGCATCGCCTTCCATGCGATAGCGCACCCACTCTTCCTGCGGCTGGGCGCCGATGGACTTGTAGAAAGCGATCGCCGGTTCGTTCCAGTCCAGCACGCTCCACTCAAAGCGCCCGCAGCCGTTATCGAAAGCAATCTTCGCCAGGTGGCGCAACAACTTCTTGCCCGCCCCGCCGCCGCGTTGTTCCGGGTTGATGTAGAGGTCTTCCAGGTACAGGCAGTTGCTGCCCAGCCACGTGGAATAGCTGAAAAAGAACACCGCAAAACCAATCGGCATACCGTCGCGCGAGCAGATCAGGCCATGGGCGGTGGCCCCCTCACTGAACAGGCTGCGCTCGATGTCCACCACACTGGCGATCACTTCATGCCGAGCTTTCTCGTACTCGGCCAGCTCGGTAATGAAGGTCAGGATCTGCGCAGCATCGCTGGGCACGGCGGGGCGAATCTCGATGGTCATGGGCGAGCCTTGGCAATTTCAAAGCACACATACTAAGGCGCTTTCATGACTGATTGCAGTGCAATTTCGCTGCACGTGGTCCTGGCCCCCTTACTCCGTCGGCGGGTAACGTTGGCACCACCAACCACGCAACAATCGGCAAAGGCGCACATGGTAAAACGTGGGGCATAACGCCAATGACGCCAGGCCCTCCCATGCATTCCAAGTCGCCGGTGAGCACCCAGCTGTTCGCCCTGTTCTGTGTTGCCAGTTTTCTGTTGTCGCTGTCGTACGGCTCGACTTTCCTGCTGTCGTTGCTGATTCATGCGCGCGGTGGCAATGAACATGATGCGGGCAGCGTGATTTCCATGGCCATGCTAAGCACCTTTGTCGCGGTGGTGGTCTCCGGGCATTTATCGGATGCCGTGGGCGCAGCGCGGGCGATTGCAGGCATGGGCGTGCTGCTGGTGGTGGCATGCCTGGGCTTTGCACTGATGCCTGGGTTCGGCCAGGGCTTGATGCTGTTTGGCCTGGCCCTGGGGCTAGGCTGGGGGGTGTTCTACACGTTGGGGCCGATCATCGTGGCGATGCTGGTGGCGCCGCCGCAACGGGCGAAATACTTTGCGCTGTTGTCGGGCAGCATGATGACGGGGATCGGTTCCGGCCCCTTGCTGGGACGGGCGGCGAGCGCGCTGGGATGGCCCCTGACCACCGCGTTCCACATCGCCGCGATCGCCAGCCTGGTCGCAGTGGTGATGTTCTGGCGCCTGGGCGCCCACCTCACGCAACGGGGCAATGCGCCGGTAGCCAAAATTTCCTGGGTCGCCACCCGCCAGGTGCTGTCGTCAAAAGCGGCGTTCGCGATCCTGATGGTGGGCCTGGGTGGGTGTGTCTTTGGTGGGTTGTCCTCCTTCCAGACCAGCTACGCAGCGGCACACTCGCTGGACTACTCGTTGTTCTTCGTGGGTTTCCTGAGCGCCGCGATCACCAGTCGTTTGCTGATAGCGGGGTTTGTCGTCAAGCGCGATGCCTATCGCAGCGCGTGCGTGCTGTCGGGGCTGATGCTGGTGTCGGTGTTGATGTTCGGCTTAACGGTGTCGGGCAGCACCAGCTACCTGCTCGCCGCCATCACCCTGGGCGTGGGTTATGGCCTGACCTATTCGGTGATCAACGGGCTGGTGGCCAATGAAGCACCGGCCGGCACGACCTCCCAGGCGCTGCTGCTGTTCAGCCTGGCGTACTTCATCGGGGTATTCGGGTTTCCACTGCTCGCGGGAAAGATCATCGTCGCGTACGGCCTGCCATCACTGTTGCTGAGCTTGGCAGCGGTCGCCCTGTTCAACTGGCTGATCACCGTCGCACGACTGATCGGGCGACGGGCGCTGGCACACAAAATCTTACAGGTGACACAAGACCGTTCGTCGCCATCAAGGCACGAACGCCAAACGCAGGCGGACCAATAGAGGGTAAGGACATTAATCATATGGAGACACCCTCATGAAAAATTCCAAGTTTGCTGCCCTCGCCCTCACCGGCCTGTTGTCCGCTGCGTCGCTGAGCGCCTTTGCCGCCAGCTCGACCACCGGCCCCACCGATCCAACGCCTGACGCCACCACCGAGTCGCAGAAATCCATGGGCACCGGCCTCGACACCAACGGTGGCGCAGTCATCGACAACAGTGCCGACCCACGCACCAAAGGCAATGACACACAGCGCCAGGCGCCTGCTGCCGTCGGCAACGGCAAAATGGGCCCTGGGGTCAATGAGCCAAAGATCAACAAAGGCGATGACTCGAACGTGCCTGGCGCCCCGAAACAACCTGCGCCGTAATCCATCGAACGCACGATGAACACCCGATCATTTCCCAGTGAAGAGGTACGCATGAACGTCGATAGAAACCTTGAAAAAGAAGTCCTCACCCGCCTGCTGCACGCTCACCCGCAAGGACTGGGCAAGGAGGTGCTGGACAACTACCGCGGCGAAAAAGAGGTCGCCAGTGTCTTGGCGTTCCTGCAGGACCGTGGATTGATCAAGGATGGGCATGTGACCACCGACGACGCCGGTGAATATTCGTTGAACTTGCCGATCAAGCTCACCGCGTCTGGTGTGGATGAGGCGCGCAAGCTGGACGGCCAGGCCAGCCAGTAGCCTTCACGAAAAACCCATGTGGGAGCGGGCTTGCCCGCGAAGGCGGAGGGTCAGTCACTGAATCCTTGACTGAACCACCGCTATCGCGGGCAAGCCCGCTCCCACAGTCCTGAACGGGTTTATTCAGCCACCAGGGCATCGACTTCGGCCGTGCCGGGTGACGTAGCTGGCCCCCACCGCGTCACCGCCAAGGCTGCCGCCGCATTCGCACGGCGCGCCGCTTCAGCAGGCTTCAAGCCTCTGGCCAGGCCCGCTATGAATACCCCCGCATGCGCGTCCCCCGCGCCGTTGCTGTCAACCGCCCGCACCTTGAAGCCGGCCACGTGCTCAACGGCATTCGCTCGCCCTACCCAGCAGCCATTCGGCCCGTCGCGAACCACCAGCAGCGTCTGCGCAGGCAGGTGTTCGCTCAGCGCTGGCAACGCGGCAGCGATATCCGCTGCGCCGGTAAATGCCAGGGCTTCGGGGCCGTTGCTGGTCCAGATATCGATGCGCGGTAACAACGCGCACATCAAGGCCGAGTCCGGCGCCTTCACCAGCGGACCTGGATCGAACACCACCACGATCTCCCGTGGCAGCGCCAGCAGCCAGTCGATCAGCGGTTGTGCCTTGCCCTCCAGCAACAGGCTGTAGCCGCTGACATACACATAGTCGTCAGCCTGCGGTTCAACCTTGGCCAAGTCCTCGGCACTCAGTTCCCCCTCGGCGCCGATGTGGGAAATGAAGGTGCGTTCGGTGGTGGCTTCGGTCAGTGACACGCACAAACCGGTGTCCTTGCCTTCACTGGTCGCCAGGGCCATTTCAATACCCTCGGCCTGCATCGCCGCTCGGGCCAGGTCGCCAAAACGCCCGTTGCCGTGACGCCCCAGGTAGACCACTGGCAGCCCATTACGCCGAGCGGCGGCCATGACATTGAAGCCACCGCCGGCTTCAAAGCTGGCTGATTTCGCCAGCACGTCACCGCCGGTTGCGGGCAAGGTATCGAGGGCCATGACCAAGTCGACGATGACCTGGCCGGTGTGCAGCAATCTAGACATTAGGGCTCTCTACTAAAGCCGGGCGGCGGTCAGCTGCGCCGCCCAGTACCGCATAAATCCCGCCGGCCACCAGGAAGGTGACGATCCAGCCCAGGCCGTTGTGGCCCAGCCACGAGTCGGACAAAGGCCCGGCGAACCAAATGTTTTCGGCGGTGGTGCCGATGGTGGTGAAGCTGAAGCCCAGCACGATCGCCACGGCCCAGGCGCCGAACGCACGCCACTCCACACCGCCGCGATACCAGTAGGCGCTGCTTGGGCTCACGTCCAGCAGGTCCTTGGGGCTGTAGTAGTGACGATGGATCAGGTCGACCACGAAGATGCCGACCCATGCGGTAATCGGTACCGCCAGCAGCGAGATGAACGTGATGAATGGGCCGTAGAAACTGTCGGCGATCAGCATGAAGTAAATCGAGCCGGCGAAGATCGCAACGATGTCGACGATCACCGCATGCACGCGCTTGACCTTCAGGCCGAGGGTCAGGGTGGTGAGGCCCGCCGAATACACCGAGAGGTTGTTGGACAACAGCAGCCCGCCAAACGCGGTGATCAGGTACGGCACCGCCATCCAGGTCGGCAGCATGTCGCGTATCGCGACGATCGGGTCAGTGGCCGAGGCCAGGTCGTTGTTACCCACCGACAGCAGGCCGCCAAGGGTGATCAGCAACACCAGGGGAATGCCCGCACCAAACGCGGCGGATGCCACCAGGCGCACAGCCTTGACGCTGCGGTGCTGGTAGCGCGACATGTCGGCACCGGCGTTGGCCCAGCCGATACCGGTACCGGCCGCCATGGTACCGATGCCGATGATCATCGCGCTGAGCGGTGCCGGCGTGGCGTTGAATACGGCACTCCAATCAATGGTGGCGCAGAGGAAGCCGCCGACCAGGATATTCAAGGCGCCGAACACATAGGTGGCCCACTTCTGGATCACCAGCAAGGTGGCGTGGCCCAGGCCGGATACCGACAAGGTCAGCAGCACAAAGATGGCGATGAAGATCAGGGTGAGCACCGGGGCGCTTTTCGCCTCGACAGGAGACCCGAACAGGATCGAGCACAACGACAGCAGCACGAACGCAGCGGTGGTGGTGTTGACGGTTTCCCAGCCCAGGCGTGACATCAGCGACACCAACGTCGGCCCGATATTGCCGCGCACGCCAAAGATGGCGCGGGACAGGGTCAGGCTGGGCGCACGCCCACGGCGACCCGCGATGGAAATGATGCCCACCACGGCGAAGGAGCCGGCGGCGCCGAGGATCGCGACGATGATCGCCTGCCAGATCGCCAGGCCGCGAAACGCGACCAGTGTCGCCCCGAGCGGCAAGCCGAGGATGCTGATATTGGCCGCGAACCACACCCAGAACAGTTGCAGCGGGTGACCGTTGCACTCGCCTTCAGGAACCGGTTCGATGCCGCGTGTTTCCAATTGCCCGGCGCTCTGGCCGGAAGAAGTCGTGCTCATGAGGGGGTGCTCCAAGTGCCTGTATTGTTGTGGTTGTGGCAGAGAATCAAATCGTTAACGGTCATCCTGACTCGACGCTATCGCATGCGGGAGCGGGCTTGGTTGCGTAGACCCGCCCACCGATGCATAACCGTACACACCGCCTTAGCGGACAAGCCCGCTCCCACATGGGTGCAGGCGGCGCTCATCGAATCGTGAGCAGCCCTTGGACCAGCGGCTGCAAGTCCAGGCCATTGACCTGCTTGACCTGTTCGATCAGCGCTTCGGGCCAGCACTGCATGCCCAGGCACGCACCGAGCATGGCGCCCAGCATCGCCGCGATGGTGTCGGTGTCACCGCCAAGGCTGGCCGCCAGGCACAGCGCCTCGAAGGCATCCATCTCGCCCACCGCCACTTGCTGGGCCAGGGCAAACGACACCACCACCGACTCCTGAGAAGCGACGGAGGTGCCGATCAATTCGTATAACAGGTCGGCGAACAGCGTCTTGTCGCCGCTGCCGACGCTCAAGGTCCGCGCCCAACTGATGCGCGTGGAAATGCGCCCGCCAGCGATCCAGTGACCGTGCCCTTCCGCTTGCTGGGCAACCTGAGTGCCGATGTTCAACGCTTCGCCCAGGTCCACGCCGTTGATACCCGCCGACACCACCGCCGCCACCGCCGCGGCACTGGAAATGCCCAGGGTGGTGTTATGGGTCACCTGGCAGGCCTGGATCACCGCCTGGATAAACTGCACCGGGTCGCTGACATCGGCGGCAATCCCCACCGGGGTGATGCGCATCGCTGCGCCGTTGGTGGTGCCATAGCGGCCGGACTCTTCCGGCGTGTGGCCGGCGAGGATCATGTCGATCGCACGCTTGGTGGAAGGCCCAAGCAAATCCTGCGAGCCCTTGGCGCGCATCACTGCTTCCCAGTCGATCAGGCGCTGGGCCAGGACCGTGGGTTCGATTTTGCCTTGGCCTTCCACCAGCAACTCACCGACCAGGATGGCCTGCTCGGTGTCATCGGTGATGGAGCCGGCAGGCATGTTCGGCGCGATTGGCTGGTCGGCGCCGGCATCTTCCAGGCCAGTGATGGCACCGAAACGCGCGCGGACTTGCTCACGGCTCAGTGACTGGGTGGGCATGCCCAGGGCATCGCCCAATGCCAGGCCGTAGAACGCACCGAGGGCGCGATTGTGCGGGGTCATTTCGAGTTTCCAAACTGGAGGTGCAGACGAAAGTGCAGAGGGTCGAGCAGGCTTTCGACATGCTCCATGAAACGCTCGCGACGGTCATAGGTGGTACGCGATGCCTTCAGAAACACTGTGCCTGCGGGGCGGCCGAGCAGCTCGGCGTCTTCATCGCTGAGAGGTTCCGCGCCGATCCATTGGTCACCTTCGGCACCGACATAACCGTAGGCGGCCAAGGTGATCGTCAGGGAGTTATCGATCAGACCCACGCTCGGCAGGCTTTCCAGGCCTCCGGAGGCTGGCATCAGCGAGCGCTCCAGCGAAACGGCGGTGCCGTCGCTGGTGCGACGACGGCGGTCGAGGGCGATGAATTGGTCGCTGCCGAAGCGGCTGAACAGGTCCGGGCGGGTGACGGCTTCCAGGCGCAGGATGTCGGTGCTCACGCGGGCGCCCGTGTCGGCCAGGGCCTGGGCCCAACCGCTGTGCTGGTCGAGCACCATGCCGTCAAAGGTGACGATGGAGCCGACGCCGCTCTGGGTCGCGATGTAATTGCGTCGCTTGAGTTCGGCGAGGGCTTCGCGCAGGGTGCCTCGGCTGACCGCGAACTCTTCGGCCAGTTGGTGCTCGCCCGGCAGCAGGAAACCGTCGGCCATCACCCCACCCTCGATACGGCGGATGAGCTCGTCGACGACGCGTTTTTTCTTATCAAATCGAACATGTCTAATCATGTACAAATTGATAACCGAAAGCGCCCGTTGACAGCAAGCGAATTATTTCAGGGAGATGAAAAAACCGGCCTCAGGGCTCCAGGCCAATGGGGAAAAACGCTCCACCGCTCCAGACGCCCAGCCAGTTCTGACCATTGATCGGACGGCTCACCGCCAGCTCCACCAATTGGTAGAACGCGTTGCGATGCACCAGGGCTTCGAGGTTGGTGCGCACACGCAGATAAGGCGCAGGTTCCTGGGTGACGGGGTCGATCACCACCCGCAACGGGTGTTCGAGGCCCGCCTCGACCTGCTCATCGACATTGGTGGTAAAGCGCAGCACCTGAGCTTCACCCTGCCCTTCGACTTCCAGGGTAACCGCCACGAACGGCGCATCATCGACGGTGATACCCACCTTTTCCACGGGAGTGACCAGGAAGTAATCATCGCCATCGCGGCGAATGATGTTGGAGAACAACTTGACCATCGGCTTACGCCCGATCGGCGTGCCCTGGTAGAACCACGTACCATCGCGGGCAATACGCATGTCGATGTTGCCGCAGAAGTCCGGGTTCCACAGGTGCACCGGGGCCGGTCCCTTGCCTTTGGGCAGTTGGGCCAGCAGATCGTTGGCCTTGGCGGAATCGGTCATGAGGTTCTCCTGGTGCTTACTGATCACTCATCCCCAGCAGGCCGCGAGCATACTGCGCCAGCGGGCGGGCAATCAGGTCTTCTGGCTTGTTGTCGTGGAACGTCAGTAAACCGCCACGACTGCGAATACGTGCAGTATCAATCAAATACTGGGTGCTGGTCTCGATCAACATGATCTGGATGACACCGCTGTCCAGCCCGACGCGGTCCAGGGCTTCCTGATCGGCCCACTCATCCGCGTTGCCGATGCGGTCATCGGCCTTGGCGAAGCGGCAGTACAGCAGGTAGTGAGCACCCGCCGCCCGGGCTTCAGCCATTGCCTGCTCCAGACCTTCCGGCTGACGGGCGCGGCGCACCATGGGGAAGTATTCGACAAAGCCATTGAAGGCTTCTTCGGCCACCACGTTCGGTCGCGGGTAAGCGCTGCCCGGTGGAACGAAGGCGCCCTGGGCGATAAAGATAAAGGAGTCCGGCTGAACGCGAATCGAGGCGGTACGGCGGGTATCGCTGTGGTCCAGCAAACCGGCATCACTCATCTGATAACGGGTGCCTTCGGCCATATCGCTGACGGTCATGCAACCACTCAGCGTCAACGACGCCAGCAACAAAACCAGACTACGCATCCTAATCCTCCAGAAGCCGGTGACGGAAAACCGGCGAATGGGCGTGAGATGCAGAATCCAGGCCATTCAGCGACGACGCAAAACAAATGTGGGAACGGGCTTGCTCGCTCCCACAGGGAATTATGTTGAGTTCGGAAATCGCGTCAGCCGCCAATGATCTTCATGATGGTGGCGCCGCCAGAGAAGGCGACTTCCTGTTTGTCGCCCAGCGCTTTCATCAACAGGCCCTGCAGCGCTGGCAATGCTTGATGGCGCGGCTTGTCCAGCAGGTCACCGACGTAGTGACGGTTACTCGACGACAGGCAGCCATGCAACCACCCCGTGGACGACAGCCGCAACCGCGAACAGGTACGGCAGAACGGCACGCTTTCGTTGGCGATCACACCAAAGAAGCCCTTGCCCGGCACTTCGTAGCGCACGGCCGTGGCGTCCACGGGGGCATTGGCTTGCAGGTATTCATACTGCTCGCCGATCAACCCGAGCAGTTGCTGCAGGCTGACAAATTGCTGCAGGAACGCATTGGAGTCCTTGGCCAGGTGGCCCATGCGCATCAGCTCGATGAAGCGCAGCTCATAGCCACGCTCCAGGCAATAGTCGAGCAGCGGCATGACCTGGTCGAGGTTCTGCCCGCGCAACGGCACCATGTTGACCTTGATCTTCATCCCGGCATTGCGGGCCTGGTCCATGCCGTCGAGCACAGTGGCCAGGTCACCGCCACGGGCGATGCTGCGGAAAGCGTCCGCATCCAGGGTATCGAGGGAGACGTTGATGCGCTTGATCCCAGCATCCACCAACAGTGGCAGCTTACGTGCCAGCAACTGGCCGTTAGTGGTCAAGCTGATATCACTGAGGCCCATGCCACCCACCGCGCCCATGAAGGCTTCCAGCTTGGGACTGACCAGTGGCTCACCGCCGGTAATGCGCAGACGCTCGATGCCTGCTGCTTCAATCAGGTAAGCCACGCCACGGGCCATGGCCTCGGCCGAGAGTTCGTCCTGGGCAGCCACCAGCCGCTTGCCGTTAGGCACGCAGTAGGTACACGCGTAATTGCAGGCTGAGGTCAGGCTGATCCGCAAATTGCGAAAACGCCTGCCTTGACGATCAACGATCATGGATCACTCCGGCAGAGGATGGTTCGGGCGCGCTAAAAGCTGACTGAAAAATCAGCTTTTAGCAAGAGTCCATGCCTGAGTATATTCCTGGGGTACTACGCGTAGCAGCAAATCATTACGTGGCCGGGGTTTGCGCCGGCGCTGCGTCAGGTGCTGCTGGCTCGCTGCTGTGCTTGCGCTTGTTGCCCATGCGCACGCCGATGTCCATCAGGAACTGGAAGAAACCTTCCTGATCTTCCAGCACATTGCTCCAGAACGGCGAGTGGTACAACGCCACGGCGCCGTGCACCAAGGCCCAGGCAGCGCAGTAGTGGAAATAAGGCGGCACATCTTCAAGCTTGCCTTCACTGATGCGACCCTTGATCAGCAGGGTCAGGCGTTCGAAGTTCGAGGCGCGGATCTTGTGCAGCTCCTCGACCATCTCCGGCACTTGGTGGCCCTTGACCACCTTCTCTTCCAGGCGGTCGAACAAGCGGTAGCGCTGCGGGTCACGCATGCGGAACTCGAAGTAGGCGCGGGACAAGGCTTCCTTGTCCTTGTCGACGTCAGCCGAATGCAACAGCTCGTTCAAGTCGCGCTCGTAGTCGAGCATCAGTCGCAGGTAGATCTCGGCCTTGGACTTAAAGTGCTTGTAGATCGTGCCTTTGCCGATACCCACGGCATCCGCAATCATCTCGACGGTGACGCTGTCTTCACCTTGTTCAAGGAACAGCTTGAGTGCGGTGTCGAGAATTTCCTGCTCACGGCGGCGAAACTCACGGACCTTACGGGGTTCTTTGTGCATGAGGAAGAGGTCTGCAGAGGTCGATATTAGGGAGGGTTGCGCACGGCCACGGATACGTGGCGATACGATTTACCCGATGCGAGGGATTATCCCGACTGAACGGTCGTTGGGCAATGTCTATGTGACCCCATCACGCACTTTACTTTCAATACGCCAACGTTTTGGTGGGTATCAGTCAGAAATAATACGCAACAACTGCACCCGTGCACCTGCCTGATGAGAACTCAAGCGAAGCGCGCGTATTCCAAATCTGTTTAAAAAACGACCAGTCGCGACTGGACTGAATCGGATACTGATCAATACTTGAACTGTCGGCGTGACATCTCCCCCAAGTGAAGCGCCGACCTGGGTACCAACGGACCGTGTGCCCTTGTTTTACTCCTAATGGTCTTAGCCCGGATTCACCCCCCAGAACCCGGGTTTTTTTTGCCTGCGATTTCTTCACTGCGCTCGCGAAGAGCTCACGGACGACGCGCTAAACCGCATGACCCGCGGCATCGTCAACGCCCTTCGCGAGCAGGTCCGCGCCCACATGAGCCAATGGGAACAGGCGCTTGAAGTTCTCGGTGGTCTGCTCGGCAAAGCGCTCGCAGGACTCACCGCGCAGCATCGCCAGGTAATCCGCCACATCACGCACATACTCGGGCAGGTTCGGCTTGCCGCGATGAGGAATGGGCGCCAGGTACGGCGAGTCGGTTTCCACCAGCAGGCGGTCGGCCGGCACTTGGCGCGCGACGTCACGCAGGGCGTCGGCATTGCGGAAAGTGACGATGCCCGACAGGGAAATGTAGAAGCCCAGGTCCAGGGCTGCCTTGGCCATGTCCCAGTCCTCGGTGAAGCAGTGCAACACACCGGCCTGCGGCAGCGCAGCTTCACGCAGCAGCGTCAAGGTGTCGGCGCGCGCGCCACGGGTGTGGACGATCACCGGCTTGCCGGTCTGCTGGGCGGCCTGCAGGTGCAGGCGGAAGGAGGCCTGCTGCAACTCGGCAGCCTCGGGCTCGTAGTGGTAATCCAGGCCGGTCTCACCAATGGCCACCACACGTGGGTGATTGAGTTCGCCCAGCAGCCAGTCAAGGGCCGGGGCTTCACCGGGCTTGAGGTCCAGCGGATGGATACCCACCGAGCAATCCACATCGGCATAACGCTCGGCCAGGGCCTTGACGTCGGCAGCGTTTTCGGCGCTGACGCCGATGCACAGGAAGTGCCCTACCCCACGCTGGCGTGCGGCTTCGAGTGCAGCGTCAAGGGAACCGCCGTGCTGGGCCAGGTCGAGGCGATCAAGGTGGCAATGGGAATCTACAAGCATAGGTATCTACAACTTCAGTCACGAAAAGTGTCTGGCCGACGATACACCCGTCGACCACGGAAATTAACGGCGGCCGAGCAAACCGACCCACTGCACCAGCAGCGCTTCAAGCAGCAGGACGCGGTTGAGGTTGGCCTTGCCGAGCACCTTCTGGCGCTGGGCGAGGATCCAGTCCTGGATCGTGAGCACCTTGTCCTGGGCACTTTTTTGCGCCAGGTATTGCACGACCTTGCGCATATCCGGCAGGCCCAGGCCGTGTTCGTCCTGGGTCAGCTGATAGCGCAGGATCAGGCTCGACCAGTCGCAGAACCAGTCGAACAGCAACAGCAAGGGAATGTCCTTCCAGGCAGTTTCTGCCAGTTGGGTGGCGGACACTTCCTGCTTGATCAATTTCTTCACGCCGTCCACCACCAGCGCGCGTTGCTCACGCACACCCTGGGCTTGCAGCTTCACCGCAGCCAACGGCGAGCCGGCTGCCAGGGTCAGCAGTTCGACGCGCTCGTCCTGGGTGCACTCCGGCAACGCCCGCGCCAGCCACTCAAGGCTCATGGCCTCGCTCGGCAGCGGACACGCCTGCTGCACGCAGCGGCTGCGGATGGTCGGCAACAGCCGGCTGGACTGGTGGCTCACCAGCAACAACACGGTATCGCCGGACGGCTCTTCCAGGCTCTTGAGCAAGGCATTGGCGGCGTTGATGTTCATCGCCTCCACCGGCTCGATCAGTACAACCTTGCGCCCGCCCATCTGCGCGGTTTGCACCACGAAGCTGACGAGGTCACGCACCTGGTCGACCTTGATCGCCTTGTCGGCTTCCTCGGGCTCCAGCAGGTAGTTATCCGGATGGCTGCCGGCCTTGAGCAACAGGCAAGACTTGCACTCGCCGCAGGCTTCCAGGTTAACCGGACGCTGGCACAGCAAGCTGGCCATGAGTCGCTCGGCCAGGTCACGCTTACCGATCCCCACCGGCCCATGCAACAGGTAGGCGTGGGCGTGCTGGGCGCGGCCGGCCAGTTGTTGCCACAGGCTGTCCTGCCAGGGGTAGGCTTCAGCCACGGGCGCGCTCCAGCAGTGTTGGCAACAATGCATCGATGGCTTGCTGCACACGGGCCAGCGGCTGGGCCGCGTCCAGCAGGTGATAACGCGCAGGCTCGGCCGCGGCGCGCTTGAGGAATGCGGTACGCACTGCGTCGAAGAAGGCCTGGCCTTCGAGCTCAAAACGGTCCAGGCGACCACGGGCACTGGCGCGGGCCAGGCCCACTTCCACCGGCAGGTCGAACACCAGGGTCAGGTCAGGGCGCAGGTCGCCTTGCACGAAGGTTTCCAGGGTAGCGATGCGTTCCAGGGACAGGCCCCGACCACCGCCCTGGTAGGCATAGGTGGAGTCGGTGAACCGGTCGCAGATCACCACGGCACCGCGCACCAGGGCCGGGCGAATCACCTCGGCCAAATGCTGGGCGCGCGCGGCGAACACCAGCAGCAGCTCGGTGTCCGGGTTCATCTGCTCTTCACCCGGCGCCAGCAGCACCTCGCGGATACGCTCGGCCAGCGGCGTGCCGCCGGGCTCGCGGGTCAACACCACTTCGATGCCTTCGGTGCGCAAGCGCTCGGCCAGGTAATCGCGGTTGGTGCTTTTGCCGGCGCCTTCGGGGCCTTCCAGGGTAATAAACAAGCCAGTCACAGGCAGTCCTTAGTCAGAATTATTGCGGGCTTTGCGGCGCGGCGGCGTCCGGCGCAGGTTCGGCCGGCTTTTCAACCGGCGCTTGCGAAGGCCCATCGGCAGGTGGCGCGGCATCTCCCGCAGGCTTCACCACCGGTGCCGGGCTGGAGCGGTAATCGGCGCGACGCTTGAGCTGGAACTCACGCACGGCGGCATTATGCGCATCCAGGTCATCGGAGAAAATATGGCTGCCGTCGCCCCGCGCGACAAAATAGAGGCTGCTGCCCGGTACCGGGTTCAGCGCGGCATGGATGGCCTCGCGGCCGACCATGGCGATGGGCGTCGGCGGCAAGCCGGCGACCATGTAGGTGTTGTAGGGGTTGGCTTCCTTGAGGTGGGCGCGGGTCAACTTGCCGTTGTAGCGCTCGCCCAGCCCGTAGATCACCGTCGGGTCAGTCTGCAACAGCATGCCGACCTTCAGGCGCCGCACGAATACGCCGGCGATCTGCCCACGCTCCTCAGGCACGCCGGTCTCCTTCTCCACCAGGGAGGCCATGATCAGCGCTTGATAAGGGTCGGTGTACGGCGCGTCGGCAGCGCGCTTGCTCCACTCCTGGGCGAGTACATCGTCCAGGCGGTTGTAGGCTTTTTTCAGGAACTCGACGTCGGTCATGCCACGCACGAAGCGGTAGGTATCGGGAAAGAATCGCCCTTCGGGAAATACGCCGGGATGACCGAGCTTGTCCATGACGTCGCTGTCACTGAGGCCCGACAGGGTCTGCACGATCTTTTCATGCTTGGCGAGGGCTGCGCGCACCTGGCGGAAGTTCCAGCCTTCGACCAGGGTCAGGCTGTACTGAACCACTTCGCCACGCTGCCACAGGCCGATCAGGCCCTGCGCCGTCATGCCAGGCGTCATGCGGTATTCACCGCTGTGCAATGGCTGACCGTCGAGGTTGAAGCGCCAGTACAGGCGCAGCCAGAAGGCGCCTTCAAGCACACCATCGGCTTCCAGGCGATTGAAAGTGCCGGTAGGGGTCGCCCCTGCCGGTACGTCGAGCAATTGCTCCTGGGCGAGGTTCAAGGGCTGCTTCAAGGCAGCGTCGAACTTCCAGGCCGAATAGCCCAACAGCAAAGCCGCCGAGAACAGACCGATCAGCAGCAGTACAACCAGTTTTCGTATCAACTCAAATTTCCAATAGCGCGCGAACAATGCCCTGCAGTTTACGGGTGAGCGGCCCAACCGACCAGCTCATCGCAGCGTACCCGCGCACCGGCCAAATGCCATAAACGCTGTTGCACACAAAGACTTCGTCGGCTTGCCGCAACTGCTCAAGACCGATGTCGGCCACGGCCACCGGGATGCCCAGGGCGTGTGCCTGGGCCAGAATCTCAGCGCGCATCACCCCGGCGACCCCGCAACGCGTCAGATCAGCGGTTAGTAACAAGCCGTTGCACACCAGGAAAACGTTGCTGAACACCCCTTCGATGACACGACCGGACATGTCCAGCATCAAGCCTTCGGCATGCTCAGCGTCTTGCCATTCGGCACGGGCGATCACCTGTTCCAGGCGATTGAGGTGCTTGAGACCGGCCAGCACTGGCTGCTCGGCCAAGCGAGTGGCACAGGGAAACAGGCGGATGCCGTCGGTTCCATGGGCGTGGGGATAGGTGGCGGGCGGACTGCCCTGCAGAATGCGGCGCACCGGCGCGCCAGGGTTGATGCCATAACCACGCAGGCTGTCGCCACGGGTCAGGATCAATTTGAGGACACCGTCGCCGAGGGCGGCGGCATAAGCCAGCACTTCGCTGCGGATCAATACGTGATCCACAGCCAAGGCGAGCCGCCTGCACCCCTCATCGAGGCGTTGCAGGTGGCGATCGAGCAGCACGGGCTGCCCGGCCCTGACGGCAATGGTCTCGAACAACCCATCGCCATACGCCAGGCCGCGATCCTTCAGGGGCACGTTGTCCTCTGGCTGACCGTCGACCCAGCTGTGCATCACTCCGCGAACCGGCGGAACACCAGGGAACCGTTGGTGCCACCAAAACCGAACGAGTTGGAGATCACCACGTCGATCGGCATGGGTTGCGCTTCGTGCGGCACGAAGTTCAGGTCGCAGCCTTCATCCGGCTCATCCAGGTTGATGGTCGGCGGAGCGACCTGATCCTTGATGGCCATGACGCTGAAGATCGCTTCGACCGCACCCGCCGCGCCCAGCAAGTGGCCGGTCATGGACTTGGTGGAGCTGACCGCCAGCTTGTAGGCGTGCTCGCCGAATACCGACTTGATGGCTTCGGCCTCTGCCAGATCGCCCGTCGGGGTCGACGTGCCATGGGCGTTGATGTACTGCACCTGGTCCGGATTGACCTTGGCATCGCGCAGGGCGTTGGTGATGCAACGCGCAGCGCCGGCACCGTCGGACGGTGGCGAGGTCATGTGGTAGGCGTCGCCGCTCATGCCAAAACCGATCAGCTCGGCGTAGATAGTCGCACCACGCGCCTTGGCGTGCTCCAACTCTTCCAGCACCAAGGCACCGGCACCGTCGGACAGGACGAAACCGTCACGGCCTTTGTCCCACGGACGGCTGGCACGGGTAGGTTCGTCGTTGCGGGTCGACAGCGCGCGGGACGCGCCGAAGCCGCCCATGCCCAGGCCGCAGGCCGCCATTTCGGCACCGCCGGCGATCATCACGTCGGCTTCGTCATAGGCGATGTTGCGCGCCGCCATGCCGATGCAGTGCGTGCCAGTGGTGCACGCCGTGGCAATGGCGTAGTTAGGTCCCTGTGCGCCCAGGTGGATGGACAGGAAACCGGAAATCATATTGATGATCGAGCCGGGCACGAAGAACGGTGAAATTCGACGGGGGCCGGAATCGTGCAACGTGCGGCTGGTTTCTTCGATATTGGTCAAACCGCCAATACCCGAACCCATGGCCACGCCGATGCGGTCACGGTTGGCGTCGGTGACTTCCAGGCCAGCGTTACGCACTGCCTGAAAACCGGCTGCCAGGCCGTATTGAATGAACAGGTCGAGTTTGCGGGATTCTTTGACCGAGAGATATTCCTCGACATTGAAACCCTTTACCGAGCCGCCAAAACGGGTGGAATAGGCAGAAAGGTCCGTGTGTTCAATCAGACCAATACCACTGTGGCCAGCCAGAATGCCCTGCCAACTGCTTGGCACATCCGTGCCCAGTGGCGACAACATACCCATACCGGTGACTACGACGCGTCTACGCGACACAGCACTCTCCTTTTTCTAATGACGACACTTTTGCTTCAGCGCGTACTTTTCATCAGGGCTAAAGAAAAAACCGCACGCCGTTACAGCAGTGCGGTTTTTCCCTGACAGCAAGCGACGACTACAAACTATTACGCCTGGTGGCTAGTAACGTAGTCGATAGCAGCTTGAACAGTAGTGATTTTTTCAGCTTCTTCGTCCGGGATTTCGGTCTCGAATTCCTCTTCCAGAGCCATCACCAGCTCAACGGTGTCAAGGGAATCGGCACCCAGGTCTTCTACGAAGGAAGCAGTGTTGACCACTTCTTCTTCCTTAACGCCCAGTTGCTCGGCGACGATTTTCTTGACGCGCTCTTCGATGGTGCTCATACCTTGTTTAACTCCTAATGGACAAATTCAGGCAGCTGGCCAGTGGGTAAGTGTATAGAAAGCCATTTCAGCTTTTCAACTGAAAGCTTCACCCTGTACCCGGTCGGCCACCTGCCTATAAATTAAGTTGCAGCTTTATAACGGATTTTAGACAGCTCGTATGACATTTTTTTGAAGCGATCCGTCACAATTTAACTCATGTACATCCCGCCGTTCACCGGGATTGTAGCCCCAGTCACGTATGCCGCACCGTCGGATGCCAGGAAAGTGACCACATTCGCGATCTCTTGGGCCTGGCCCAGACGGCCCAGCGGAATCTGCGTCAGCAACGCTTCACGCTGTGCTTCCGGCAGTTCGCGGGTCATATCGGTGTCGATGAACCCTGGGGCCACCGAGTTGACCGTAATGGATCGCGAACCAACCTCACGTGCCAATGCACGGCTGAAACCTTCCAGACCGGCCTTGGCGGAGGCGTAGTTTACTTGGCCTGCGTTGCCCATGGCACCCACTACGGAGCCAATATTGATAATTCGGCCCCAACGCGCCTTGGTCATGCCACGCAAAACGCCCTTGGACAGGCGAAACAGACTGTTCAAGTTGGTGTCGACCACGTCGTACCACTCGTCGTCTTTCATGCGCATCATCAGGTTGTCGCGGGTGATACCGGCGTTATTGACCAGAATCGCCGGCGCGCCGAACTGTGCGGTAATCTCGGCCAGTACGGCAGCCACGGACTCATCGCTGGTCACGTTCAGCTCAAGGCCGGTGCCTTGCACGCCGTTTTCCTTCAGGGTCGCGGCGATCCGCTCGGCGCCCGAGGCGGACGTGGCGGTGCCGATCACAATGGCGCCCTGACGGCCCAGTTCCAGGGCGATGGCCTGGCCAATGCCACGGCTTGCGCCGGTGACCAGTGCAACTTTACCTTGCAGACTCATGCAGGCTTCTCCTTAGTTCGGGGGTCAGGATCAAGAGCTCAGGCCAGCGCTGCGCGCAGCAGCGAAGGCATCCGGCGTATTGAGGTTAGCGGTGGACACACCGTCGGCGCAGCGTTTGTTCAGGCCGGCCAGGACTTTGCCCGGACCGCACTCGACCAGCTCGGTGGCGCCATTGGCCGCCAGGGTCTGGACCGACTCAACCCAGCGTACCGGCTTGTACAGCTGTTCCAGCAGGTCGCGCTTGAGGGTGTCGAGGTCGGCAGCCACGGCGGCACTGACGTTTTGCACCAGCGGGATCTGCGGCGCCTGCCAGTTGACGGCGGCGATGGACTCGGCAAAACGCTCGGCAGCCGGGCGCATCAGCTCGCAGTGCGACGGCACGCTCACCGGCAACGGCAAGGCGCGCTTGGCGCCACGGGCCTTGCAACCCTCGATGGCACGCTCAACGGCAGCCTTCGCACCGGCGATCACCACCTGGCCAGGGGAGTTGAAGTTCACTGCGCTGACGACTTCGCCCTGGGCCGCTTCGGCACAGGCTTCGATCACGACGGCATCGTCCAGGCCCAGGATCGCGGCCATGCCGCCCTGACCGGCCGGAACGGCCTCTTGCATCAGTTGGCCACGACGCTCGACCAGCTTGACCGCTTCACCGAGGGTCAGGCTACCCGCCGCCACCAGGGCGCTGTATTCGCCCAGGCTGTGACCGGCGACGAACGCCGGGCGCGCGCCGCCTTCTGCCAGCCACAAGCGCCACAGGGCGATCGAAGCGGTCAGGATGGCCGGCTGAGTTTTATCGGTTTGGTTGAGTTGCTCTTCCGGCCCCTGCTGGGTCAGTGCCCACAGGTCATAACCCAGGGCGTCGGAAGCTTCCTTGAAGGTGTCCAGGATCAACGGGTATTGCGCGCCCAGCTCGGCCAACATGCCGAGGGACTGCGAACCCTGCCCTGGAAAGACGAATGCGAGGGATGTAGACATGTAACAAGCCCCTAATGATCTGGTCGTCAAAAACGCGCACTCCTACGGTGGGAGCGCACGAAACTGACAGATTGGATGGTCAATTGAACTGGCCGGTCACATTTAAGCACTCCCGAGCCGATTCGCCTAAGGCAACAGGTCCTCAAGACGGCCGCGCAAGCGTTGCGGCAGGTTCTCCTGGATCTCGATCACGGCCCGCGCAATTGCGCTTTGGAAGCCCTCCACGCCTGCCGACCCATGGCTTTTCACCACAATGCCCTGCAACCCCAGAAAGCTCGCGCCATTATGGCGCGCCGGGGCCAGGTCAGCCTGCAAGCGACGCATCAGCGGCAGCGCCAGGGCACCGACCAGGCGCGATGCCAGGTTCTGCTTGAACAACGCGTCGATACGCGTGGCGATCATGGTTGCCAGGCCTTCGCTGGATTTGAGCAGGATGTTGCCGACAAACCCGTCGCACACCACCACGTCCGCCTCGCCGCGATACACGCCGTCGCCCTCGACAAAGCCGATGTAGTTAAGGCCCCGCGCGCCTTGCAGCAATGTGGCGGCGAGCTTGACCTGCTGGTTGCCCTTGATGTCTTCGGTGCCGATGTTCAACAAGGCCACACGCGGGCGAGCCACGCCAAGCGCTTCGGCGGCCACCGAGCCCATTACGGCGAACTGGAACAGATGCTCGGCGCTGCAATCGACGTTCGCGCCCAGGTCCAGCAACTGGCAATAGCCTTTTTGCGTCGGAATCGCCGCCACCATCGCAGGCCGGTCAATGCCGGGCAGCGTCTTGAGCACAAACCGCGACAACGCCATCAGTGCCCCGGTATTGCCGGCACTGACACACGCCTGCACCTTTCCATCACGCAGCAGCTCCAGGGCCACACGCATCGAAGAGTCGGGTTTGCCACGCAGGGCCGTCGCCGGCTTGTCATCCATGCTGATGGTTTCGCTGGCCGGCGTAATCGTCAGGCGCGCGCGATCCACCGCCGGATGGCTGGCAATCAGGTCTTCAAGTAAGGAGGGTTGACCGACGAGGGTCAGGTGCAGCGAGGGCGTTGCTGACAGGCTGGCAATGCAAGCCTGAACAATGCTGCGGGGACCGAAGTCCCCGCCCATTGCGTCTATCGCGATGACTAGAGCAGACAAGTGATTACTCGTCAGCGCCCTTGTCGATCACTTTACGGCCACGGTATACGCCTTCTGGCGATACGTGGTGACGCAGGTGAACTTCACCGGTGGTCTTTTCTACGGACAGGGTGCTAGCCTCAAGAGCGTCGTGCGAACGGCGCATGTCACGGGCGGAGCGGGATTTTTTGTTCTGCTGAACAGCCATAATTGATTAACTCCTAAACGTTTGGGTCACGCTTTAACTGCGCCAATACACTGAACGGGTTGGACCGCGTTACCTCGTCCTCGCTCGGTTCGGGCTCGTCATCGAGGCCCGCCGGCTGCTGGCATTCTTCCGGATGATGAGCAGGCACAATGGGCAAGGCGAGCAGAAGCTCCTCCTCGATCAGTGCATGCAGATCCAAAGGATCTTCGCCCAGTTCCAGCACGTCATAACCTTTCGGCAACGACTGGGTATTCGCACCCTCCTTCACCACAGCATAACTGCACTCGCTGTGAATCGGCAGGGTGACCAGCTCAAGACAACGCTGGCAAACCATTTTGACTTCGGTGTCGATAAAGCTGTGAATAACCACAGATTTACGTTCATCTCGTTCAAAAACGAATTTGGCCTGCACCGTACCGACAGTGTCGGAAAGCGGGTCGCAGAGTCTCTCCAAATTGGCCAGCAGCAACTCACCTTGAAGGGAGGTGCCACGATCAGCCAATTTGCGCGGGTCAACGTGAGGTGGAATCGGGTCATTCAACATAGGCGCAGCATTATAGGGATGCACCCAGCCATGTCAAAGGAAATTCGGCCCTGTGCGTCAGCCGGTCGCCCCGCTAGAATCCCTGGCTGCCTTGAGGAGACGCCCATGCTGCCTTTATTACTTGCATCCAGCTCGGTTTATCGCCGGGAATTGCTGAGCCGCCTGCACCTGCCGTTCATCTGCAGCTCGCCGGACATCGACGAAAGCCACCACGCAAATGAATCTGCCGTCGAGCTGGTCAAGCGCCTGGCCGAACAGAAAGCCCGCGCCCTGGCCGCCAGTCACCCTGGGCATTTAATCATCGGTTCCGACCAGGTGGCCGCGCTCGACGGACAAATCATCGGCAAGCCTCACACCTTCGAGAACGCCCGCGAGCAACTGCTGGCGGCCAGCGGCAAGCGCGTCAGCTTCCTCACCGGCCTGGCTCTGCTCAACAGCAAGACGGGGCACTGCCAGGTGGACTGCGTACCTTTCACCGTACATATGCGGATATTGGACGCCGGGCGCATCGAGCGCTACCTGCGGACCGAGCAGCCGTACGACTGCGCGGGCAGCTTCAAGGCCGAGGGTTTGGGCGTGAGCCTGTTCCAGAGCACCGAAGGGCCGGATGCGACCAGCCTGATTGGGCTACCGCTGATCCGCTTGGTGGACATGCTGCTGGCTGAGGGCATGCAGATCCCTTAAGCCCATCACACAACCAAATGTGGGAGCGCGCTTGCTCGCGAAAACGATGTATCAGTCACTGATGTGCTGATTGAACCACCGCATTCGCGAGCAAGCCCGCCCCCACATTTTGAGCTATGCCAGCCTCAGGACTTCAGCGCAGGGACGGCCCCTGGAAGCCCATGTACAAGGCCAGCTTCTCAGCCACACTTGAACCAAGTCGCTTGGAGAACCGATCGAACGGCGACTCCTCGACGGTGAAATCCACCAATTCCTTCTCGCCAATCACATCCCGGGCCACCGAACTGGCACTGCCCAGTCCGTCGATCAAGCCCAGCGGCAATGCCTGCTCGCCCGACCACACCAGCCCGGAGAACAGCTCTGGATGATCCTTGTCTTTCAGACGCTCGCCACGCCCCTGCTTCACGCTGGCGATGAACTGACGATGAGTGGTGTCGAGCACCCCCTGCCAGAACTGTGTTTCATCCGCCTTTTGCGGCTGGAAGGGATCAAGGAACGCCTTGTGCTCGCCCGAGGTATAGGTACGACGCTCCACCCCCAGCTTCTCCATGGTGCCGACAAAACCATAACCGGCTGCCGTCACGCCGATGGAACCTACGAGGCTCGCCTTGTCGGCGTAGATCTGGTCTGCGGCACTGGCGATGTAATAGGCACCGGAAGCGCCCAGGTCAGAAATCACCGCGTACAGTTTGATATACGGGTGCAGGCCGCGCAGACGACGAATCTCGTCATACACATAACCCGACTGCACCGGACTGCCGCCCGGGCTGTTGATGCGCAGGATCACACCCTTGACCTTGGGGTCCTCGAACGCGGCACGCAGGCTGCTGACGATATTGTCGGCGCTGGCGGACTCCTTGTCGGCAATCACCCCACGCACCTCGATCAGGGCGGTGTAGCTGGCGCCACGGGTCGCGCTTTTCTCCATGTCCACCAGCGGACTGAACAGTGCGAGCATGGCAATAAGCCAAACGAACGTCAGCAGCTTGAAGAAAATCCCCCAACGCCGCGCCCGGCGCTGCTCCTGGATACTGGCCAGGAGGGTTTTCTCCAGCAGCTTCCAGCTCTTGTCATCACGGCTATTGCCTTCAGCCTTTTCGGGCGCTTTCCACTCGTCACTCATGCCATCAACCCCAGCAAAGACTTATTGGGCCCGACTGAGCCAGGCCTGCAATTCAGAAAAATGATCAATCGTCAGCCTGGGCTCATATTGCTGCAAGGCCTCGGCCGCCTGGGCGCCATAACTGACCGCCACACTGTCCATGCCAGCATTGCGCGCCATCATCAGGTCGAAAGAGGCATCCCCCACCATCAAGGCCTGGCGTGGCGATACACCGCAATGGGCCAGGATCTGCTCCAGCATCAGAGGATGAGGTTTGCTGGCAGTTTCATCGGCGGCGCGGGTGATATCGAAATAATCTTCCCAACCGTGCGCCTTGAGCACCCGATCCAGCCCGCGACGAGCCTTGCCGGTGGCGACCGCCAAGTGGTAGCCCTGGGCACGGAACGCGTCCAGGGACTGCACGACACCGTCGAACAGCGGCGAAGGCGTGGCCTCCAGGGCGATGTAGTGATCGGCGTAGTGGTCCCGGAATGCAACCAGTTCAGCATCGCTGATCTCGGGGTACAAGGTGCGAATGGCCTCGGGCAAGCCGAGGCCAATGATGCCCTTGACCGCGTGATCGGTGCACAGCGCAAATCCCGAACGGGTCGACGCGGCGTGCATGGACTCGACAATGCGGCCAATGGAATTGGCCAGGGTGCCGTCCCAATCGAAAATCAGCAGTTTGTAATCAAGGTGCGACACTCAAACGCTCCACGGTCTTGGCCCACATCTCATCGACCGGCGCCTGCAGTTTCAATTCGCCACCATCGGGCAGCGGCACGGTGAGCATGTAGGCGTGCAGAAACAGCCGCTTGCCGCCCAGGTCGCGGATTTCCTTGGAGAAATCCTCGTCGCCGTATTTGGTATCGCCGGCGATGCAGTGGCCCGCGTGCAGGGTGTGCACACGAATCTGGTGGGTACGGCCAGTCACAGGTTTGGCCTCGACCATGGTGGCAAAGTCACCGAAGCGGCGCAGCACCTTGAACAGGGTCAGGGCTTCTTTGCCCTCCTCGTCCACCTCCACCATGCGCTCGCCAGAACGCAGGTTGCTCTTCTGCAACGGCGCCCGGACACTCTTGATCGAGCTGGCCCAGTTGCCGCGCACCAGCGCCATGTAGCGCTTGTCCACGCCATCGCCACGCAGGGCGGTGTGCAGATGGCGCAACATGCTGCGTTTCTTGGCGATCATCAGCAGGCCGGACGTGTCGCGGTCCAGGCGATGGACCAACTCCAGCTCCTTGGCGTCCGGACGCAACTGACGAAAGGCTTCGATCACGCCGAAATTCAGGCCGCTGCCGCCGTGAACCGCAATGCCACAAGGCTTGTTGATCACGATCAGCTTGTTGTCTTCGAAGACAATCGAGGCTTCCAGGCGCTGCAGCAACCCCTGCGCCAAAGGCACGGGCTCATCACGCTCCGGCACGCGAACCGGCGGCACACGGACGATATCGCCCGCCTGCAACTTGTACTCGGGCTTGATCCGACCCTTGTTCACCCGCACTTCACCTTTACGCAAGATGCGGTAAATCAAGGTCTTGGGCACGCCTTTGAGCCTGGCCAGGAGAAAATTGTCGATGCGTTGGCCGGCATATTCCGGCGAGACCTCGAGCAGCTGGACGCTGGGGGTCTGGGGGGCGGTAGTCGTCATGGCGGCGATGATAACAATTTTTTATGGAATTGAAGCACTTAATCATTGCTGCTATAGTCGCGAACGCCGCCAAAAGCGGCCTGGACAGAGGACATGCGGCAAACTGCCGGCCCTGACCATCGCAATTCATCAGGACGCGAGGCCGTCCTACGGGGCTTTTGCCACCCTGGAAGGCTCGAGATTGTAACAAGCGCAGGTGACATGAGGCCTGAAGCGAGTGCAGAAAGCAGAGTGAATACTCGCGTTTTGCGCCGATATTTACGGCCAGTTCACAAAGTGCAGTCAGTCTGGAGCCAGACCACGGCGAATGCTTCGGAAACAACGCCTGTTAAGAGCTGAGTGAGAGCGCAATCGCCCACACCTAGTCTTGTTTAGCCATGAGCGTGTACTCCCCATTGGAGCACACGGTAAATGCCAACCCGCTGCGGATTCTGCGCGCGGCAGCACCCGAATTATCAGGGATACGTGTAGGGTGGAGATGCACAACCGTCGGACCGTGTAGCACTAGGCTTATATTTAGACGCTTCATCTCGTCCACAGTCGCCGGTTGATTCCTCCTCCTGACCTTAGCTTTTGTTGAAGTGGTGCCTTTGTCACCACCGCTAACAAGCAGGACGCGTCCGTCGCGATACCGGCCCACATTGGCGGGTTTTGCTGGACACTGGAGTGGCCAACCACTCTTGACGCACCTGACACCGACCGTGAGAAGTCGTGTGTGCCGAACGCCGTTTCCGGCAGCCCGGAAACCGACGGTACAACATGAAAAGAATGCTGATTAACGCAACTCAACCCGAAGAGTTGCGTGTTGCACTGGTAGATGGCCAACGCCTCTACGACCTGGACATTGAATCCGGTGCACGCGAGCAAAAGAAGGCCAACATCTATAAAGGCCGTATTACTCGCATCGAACCAAGCCTTGAGGCTGCCTTTGTCGATTTCGGCTCCGAGCGCCACGGCTTCCTGCCCCTCAAAGAAATCTCCCGCGAATACTTCAAGAAAGCCCCCGAAGGCCGCGTGAACATCAAGGACGTCCTGAGCGAAGGCCAGGAAGTCATCGTCCAGGTCGAAAAAGAAGAACGTGGCAACAAGGGCGCCGCCCTGACCACCTTCATCAGCCTGGCAGGCCGTTACCTGGTCCTGATGCCGAACAACCCACGTGCCGGCGGCATTTCCCGTCGCATCGAAGGCGAAGAGCGCAATGAACTGCGTGAAGCGCTGAACGGCCTGATCGCACCGGCCGACATGGGCCTGATCGTTCGCACTGCAGGCCTGGGCCGCAGCAGCGAAGAAATGCAGTGGGACCTCGACTACCTGCTGCAACTGTGGACCGCCATCAAAGAAGCGTCCCTGGATCGTTCCGCGCCGTTCCTGATCTACCAGGAAAGCAACGTGATCATCCGCGCCATCCGCGATTACCTGCGCCAGGACATCGGCGAAGTACTGATCGACAGCGTTGAAGCCCAGGACGAAGCCCTGACCTTCATCCGCCAGGTGATGCCGCAGTACGCCAGCAAGATCAAGCTGTACGAAGACAGCGTTCCGCTGTTCAACCGTTTCCAGATCGAAAGCCAGATCGAGACCGCTTTCCAGCGCGTGGTCGAACTGCCTTCCGGTGGCTCCATCGTGATCGACCCGACCGAAGCCCTGGTGTCCATCGACATCAACTCGGCGCGTGCGACCAAAGGCAGCGACATCGAAGAAACCGCCCTGCAGACCAACCTGGAAGCGGCTGAAGAAATCGCCCGCCAACTGCGCCTGCGTGACATCGGCGGCCTGATCGTGATCGACTTCATCGACATGACCCCTGCCAAGAACCAGCGCGCCGTGGAAGAGAAAGTCCGCGAATGCCTGGAAGCGGATCGTGCCCGCGTGCAAGTCGGCCGCATCTCGCGCTTCGGCCTGCTGGAAATGTCCCGTCAGCGCCTGCGTCCATCCCTGGGCGAGAGCAGCGGCATCGTCTGCCCGCGTTGCAACGGCACCGGCATCATCCGTGACGTTGAATCGCTGTCCCTGGCGATCCTGCGCCTGATCGAAGAAGAAGCCCTGAAAGACCGTACCGCCGAAGTCCGCGCGCAAGTGCCGATCCCGGTTGCCGCGTTCCTGCTCAACGAAAAGCGCAATTCGATTACCAAGATCGAACTGCGCACCCGTGCCCGCATCGTCATCCTGCCGAACGATCACCTCGAGACGCCGCACTTCGAAGTGCAGCGCCTGCGTGATGACAGCCCGGAAGCCCACAGCGGCCAGTCCAGCTACGAAATCGCCGCTGCCGCTGCCGAAGTGGAAGAAGTCCAGCCAGCCGCCGCGACCCGCACCCTGGTTCGCCAGGAAGCTGCCGTCAAGACCGCGCCAGCCCGCGCCAACGCGCCGGTTCCGACCGAAGCCGCGGCTCCGGTTGCCGCGCCAGCTGCCCTGCCTGAGCCAAGCCTGTTCAAAGGCCTGGTGAAGTCGCTGGTGAGCCTGTTCGCCACCAAGGAAGAGCCAGCCGCGCCGGTAGTGGTTGAAAAACCTGCCTCCGAGCGCCCAGCGCGCAACGAGGAGCGTCGCAACGGTCGCCAGCAGAGCCGCAACCGCAACGGCCGTCGTGACGAAGAGCGCAAGCCGCGCGAGGAACGTGCACCGCGTGAAGAACGCGCCCCACGTGAAGAACGCGCACCTCGCGAAGCCCGTGAAGAAACCCCGACCGTAGAACGTGCACCGCGTGAAGAACGCGCACCGCGTACTCCACGTGCTCCGCGCGAAGACCGCAAGCCACGTGGCGAGCGTGAAGAACGCGTGCGTGAACTGCGCGAGCCACTGGACGCCGCGCCAGCCGTTGCCGGCGCTGCCGTTGCTGCTGAAGAGCGCCCGGCTCGCCAGCCGCGTGAAGAGCGTGCACCACGTGAAGAACGTCAACCTCGCGCACCGCGTGAAGAGCGTCAACCACGTGCCGAACAGGCTGCTGCCGCCAGCGAAGAAGAAGTACTGACCGGCGAAGAGCAACTGCAGGAAGACGGCCAGGAAGGCGCCGAAGGCGATCGTCCACGCCGCCGCTCCCGTGGCCAGCGTCGTCGCAGCAACCGTCGTGAGCGTCAGCGTGATGCCAACGGCAACGTGATCGAAGGCTCGGAAGAGACCGGCGAAAACGCAGAAGCCGCTACCAGCGAACCAACTGGCGCCGAACTGGCTGCTGGCCTGGCCGTTACCGCTGCCGTTGCCAGCTCGGTCATCAGCGCCCCGGCTGAAGCCCAGGCTCACGAGCAGGCTGAACGCGCGACTGCCGCTGTCGAAGAAACCGCCGCAGTGCAAGCACCTGTTGCCGAGACGCCAGTCGTTGAAGCACCGGTGGTTGAAGCGCCGGTTGCTGAAACTTCCGTCGTCGAAGCACCGGTTGTAGAAGCCACCACCCCAATCGAAGCGCCGGTCGTTCCGGAAGTGGAAGTTGCGCAGGCTCCTGAAGCCCAGCCAGAAGTTGAAGTGGCCGCGGTTGAACCCGCACCGGTAGTTGAGCCCCAGCCAGTGGTTGAAGCCGTTGTTGAAGCACCGGCTGTCGAAGCAGCGCCAGAAGTACGTGAAGCTCGCGAAGTTCGTGAAGAACAGACCGCCTTCCAATGGACTGCCGAACCTGCCGCTCCGGTTGAAGCGCCAGAACCTGCCCCAGTGGTAGAAGAAGCGCCAGCACCGGTTGCCGAAGTCGTGGTGGCTGAGCCAGCCCCAGTGGTCGAGCCAACTCCGGTCGTTGAGGCTGCGCCAGTGGTTGAAGCGCCGGTGGTAGCCGAAGTTGCTGCGCCAGTGATTGAAGCTGCGCCGGTCAGCGCCCTGACCGAAAACGGCCGTGCGCCGAACGACCCACGTGAAGTGCGTCGTCGTCGCAAGGAAGCTGAAGCCGCCGCAGCAGCTGCAGCGGCACAGGAAGCAGAACACGAGAGCAAACCTCTGGCCTGATTCCCGCAGTGACTAAAAAGCCCCGCCTGAGTGATCAGGCGGGGCTTTTTTATGGGTGACTGGTTTGCGGCTTGGGATACCCTTCAACGGTAGGCGTTGGCTTGGCGGCGCCTACCGTTGGAGTGGGGTGAACATCAAAGAACCTGGCAGGTCGACATCCCAGAGCACGCCGGGATCATCAACAGAGACTTCACACACCGTCGCCTGGGCAAACAGCGGCTTGGCCCCGCGATCACCGGTCAACGCCATCAGGCCCGGCGCGAACGCCTGGTCAAACGCCACAGGATGCCCATACTGCCCATCCTGCATTGGCACGCTGATGCCACCCTCCTCCAGCGCATCGATGACCTGCTCAATGCTCGACGACCGGATAAACGGCATATCACCCAGCACCACCAGCCAGCCCTTCGCCGAGCCACTGGCCGCAACCGCAGCGGCAATACTGTCGCCCATGCCAGCCGAGCGCAGCAGCAATACCTTGCAACCGTAGGTTTCTGCCAGGCGAATCACTTCAAGGCGGTCCGGCGACGTCACCACCCAACGCTCCACCACATCATCCGGCAGATTCACCAGCACCTGCTCGATCACCGGCCGCGTCACACGATCCAGCCCGACGCAATCGGCCAGCAATTTATCCTGATCAGCCCCCGCCACGGCGCGAAAGCGACTGCCCTGCCCCGCCGCGAGCACAATCGCCGTGACGGTCACTCAGCAACCACCGGCAATGGCTTCTTCTGCAGTGGCGCCACACCGTTCTTGATCGCGACAATTTCCGCCATCAGCGACAACGCGATCTCCGACGGAGTGTGACTGCCAATATGCAAACCAATCGGCCCATGCAGACGCGCAATCGCCTCGGCAGACAGTCCCAGCGCGGCCAGGTTTTCGCGCCGCTTCTGGCTGTTGACCCGTGAACCCAGCGCGCCAATGTAGAACGCGCTGGAGTTCAACGCTGTCAGCAACGCCATGTCATCCAGCCGCGGGTCGTGGGTCAGGCAGACGATGGCCGTGCGTTCATCCGTGTGGATATTGAGCACCGCTTCATCGGGCATGCCCGGCACGAAGCGACCGTGCTGCGCTTCCCAGCCATAGACGAATTCATCACGCGGGTCGCAGATCAGCACCTCGAAATCCAGCAAGCGCGCCATCTCTGCCACATAGCGCGACAGCTGCCCGGCGCCGATCAGCAGCAGGCGCCAGCGCGGGCCGTAGATGGCCCGCAAGCGCTCGCCGTCGAAGGTGACCCCGTCGGTCTTGCTTGCGCTGCTCAAGGTGACGTTGCCGCTGGCCAGGTCCAGCTCACGCGCGACGATCTGATGATCTTCACAACGCGCCAGCAGCTCAGACACCCACGCCCACTCACCCACACGCTCCTCGGTCAGGCGCAAGGTGCCACCACACGGCAGGCCAAAACGCGCCGCCTCATCGCGGGTAACGCCGTAGGTCACCAACTGGACCGGCGGCCCGTCCGCTGGCAACCGACCATCCTGCAGGCGCGCAATCAAGTCATCCTCGATGCAGCCGCCCGACACCGAGCCGATCACCACCCCATCGCCTCTCAGCGCCAGCATGGCACCTGGCGGGCGCGGCGCACTGCCCCAGGTTTGAACAACGCTATATAACACTACCTGCTGCCCGGCACGGCGCCATTCGAGCACGCTGCGCAGGACATTCAAATCAACACTGTCCACATATCCTCCCGCACGCGCTCCAGCGCAAATGCTCACTTGATGATCGCATGTAGATCGTGCCGCGCGACGCAAATTTCATCCGCAAAGCCCCATCCGACCAAATAGGCTTTTAAATAAAAACAGGCCTCATCGGCGCGTGATGAAGTGCTCACTTAATCTAAATCAAAACCCGCTGAAAATGACCTTGCAGAAACGCAAACGCCCCGAACCAGTCGGGGCGTTTGTGGGTAGCGGTTGGCGTCAGGTCACGCCATCAGCCGCTTACTTGACGACAGGAGCCGGGCCTTCGGCCACGCCCAGGTCGTCGATTTCGCGGGTTTCCGAAATACCGGTACCGCCGGAAGCCAGTTCGCTTTGCAGCTTGTCGGTGTCCAGTTCCTTGACCCACTTGGCCACAACGATGGTGGCAACGGCGTTACCAACGAGGTTGGTCAGCGCACGGGCTTCGGACATGAAGCGGTCGATACCCAGGATCAGCGCCAGGCCGGCAACCGGCAGGTGGCCTACGGCCGACAGGGTCGCAGCCAGTACGATGAAGCCCGAACCGGTCACGCCTGCAGCGCCTTTGGAGGACAGCAACAACACCAGCAGCAGGGTGATCTGGTGCGTGATGTCCATGTGGGTGTCCGTCGCCTGGGCGATGAACACGGCAGCCATGGTCAGGTAGATCGACGTACCGTCAAGGTTGAACGAGTAGCCAGTCGGGATAACCAGGCCTACCACAGACTTCTTGGCACCCAGGCGCTCCATCTTGATCAGCATGCGTGGCAGTGCGGATTCGGAGGAGGAAGTACCCAGGACGATCAGCAGCTCTTCACGGATGTAGCGAATCAGTTTGATCACGCTGAAACCGTGGGCGCGGCAGATACCACCCAGCACCACCAGCACGAACAGGATGCAGGTGATGTAGAAGCAGATCATCAACTGGCCCAGTTGCACCAGGGAACCTACACCGTAGGCACCGATGGTGAACGCCATGGCGCCCAGGGCACCGATTGGCGCGAGCTTCATGATCATGTTGATGATGTTGAACATCACGTGGGCGAAGCGATCGATGAAGTCCAGGACAGGCTTGCCGTAGGCACCCAGGCGGTGCAAGGCGAAACCGAAGATCACCGAGAACATCAGCACTTGCAGGATGTCGCCGTTGGCGAAGGCGCCGACGATGGTGTTAGGGATCACATTGAGGATAAAGCCGACGATGCTCTGGTCTTTACCGGCAGTGACGTAGGCGGCCACTTTCGAGGCGTCCAGGGTCGCTACGTCGATGTGCATGCCGGCGCCCGGTTGCACGACGTTCACCACGATCAGGCCGATCAGCAGCGCGACGGTAGAAACGATTTCGAAGTACAGCAGCGCATAGCCGCCGGTTTTGCCGACCGATTTCATGCTTTGCATGCCAGCGATGCCGCTGACAACGGTGCAGAAGATGATCGGGGCGATGACCATTTTGATCAGTTTGATGAACCCGTCACCCAGTGGCTTGAGGGCCACACCGGTCTGCGGGTAGAAGTGACCGAGCAAAATACCGATAACGATTGCAACGATCACCTGGAAGTACAGGGATTTGTAGATTGGCTGACGAGTCGTCATTGCAAAGTTCCTCAATCGTCCCGTGTGGCAAATATCCGCCATTGCCCACGACACTTGAATTGCGAACCCTCCTGCACTGGAGGGATTTGTTGTTTGCGAGGCCTATGGAATCCTGGCCTGCGCTGTACTCCTTATCGCAAACGCCGTGCCACTTTGCTGAAAAACCTTGAAGGCCTTTAGACATTAGGGCTCGGGGGTTCCAGGCTTCCCTCGAAGCAGCGAATCAAGTGGCGGATTTCCGCCCACTCATCCAATCCCGTCCTACAATTTGGCGGATATCCGCCTTGTGACCCCTTCCGGGGATGGCTACCATCCGCCCTTCAATGGACGAGGTCTTCGCATGCGTGAACGTACCATCGCGAGTCATTACGCCCGGGCGGCCCTCGGCGGTGCGCGTCGGGTCGGTTACGACTACTCGGGCCTACTGGCGCAGGTGGGCATCACCCCGCAATTACTGACCGAACCCCGTGCCCGCATTGCGCCGGAACAATTCACCCGGCTGCTGCAGATGCTCTGGCGGGCGCTCGACGACGAATACCTGGGGTTCGCCGACGGCCCAAGCAAACGCGGCACGTTCGCCATGATGTGCCACGCACTGATCCACTGCCGCACCCTGGAAAAGGCGCTGGAACGCGGCTTACTATTTTATAGCCTATTCCCCCAGGGCCCGCGCTGGCAGCTGACACGCGAAGGCGATATGGCTCGATTGAGCCTGGACGACTCGCCGTTATGGGACCCGGACCATTTCCTCAGTGAATGCCTGCTGGTGATCTGGCATCGATTGGGCAGTTGGTTGATCGGCCAACGCATCCGGCTGCACCAGGCCACGTTCAGCTACCCAATGCCGGCTCACGCCAGCGAATATGACCTGCTGTTTCCCTGCACCCTGGTGTTCGGTGCTCCGAACAGCAGCCTGGTGTTCCCCGCGCGCTATTTGAATATGCCGCTGTTGCAGGATGAGCGCACACTCAAGCACTTCCTGGAGCGCTCGCCCGCCGACTTGCTCTCTCGGCCAGACGAAGGCGACAGTTTAAGCAGCCAATTGCGGCGCTTGCTGAGCCGCGACCGCACCCCCTGGCCTGACCTGGAGACCGTCGCCCAGCATCTGCATATCAGCCCACAGACCCTGCGCAGGCATTTGCGCGAAGAAGGCACCAGTTTTCAGGCACTCAAGGATGAGCTGCGGCGAGACATCGCCATCTATCATTTGGGCCGGGCGGATTTGTCATTGCAGGAGATTGCCGAGCAGTTGGGGTTTTCCGAACCGTCGGCGTTTCATCGGGCGTTCAAGAAGTGGACGGGATTAACGCCGGGGGCGTATCGCGCGCAGGAGAGTTAGAGGGATGTTGTCTGGACTGGCCTCTTCGCGGGCAAGCCCGCTCCCACATTTTGACCGGGTTCACACATAGTTGATGTGCGCACCCAAACCCACTGTGGGAGCTGGCTTGCCTGCGATGACGCCGGCACAGCCAATGAAGGTCAAACGGCCGGAAAGTACCACCCCAACATTCTGACCGGGTTCACGCATAGTTGATGTGTGCACCCAACCCACTGTGGGAGTTGGCTTGCCTGCGATGAGGCCGGCACAGCCAATGAAGGTCAAACGGCCGGAAAGTGAATCTTGAAGGCAGCCCCGCCTAACGGCGAATCCCCCAGGGTCAGCCGCGCGCCGTAGCTTTCAATAATATCCTTGACCACGGCCAAGCCAATCCCTTGCCCCGGATGCTGGCGGTCCAGTCGTTCTCCCCTTTGCAGGATTCGCGCACGCTGATCCGACGGCACACCGGGGCCGTCGTCTTCGATGCACAACTCGGTGCCTTCCAGGCTTTCCACCAGGCTGATGCGCACCTCGCTCAGGCACAGGCGGTAGGCGTTTTCGAGCAGGTTGCCGAGCAATTCCAGCAAGGCGCCCTTCTCGATCGGCACATCGCACTCCTCTGGCAGTTCGAAGGTTACCGTGACGCGTTTGTCGCGGTACACCTTGTCCAGCGTATCGCACAGGCTTTGCAACACCGGCGCCAGGCGCACCTGGTGGCGCACCAGGCCGCTTTTGCGCAGGCTGGCGCGCTGCAACTGGTAGCTGATCTGCTGGCTCATGCGCTCGATCTGCGATTGCAGCACCCAGGCCTGGTCGCGGTCTTCCGGGCGCTGGGCCATGTCTTCGCTCACGCCTTGCAGTACCGCGAGCGGGGTTTTCAGGCTGTGGGCCAAGTCGTCAAGGGAATCGCGGTAGCGGGCACGCTGCTCACGCTCACTGTGCAGCAAGCGGTTGAGGGAGCCGGTAAGGCGCAACAATTCTCGCGGGTGTTGTTCGGAGAGGCTCTCGCGGGTGCCACCTTCGATCTGGTCGAGTTCCTGGCTCAGCCGCCGCAGCGCTTGCAAGCCCCAGGTCAGGCCCAGCCACAGCAGGGTCAGCAGCACCAGCAACGCTGCGCCAAAGCCCAGGTAGAGGTTTTCGCGCAAGCCTTCGAGGGTCAATTGGTATTCGCGCACCGGCTGCAGGGCGACGATACTGAACGCCGCGCTCTTGCCGCCCAGCAGCTTGACCTCAACGTCATACACGAAGAATTCCTGGCCATTGGCCTCGCGAATCCGCGCAAACTCGTTGCCCCGCCCGTCATAGCGCGGTTTGTAATTGATGTTTTCTTCCTTGGTCGCCCGCGAACGCCACACCAGATGGCCTTCACGGTCATAGATATACCCGAGCAGGCGGCTATCGGTGAGGTTGAAGCGCTCGTCCGGCAACTGCGCCGGCATCTGCAGGCGGTTGTTTTCGACCCGCGCGGCGGAGATCAGGGTAGTGACATCCGACGCCAGGCGCTGCTCGATGGAGTCCTGCAACGCCAGGCTGAATGCCCCCTGCATGGCCGGCAACAAGCCCAGCATGAACAGCACGGCCAGGGTGGCGGCCGCCAGCATCAAGCGCACGCGTAGCGAGCGAATCAACGGCAGCGCTCATTGAACAGGTAGCCCAGGCCACGCACGGTGTCGATCGGCTTGAACCCGCCCGGGCCTTCGAGCTTGCGGCGCAGGCGACCGACCAGCACTTCGATCACGTTCGGATCACGCTCGTCGTCGTCAGGGTAGAGCTGTTCCATCAAGCGATCCTTGGCGACCACTTGTTGATGATGGCGCATCAAGTATTCGAGGATGCGGTATTCATACGCCGTCAACGCCAGCGGTTGCTCCTCGAGGGACGCCTGCTTGCGGTTGAGGTCCAGCAGCAAGGGGCCAGCCACGATGGTCGACTGGGTAAACCCGCTGGAGCGACGCAGTAAGGCGTTCATCCGCGCCTCCAGCTCTTCGAACTGGAACGGCTTGACCACATAATCGTCAGCGCCGGCAGCCAGGCCCTCGACCTTGTCCTGCCAGTTGCCGCGGGCGGTGAGGATCAGGATCGGGAAGGTCTTGGCCTGGCTGCGCAGTTGGCGGATCAGGTCCAGGCCGCCCATGCCCGGCAAACCCAGGTCGATGATCGCCAGGTCATGATTGAACTGGCCCGTCTGGTACAGGGCTTCCTCGGCATTGGCCACGGCCTCGACCACGTGCCCGCTGTCGGTCAGGCGGGTAAACAGGTGATGACGCAGCAGCGCCTCATCTTCCACCACCAGCAATTTCATAAGGCTCTCCAAAGCAAATCAACTGTCCGACAGAGGGATATCATAGCGGCCCTGCAGGTCTTGCGGGCGCAGTTTAATGCCATTGAACTGCCCGGTCAGGTGTTCATAGCCAACGCGGTAGCCCGGTTGCGGGGTGACCAGGCCCAGGGACTGGCCCCAGGGCGTGGGTTGGCTGCCAGCCTCTTCGAAGCTGACACGCTGGATCAAGGTGCTGGACTTCTTGGTTTTCTCGCTGCCGAATGCGGCAAAGGCACCGTCAGCGGCCTGGGCCCCGGCAGTGGCACTGAGCATGGTTAACGCCAACATCAGCTTTTTGATCGCAGTCATGGGGTTACCTCTACGCGTTTGGCTGTAGGCACTGGTGTAGGTCCAAGGCTACGCAGGCGCCCCTGAACTTCTCCTGAACAGGCTCTGAACCTCACCTGAACCGCAGCGGGCTATCCTCGCGCCCATCAACTCGGCAAAATACCGCCCATGAATCCCCTACCCGCTTGCTGCACCCCACTCGACGCCCATTGGCCCCTGCCTGAACCCTTGCCGGGCGCAGTGTTTCTCAGCACGCGTTTTGACCCGGCCCTGTTAACGGCAGGCGACTTCCAGCGCAGTGCCGTGCCGCCCCCGGCCAGCATCCAGCGCTCGGTGGCCAAGCGCCAGGCCGAGTTCCTGGCTGGACGGCTGTGCGCCCGCGCCGCCCTGCAGCAACTCGATCACCTCGACTGCATCCCCGCGATCGGTGAAGACCGCGCGCCGGTGTGGCCCGCGCATATCAGCGGTTCCATTACCCACAGCACCGGGCATGCCGCGGCGATTGTCGCGTACAAGGCGCAATGGCGTGGGCTGGGGATGGACCTGGAGAACGTACTGAGCCTGGAGCGGGCGGAGCGCTTGGCCGGGGAAATTCTGACGGCCGATGAGCTACAGCGCATGGGCGCCTTCCCGCGTGAGCAGCATGCCCTGCTGGTGACGCTGACGTTCTCGGCCAAGGAGAGCCTGTTCAAGGCGCTCTATCCGATTGTGCAGAAACGCTTTTATTTCGAGCACGCCGAAATGTTGGAGTGGTCCGATTCAGGCCAACTGCGGCTGCGGCTGCTCACGGACCTTTCCAGCGAGTGGTGCCATGGCAAGGAACTGACCGCACAGTTTGCGGTAAAGGACGAGCAGCTGTTGAGCCTGGTGGCTATCGGCGCCTGATCCATCGCGAACGCGGCATCAGGATTTCTCCTGGTCCCGGGGCCAACTCAAGCTGAAACAGGCCCCACCCAAGTTATTGCTCTTGCTGATCAACGCCCGCCCGCCGTGCCAATAGATAATCCGCCGCACGATCGACAACCCCAGGCCATGGCCACCGGAGGCGCGAGTGCGGCTGTCGTCCAGGCGCAGGAACGGCGTGAAGATGCGCTCCCAGGCACTTTCCGGCACGCCGGGGCCGTCATCTTCGACATCGATGCGGCAGCGCACCTGGCCCACCTGATAACTGATCAACACCTGGCCCTGGGCGTGGCGCATCGCATTGCTCACCAGATTCTGCAGCGCACGGTGCAGGTAACGCGGCTCGGCATCGACCCAGGCGTCGTCCCAATGCGCGGATGACAGGCAAATACCCCGGGCCACGTTGACCTGCGGACGCAGTGGCGATAATTCGCCGATCACCTGATCGAGCAGGGCATTGAGGTCGACCCGCTGGAAATTCAGCTCCGGCGATCCCTGTTCCAGGCGTGCGTAAGTCAGCATTTCGTCCACCAGGCCGTCTAGGTCCTGGATATCGCTGTCCATGCCTTCCAGGTATTTGCGCCGCGCCTCGGCGGTGGTGGCATCGCCGACCATCTCCAGGCCGAAACGCAGGCGCGCCACCGGCGTGCGCAACTCGTGGGACACCGCGCGCACCAGTTCGCGCTGGATCGCCAGCAACTGCTGCAAGTGCTCGGCCATGCCATTGAACGCCGCGGCCAGGCGCCCCACCGAGTCGGCGCCGCGAGCCGGCACGCGGACTTCCAGGTTGCCCTTGGCGATGCGGGTGGCAGCAGCTTCCAGGCCGCGCAGCCGACGCTCAAGCTGGCGCACCAATAGGTAGACGATCAAACCGATCAGGGTCAGGCTGATCAAGGCGATCAGGATCAGCCATTGCGCCGGATAAGGGTTCATTTGGTACAGCGGACCGATTTCCAGCACCCACGGCGTACCGACCATGCCGGCGAACACGCGGATCGAATCACCGCCCTTGCCCAAGGCCATCACCGTATCGCCTTCCGACACGCGGCGGCGCTGATCTTCGTCCATGTCGGCCTGGTCGAGGGTCATCAGGTGCATATCAAAGCCGAACCCCTTGGCTTCTTTTATAGCCGCCAGGCGTTGCGGCTGCTCGGCCACCGGGAAGCGCACCAATTCGTCGGCCAGCAGGTAAATAGTCGCGCGCGCCAACTGTTCGCTGATCTGCTGCACTTCGCCGGTGAGCACCCACTGCTCCTGATTACTGACCAGGCGCAGCACCCGCGCGGCATGCGGCCCGGTCTGCTCCACCAGCACCTGGCCACGTTGCAGTTGATTGCGCTGGCTCAAGTCCAGTTGCGCATCGGCCAGCGGGCGCAATTCCAGCGGGATTCCCAGCAAACGCTCCCACACCGCCAGGGCACGCTGGCGCTCGATGGGGCTCATGGGTTGCAGGTTATCGCCCATCAACGCGAAGGTGCCGTGGGCCAGACGCTCGCGGTACTGGCCGCTGCGCACCTCGTTGAGCAGGTGCAGGGCCAGTACCCCAAGCAGCGCGACCAGGATCAGCGCCGCGCACATGCCGCCGTAGATGCGCAGGAAGATCGAGTTCACAGCGGCATGTCGGCGGCGGCTTCGGGGACGAACAGGTAGCCTTTACTGCGAATGGTCTTGATCAGCCGCGGGTGGATCGGGTCGTCGCCGATTTTCGGGCGAATGCGTGAAATGCGCACATCGATCGAACGGTCCTGGCCGTCGTAGCCGATGCCGCGCAGGGCGATGAAGATTTCTTCGCGCGACAGAATGCGCCCGGCGTTCGCCACCAGCAGCCACAGCAGATCGAATTCGGCGCTGGTCAGTTCGATACCGTCATTATTCAGCCAGGCCTCGCGCAGGGCATTGTCCACCACCAAGGGGCCGAATTGCAGGCGGCGCTGGCTCTCCACGGCAGCTGGCTCCGCCGGTTCGCTGCGCCGCAATAACGCCTGGATACGCGCCAGCAGCAAGCGTGGGCGCACGGGTTTGCACACGTAGTCGTCGGCGCCCATGTCCAGGCCCAGCACTTGGTCCATGTCGTCGGTGCGTGCGGTGAGCATCAGGATCACGCCGTCATAGCGCTCGCGCACCTTGCGGCAGATGCTCAGGCCGTCTTCGCCGGGCAGCATCAGGTCGAGGATCACCAGGTCTGGCTGTTCGGCGATGATGCGCGCCGCCGCCTGGGCACCATCGCCCTCCACCGACACCCGCAGGCCGTTGCTCTCCAGGTACTCGCGGGTCAACTCGGCCAGCCGTTCGTCATCCTCGACGATCAATACCTGCCAGGCTTCATGCTCCATGCGTGATCCTCGTTTTTATATAGGGAGGGAATCGTCAGCCAATGACGTCAAATGTGGGAGCGGGCCTACCCGCGATGGCGGCGTTTCAGTCAATGCATCGGTGACTGACGCACTGCAATCGCGGGCAAGCCCGCTCCCACAGGTTTGATCGTTGCCCGGCCACCTTATTTGTAATGTTTTGAGGGCATAACATACCGATTGTAGCCATGAGCCAGTCCCCAAACACAAGCCGGGAAATCCATTCGGTGATCGCCTTTTTTTGTGATAGGGTTCGCGCCCTCAAAAATCCAACCTGCTGTTTTTACCTTGGAATATTCGGTGACAAACGGCCTAATCCAGCAGCAATGCGGCCTACACGGCTGTTCCACGTTTCATACACATTTTACCCACAGCGTTATCCACAGGTAGTGCGTTGCTAAGCCCCCCAAAACGCATTATCTTGTAGCTCGGCGCTAAAAAAACCCTACATGTAGGGTTTTGGGCGAAAAAACCAAACACAGATCAGACAAGAAACTCAAGCCCTTTCTTGCTCTTGCTTGGTTGAACCAAAGCATTTTTTCAAAGACCAAACCGCGCACGCGGATGGCAGCCGTTTTCACGCTCCAACAGCGCAAAACGGTACGGGTGTTGCAGTGCTTGAACCTGGCAACTGTCACCCATCAGGAATACGGCCAAGGGCGATTCAGCCCCGAACCGAAGACTTCGGCATGGAAGCGGCGCGAACAGCTCCCTTCCTCCTGTCCCGAAGTTGTTATGCCAGGCCCCAGGCCTGCTGTAAGTGCTTCAGGACGGAACGGTGGGCACCGTGATGGTGCCCAAATAAATATAGAATGTGGAGACAACCCCCCATGCAAACCGACACAACTCGCGAGAACCCGCAGGGCTCCGTGCCGCAGGCCGCTGATTCGAACCTGGATCTGTCCGCCACTGCACCCGGCCAATTGCGCGTGATCAAGCGTAACGGCACTGTCGTTCCTTACACCGATGACAAAATCACCGTCGCCATCACCAAAGCGTTTCTTGCAGTTGAAGGCGGTACCGCTGCCGCTTCGTCGCGCATCCATGACACCGTTGCCCGCCTGACCGAACAAGTCACCGCGACCTTCAAGCGTCGCATGCCCTCGGGCGGCACCATCCACATCGAAGAAATCCAGGACCAGGTCGAACTGGCCCTGATGCGTGCCGGCGAGCAGAAAGTCGCCCGCGACTACGTGATCTACCGTGATTCGCGCGCCAAGGAACGTGCCGTGCGCTCCCCGGCTGACGAAGCCTCCGTGCAAGCTCACCCGTCGATCCGTATTACCCTCGCCGACGGCAGCTTTGCTCCGCTGGACCTGGGCCGCCTGAACACCATCATCACCGAGGCCTGCGAAGGCCTGGAAGAAGTCGATGGTGACCTGATCCAGCGCGAAACCCTGAAGAACCTGTACGACGGCGTAGCCCTGACCGACGTCAACACCGCCCTGGTGATGACCGCCCGTACCCTGGTTGAACGCGAGCCGAACTACTCGTTCGTGACCGCGCGCCTGCTGATGGACACCCTGCGTGCCGAAGGCCTGGGCTTCCTGAAAGTCGCCGACAGCGCCACTCACCATGAGATGGCCGACCTGTACGCCAAGGCCCTGCCGGCCTACATCGCCAAGGGTATCGAATACGAATTGCTGAACCCGGTGCTGGCCACCTTCGACCTGGAAAAGCTCGGCAAGGCGATCAACCACGAGCGCGACCAGCAGTTCACTTACCTGGGCCTGCAAACCCTGTACGACCGTTACTTCATCCACAAGGACGGTATCCGCTTCGAACTGCCGCAAGTGTTCTTCATGCGCGTCGCCATGGGCCTGGCGATCGAAGAGAAGCACAAAGAAGACCGTGCCATCGAGTTCTACAACCTGCTGTCGTCCTTCGACTATATGTCGTCGACCCCGACCCTGTTCAACGCCGGCACCCTGCGTCCACAGCTGTCGAGCTGCTACCTGACCACCGTGCCGGACGACCTGTCGGGCATCTACCACGCGATCCACGACAACGCCATGCTGTCCAAATTCGCCGGCGGCCTGGGTAACGACTGGACCCCGGTGCGTGCGCTGGGTTCGTACATCAAGGGCACCAACGGCAAGTCCCAGGGCGTTGTACCGTTCCTCAAAGTCGTGAACGACACCGCCGTTGCGGTCAACCAGGGCGGCAAGCGCAAAGGCGCTGTGTGTGCCTACCTGGAAACCTGGCACATGGACATTGAAGAGTTCATCGAGCTGCGCAAGAACACCGGTGATGATCGTCGTCGTACCCACGACATGAACACCGCCAACTGGATCCCAGACCTGTTCATGAAGCGCGTCTTCGATGACGGCAAGTGGACCCTGTTCTCGCCATCCGAAGTTCCAGACCTGCACGACCTGACCGGCAAGGCCTTCGAAGAGCGCTACGAGTACTACGAAGCCCTCACCGAGTACCCAGGCAAGGTCAAGCTGTTCAAGACCATCCAGGCCAAAGACCTGTGGCGCAAAATGCTGTCCATGCTGTTCGAAACCGGCCACCCATGGCTGACCTTCAAGGACCCGTGCAACCTGCGCAGCCCGCAGCAGCACGTAGGCGTGGTCCACAGCTCGAACCTGTGCACCGAGATCACCTTGAACACCAACAAGGACGAGATCGCCGTTTGCAACCTGGGCTCGATCAACCTGCCGAACCACATCGTCAACGGCAAGCTGGACACCGCCAAGCTGGAGCGCACCGTCAACACCGCCGTTCGCATGCTCGATAACGTGATCGACATCAACTACTACTCGGTACCACAGGCGCAGAACTCCAACTTCAAGCACCGTCCGGTCGGCCTGGGCATCATGGGCTTCCAGGACGCGCTGTACCTGCAGCACATTCCTTACGGTTCGGACGCTGCGGTCGAGTTCGCCGACAAGTCCATGGAAGCGGTCAGCTACTACGCGATCCAGGCTTCCTGCGACCTGGCCGACGAGCGCGGTGCCTACGAGACGTTCCAGGGTTCGCTGTGGTCCAAAGGCATCCTGCCGCTGGATTCGCAACAGATCCTGATCGAAGCCCGTGGCCAGAAGTACATCGACGTTGACCTGAACGAATCCCTGGATTGGGCGCCGGTACGTGCCCGTGTGCAAAAAGGCATTCGTAACTCCAACATCATGGCCATCGCACCGACCGCCACCATCGCCAACATCACTGGCGTGTCGCAGTCGATCGAACCGACCTACCAGAACCTGTATGTGAAATCGAACCTGTCGGGCGAATTCACCGTGATCAACCCGTACCTGGTTCGCGACCTGAAAGCCCGCGGCCTGTGGGACTCGGTCATGATCAACGACCTGAAGTACTACGACGGTTCCGTGCAGCAGATCGAGCGCATCCCGCAAGAACTCAAAGAGCTCTACGCGACCGCCTTCGAAGTGGACACCAAGTGGATCGTTGACGCGGCCAGCCGTCGTCAGAAGTGGATCGACCAGGCCCAGTCCCTGAACCTGTACATCGCCGGCGCTTCGGGCAAGAAGCTGGACGTGACCTACCGCATGGCTTGGTACCGTGGCCTGAAAACCACTTACTACCTCCGTGCCCTGGCCGCGACCAGCACCGAGAAGTCGACCATCAACACCGGCAAGCTCAACGCTGTTTCCAGCGGCGGCAACCACGGTGATGATTCGGTCCTCGCCGCTCCAGCCGGCCCGGCCCCAGTGCCAAAAGCCTGCGCGATCGACGAGCCGGACTGCGAAGCTTGCCAATAAGCTGAGCCGGTAGGCGCTGAAAGGCGCTTACTCGAAACCCCCGACATGCCCCCTGGGTGTGCCGGGGGTTTTCTTTTGGGGCCGAGCCTGCAGCGCACGCCCCTGCACACATCACGCGGTGGGCGCTGGCTTGCCAGCGATAGCGGCGTATCAGTTGCCCGTGTGTTGGCCGGCAAGCCGGCTGCTGCAGTCGGCTGTATTTCAAGCCGGAAAACCTTGCGCGACCACCCACAAAAAAGCCCCTCTTTCGAGGGGCTTCTTGTACAGCGCTACCGCATCAGGTCATCTGGATGATGGTCTGCATGATGGTGCTCTGGGTGGAGATGGTCTTGGCGTTCGCCTGATAGTTGCTCTGGGCCTTGATCAGGTCCACCAGCTCGTTGGTCAGGTTGACGTTGGAGTTCTCCAGGGAGTTGGCCACGATCGAACCCAGGGTGCCGGCCTGCGGAGTGTCATAGCCTGGCTGGCCCGAAGCGAAGGTCTCTTTCCAGGTAGTACCACCGGCAGGCTGCAGGCCTTGTTCGTTGTTGAAGCTGGCCAGGGAGATCTGGCCGATGGCCTTGCTCTGCTGGTTGCTGAACGTTGCGAACAGTACGCCGCTGCCATCGATTTTCAGCCCGGTGATCTGGCCGGTGGCGTAGCCATCGGTGACCGGAGGGTTGCGGTAAGTGGCCGAGTTGTACTGGGTGATGTTGGCCATGTTGACGGCGATCCCTGTCGGGTTGGCATTCGCGCCGTTTGCCTTCCACACGCCATCTGTCACCGTACCTGGGACCCAGCCGGTGATGGTCAGCGTCTTGTTGGAGACACCACCGGTCACGACGCTGGTCAGCTTGCCGTTGCCATCGAAGGTCAAGGCCGACGGCACAGGCGGAGTAGACGGCGTACCGGTTGGCGCCGAACCATCTGGGTTGCGGCCGTCAATCAGGGTATAGGCGCTCCACTTGTTGCCGTCGGTTTTCACCAGGTACTGCACCATCGGGTGCGCGTTGCCCTGGGAGTCGTACAAGGTGGTGCTGTACTGGGTGGTGAAGGTGCTGGTGTCGTTCGGGTTGAACGGCTTGGCCGTCTGGTCGATCACCGGCTCCGAGGAGTTCAGGTTACTGGTGGAATCCACTTTGGTGGAGGCCTTGGGCGGCAGGTTCGACAGGTTCAGCTGCAGGTCGACCAGGCCGCCCTTGATGATCTTGCCGTCAGCGTCTGCTGCGTAGCCTTGCAGGCGCGAGGTGCCGGTGTTGTTGGTGATGTAGCCGTCTTTGTCGGCACGGAAGGCACCGCTGCGGGTGTATTCCAGCGAACCATCGCTGCCCTTCTGGACGAAGAAGCCGCCGCCCTGGATCGCCATGTCCAGGATGCCGCCGCTGCCGTTGACGTCACCTTGGGTGAACTGCTGGGACACGGCCGCCAGGTTCACACCGTTGCCGATGCTGTTCTGGCCGGTGCCCAGTTTGGAGGCTGCGTAGATGTCCGCGAATTCCGCACGGGACGACTTGAAGCCTGTGGTCGCGACGTTGGCGATGTTGTTGCCGGTCACGTCCAGTTGTTTGTTGGCCGCATAGAGGCCGCTAAGGCCGATGTTAAAAGACATGTTTCTCTCCCTCTGCCGTGTTTAGCCGGCTCTATGTACCGATAGTCTGAATTTGCGACAGCTTGACGCTGCCCATGCCGCCAGCCAGGTTCAGCAGCATTTCGCCGCCGGTCTTGCTCAGGGTCACGCTCGTTACCGTCGCTGGCAGCGAAGTGGCCAGGGCAACGGAGTCGCCCTTGTCGTTCTTGGTGGTGGCATTGAAGGTGTAGGTGCCCGCAGGAGCCACTTCGCCCTTGTCGTTCTTGCCATCCCAGATAAAACTCTGGGTGCCGGCGCTCTGGGCGCCCATTTCGATGGTGCGCACCACGTTGCCGTCTTTGTCGGTGATCTTGACGGAGACGTTGCCGGTCGCCGCTGTGACATCCACCGAACCGGTCATGCTCTTGCTGGTATCAACCATGGCCTTGTCGGTCTGGATGATGATCGAGCGGCCGACCAGCGACGACGCCTGCAGTGCCTGCGACGAGCTGAAGTTGCTGGAGATCGCATTCACCGAGTCGTTCAGGGTGTTGATGCCTTCCAGGCTGCTGAACTGCGCCAGCTGGGCCACGAACGCGCCGTTGTCTTGCGGCGACAGCGGGTTCTGGTTCTTCAGCTGGGTCACCAGCAGTTGCAGGAACGCGTCCTTGCCCAGCGACTGGTTACCCGTCGCAGACTTGGCTGCGTCGCCGACGCTGCTGTTATCTGTCGCGGTCTTGACCTTGGAATTGAAAAGGTCCTGGACTGCCGTGTTGTTTGACGTATCAACGATGGCCATTATTTGGCGCCCCTTATCACTGACCCAGGGTCAGGACCTTTTGCATCATGGTTTTGGCGGTGTTCATCATTTCCGCGTTGGTCTGGAACGAGCGGCTGGCAGAGATCATGTCAGCCATTTCCTCGACCACGTTGACGTTCGGGTAGTAGACGTAGCCTTTTTCGTTCGCCGCAGGGTGGTTAGGCTCGTAGCGGGCTTCCAGATTGCTCTGGTCTTCAACCACACCGAGCACCTGCACGCCGGAGCCGGCTGCGCCTTGGTCCTGGAACAGCGAATCGCTGCCGCCGCTCTGGCCACCCTGGAACATGGTGGCGAACACCGGGTGACGGGCGCGGTAGGTCTGGTCAATGCTCGAAGACACGGTCTCGGCGTTGGCGATGTTACTGGCGACGGTGTTCAAGCGCGTGGTCTGCGCGCTCATGCCACTGCCGGCAATATTGAAAACACTGGACAGGGACATGGCTTACTCTCCACGCAGGGCTGACATCAGCCCTTTGAATTTGCTGTTAAGCAGGGTGAAGCTGGCTTGAAAGTTCACCGAGTTCTCGGCGTAGGCCGATTGCTCCAGCTGGGCGTCGACAGTGTTCTGGTCGATCGACGGCTGCATCGGCGTGCGATACAGCAACGACTCGTCACCACTGCTCAGGCCTTGCGCTTCGATATGACGGCTGTTGGTCATGTTCAAGGCGAAGGTGCCGTTCTTGGTCTTGTCCTGCTGCGCGGCGAGCACGGCGGAGAAGTCCAGGTCCCGAGCCTTGTAGTTCGGGGTATCGGCGTTGGCAATGTTGTTGGCCAGGACTTCGGCACGCTGGGCGCGGAAGCCCAGGGCTTGTTCGTGGATACCGAGCGCTTTATCGAAGCTGATGCTCATGGGGGTGACCTTTAAGGGCTGACCTGCTTTTCGTTAACTGGGTTATAGCAAGGTGCATGCCAATCTGGCGGAGGCCCGTATATCAAGGGTTTCGCAGGGAGTTACCGGCGGCAATGCCAGAAAAGCGGCAAGGGGTTTCCGCGTGGCGCCAGTAAAGCGGCAATGGGGAGTTGCCGCTTTCAGGAGGATTGCCGCAAAACAAATGTGGGAGCGGACTTGCTCGCGAATACGCTGGATCAGTCAACGTGTCTCTGACTGACAGGAGGCATTCGCGAGCAAGCCCGCTCCCACATTGTTGACCGTGTAGGTTTTACTTGGCCTGGTAGATGATCCCCGGGCTGCACTGCACCATCTGGTAATGGTCAGGCAGGCCGTTCAGCGCTTCGGAAGCACCCAGGAACAGATAGCCACCGCGCTTGAGCGTGCCGTGGATGCGCAACAGGATGTCTTTCTTCACTTCGGCCGAAAAGTAGATCAGCACGTTGCGGCAGAACACCATGTCGAACTTGCCCAGGCTGGCGTAGCTGTCGAGCAGGTTGAACGAGCGGAATTCCACGCGGTTCTTGATCGGCGCCTTGACCGCCCAACGCCCCGCCCCTTTCGGGTCGAAGTAGCGTTGCAGGCGTTCCTGGGACAAACCACGCCCCAGGGCCAGGCTGTCGTACTCGCCGGTCTTGCAGTTGGTGAGCATGGTGCCGGACAGGTCGGTGGCCACGATTTGCGCCCCAGCCTTCAACTGGCCCATGTTGGTCCGCTCGAACTCATCGATGGACATCGAGATCGAGTACGGCTCCTGCCCCGAAGAGCAGGCGGCCGACCAGATGCGCAGGCGCTGGCCCGGGCTGGCCTTGATGGCTTCCGGCAGCACTTTGTTCTTGAGCACTTCGAAGGGGTAGGTGTCGCGAAACCACAGGGTTTCGTTGGTGGTCATGGCATCGACCACCATCTCCTTGAGCCCGCTGCGCGGCTGTCCCTGCATACGCTGGACCAGCTCGCCCAACGACTTGATGCCCTGCTGCTCCATCAGTTTGTTGAGACGGCTGGATACCAGGTACTGCTTGTTTTCACCGAGCAATATGCCACAGGCTTTTTCCAGGAAGACCCGGAACTGTTCGAAATCCAAATTACCCGTAGACAATGATACCGCCTCTTAAATCGTGTGACCGCCAGGGGAAATGCCCCTAGCCGTGATCTGCTGCCTTGATCCGGTCGACTACCCGGGATGCGAGGTCATCAGGACGGAATTTGGCCAGGAAGTCATCGGCACCGACCTTCTTGACCATCGCCTGATTGAATACACCCGACAACGAAGTATGCAGGATGATATGCAACTTTTGCATGCGTGGGTCGTTGCGAATCTCGGCCGTGAGGGTGTAGCCATCCATTTCCGGCATCTCGATGTCGGAGATCATCATCAAGAATTCTTCTTCCGGCTTCTTGCCCTCGTCCACCAGTTTGCGCAGGTAGTCCAACGCCTGGCGACCATCGTTGAGGGCCACGACTTCCACGCCAACGGTTTGCAGGCAACGGGTCACCTGCTTACGCGCTACCGAGGAGTCATCGACCGTCAATACCCGCAGGGAAATCGCCTTGTGCGCGGTCTCGGCGTCCACCACACCCACGGAAATCGATTCCGAGGTCGGCGCCACTTCGGCGAGGATCTTCTCCACGTCGATGATTTCCACCAACTGGTTATCGACCCGCGTCACTGCCGTGAGGTAGTGATCGCGACCGGTGCCCTTGGGCGGCGGATGAATCTCTTCCCAGTTCATATTGACGATGCGCTCCACCGAGCGCACCAGGAAACCCTGGGTCTTGGTGTTGTACTCGGTAATGATGACGAACGGGTTCTCGCGGTCCTGCAAACCCGCCGAACCGGTGGCCAGGGCCAGGTCAAGAATCGGGATCGTCGCGCCACGGATGTTGGCTACGCCACACACCACCGGACTGGACTTGGGCATGATCGTCAGCTTGGGGCATTGCAGCACTTCCCGCACCTTGAACACGTTGATGCCATATAGCTGCTTGCCATCCAGGCGAAAAAGCAACAACTCCAGGCGATTCTGCCCTACCAGCTGTGTGCGCTGGTTTACTGAATCCATTACTCCTGCCATGCCCAGACTCCTACGCTAAAACCTTTGAGGGTGCGACGCGCACCCAACACTAAACGGCACGAGCTTTGCTATTTATTGATTTATGGATATTAAAACGACAGTTTCCCGACGCCTTCACCTGACCCGGTTGTGCAGATTGCTCTGCGCACCGCTGGCGCTGCTTGCCTTCGGCCTGGGCGCCACGGCCCGTGCAGACAACGTCACCTTGCCTGATCTACTTATCGGCGTCACCCAAGGCTTTCTTGAGTTCACTGTAGAAGATTATCTGGCAACCACCCAGACGCCGGGGCGTTATGAAATCCAGGTCAACCAGTTGGACCCGCGCCTGCGCATGCCGATGTGCGACAAGGAATTGACAGCCACCCTGGAAAGCCCCGCCCAGCCCATCGGCCGCGTGACGGTCAAGGTACGCTGTGATGGCGCCTCGCCCTGGACGGTGTTCGTGCCGGCCCAGGTCAAGCTGTTCCGCGATGTGGTGGTGGTTGCCCGCCCGCTCAAACGCACCGGCATCATCGGTTTCGAAGACGTTGTGCTGCGCGAGCGAGACATCAGCATGATCAGTCAAGGCTACCTGACCTCCCTCGATCAGGCCGTCGGGCAAAAATTGACCCGACCAGTGGTCACTGACCAGGTCATCACGCTGATACATCTGGAGCAGGCGGAGGTGATCCGCAAGGGCGACCAGGTGGTCATTTCCGCCAGCAGCGGTGCGCTGCAGGTCAAAATGCCCGGGGAAGCCTTGTCCAACGGCGGCATGAGCGAACAGATACGGGTAAAGAATCTCAACTCCAACCGGGTGATCAAGGCGCGGGTCACCGCACCGGGTCAAGTGGAGGTGGCTTTATAGACCACTGGTATCAGGCGCCAGCTTTTCCTACACTGTCGGTTGGATGCCGGCCTGTGCAGTTTATTGTCAATCGAGCCTAAAGTTTGTCCGGGTATGGCCGAAAACATGGCAAGCGTCCAAATACCCAGAGGTTTTTTATCATGGTCATCGATTTCAGTCGTTTGAATAACACCCCGACAACGTCGGCGCCTACGCGTGCTACCGGCACCAAGGACAGCGTAGAAGCCAAGGCCCAGCCACTGCCCGCCAAGGCGGAACAGGCCAGTGCCAGCCAGAGCGGGGAATCCGTACACCTGAGCAATGAGGCTCAACAGTTGCAGAAGGTCACTGACTCGCTGCGCGATCAACCGGTGGTCAATAAAGCCCGTGTGGCCGAGTTGAAACAGGCAATCGCCGATGGCAGCTATAAAGTCGACAGCAACCGTGTAGCCAGCAAGCTGCTTAATTTCGAAGCCGAGCGCTAGGCAAAGGCCTGCGCCGGGCTTTTGGACGCTTAAACCCCAAGGCCAGCCATGCATCACGACGAAAATCTGCTTCAACTGATCATCGATGATCTCGCGCCGACCCAGCAGCTCCTTGAGCTGCTCAGGGAAGAATCCCTGGCCCTCTATGGTCGGGACATGCCTCTGCTGGAAGAAATCCTGGCACGCAAGCAGTCGCTTATTGTCCTGCTGGAACAGCACGGCAAAAAACGCAGCCAGATCCTCGTGAGCCTGGGCCTGCCCGCCGACCATGATGGGTTGGCACAGCTGGCCAGCCATTCCTCGGTCGGCGATCAACTACTGGCCCAGAGCAAAGTACTCAATCAATTGCTCACCCAGTGCCAGGAAGCCAACCTGCTCAACGGTCAGTCGATCCAGCTTCAGCAAGCTACGACCGCCAACCAGTTGCGTATACTTCACGGCGGAGAGCCTCCAGCGCTTTACAACGCTCAGGGTTCCACCTCGCGCCTGGTCAAGCCAAGCACCCGCAGCCAGGCCTGACGCCGGTTTGCAGCGCGACCTATCCAAGGCGCGCCACATACTGGCAGAATGCCTGCTCTTGCGTGTAGTCGTATTTTGTCTGGAGATGGAAGAACCGTGTTCAACGCCCTTAATGCGGAAGATGCCCCGCAGCCACCCAAGGTCCTCACCACCCCTCTGGAAATCGCCAGCACCTTGCGGATGCTGCAAGAAAGCCATGACCCGCTGATCATCACCTTCCACGAACGCAGCCAGCGCTTCCAGAGCTACCTGGTGGATGTCAACCGGGACGGCGGCACACTGGCCCTGGATGAAATGATCCCTCGCGATGGCGAACGCCACCTCGAAAATGGCGAACCTTTCCGCATCGAAGGTTTCCACGACGGTGTGCGCGTTGCGTGGGAAAGCAACGGCAGCCTGAGCATCAGCGAAAAGGACGGCCACCGCATCTACACCGGCAGCCTGCCCGACGAAGTGGTCTACCACCAGCGTCGCAACGCATTCCGCGCTGCGTTGAAGCTGGCGCAGTTGGTCAATATCGAATTGGGTGGCGAGAAGCTCAAGGCCCCGATCAGCGGCAAGCTGCTGGATATCTCCGCTACCGGCTGCAAATTGCGCTTTGAAGGGGATATTTCCGAGCGCCTGCAACTGGGCCAGGTCTACGACCGCTTTATCGCCGCGCTGCCGTTCGGCAGCATGACCACCTCGGTCGAACTGCGCTACCTGCACTTCGAAGAGAAGATCAACACCACCTTTGCCGGCGTGCGCTTCCATAACATGAGTGGCCTGGTGCAGCGCCAGGTCGAACGCTTTGTGTACCAATTGCAGCGCGAAGCGCGACGCTTCGACAAAGACGACGATTTTTAAACCTCGAGATCGCGGCAAAAAAAACGGGCAGATCCTGAGGGGATCTGCCCGTTTTTGTATTCAGGGGCGCGCCCTGCTCAAGTCGTGAGGATGCTCGTCCGGCCCCACAGGTTCAGGCGGCCCCTCGAAGGGCGGCTCCTCCTCGGGCGGGCTCGGATCCGTTTCCGGCTCCGGTTCAGGGACGGCGGTTTGCATTTGTTCCTGCACGACCTGTTCATCCACACGCGGGTCCAGCGCGGCCACCAGCGGCGAACTGGACATGCTGTCGGGCATCGCAACGTGGTGCAGCGGTGCATCGTCCACCTGATGCAGGTTAGTCACCGCTTTCGGCCGGATACGCCATACCAGGATCAATGCACACAGGCTGAAGAACGCATACAGCATGTGACTGCCGAACATCTTCATGACCACACCAGCCAGCAACGGCCCGATACTCGCGCCGACACCGTAGGTCACCAGCAGCATGGCCGTGAGTGACACGCGACGATCACCTTCGACATGGTCGTTGGAGAATGCGACCGCCAGCGGATAAAGGCAGAACTGCACCAGGGAGCATACGAAGCCCGCCACGAACAGCACCTCCAGCGGCACCTTGCTCAGGATCGCCAACGGCAACGCCGCCACCGCCAGGCAAAGGGCAAAGCAACGGATCAGCAGCGCGCGATCATAGCGGTCCGACAGCCAGCCCAGCGGCCACTGCACCAACAGGCCAGCGAAGATACAGCTACCCATGAACAGACCGACCTGTTCGGTCGTCAGGCCCTGCTGAGAAGCGTAGAGCGGCGCCAGGCCGTAGAACGAGCCCACGATCAACCCTGCGCCAAGCACCGTACTCAACGACTGCGGCACGCGCTTTATGAAAAAGCGCGGCTCCATCGGCGCCGGGTGCAGGGGCGCCGGGTGAATACGGCGGGTCATGGCCACTGGCACCAGGCACAGCGCAAAACACAGTGCGACCAGCATCAGCAATTCAAGGCCGAGCTGAGGGTGCATGACCAGGATCAGTTGGCCGAGGACCAGGCCCAGGTAAGAGGCAATCATGTAGCCGCTGAACACCACGCCGCGCTGCTTGGCGTCCGCCTGCTCATTGAGCCAGCTTTCAATGACCATGTACTGGCACATCATCCCCAGGCCCACGATCACCCGCAGCACGATCCAGGCCGGCAGCCAATCGATCAGACCATGGCCCAGTACGGCCGCACCGACAATGCCGGCGCAAGTGGCATAGGCACGGATATGCCCGACCCGAGCGATCAGGCGGTGCCCGATCTTGCCACCCAGCACCAGGCCAAAATAGTTGGCCGCCATCAGCGCACCCACCCACAGGCTGTCGACATGGTCGGCCGCCAGGCGCAAGGCCAGGTAAGTACTGAGCAGGCCGGAGCCGATCAGCATCATCAAGGAGGCGAAATAAAGGGCTCGAAAAGATTTCCAGATTTGGCGCATCGGCGTTCCGAGCGGCTCCTTGCAGTGAGAGACAGGGCTATCAGCATGATAGTCCGGGGTAACCGGGTCCGGACAGGCGGCAGGCTCTGATTCCGGGGATTATTTTGCTTAACAGCTCAGACGCTGCCTGGCCGCTCAGAAGGTACACAACTGGCGATAAATACATCGCGCACCTGCTGTGAACCCTGAACACCGGCAAGGTTCGACCGGTGTTTGAAGAGCGCGCACAAAAAAGCCCTGCCAGAAGGGTCTGTGCAGGGCTTTGGATCTGGTGTCCCAGGGCCGGTTCGAACGGCCAACCTTCCCCTTAGGAGGGGGATGCTCTATCCAATTGAGCTACTGGGACAAATGACAGCCGTCGAGCCAAAGGGGTGGCGACGGACGGCGTGCATGTTAACGGTCAGGGTGGATTTTGTCATGTCGTCCGTAGGCTTTTTGAATGTAGGCCAATCCGTATTCGATGGAATGCGGTTTGGCCCCGTAAACACAGGCACTTGCAGGCATCGTGCAAAATGCACTCCGCTAAAATGCCATCATTGCAAATTGCAACCTTTCGCCACTTTCAAGTAGACTCAAGCCGTTGATTTTATTGAATTAATAGATTGGCACGGGACCTGCAATACTTCTCCCACACACCCAATAGCCACGGCGTTAAGCGGAGAACATAATCATGAACAGTGCCCTTCTGTTAGCCCTCAACACCGTCGCCTTGGCTGTATTGATCATGTTTCATTTTCAATCGACTGGCAGTAACGACCCGGCGCAGATCAGCCAGGCCGTACCGCATCACTTGCAACAACGCCCGCAACTGGCAGTGATGACCCCGAACGCCCAATCGCCGGTACGCCTGACCCAAGGCACCCAGGCCGCACCCGCATCTGAACACTGGGTTTTCTGAGGACGTCGTTAATGAGTAAATTTGCCTGGCTGTTTTTGTGCCTGACCACTGCTACAGGCCTCCTTGGCCTGAGTGCCGAGTCGCCAGACGGCCAAACCACTGCTTTCATCGCCAGCGGCGTGTTCGCCAGCCTCTTGCTGATCACCCTTATCGTGGGTCGTCGCATCAAATTCGACCCCGTCCTGCGTTAACGCCCTCGCTCCACCCTCCCCTACCTTATGTCGCCTCGTTCTCGCTAATCGGCAAATTGCCACTAGTCTTAAAGATACGGGCAAAAGGCCACTTTGCTATACGATATGCGGCCTCAAACCCTGTGGTGGCTTGGACTTACGGGAAGTTCCCTCGCGGACTCACGCGTTGAAAAGTTTTCCAACCAGTCCGCAAAAATGCAAATGAGTGCTGGCATAAAGCCTCTAGGCAGTTCAATATTTGTCACAGAATTGACGCCAAGGAACTGGCAAATCTGAGGCATGATGCGGCCTCTTTGCAATTCAGGTTGAACTTTGGTCGTGAGCCTTGTCTTAACACTCATCTTGCGGCCAATTCCAAAAACCGCTCCCCTGAACTAACCGGTTAAATATATGCGCCCATTGAAACAGGCAATTTATTCCAGCCGTACGGCTGACAAGTTCGTCGTACGTCTGCCAGACGGAATGCGGGAACGCATTGCCGAGGTGGCTCGCAATCATCACCGCAGCATGAACTCCGAAATCATCGCTCGCCTGGAACAAAGCCTCATTCAGGAAGGTGCGCTGGGCGACGAGTTGAGCATGCGCCTGGACAGCCCCGAGCTGTCGCTGCACGAACGCGAACTGCTGCAGCGTTTTCGTCAGCTCTCCCACCGCCAGCAAAATGCTCTCGTCTCGCTTATCGCGCACGACGTTGAGGCGGCCGCAGAAGCCAATTGATTTGCAACTGAAAGCCGAAGCCAGCCATGTGCTGGCTTTTTTTTGCCTGGAAATTGCGCTGAGGCCGGCTTGCTGGCGAGCCGAGCGGCGCATTCAGTCAGTATAAAGGCGAGGTGATGCGATCGCTGGCAGGCCAGCCCCTACAAGGGGAGCCGGCGAGCCATGAGAGATCAAAGCAGGAAGATGGTTGCCAGGCCCAGGAAGATGAAGAAGCCACCGCTGTCGGTCATGGCCGTGATCATCACGCTGGCACCCATCGCAGGGTCACGGCCAAGGCGGGCCAAGGTCATGGGGATCAATACCCCCATCAGGGCAGCGAGCAGCAGGTTCAGCGTCATGGCGGCAGTCATCACCACACCAAGAGACCAACTGCCATACAGGAAGTAGGCCACCACGCCGATCACCCCGCCCCACACGAGACCATTTATCAGGCCTACCGCAAGCTCTTTGCGCAACAGACGCGACGAGTTGGCTGTACTGACCTGATCCAGCGCCATCGCACGTACGATCATGGTAATGGTCTGGTTGCCCGAGTTACCGCCGATACCGGCAACGATCGGCATCAATGCCGCCAGCGCCACCAGCTTCTCGATGGAGCCTTCGAACAGCCCAATGACGCGCGAGGCGATAAAAGCAGTAATCAGGTTAACGGCCAGCCAGGCCCAGCGGTTGTGCAGCGAACGCCAGACCGAGGCGAAAATATCTTCCTCTTCACGCAAACCCGCCATGTTGAGGACTTCGGTTTCACTCTCCTCACGGATCAGGTCGACGATTTCATCGATGGTCAGACGACCGATCAGCTTGCCGTTCTTATCGACCACCGGCGCCGAGATCAAGTCATAACGCTCGAATGCCTGAGCCGCGTCGTAAGCATCTTCGTCGGGATGAAAGCTCACGGTGTCGCTGGCCATCAGGTCTGCAACTTTCTTTTCCGGATCATTCACCAACAGGCGCTTGATCGGCAGCACGCCCTTGAGAATACCTTCGTAATCGACCACGAACAGCTTGTCGGTATGCCCCGGCAGTTCTTTCAGCCGACGCAGATAGCGCAGCACCACTTCCAGGCTGACGTCTTCGCGTATGGTGACCATCTCGAAGTCCATCAGCGCGCCGACCTGATCCTCGTCGTAGGACAGCGCAGAGCGCACACGCTCACGCTGCTGGGTATCCAGCGCTTCCATGAGCTCATGGACAACATCACGGGGCAGTTCGGGGGCCAGGTCAGCCAGCTCGTCGGCGTCCATCTCCTTGGCTGCGGCCAGGAGCTCGTGATCGTCCATGTCGGCGATCAGGGTTTCACGGACCGAGTCGGATACTTCGAGCAGGATATCGCCGTCGCGGTCGGCCTTGACCAACTGCCAGAGGGTCAGTCGATCATCCAGCGGCAGGGCTTCGAGAATATAGGCGACGTCGGCGGAGTGCAGGTCGTCGAGCTTGCGCTGCAGTTCGACGAGGTTTTGCCGGTGAACCAGGTTTTCGACCAGGTTGTTATTCGGACCATCCTGGCGGTGCGTAAGGTCTTCGACCACGCGTTGGCGCTGCAGCAGCTCGATCACTTGAGCCAGGCGATCCTGCAGGCTTTCTTGTGTTTTCTTTACTTCTACTTCGGTCATAGGCGAACTCCACTCCCAGCAGCGGGGCACGCCGGAAGGATCAATCAGTCAATTCATGATTGGTAAAACGGGGTACTGAGTAACTACTGGGTAAGTCCATGGAGGTATTCCACAAGCCCCGGCGGGGCTGACGGGCGCAATGATACACCGCCCGGCCACTTTTAACGTTAAAAAACTGGAAAGAACAAGCGCTTGCGAGCCAAAGCTGAGCATTGGCTGCATCTATGATCTGCGACGACGCAGCGGGAAAGGAAAACACATCGGAGCAGGAGAAAAAGATGAAATCCTGCACAAATCCCACACGGCAAAAAGCCCGCACTAGGCGGGCTTTTTGTTTGTATGGTGCACTCGACAGGATTCGAACCTGTGACCGCTCGGTTCGTAGCCGAGTACTCTATCCAGCTGAGCTACGAGTGCAGATTGTGTTTTTAGACCAGATCACAACTGGTTGTAACCGAATCACCTGCATTGCTGCAACTGACTCTTAAATGGTGCACTCGACAGGATTCGAACCTGTGACCGCTCGGTTCGTAGCCGAGTACTCTATCCAGCTGAGCTACGAGTGCATTTGTTGCCGCGCATTATAGGCCGTTCAATCTCTATGTAAAGCTATTTTTTCGAGTAATTTCAACAACTTACCGAAAAAACCAGATTGCAACGTACTAAGCAAATAATGGCGGAGAACGGGGGATTCGAACCCCCGACACCCTTTTGAGGTGTACTCCCTTAGCAGGGGAGCGCCTTCGGCCACTCGGCCAGCTCTCCGCAACACGGGGCGTATATTAACCACGTTCATCCCCGTTTGCAAACATAAAAAACGATAAAAATTAAAGGCTTGGTTCTTCGTCCTTCTCTTTCTTGATCCGCAGGTAGATTTCCTCGCGGTGCACCGCTACCTCTTTCGGAGCGTTAACCCCAATACGTACTTGATTGCCTTTGACGCCGAGCACGGTCACGGTGATTTCGCCATCACCGATAATCAGGCTTTCTGCGCAACGACGAGTCAGAATCAGCATACCTTTCTCCTCACGCATTTCAGTTCAGGAACAACAGTCTGCAAAAAAAAGGCCTTCGACCCACAGCCAAAAAGGCCATAGCCCTACCGCCTAAGTATTGTCGAGCGCGCGCAATAGAACATGCGCCCTACAAAAAAAGGAAAGGCGCGGTAAACCGCGCCTTCCAGGCACTGCATCACTCGCCCTGTCGGGCCGGAGCGTCCAACTCAAAAGCGGTATGCAAAGCGCGTACAGCCAGCTCCAGGTACTTCTCTTCGATCACCACCGAGACTTTGATTTCCGACGTGGAGATCATCTGGATGTTGATGCTTTCCTTGGCCAGGGCCTCGAACATGCGGCTGGCAACGCCGGCATGGGAACGCATGCCCACACCCACGATCGACACCTTGGCGATCTTGGTATCGCCGACCACTTCACGGGCGCCGATTTCCTTCGCCGTGTTCTGCAGGATCCGCTCCGCCGCATCGTACTCGTTGCGGTGCACAGTGAAGGTGAAATCGGTGGTGTTATCGTGCGAAACGTTCTGCACGATCATATCGACTTCGATGTTCGCGCCACTGATAGGGCCCAGGATCTTGAACGCCACGCCCGGGGTGTCTGGCACGCCACGGATAGTCAGCTTGGCTTCATCACGGTTGAAAGCGATACCGGAAATGATTGGCTGTTCCATGGATTCCTCTTCATCAATAGTAATGAGGGTGCCCGGACCCTCTTTGAAGCTGTGCAATACGCGCAGCGGAACGTTGTACTTGCCGGCGAACTCCACCGCACGGATCTGCAACACCTTGGAACCGAGGCTGGCCATTTCCAGCATCTCTTCAAAGGTGATCTTGTCCAGGCGCTGGGCCACGGACACCACACGTGGGTCAGTGGTGTAGACGCCGTCCACATCGGTATAGATCTGGCATTCATCGGCCTTGAGCGCTGCTGCCAGTGCCACGCCGGTGGTGTCCGAACCGCCACGCCCGAGGGTGGTGATGTTGCCCTGCTCGTCCACACCCTGGAAGCCTGCTACAACTACCACGCGACCGGCTTTCAGATCCGTACGGATTTTCTGATCGTCAATCTGCAGGATGCGCGCCTTGGTATGCGCGCTGTCGGTAAGGATGCGCACCTGGCTGCCAGTGTAGGACACCGCCGGCACGCCACGCTTGTTCAGCGCCATGGCCAGCAAGGCGATGGTCACCTGCTCGCCGGTGGAGACGATCACATCCAGTTCACGCGGGAGCGGCTGTTGATCACCACTGATTGCCTTGGCCAGATCGATCAGGCGATTGGTTTCGCCGCTCATGGCCGACAGCACCACCACCAGGTCGTCGCCGGCATCGCGGAATTTCTTAACCTTGTCGGCCACCTGCTCGATTCTTTCGACAGAGCCGACCGAGGTGCCTCCAAATTTCTGTACGATCAAAGCCATTTCTAAGCCGCCTCAGCCCGTAAAGGGGCGCCTAATATCCAATCCACCAGCATTGAGCAGCCCGTGACTAGACCACGGGCCGATTAACAATGCCTTAAATACCTGCCTCGACAAACGGCACGGTCAGGGCCAGGGCCGCGTCCAGGGCTGCGGCGTCTACACCACCGCCTTGCGCCATGTCCGGACGACCGCCGCCCTTCCCGCCCACTGCCGCGGCGGCTTGCTTCATCAAATCACCGGCTTTGAGTTGGCCAGTCAGGTCCTTGGTTACACCGGCAACCAGAACGACCTTATCCTCATGGACACTGCCGAGCAGGATCACTGCGCGGCCGAGCTTGTTCTTCAACTGATCGACCAGGGCCAACAACGCCTTGCCGTCCTGACCATCCAGGCGTGCAGCCAGGACTTTCACGTCCTTGACGTCCACGGCCGAAGCCGACAGATCGTCGCCTGCAGCGCTGGCCGCCTTGGCCTGCAACTGCTCCAGCTGCTTCTCCAGGGCGCGGTTGCGCTCCAGCACAGCGGACAGCTTGTCGATCAGGTTGTCGCGGCTGCCCTTGACCAGGGTGGCCGCTTCCTTGAGTTGTTCTTCAGCCGCATTCAGGTAGGCCAGGGCCGCAGCGCCGGTGACCGCCTCGATACGGCGCACACCGGACGCCACGCCGCCTTCGCTGACGATTTTCAGCAGGGCAATGTCGCCGGTACGGTTGGCGTGGATACCACCACACAGCTCCACCGAGAAGTCGCCGCCCATGCTCAGTACGCGCACGCTGTCGCCGTACTTCTCGCCGAACAGTGCCATGGCGCCTTTGGCCTTGGCGGTCTCGATATCGGTCTCTTCGGTTTCCACCGGAGTGTTCTTGCGAATCTCAGCGTTGACGATGTCTTCCAGGGCCTTGATCTGCTCAGGCTTGATCGCTTCGAAGTGACTGAAGTCGAAGCGCAGGCGCTGGCTGTCCACCAACGACCCCTTCTGCTGGACGTGCTCACCGAGCACCTGGCGCAGTGCAGCATGCAGCAAGTGCGTGGCAGAGTGGTTCAGCGAGGTGGCGTGGCGCACATCGGCGTCTACCTGGGTGTCCACCGGCGAACCGACGGTCAGGCTGCCCGATGCCAGCACACCGTGATGCAGGAATGCGCCGCCGGTCTTGGTGGTATCACGCACGTCAAAACGACCGGAGACCGCCTTGAGGAAACCGCAGTCGCCAATCTGGCCACCGGATTCGGCGTAGAACGGCGTCTGGTCCAGGACCACCACGCCGTCATCGCCTTCATTCAATACGTCAACCGACTGGCCTTCCTTATAGAGGGCAATCACTTTGGCCGCACCGCTGGTGGCCTTGTAGCCGGTGAACTCGGTGGCCACGTCAACCTTGACCAGGCTGTTGTAGTCCATGCCGAAGGCGCTGGCAGAACGTGCACGCACGCGCTGGGCTTCCATCTCGCGCTCGAAACCTTCCTCGTCGAGGGTCAGGTTGCGCTCACGGGCGATGTCGCCGGTCAGGTCCATCGGGAAACCGTAGGTATCGTAGAGCTTGAACACCACATCGCCCGGCACCACGGTGCCTTGCAGGTTGGCAAGGTCTTGCTCGAGGATCTTCAGGCCCTGCTCCAGGGTCTTGGCGAACTGCTCTTCTTCAGCCTTCAGCACGCGCTCGATGTGCGCCTGGTTCTGCTTCAGTTCCGGGAAGGCTTCGCCCATCTCGGCCACCAGGGCCGCGACGATCTGATAGAAGAAGCTACCGTTGGCGCCCAGCTTGTTACCGTGACGGCACGCACGACGGATGATACGACGCAGCACGTAGCCACGGCCTTCGTTGGACGGCAGCACGCCGTCGGCAATCAGGAAACCACAGGAACGGATGTGGTCAGCCACCACTTTGAGCGACGCCTGGTCCTCATTGGCGCAACCAATAGCCTTGGCGGCCGCCGACAGCAGGCTCTGGAACAGGTCGATCTCGTAGTTGGAATGCACGTGCTGCATCACCGCACTGATCCGCTCCAGGCCCATGCCGGTGTCCACCGACGGCGCTGGCAACGGATGCAACACGCCATCGGCGGTGCGGTTGAACTGCATGAATACGTTGTTCCAGATCTCGATGTAACGGTCGCCGTCTTCCTCTGGCGAGCCCGGTGGGCCACCCCAGATATCGGCGCCGTGGTCGTAGAAGATCTCGGTGCAAGGGCCGCACGGGCCGGTATCGCCCATGGTCCAGAAGTTGTCGGAGGCGTACGGCGCGCCTTTGTTGTCGCCGATACGCACCATGCGCTCAGCCGGGACGCCGACCTGCTTGGTCCAGATGTCGTAGGCTTCGTCATCGCTGGCGTAGACAGTGACCCAGAGTTTTTCCTTCGGCAGTTTCAGTACGCCGGTCAGGAAGGTCCAGGCGAAGTTGATCGCGTCTTGCTTGAAATAATCGCCAAAGCTGAAGTTGCCGAGCATTTCGAAAAAGGTGTGGTGACGGGCGGTGTAGCCGACGTTTTCCAGGTCGTTGTGCTTGCCACCGGCGCGCACGCACTTCTGACTGCTGACAGCACGGGTGTAGGCGCGCTTTTCCTGGCCCAGGAAGCAGTCCTTGAACTGGTTCATCCCCGCGTTAGTGAACAGCAGGGTTGGGTCATTGCCTGGGATCAAGGAGCTGGAGGCGACACGGGTGTGACCTTGCTCTTCGAAGAAGCGAAGGAAGGCTTCACGGATTTCTGCGCTTTTCATTAGGTTCTTCCACGGAGTCTGCGGCCAAAGGCCAGTGCGCAACATCATCAGACGAAGCGACGGCAAAGGGCCGCATTATATCGGCCCTTTGCCGGTGGTACAGCGTGTTTATGCGATAGAAACAGTCAATTAGACGGTCTGCACTGTCATTTCCGGGAAAAGTCGACGAATGTCTGCACGACTTGCTCGATCTGCGCGCGGTTGACGTCCAGATGCGTGACCATGCGCAGGCGCGCCGCAGCGCTCAACTTGATCCCGCGCTCAGCCGCGAAGGCTTTCAAGGCCTGGGCCTGGTCGCCGATGTGCACATAGACCATGTTGGTTTGCACCGGCTCCACTGCGTAGCCGGCCTTGCGCAGCTCATCCCCCAGCCATTGCGCGTTGGCATGGTCGTCCGCCAGGCGCTGTACCTGGTGATCCAGGGCATACAGCCCCGCCGCCGCCAGCGAACCGGCCTGGCGCATGCCACCGCCCACCATCTTGCGTAGGCGCCGCGCCTTGGCGATCAGTGCCGTGGAGCCGCACAGCACCGAGCCGATTGGCGCGCCGAGGCCTTTGGACAGGCACACCGAGACAGAATCGAAATGCTGGGCAATCTCCCGTGCATCCACACCCAGCTTGACCGCCGCGTTGTACAGCCGCGCGCCATCCAGGTGCAGGGCCAGGCCATGCTCACGGGTGAACGCGCGGGCGTTCGCCAGGTACTCCAGCGGCAACACCTTGCCTTGCATGGTGTTCTCCAGCGCCAGCAGGCGAGTGCGGGCGAAGTGGAAGTCGTCGGGCTTGATGGCTTCGCGCACGTGGTTCAGGTCCAGGGAGCCGTCCGCCTGCACTTCCAGTGGCTGGGGCTGGATCGAACCGAGCACGGCCGCCCCGCCGCCTTCGTATTTGTAGGTGTGGGCCTGTTGGCCGACGATGTATTCCTCACCGCGTTCACAGTGGGCCATCAACGCCAGCAGGTTGCTCATGGTGCCGGTGGGCACGAACAACGCGGCGGCGAAACCCAGGCGCTTGGCCAGTTCGGCCTCCAGGCGATTGACGCTGGGGTCCTCGCCATAGACGTCATCGCCGCTGACGGCATTGGCCATCGCGTCGAGCATGCCGGGGGTGGGTTGGGTCACGGTGTCGCTGCGCAGGTCGATCACAGTCATGAAACAGGCCTCTGACAGATTGGATAAGTCTTTTTGTGAATGATTACTGCGGGCAACGCCGCGGAATATCAAGCCCCATCGGTATTCAATCGAATACCAACCAAACAAACCGATATAGGGTATCGATACGGCAACCGTGCAGTTTTTGAAAAACCATGTTAAAAACTCTCCGCCGCCAGGGTTCTGGCGGCAACGTTCTCAGGGCGGGGTGCAATTCCCCACCGGCGGTAATTGCACGCAATGTGCATAGCCCGCGAGCGCTTGGCGCCTCGAACTGCTCACGCAGGACGGCGACAAGGTCAGCAGACCCGGTGTGATCCCGGGGCCGACGGTCATAGTCCGGATGAAGAGAGAACGGGATTGGCACCTAAGGGCCGCACACTGACCTCATGCTTGCATGACGCAGCGGTTCGTACCCTTAAATCCCATTCGATTCATAACGCCCTGTTTTTTTCTTAAACAGGAGTCAGAACATGCAACCCACCGCAATCGACAGCAAAAGCAAACACCACCACGGCGAGCGCGTCGCGTTTATCCAGGCCTGCTGGCACAAGGATATTGTCGACCAATCGCGCAAAGGCTTCCTCGCGGAAATGATCGCCCAGGGCTATCAGGAATCGGACATCGATTTCTTCGAAGTCGGCGGTGCCTTTGAAATGCCCCTGCACGCCAAGCTGCTGGCCAAGACCGGCCGTTACGCCGGTATCGTCGCCGCCGCGCTGGTGGTGGACGGTGGCATCTACCGCCACGAATTCGTCGCCCAATCGGTGGTCAGCGGCCTGATGCAGGTCCAGCTGGAAACCGAAGTGCCGGTGTTCTCGGTGTCCCTGACCCCGCACCACTTCCACGCTGGCAGCGAGCACCACACCTTCTTCTACGAACACTTCGTGCACAAGGGCCAGGAAGCTGCTCGTACCTGCGCCGACACCCTGCACAAAGTGCGTGCGATCCGTCGTAGCGAGCCGCGTGCGGTAGCGGTCTAAACCCAACCCCCAGGCCCAGCCTCAACGCTGGGCGTGTGTGGGAGCTGGCTTGCCTGCGATAGGATCAACTCGGCCTGCCAGGTGGACCGAGGCGATGCGATCGCAGGCAAGCCAGCCCCTGCATTTGGATCACGGTCAACCTCGGGACTCAGGCCAGGCCAGCGTCCGTGGTCGGCACGATCAATATCCCTGCTCGCAGACCATTCTTCACCTTCGGGTTGGGGAAGATGATGCGCGCGCCCTCCTCCTCGATCACCCAACGCGTCTTGGCCACGTCTTCGGCCAGCAGATAGCCCTGGGCCAAGGGTGAAAAGTTTTCCACGTCCGCCGGCAGGTGCAGCAGGAAGGCATCGCTGTGCTTGATCACCTCACGGGAGACGGCGAATAGTTGCAGGCCTTCGAGGCTCTCGGTGTGTGGCTCGTTGCCTTCGATGATCTGCTTCAGGCGCGTTTCCAGGCGGGACACGTCCACGCCCTGGTTATGCCCGAACGGCCGCGCCTTGCCCAACTCCAGGGTAAAGGCTTCGGCTTCCAGCTGTTCATAGGTAAACGCGGTGAAGGTGATCGAGGTCTTGTTCTGCAGCAGCACCGCTTGCAGGCCAGCAGCGTTCAGGCGCGCCAGTTCATGACGTGAATGCTGGCGACCTTCCTTCCACGGGTACAAGGCGAACTGCTCGATCTTCGAGCCACGAATGGCGGTGTGCAGGTCGTAATGCAGGCGCGAACGGCCCGGCAGGCTGAAGAAGCTGCGAGCCAGTTGCTCCAACTCGGCGGCGCGCATGGCCTCCGGGCCGATGTTTTTTTCATGCCGGCCGTTGAACAGCCGGTTGACGTCCAGTTCAAGGTAACGCTCGCCGCGGCGCATGGCCTCGGGGTTGCCGAACAGGAACAGAATACGGGAACGGGGCTTGATCTCCCCACGGGCGATACCCTGCAACAGGCGGTCGAGCAGTTCGATCGGCGCCGTTTCGTTGCCATGGATGCCGGACGACAGCAGCAAGTCGCTGCCGTTGTCCTTCGCTTCAGGTGGGCGCACTTCGAGCGCGCCCTCGCTGAGCCAGCGCATCTGCACGCCGTCGACAGTCAGTTGAATTTTTTGCGCCGGTTCGCGACCGGCGAGGGTCAGTTCAAGCAGTTTGCCGAGGGCGAGCATAAGCAGCTTCCTTAGTGGTTGCAGCCAGGACCGTGGACGTGATCGTCGTCATCACCTTCGACGTCGGCCGGTTCCATCTCCAGTTGCAGACTCATCAGGTTGGTGGCCAATGGGCGCATCAGGAGGTTGGCGTACTCGGCGTCGCCCTCTTCCACATCCACACCGATCAGCAGTTGACCACGGCCGTCGTGCTGGATCCAGATCTCCTTGCCCTGCCAGACCACGGCGACGCGGGTGCAGGAAGTTTCCAGCTGGGTGCCGTCGGTGTCTTCAAGAATCAGTTTCAGGGTATCGGTGGTCATAAAGTAGCTCTCAGCATAGGGCGTAAAAGAAGGTGGCGTTAATTGATCTGGAAAGGATAAACCGAGCCCAGTTTAAGGATTTGCGTCAGTTCATCCAGTGCCGTCCGGCATTCAAGCAGCAATTGCGGGTCAGCCAGGTCGCTTTCGCGCAGGCTGTCGCGGTAGTGCTTGCCGACCCATTGGGTCAGCGTGTCGTACAGCGGCGCGGTCATGATAACGCCTGGATTCACCGCCGCCAGTTCCGTTTCGTTCAAGGCTACGCGCAAGCGCAGGCAGGCCGGGCCACCGCCGTTCTGCATGCTTTGCTTGAGGTCGAAGACTTTAACTTCGCGGATCAACCCGCCGGAAGCGGTGAGACCTTGCAGGTATTGCCAGACGCGTTCGTTGGCGCGGCACTCTTCCGGTACGATCAGCAGCATCGAACCATCGGCGCGGCTCAGCAGCTGGCTATTGAACAGGTAGGAACGCACGGCGTCCTCGACGCTGACCTGGGCACGGGGTACGCACACCGACTGGAAGTTGCCGCCCAGCTTGCCCAGCTTGCCATGCAGCTCGCCCAGCATCTGTTCGGTATTGAGGAACGCATCCTCGTGATAGAACAGCACTTCGCCGTTGCCCACCGCAATCACGTCGTTGTGGAACACGCCCGCATCGATCACCGCCGGGTTCTGCTGGGCATAGACCACGCCCGCGTCCGCGAGGCCGTGCAAGCGTGCAACCGCCTGGGACGCTTCGAGGGTCTGGCGTGCGGGGTACCTCTGCGGCGCCGGGTAGCGGGCGTCGAACGCACTGCGTCCGTACACGAAAAACTCTACACCCGCCTCGCCATAGTCACGGCAGAAGCGTGTGTGGTTGGCCGCGCCTTCATCACCGAACTGCGCCACCGCCGGCAACGCGGCGTGGTGGGCGAAGTGTTTGTCATTGGCGAACATCGCCCCCAGCACGCGGCTGGTGGTGGGGTGTTCGATGCTGCGGTGGTACTTGCAGTTGAGGTTGGCGGCAGTGAAATGCACGCGACCATCAGCTGTGTCGGCACTCGGGCTGACGGTGGCGGCGTTGGCCACCCACATGCTCGACGCCGAGCAGCTCGCGACCAGCAGCGGCATGGCGTGCTTGGCCGCTTGCTGGATGACCTGGGCGTCGGTGCCACTGAAACCGAGGTTGCGCAAGGCGGCCACATCAGGACGTTCCTGGGGCGCCAACACACCTTGCACAAAGCCCATGTCCATCAGGGCTTTCATTTTCTGCAGGCCCTGCAACGCCGCTTCCTTCGGGTTGGAAGACTGCTGGCTGTTGCTCTGGGACGCGACGTTGCCGAAGGACAAACCGCCGTAGTTATGGGTCGGCCCCACTAGACCGTCAAAATTGACTTCATAGGATTTCATCGGCGAGGCTCCACGAACATCTGTTTTTATAGGCATCTGGTGCAGGTCTGTATCTGTTAACCCGATCAACTGTGGGAGCTGGCTTGCCTGCGATCCAGGCGACTCGGTCGCTCAATCAAACCGAGGTGGCGCCATCGCAGGCAAGCCCGCTCCTACACTCGCCCGCTCCCACATTTAGACCAGCGTAATACCGGGGGTCAGCGTGGCGGGAACCACCAGGCTTGGCGTTTCCAGCGAGGCCACCGGGTACGCGCAATAATCCGCCGCGTAATAGGCACTGGCGCGATGATTGCCCGACGCCCCTACCCCACCGAACGGCGCAGTACTGGCGGCGCCGGTCAGTTGTTTGTTCCAGTTGACGATACCGGCGCGGCTTTCCAGCCAGAACTGCTGGTAGCGCGCTTCGGAATCCGACAGCAAGCCCGCGGCCAGGCCGTATTGGGTGTTGTTGGCCTCGGCAATCGCCGCTGCAAAATCAGCGTAGCGGATCACCTGCAGCAGCGGGCCGAACAGTTCTTCGTCCTCGCGCTCGGTCACGCCCGTCACGTCGATGATGCCAGGGGTCAGCAAGGCAGCCTGGTCCCGAGGCTGGGTCATTTCCAAAAGCGCCACGGCGCCGTTGGCCAGCATCAGTTCCTGGGCGTCCATCAGGGCTTTGGCGGCGGCGAGGGAAATCACCGAGCCCATGAACGGTGCTGGCTGCTGGTCAAACGCGCCGACTTCAATCGTTGCGCTGACCGCCACCAGGCGCGCCAGCAACGCATCACCCCAGGCGCCTTCCGGCACCAACAGGCGACGGGCGCAGGTGCAACGCTGGCCGGCAGAGATAAATGCCGACTGAATAATGGTGTACACCGCCGCATCGATGTCCGCCACTTCGTCGACCACCAGTGGGTTGTTGCCGCCCATTTCCAGGGCCAGGATCTTGTCCGGGCGCCCAGAGAACTGCTGGTGCAGGTGGTTGCCAGTACGGCTAGAACCCGTGAAGAACAGCCCGTCGATGCCGGGGTTGGCCGCCAGGGCGATGCCGGTTTCCCGCGCCCCTTGCAGCAGGTTCAGGACACCCGCCGGCAGGCCGGCTTCGATCCAGCACTGCACGGTCAGCTCGGCAACTCGTGGGGTCAGTTCGCTCGGCTTGAACAGCACGGTGTTACCCGCCAGCAAGGCCGGGACGATGTGCCCATTGGGCAGGTGACCCGGGAAGTTGTAAGGCCCGAACACCGCCACCACACCGTGTGGCTTGTGACGCAGCACGGCGGTGGCGTCGCCCAGCGGGCCGCTCTTCTCGCCGGTACGCTCGCGGTAGCTCTGCACCGAGATCGCGATCTTGTTGGCCATGCTGGTGACTTCGGTGGCCGACTCCCATAGCGGCTTGCCGGTTTCCTCGCCGATGCAACGGGCGATGTCATCGGCACGGCGTTTGAGCGTGGCCGCGAAGGCCTCGAGCACACTGATGCGCTCTTCCAGTGGGCGCCGGGCCCAGGCCGGGAATGCCTGGCGTGCGGCCTGCACGGCGGATTCGACCTGCTCGGCAGTGGCGCCATTGCCGGCCCACAGCACCTGCTGGGTCACGGGGTTGCGCGACTCAAACAGTTCACCCTGGCCAGCCAGCCAGCTACCTGCGATATACAGCGAATTCATTATTTCGACTCCCGAGCAGCGGACAACGGTACAGCGCGCACTTGATCACCCACCACCAACTGCAGGCGCTTGGCGGTCTGTGGATCGACCACCAGCGTGCCTGCCGCCAGTCGGGCCGGTGCGGCGGTCATGCGGCAATCCTCGCGCTTGCGGTTATGGATCAGGAACGGCGTAGCGTCGTCCCCCGGTGTGCCGATCGCCAGTACCAGTGACTGGCTGTCGCGCACCGCGCGTATCTTGGTGGTTTCACACTCAACTGCCGGGCCGGCGTCGAAGATGTCGACGTAGCCCTGGTAGCTGAAACCTTCGCTCTTGAGCATGCTCAGCGCCGGCTCGGTGTCCGGGTGGACCTTGCCGATCACATTGCGCGCATCCTCGGACAGGAAGCAGCTGTACAGCGGAAACTTCGGCATCAATTCAGCAATGAACGCCTTGTTGCCCACGCCGGTGAGGTAGTCGGCCTGGCTGAACTCCATCTTGAAGAAGTGCCGGCCCAGGCTCTCCCAGAACGGCGAACGCCCTGCGTCATTGGACACACCGCGCATCTCGGCGATGATTTTGTTGCCGAACAACTGCGGGAACTCGGCGATAAACAGCAGGCGCGCCTTGGCCAGCATGCGGCCGTTGAGGCCGGTGCGGTAATCGGCATGCAGGAACAACGAGCACAGCTCGGAATTGCCAGTCAGGTCGTTGGCCAGGAACAGCGTCGGAATCTCGCGGTAGATATTCAGCTCCTGGGAGGCGCTGACGGTGAGGCCGACCCGGAAGTTGTACCAGGGCTCACGCAGCCCCACCGCACCGGCGATGGCGGAAATGCCCACCACGCGGCCTTCGTCGTTTTCCAGCACGAACAGGTAGTCGGCATCGCCGCGCCCGGCGTCGCCGCGAAAGGTTTTTTCCGCCCAGCCCACGCGGTGGGTCAGGCGCTCTTCGTTGGCCGGCAAGGTGGTAAGGCCGGTGCCGGTGCTGCGCGCCAGATCAATCAGGGCCGGTAAATCGCTGCTGCGTACGGGACGAACGATCATGCTATCTCCTCGGACGGGCCGCTGTTGTCAGCCACCCGCGAAACTCTCTTTTTAAACCGCTACCAGGCGCACGCTGGCGCCTTCGCCAACACCCAGGGCTTCGGCCGCTGCGAGGTCCAACGTCACCGGCTTGCCCGGCGCGTAGTCCAGTTCCAGCATCACCGCGCGGTAGTCCTGCAACTGTGCATTGCTCACCAGGTACTGGCGACCAACACCCTTGACCATCTCACCGATCTTCACCGGCACTACGCGGCTCTGGGCGATCGAGCGAATGCCCGATACCCGCGCGTGCAGCGTCGGGCCACCGTCGAAGATGTCGATGTAATGGTCGGTCTCGAAGCCTTCGCGCATGAGGATGTCGAAGGTGATCTGCGCACGCGGGTGCACCTGGCCCATGGCTTCCTGGGCTTCGTCCGGCAGCAGCGGCACATAGATCGGGTAGTGCGGCATCAGTTCGGCGAGGAATGTACGGCTTTTCAGCCCGCACAGGCGCTCGGCGGCGGCGTAGTTGAGGTCGAAGAAGTTGCGGCCGATGGCGTCCCAGAACGGCGAATCACCGTTCTCGTCGCTGTAGCCGACGATCTCGGTTACCACAGAGTCGGCAAAGCGCTCGGGGTGGCTGGCGACGAACAGCAGGCGGCCACGGGAATTGAGTTCCGACCACGGCGAACCGACCAGTTCCGGCACCACGTAGAAACTGGTAAGCAGGCTGTTGCCGGTGAGGTCGTGGCACTGGGAGAGCACGTGGATCTTGTTGTGGATCTTCAGCTCGCGGGAAGCGTGCACGAAGGTTTCGTTACGGAAGCTGTAGAACGGCTCCGAGTAACCCGCCGACGCGACGATGGCCGAACAGCCGGCGAGCTTGCCGGTCTCGGTGTCTTCGAGCACGAAGAAATAGCTCTCTTCACCATTGAAACTGACCTCGGCCGCGAAAGACGCTTCACTGGCGGCGATCTTGTCGCTGAGGCGTTCCACATCGTCCGGCAAGGAGGTGACACCAATCGGGCTGTCCGCAGCCAGACGCTGTACCTCGCCCAGATCAGCCATTTGCGCGGGGCGCATCACCAGCATGGTGTCACTCCTTAACTCGAAAACTCACAGGAAAAAATGCCGGACACGAGACCTGCTCACACGGCTCTCACTGTGTAAGCACATCCATGTGGGAGCCGGGCTTGCCCGCGATGACGGTGTATCAGTCAACACAGATGTTGCCTACGGCACCGCCTTCGCAGGCAAGCCAACTCTCACATTTGACCCGGTCCGGCCTTAAGAATTTGTGTTCGGTGCCGGAATCGCTCAGGCACCGAACGGTCCATCACGCTTGCGTCAACGTCTTCACAGCACGTTCAAAACGGTCCAGGCCTTCGTTGATATCCGCCTCTTCCACCACCAGGCTCGGGGCAAAACGCACCACGTCCGGGCCGGCTTGCAGGATCATCAGGTTTTCTTTCTCGGCCGCGTTGAACACGTCCTTGGCCTTGCCCTTGAACGCGTCGCTCAGCACGCAACCGAGCAGCAGGCCCATACCACGCACCTGGGTGAAGATGCCGTATTGCTTGCCGATCTGCTCCAGGCGCGCCTTGAACAGGTCGTGCTTGGCGTTGACGCCGGCCAGCACCTCTGGCGTGTTGATCACGTCGATCACGGCTTCGGCTACCGCGCAGGCCAGTGGATTGCCGCCGTAGGTGGTGCCGTGGGTGCCGACCACCAAGTGCTTGGCCAGGTCTTCACGGGTAAGCATCGCGGCAATCGGGAAGCCGCCGCCCAGGCTCTTGGCGCTGGTGAGGATGTCCGGCACCACGCCATAGTGCTGGTAGGCGAACAGGTGGCCGCTGCGACCCATGCCGGTCTGCACTTCGTCGAACACCAGCAGTGCGTTGTTGGCGTCGCACAGTTCACGGGCGCCTTGCAGGTAGGCCAGTTCGGCCGGCAGTACGCCGCCTTCGCCCTGAACCGGCTCCAGCACCACGGCGCAGGTCTTTTCCGACACGGCGGCTTTCAGTGCCTCCAGGTCGTTGTAAGGGACGTGGGTAATGCCAGTGATTTTCGGGCCGAAACCATCGGAGTACTTGGACTGGCCACCGACGTTGACGGTGAACAGGGTACGGCCGTGGAAGCTGTTCAGCGCGGCGATGATCTCGTATTTCTCAGTACCGAAACGGTCGAACGCGACGCGACGGGCCAGCTTGAACGCGGCCTCGTTGGCCTCGGCGCCGGAGTTGCAGAAGAACACGCGCTCGGCAAACGTGGCGTCGATCAGCTTGTGGGCCAGGCGCAGGGCCGGCTCATTGGTGAAGACGTTCGACACGTGCCACAGCTTGTTGGCCTGTTCGGTCAGCGCACCGACCAACGCCGGGTGGGCGTGACCCAATACGTTGACCGCGATGCCGCCGGCAAAGTCGATCAGCTCTCGACCCGCCTGGTCCCATACGCGCGAACCTGCGCCACGCACGGGAATGAAGGCAGCAGGTGCATAGTTGGGAACCATGACCTGGTCGAAATCGGCACGTTGCACCGGGGCTTGCTCAACGGACATCGGAGTCTCCTGAAGAGGAACGCCTGCCTGGAACTGGCGGGCGATGCAGGGATTGTAAGGACAGTTTTCAGCGCGGCCTTGCCGCCAAGCGACAACTTCTTATAGCGCCAACCCGCGATTTTCGCGGGTTTACGCCAATGCGACAAATAGCATCGCAATGGCGCAGTTTAAACGCTGCGGCGCCCCAGTGGCAGGTGGTCGCGCAGATAGCAGCAACGTATCGGGCGCCGGCTTATCTATCTAGCCCCATCCGGCGGCCCGGAATTGTTCTGCTCTGACGCCTGATCATCATGCAAAGGCGCTTTCCTGTGACCCATCCCACTACGTCGATCCACCTCCCGGACCTGTCCACCTACCGCGACATGCACGCGGACATCCTCAAGCAGGCAGTGCCCAGCTGGCTGACGGGCGCCTCCCCGGCCAGGCGCGCAGCGCTGGGCAACACGCAGCCGGCTATCGCCGATTGGTACAAAACCGCGACGCCCCAGGAGCATGACACCCTGAAAAACCTGGTGGGCCTGGCCTGGACCGCGCAAAGCCAGGTCGACCAGGCCCTGTCCAACCTGCAATCGGCCGATGACTTCGGCGCGCCCCTGCTACAAGCCCTGCTCAAGCAGCGTTTCGGCGTCGAGCCCGATGTCAGGACCACGTATCTGCGTCTGTACATCCCCCAGACCGTCGCCTGGCTGCCCAGCGGCAGCGGCGGCGCACGCACCTGGACCGTCTCGCTGCTCGAAGCTGCGCTGCACAACTTTGAAGCGGACGAGGCCTACGCAGCGGCCTCCGGCTTCATCTCCCAGCCCAGCCCCAGCGGTCAATTCGACACCTTGCCCACCCTCGACGCACGCCTCACGGTCGCGCAATTCAGCGCCCTGTGTCGGGAGTTGGACATCGGCGCGCACTACCGGCGCTACCTCGAACAGTTCTTTGACTCCAACAACCCGGTCGCCATGGCAACCCTGCAGTCAAGGTTGCGACACAGCCAGGCGGCGGACCTGCGCGTCGCGCTGCAAATGGCGCACATGAAGCACGACCTGCTCGATCACGCGTCCTATGGGCTGTTGCAACGCATGCTGGACAAACCGGACAGCCGCAACACCTGCTATCCGCTGCTGTGTTATGACCTGACGATCATGTCGAGCACGCTGACCGGCATCGTCCTGTTTGCCGAAAACCTTGGCAGCCCTCACCCGGTGGAGGTCACCGCCTACCTCCCGGGCGATCCCTATGCGCCGCTTAAACAGTACGCCAACCCCGTCGCCTTCATGAATGCGCTGGCGAACAACCTGCGCAGTGTCGAGTACCAGCAATTTTTCAGCCGCTTCGTCAATCATGAAGAGCGCGGCCCGTTCTTTGCCGACCTCAATCGCCGGCTGTCCAAAGTCACCTGGCACCTGCATACCCGCGGCGATCCACTGCCGTCCTGGCGTGAGACGCCGATCGACCCGCCGCACCTGGCCTTCAGCGCGAGCAGGATCAGCGGCGACCTGTTCACTCATCTGTTCCAAAGGACGTACAACAAGGTGTTCAACGACGCCCGAGCCCGCGCCGTGTCCACCGCCAGCGCCGACCAGAAAGCGCGCTGGGAACGCTGGAACGTCGTGCAGAGAATCGCCTCCACGGTGCTGCAGATCGCCGCGTTCATTGCCGCGCCGTTTGTTCCTCCCGTTGGCTTGCTGATGCTTGGCTACAGCGCCTACCAGATGCTCGACGAGGCCTTTGAAGGGATCATCGATTGGGCAGAGGGCGAGGTGACCGAGGCCTTCGGCCACCTATTGTCGTTCGTGGAGCAAGGCTTGCAATTGGGTATGTTCGTCGCTGGCGCGCCCCTGGCCAGCGCTGCGCTGCGCCAGTTGCTACCCGTCGAGAGCGTGCAGTTTTTCGATCGACTCAAACCCGTCACCCTGCCCGATGGCAAGGCACGGCTATGGAAACCGGACCTGGCGCCTTATGCCCACGAGATCCAGTTGCCCACACACGGCCAGTACCCCGTCCAAGGCCTGTATCCGCACGATGGAATACCCTCGCTGCTGCTCGGGGAAAAACCGTTCGTGGTTCAAGCCGACCCACTGACTGAACAGCTCTACCTGCAACATCCCACCCGGCCCCACGCCTATCGGCCGCGCCTGACGACCAACGGCCAGGGTGCCTGGCTGAGTGAACTCGACACGCCTTCAAGCTGGGACAGCACTACCCTCATGCGGCGCCTGGGCCCTCGCACCCTTGGGCTCAGCGACGAACAACTGGCGCATATCCGCCGCATCAGCGCCACCGATGACGGCGCGTTGCGCAAGATGCACCTCAACCAGCACACACCGCCGCCCTTGCTGGCCGACACCTTGGAGCGCTTCCGGGTCGACCAGGCCTTGCAGGACTTCATCGATCAAATGAACAGCGATGACCCGGCACTCTACGGGCGTGCCGACGTACAGACTCAACTGCACCTGCTGACCAACCTGGGCCTTTGGCCAAAGGCCAAGACCCTGCGGTTCCTGGATGCCCGAGGCAACGTGCGATGGGAACTGACCGGCGAACCCAACGCCAGCGTGGTGCAACTGCACGAAACCCAGTTGAACAATGGCGACCTGCTGAAAACCCTTCTGGAGGCGCTGGACGAACCGCAACGCAAAGCCTTGCTGGGGGAAGCGTTCGGCGACCCGGTGACCTCCCTGCACACCCGAGCACGCCAGTTCAGGAGAAAACTCGCCCGCCTCGCGCTCGCGCATCGACGCAGTCTCTTTGACTCACGCTACCGCCAGGTGGACCGCCCCACGGCCCCGCGCCAACAGGCTTTGGTCGACCACACGCCTGGCCTGCCACTCAGCGCCGCCGATGCCTTACTGGACACGGCCAGCAGCCTCGAACTCAATGAGATCGACCAGGGTTCTGTCCCGACGCGCCTGAGCCAGCTGGCTCACTCGCTGCGAGACGAAGCTCGCCTCAACCACGCCTACGAAGGCCTGTACCTGGAGGCCACTGATACGCTGGAGACTCATCGACTGGCGCTGCACTCCCTGCAAGGCTTACCCGGCTGGTCCAACAGGCTGCGCCTGGAAATCAGGACTCCTGCGCCCGACGACACGCTCATCGATGCCATTGGCAAACCCAGGGCGCGCATCAAGAGAACCCTGATCCGCTCACCCGAGGGGCAATACACACCGCAGGACCGCAACGGATCGCTGTCTGGCGAAACCGACTTGTACACCGCGATCCTGCAGGCGCTTCCCGATGCCGAACGCGATGCCCTGGGCCTGCATATTGGCCAAGGCCCGGCACTCAGGCAGGCCCTGCGCAGCCATGCCCTGGCGCGCAACAGCCTGCGCAAACTGATCACCGCCCAACCTGCCCGCCCACCCTCCGACACCCGTACCCACCTGCGCCTGCTGGGCATGGACAATTACCCGCCAGCGCCGGTGCAAGCACAGCCCCCCAGCCCACGCGCACTGGCGCGCTCGCTGTTTCCCGCACACACCGACGCGCAGATCGACGAACTGATCCAAGACCTGGCAACCCGTCCCGACGGGGCTTTACCGATATTGACCGCCCTGCACCAGGAGTACCTGCAACTGGAGCGCGACCTGGCGACCTGGGAAGCCAATACCCCACGGACCTACCCAGGCACCGAGGTGACCCTGAGCCGCCAGGATTTTCGGGACGCCCGGCAAAACCGCCGTCTGTTCAGGCTTGAGCTATTGCGTGGCTGGCGCCGCGAAAGCGAGGCGGACCGGTTCTTCGAACCGCCCACCCGCAACGGCCAGAAGCTCACCCTGCCCTACCCCATCCTTGGAGAGCTCCCGACGCTGCGGGCGAATTTCGAACACATCTCTTACCTGGAGCTCAGGGGTCAACAAACAGCACTGAACGTCGATACGTTTTTGCGCAGCTTCCCACGCCTGCGCTGCCTCAGTATCAGCAATGCCCGGCTGGGCCAGTTCCCGCCCTTCATCAGCAGCATGCCGACCCTCAACACACTGGCGCTCAGCGACTGCGGCATCAGCCTGACGCCTGACAGCCTGCGCGCCCTGTCGAGCATGAACAGGCTGCGCACCCTGGACCTGGACAATAACCCGCTGGGCCTCACGCCCAACCTGGAACGCATGCCCGACATGCAGTTCCTGGACTTATCCAGCACCGGTATTTGCGAGGTCCCCGCCGGCCTGCTCAGCCGACCGGCACTGGAACTGGCAATGCTGTCCAACAACCAAATCACGCAATTGCCGTCGGCGTTCTTCGAGCTGCCCGCCGACACCGCGAAAAACATCGACCTTTCCGGCAATCCGATGTCACGACCGACCCTGGAGCAGGTAAAAGCCTATTACCAGCGAACGGGCCAGTATTGGGAAATCAATGCCGCTGCCGTAGACATCCGCCACGTCAACGCGCTGTTCCCGGACTTCAGCGAGAATGAAGTCAACCGATTCATTTTTGGCCTGCCCGGTACGCTGGAAATGGGCCAGGTCGAACTGGCACGACTGGAAGCTGAATACGAGGCGCTGTCCGACGGGCTGGACACCTGGGCCCGCCAAGCCCCGACGCCCGAGGAGCAAACCCGAAGGCACACATTCAAGCACGCACTCCAGGCGTGCTGGCGCCGGGAAAGCCCACTGGATGACGACGCTGCGCGGACCACCGCCACTTACACCCTTGAGAATGCACAGCCCTTCAGCGGTGAGTTCCCACCGCTCAACGCCGAGTTCAGCCATGTGTCTTCACTGCAGCTGCTGGGCGCGGGAGACCCATTCCCGCTGCAATCGGCGCCTTTTTTCAAAGGGTTTCCGGCGCTCAACCGCCTGTCTATCGAGGGTTATAAGCTGGGCGATATTCCCGCCTCGGTATTCGATCTGCCACAACTCTCGGCATTGCGCGTGACCCATTGCAGCCTCACGCTGTCCGCCGAGCGTGCGGCGTCGCTGGCCACCCTGGGCAACCTGGTGCGACTGGACCTCAGCCATAACCCGCTGGGCCGGATGCCGGACTTTGGCAAACTGCCCAAGCTTGCCCACATAAACCTTGAAGCAACCGGCCTGGCGGACATACCCGACAGCCTATTGACCGCCGTCCAGCGCGACAGCGTAAACCTGAGCGGTAACGCGATCACCGAGATTCCCGACGCGGCGTTCACGCTCTCGGCGAGCGTCGCCGGTGCCTATGATCTCTCCCGCAACCCGCTGTCCCGATCAGCGTTGCTGCAGATCAAACACTATTGCCTGCGCACCGGCGAATTCTTCCAGGCCGACGCCCCCACCGACCTGCAGAACCGGATCAAGGCGCTATACCCGACGTTCGTCACCGCTGAGGCCAACCAGTTTTTCTTCACGTTGCCGGGAGACCTGGACGCAACAGGCCCGGCCCTCGATCGCCTTGACGCCGAATACGCAACACTGCGCAGCGACCTTCAGGAATGGGCGCTGAATGTTCCGCAACGGCACCCACTCCGCGATGTGCCATTGGATGAACAAACCCGGGCGCAGGAACAACTCAATCGCCACAGCTTCAAGACGCTGCTGGAAGACGCCTGGCGCCGCGAAACCGATCTGGATGAGGAACACGACAGCCCCGAACCCACGCACAAGCTGACCTTTGGCACCGGCATCCTGGGCGACCTGCCGCACTTGAGCGCACGCCTTGACCACGTGTCGTCACTCGAACTGGACGGTGACGGTGGCACCGGCGGGCTCGATGGACTGCTCAAAAGCCTGCCCGGACTCAGGAGCCTGGTCATCTCAAAATTCAATCTGGGCGAGATTCCCCCCACGGTGTTCACCCTCCCACGGCTGAGCACCCTGAGCCTGACCGAGTCCGCCGTCCGGTTGACGCCCGCTAGCGTCAACGCCTTGACCGGGATGAATAACCTGGCCTACCTGGATTTGAGCGAAAACCCGTTGGGCCTCACGCCAGACGTCAGCCACTTGAACGCACTGGAATCACTGTACCTGCAAGACACCGCCATCACCGAAACGCCGCAGGGACTGTTCACCCTGCGTGAGCTGCGCACCCTCGACCTGAGCGACAACCGGATCGAGGCGCTGCCCGCCGCCCTGACGGAGCTGGCCACGGAGCTCGACCACGAATCGGACTTCAGCGGCAACCCATGGTCGGCGCAAAGCCTCGACCACCTCAGGCAGTATTACCTGCACACGGGTAACGACTTGGCGGTCGAGGCTGCTCGTCGAGATGTGACGGGGACTCCGCTGATAAGGCCGGTCACGCCGGAGCCCATGGAGGAGTAACCCATCGGCGCAAAAGTCAGCCGCGCTCGGACGGCACCGACGACAACTCGAAGGGGCTGCTGCTGCGCCGCTGGTTGCGGTCTTCACGCGGGGTCGCGCCGAAGAAGTTGCGGTAGGCGCTGGAGAAGTGCGGCCCCGAGGAGAAGCCACACGACAGGCCGATCTGGATGATCGACTTGCTGGTTTGCATGAGCATCTGGCGCGCCTTGTTCAGGCGCAGTTCCAGGTAGTACTGGCTGGGGACGCGGTTGAGGTATTGCTTGAAGATACGTTCCAGTTGTCGTCGCGACACGCACACGTGTTGGGCGATCTCGTCGGTGGTCAGCGGCTCTTCGATGTTGGCTTCCATCAACAGCACGGCCTGGGTCAGCTTGGGATGACTGGAACCCAGGCGATTCTGCAGCGGGATGCGCTGGCGCTCGCCGCCTTCGCGGATGCGTTCCACCACCAGCTCCTCGGAGACCGCACCGGCCAGTTCGGCACCGTGGTCACGGGCCAGTACGGCCAGCAGCAGGTCGAGTACCGACATGCCACCGCAGGCGGTCAGGCGGTCGCGGTCCCAGTCGAACAGATGGCTGGTGGCGATGACCTTGGGGAAGCGCTCGGCGAAATCATCCTGCCAGCGCCAGTGCACGGCGGCGCGGTAGCCGTCGAGCAAACCAAGCTGCGCCAGCGGGTACACGCCCGCCGACAGGCCGCCGATCACGCACCCGGCACGCACGAGCTGCTTGAGCGCTGAGCTCAGTTGCGAGGCGATGACGGTCGGGGGCTCGTCCGCCAGCAGGAACAGTTTCTGGAAACCTTCGAGCTTGCCGGCCCACGGCTCGCCCGGCAGTTGCCAGGCACCTTCGGTGTGCGGCTCGGCCTGCAGGAACGACAGTTCGTAGACCACGTCCGGATGCACCCGCTGAGCAACGCGCAAGGCCTCCTCAGCCAGCGCAAGCGTCAGTGCTTTTGTGCTGGGCCAAATCAGGAAACCAATTTTATGGGCGGTCATGGAGTGCTATCCGAAGCCTGTAACAGTAATGAAGACAAGGGCCAATGCTAGCCCGGAAACCAACACAAATCTCAAAACATGTGGAGATCCAATGTCGGAGCTGGCTTGCCTGCGATAGGTGGGCCAGCTTGCATCTGTGGTGCAGACACGCCGCCATCGCAGGCAAGCCAGCGCCCACGGGGGAACGTGACCCACCTCAAGACTGCCAAGCATGCACTAACTCGGTGCGCAAAAGCAGTCTTGGTTATTTCAGGCTGCCCGACAGGAACTGCTGCAAGCGCTCCGATTGTGGGTTCACCAGCACTTCACGCGGGTTGCCGCGCTCTTCGACGATACCTTTGTGCAGAAACACCAACTGGTTCGACACTTCACGGGCGAAGCCCATTTCGTGGGTCACCACCACCATGGTGCGGCCTTCCTGGGCCAGGTCCTGCATCACCTTGAGCACTTCACCGACCAGTTCCGGGTCGAGGGCCGAGGTGGGTTCGTCGAACAGCATCACCTCCGGTTCCATCGCCAGGGCGCGGGCAATGGCCACGCGTTGCTGCTCGCCGCCAGACATGTGGCCAGGGAACGCATCCTTGCGATGCCCCACGCCGACCTTGGCCAGGTAGTGCTCAGCCTTTTCGCGGGCTTCTTTCTTCGATACGCCCAGCACATGCACCGGCGCTTCCATCACGTTTTCAAGCGCGGTCATGTGCGACCACAGGTTGAAATGCTGGAACACCATGGACAGGCGCGAACGCATGCGCTGCAGCTGCTTGGGGTCGGCGGCCTTCATGGCGCCGTCCTTGTTGGTCACCAGCTTCAGCTCTTCGTTGTTGAGCAGGATCTTGCCGGCGTGGGGTTGCTCCAGCAGGTTGATGCAGCGCAAAAAGGTACTTTTGCCCGAGCCACTGGAACCGATGATGCTGATCACATCACCGGCCGCGGCGGCCAGGGACACACCTTTGAGCACTTCATGACTGCCATAGCGTTTATGCAGGTCTTGGACTTCAAGTTTGTACATGCGGTCGGTTCTCACAAAAACAGGTGGTCAGTCGTTGAGCAAGCGCCCGTGACGCAGCGCTTCGCGCCCCGCCACCTTGGCCAGCCAGAAACCCGCTTGGGCATAACGTAGCCGTTCAACGGCAAACAACACCCCCGAGGTGCCCGCGCAAATCGTACTCACGCGGTCTTCCAGGGGGTCAATCACTTCAAAAATCGGCTCGCCTTTCTCGACCCATTCACCGGCTTTACGCAGGTAACTGATCACCCCTGCATGGGGCGCGAACAACAGTTCGGTGCCTTCAAACGGCACGCCTTCACAAGGCTCGTATTGCGGCGCGGGCCATTCACCCTTGATCAAGCCCTGCTCGGCGAGGAACGCGAGGATGCCTTCGGCGTGGAAGACCGCCTCGTCGCGGCCGGTATCGGCCTGGCCACCCAGCTCAAGCGTCGTCGCCAGGCAGGCCAGCGGGATCTGCGCCTCAGGGAACGCCTGGGACAAGCGCAACCACGGCAACGAACAGGCTTCATCGAACGAACTGCCGCCGGAGTCTTCCGCCAGCAGGCCGACCTTCACATTCAGGTGCGCCGACAGCGAGCGCCACTGCGGCCAGTGCTGCGGCAGGGCGTACATGTGCAGCGCGGCTTCGGCATCGCAATGCAGGTCCAGCACCACATCGGCGGTGCAGGCGTGGCTCAGCAAGATGCGCTGCATGCCTTGCAACTGGCTGCTCGGCTCGGGTAACGCGTTGAGCGCATCGCTCATCGCCTGGCGGATCATGCGCACGTTGGCATGAGGATCATCGCCCAGCTTGCCTTTAAGCAACTCGGCCACCGGCTCGCTCAACTCAACGAAGTCACGGTTGAAGTTCTTGCCGCTGCCCACCTCGAAACGTCCCTGGTGGCTGCCTTGCAACAGCTGGCCCAGGCCCATCGGGTTGGCCACCGGCACCAGCTCGATCACGCCGTTGAGGGCGCCTTGTTGTTCCAGTTCGGTGAGGCGCTTTTTCAGCTCCCAGGCGGCGCGCATGCCCGGCAATTCGTCGGCGTGCAGGCTGGCCTGGATATAGGCCTTGCGCTCGCCCTTGCCGAAACGGAACACGCTCAGCTGGCGCTCGCAGCCCAGGTGACCCCAGGGCAACCGGTGATCGATACGTTCCATATCAGTGCTTCCGTGGAGCCAGGTAGCTCAGCCAGCGGCGCTCGGCCAACTTGAACAGGCGCACCAGGATGAAGGTCAGGCACAAGTAGAACGCGCCGGCGGTGATATAGGCTTCGAACGGCAGGTAGAACTGCGCGTTCACCGTGCGGGCGGCACCGGTGATGTCGATCAGGGTAACGATGGACGCCAAGCTGGTGGTCTGCAGCATCATGATCACTTCGTTGCTGTACTGCGGCAGCGCACGGCGCAGGGCCGAGGGCAGCAGGATGCGGCGATACAGCTTGTAGCGCGACATGCCCATGGCCTTGGCGGCTTCGATCTCGCCATTGGGCGTGGCCTTGAGGCTGCCGGCAATGATCTCTGCGGTGTAGGCACTGGTGTTGATCGCAAACGCCAGGCACGCACAGAAGGTGGCACTGGACAGCATTGGCCAGAGGAAACTCTCGCGCACCGCCTCGAACTGGGCCAGGCCGTAGTAGATCAAGAACAGCTGCACCAGCATCGGCGTGCCACGGATCACGTAGGTGTAGAGCCAGGCCACACCGTTGACGATCGGCTGCTTGGACACACGCATCAGGCCCAGGGGCAAGGCGGCGAGCAAGCCGAAGAACAGCGAGATGGCGAGCAGTTTCAGGGTGGTCAGCAGGCCGCCAAGGTACAGCGGCATGGCCTCCCAGATGACGTTGTAGTCGAAGATCATAGATCAGCCGCCCTTACGCCTACCGAGTAGCGCTTCTCAAGATGACGCAGGGCCAGCAACGACACGCTGGTAATCACCAGGTACATCGCCGCCACTGCGAGGAAGAAGGTAAAAGGCTCGCGAGTGGCGTCTGCCGCCTGCTTGGCCTTGAACATCATGTCTTGCAGGCCCACCACCGAGATCAGTGCCGTGGCCTTGGTGAGGACCAGCCAGTTGTTGGTAAACCCGGGGATCGCCAGCCGAATCATCTGCGGCACCATCACCCGGAAAAACACCTGGAAACTGCTCATGCCATACGCAAGGCCGGCCTCGGCCTGGCCCTTGGGAATGGCCATGAAGGCGCCACGGAAGGTTTCCGACAGGTAGGCGCCAAAGATGAAACCCAGGGTGCCGATACCGGCGGCCAAGGGGTTCAAGTCGATATAGTCGTCATAGCCGAGCATCGGCGCGACGCGGTTGAGCAGGTCCTGGCCACCGTAGAAAATCAGCAGTATCAGCACCAGGTCGGGGATCCCGCGGATCACCGTGGAGTACAAGTCACCCAGCCAGGCCAGCCAGCGCACCGGCGACAGGCGTAACGCGACCCCGATCAGACCCAGAACAATGGCCAAGGCCATGGACGACAAGGCGAGCTGAAGCGTCAACCATGCGCCATCGAGGATGACGGCCCCGTAGCCTTTCAACATGATTCAGGTCCTCGAAAAGGGGGATGAAAAAATGGCGCAAACCTCAGGAATTCTGTTGCTTGCGCCATTTAGGACAGACAGCTGCGACGATTTACTTGGCGTCAGCGCCGTAAATATCGAAGTCGAAGTACTTGTCCTGGATCTTCTTGTACTCGCCGTTGGCGCGGATCGCGGCAATGGCGGCATTGATGCGGTCCAGGTTTTCCTTGTCGCCCTTGCGTACCGCGATGCCTATGCCGTCGCCGAAGTATTTGGCCTCGGTGAAGGACGGGCCGACGAACGCGTAGCCTTTGCCAGCGTCGGTCTTCAGGAAACCGTCCTGCAGCAGGGTGGCGTCTGCCACGGTACCGTCCAGGCGACCGGCTTCAACATCCAGGTAGATTTCGTTCTGGGTGCCGTAAGGAACGATGGTGGCGCCTTTTGGAGCCAATACTTCCTTGGCAAAACGGTCGTGGATCGAACCGCGCTGTACACCGATCTTCTTGCCTTTCAATTCATCCAGGCTGTCGCTGACGGTGGTGCCTTCCTTCAACACCAGGCGCGCTGGGCTCAGGTAGTAGCGGTTGGTGAAGTCCACGGACTTCTTGCGGTCTTCCGTGATCGACATGGACGACAGGATCGCATCGATCTTGCGCACTTTCAGCGCCGGGATCAGGCCATCGAACTCCTGCTCGACCCAGGTGCACTTCACGTCCATCTGCTTGCACAGGGCGTTGCCGATGTCATAGTCAAAACCGACGATGCTGCCATCGGGTGCTTTAGAGGCAAACGGAGGGTAAGCCGCTTCGATACCAATTTTCAGAGGCTTGCCTTCAGCGAAAGCCTGCATGGACAGCACGGACAGCGCCAGGGCGCCCAACAGCACGAGTTTCTTCATCTTGGGACTCCATCGGTATAGGGCAAAACAGCAGTATGAGCCATGGCCCACGATGCGGCGTAAGGGAAACCGAATTGCGGTGCTGCGTCCCACACCAGTTACACACTGGAGACGACGAGCGAGTGATCGGCATTCTAACGACAGGCCGGAAGCCGATATTTCCTCAATGCGACAACAATTTACAGAAGCACCGAGAAAGCGGTTCCAGCTCATTGACAGCCTCTGGATTTTATGCAGAGACAAAAGACATTAAACCTGTAGACGCTGCAAATTGCGGGCCTATTATTCGCAAACCCTTCTAGCACGGCAAGTCTGGCGTTTAATCTTATTTCCTGGGGTGTCTAAAACGCGGCTTTTCGGGGCGCGGGCGTAGCGCTTTGCCTCATGTTCGAGCACCGGGTTACACATTTGTGCCAGCCGGTAACATTCAGAAACCTCCTACAAGAGAAGCCGATATTTATTGGCCTGGCGTTTATGCAGATCTGTAGGAGCACCAAGCTTAGCTTGAAGTGCGTTCAACCTGTGGGAACTGGCTTGCCTGCGACAGCGGCCTGTCAGCCAACCCACCTTCGCCTGACACACCCTCATTGCAGGCAAGCCAGCTCCCACCTTGATCCGGTGTTGTCAGAGACACCCGACTGGCGCCCACAAAAAAGCCCCACCCGGTATTCACCGGGTGGGGCTTCCTGCTGCCACAACGGCGCTTAAGCGACGTTCATGGTCTTGTGCGTCTCAATCAAATGCGCGACCACGCCTGGGTCCGCCAGGGTGGAAATATCGCCCAACCCGTCGTACTCGGCCGTGGCAATCTTGCGCAGGATACGCCGCATGATTTTCCCCGAGCGCGTCTTCGGCAAGCCCGGCGCCCACTGGATCACGTCCGGCGAAGCAATCGGCCCGATCTCCTTGCGCACCCAGTTTTTCAACTCCAGGCGCAATGCTTCGTTCGGCTCTTCGCCATTTTTGAGGGTGACATACACATAGATGCCCTGCCCCTTGATGTCGTGCGGCACACCCACCACCGCCGCCTCGGCGACTTTCGGGTGGGCGACCATGGCGCTCTCGATCTCGGCAGTGCCCATGCGGTGGCCGGACACGTTCAACACGTCGTCCACGCGACCCGTGATCCAGTAGTAACCGTCCTCGTCGCGACGCGCACCGTCACCGGTGAAGTACATGCCGCGGAAGGTCTTGAAGTAGGTATCGACGAAACGGTCATGATCGCCGTACAACGTACGTGCCTGGCCTGGCCACGAATCGAGGATCACCAGGTTACCTTCGGCGGCGCCTTCGATCAGGTTGCCGAGGTTATCCACCAGCGCCGGCACCACACCAAAGAACGGCCGTGCCGCCGAGCCCGGCTTGAGCGCATGGGCGCCCGGCAGCGGGCTCATCATGTTGCCGCCGGTTTCGGTCTGCCACCAGGTGTCGACAATCGGGCAACGGGATTGGCCGACATTCTTGTAGTACCAGTCCCAGGCTTCCGGGTTGATCGGCTCGCCCACCGAACCCAGCAAGCGCAGGCTGCTGCCATCGGCGCCTTCCACGGCAGCGGTGCCGGAAGCCATCATCGCGCGGATCGCGGTCGGCGCGGTGTAGAGGATATTGACCTTGTGCTTGTCGACGATCTTCGCCACCCGGGTGATGTCCGGGTAGTTAGGCACGCCTTCGAACAGCAGCGTGGTCGCGCCATTGGCCAGCGGGCCGTAGACGATATAGGTGTGGCCAGTGACCCAGCCGACGTCGGCGGTGCACCAGTAGATTTCGCCAGGGCGGTAGTCGAACACGCGCTCGTGGGTCAGGGCTGCGTACAGCAGGTAGCCGCCGGTGGTGTGCTGCACGCCCTTGGGCTTGCCGGTGGAACCGGAGGTGTAGAGGATGAACAGCGCTTCTTCGGCGCCCATCTCCTTGGGCGCACACACGGTGCCCGCCACTTTCATCAGGTCTTCGTACCAGATGTCGCGATGCTGGTTCCACTTGATCTGGCCATTGGTGCGCTTGCACACGATGACCTTCTGGATGCTGCTGGTTTCCGGGTTGGTCAGGGCGTCGTCGACGTTGGCCTTGAGTGAAATTTTCTTACCGGCACGGATACCTTCGTCGGCAGTGATCACCACCTTCGACTTACAGTCGATGATACGACCGGCCAGGGCCTCCGGCGAGAACCCGCCAAACACCACGGAGTGGATCGCACCGATGCGGGTACAGGCCAGCATGGCAACCACGGCTTCGGGGATCATCGGCATATAGATAGTCACCACGTCGCCGCGGTGCACATCCTGGCCACGCAGGGCGTTGGCGAACTTGCAGACTTCTTCATGCAGCTCGCGGTAGGTGATGGTGCGGCTCTCGGAAGGGTCGTCGCCCTCCCAGATGATTGCCGCCTGGTCGCCGCGCTCGGCGAGATGACGGTCCAGGCAGTTGTAGGAAACGTTCAGGGTGCCATCGGCGAACCACTTGATGTCGACATGGTGATCGTCGAACGAGGTCTGCTTCACCGTGGTGAAAGGCTTGATCCAGTCGAGGCGCTTGGCTTGCTCGCGCCAGAAGCCATCGGGGTTGACCACCGACTGCTGGTACATGGCCTTGTAGGTCGCCTCGTCGGTCAGCGTGTTGGCTGCTACTTCGGGGCGAACGGGGTACAGGGAAGCCGCACTCATCTTTCTTACCTCGGTGACATAGTTGTTTTTGTATGCCCTGTTGTAGCCGGGGCGGGCCTATAGAACCATTCGACGATGGTAGTAACAAGCCCCTACAAATTACCCTGATATGCCCCTGTGCAGCTCTAGCCCGCGGACCGTGGCGGATTGCGCCTGTGTGAAAAAAGCTTTACCACGGGATTGTTACAAAAACCGCCAATAGTGTTTATCAAAAGTACGGGTATATGAATATAACCTGGGGGCCTAAAATCAACTCCGCCAACACGGCACTGTGATTAACAACGCAACCGCCCCCACGAAGGCAACGTTAATCTGAACTTCCCAACTCTTAAGTTACACACGCGGCCTCACAAGGGCCCCGTGACCCCATTCGACCTAAATAAGGTAAATAGAGAAATGAAAGCTTTAGTAGTTATGGCCCTCAGCAGCTTGTGCGCAACCGCCGCCCTGGCCGACGAAGCCCCGACTGACGTAGCTAGCCGGAACACACCGATCGTTGAGGACTACACTTACAGCACCCACCTGGACGTCGCCAAAGTCGTGTCCATGAGTAACATCCCAGAAGTATGCGAAGTTGTACCGGTCAAGATGGAATATGAAGATTCGCACGGCCAGCGCCATATTCTTAATTACCATGTCATGGGCAACGGTTGCTCTAACGGATAACAACTTCGTTAGTAGGATCTTGTTCGCCGCAAGAAATTGTTCTTGCGGCAAAGCGCCGGCTGCGAATACACCCCGATCCCACTGCAGGCGCTGGCTGGCCAGCGATGGCGATTTCAGCCATACCCACCCCACAAA